>CAJUQJ010000001.1 GCA_910588215.1 uncultured Lachnospiraceae bacterium
CTATCATACAGGTTTGCTCCAGTTTTGTATAGGTACTCATTATCTACCGTTTACTATCTTCGTAAATTGAAGGGCAATGGATGAAGGATTAAGTTTCATGCAGCCAAAAAGAAGAAACACAGTAAAGAAGGAGTGCTTATCTCGATGATCTTGAATTTGAGATGGCACTCCTGTTGAAGTTTCTTAAGGGGTATGTGCCACAGGTGTTGTGGCTTTGGTAGCGGAGGTTGAACTGCTATAACGAGAAGGGATAACACGAAAGAGTCTACATTGCTGTAGACTCTTTCGTGTTAATAAATCATTTTTTAGTCCCGTTACGGGAAATTATCAATACGAATAATATCATAATTTCACATAATCCGCAATACTTTCAATAGGTAATTAGTATAAAATAAAAAGTGGGTTTTGTCAACTGCTTTTGAACTTTCAATTTGTTGCTTTTTCATGCTTTACATACAATTCCAGAATCTTTTTATCAATCTTATCAAGCATTGCTTTTCTGATATTAGCATCTAATGAATATATAGTATCTTTTTTAGAATTACGTGATTTTAGTATGCGCATTTTATCAATTGTACGCATTTGATCCACTTTTGCGATCGTGTACTTATCCCTGCCCTGTCCCATAATAACGATTCCTGACCCCAAATACACATCTGTCCGTTCATGAATTTCCAGCAGAGCTGAGGATTCAGAATCAGCCGATTTAAGAGGTACAACCATTACAGTACCGTTGGCAGACGAATTATCATTTTCTACAACGACAGTATAATGGGTTCCGCCTAATTCATTATGTACATTAAAACCAAAGTTTACATGAAAGTATTGGAAACGGTGCGTGCTATTGAGATGCATATGGCACTGTTCTGTATTGCAACGGGGATACTGCAGAACTTTTCCATCCGTTTTGCCAGAGAGTTCCGCCCCGGGCAGATACGTTACTAGAGGACGCCTTCCAGGGGGCGGGTGTCAGAAGTCGCTGTCATGCACTATCTGCGGAAACATTTTTTCAGGCTTTTAGGGAAACGACTGGAATTACGCATAACGTAGATAATTCAGGAGCAGTAGGATAAGTCCGGAACCTACTGGGGTTCATGGGCTTCTTAAGTAGCGCAAACTTTATACTCACAAGTATAGATATTTGATAATCTAAATAGTAATGACTCAAAGAATACCGATAAGAGAATGAGATCAGGTATGAGTACTGCTGGAATGCAGAGTCAGGGGTTGACACTTGATATAGATGAAAAAGAAATATTGGTAGGTGTGAATATAGGAATTATGTGGAATAGTGTAAATAACTCTAAAAAGGCAATTGTCTGAAGAGATGTAGTAGAATAAATAAAGTTTTATGTAGAAATATAGTAGATAGGAAGCAGCAATGAATCTAATAAAAATGAACTTTACAATTGCAGAGAAATGCTTTTTAGTTTGGTCAGGAAAAATCTAAGAGGAAGATATAAAGGTTCAGTACTTGGATCATATTTTTAGCGGTTCTGTTGCATCGGGGGCCAGGATGTATATAAGGAGTTACATATATGGATGTAAGTGTTATTTTTGCTACTCACAATCGAGCTGATGTAATAGGAGATGTTTTAAATACTTGGCGGGAAGTGCATAAAAGCACAAAATATGAATATGAAATAATTTGTTCAGATGATGCATCAGACGATGAAACGACAACGATAATAGAACAAGCAGTAGACTTGCCGATCACATTAATACGAAATGAAAAAGGTGGAGCGAGTAAGGCAAGAAATGCAGCGTTAAAGGTTGCGACGGGAAAGATAATCATTTTTACGGGTGATGATATTTTTCCTTCAGTAGATTTTGTTAATGCACATTATGAAAACTATTTGAAATATGGAGCGTATATTGCAACTTTAGGCAGGATAGAATGGCATGAGGACCTTAAGTTGAATCAGCTGATGTATCATATTACAAACGTAGGCTGTGAACAGTTCGGGTTTATTGGTCTACCGCCATATCAGTTGATAGATTTTAGACATTTTTACACTTCAAATATAAGCGTGTCAAGAGAATTACTTGATAAAGTAGATATCTACTTTAACACTGACTTTGATAAGTATGGGTTTGAAGATATAGAGCTTGGGTACAGATTACAAAAATGTGGGATGCGGATTTACTATGATCCAGATATTGTTGTAATGCATCATCATATCTATGATGATGTAGATAAATTCTGTGATAGACAGTTAAGTTCTGGTGAAGAATTGGTTGTTTTCCAACAGATGCATGATGATTTAGAAGATAAATGTATTTGTGATACTTTGAATTGCAGGGAAGCGTTAGAAAAGTATTTGCAGAAGAGTAAAACAAAGCGTTCAGTTTTAGGCTATACTATTTTGACATTTTTAAAAGTCTCTAAAAAGACGACTCGATTTATTGAAAGAATTTCTCAAAATGGTAAATTTAGACGGTGCAGAAAATTTGCATCTGTTATTTATGCTGGAATTTTTAAATTCTATTTCTATTATGGTTGTGTGCAAAGAATTGCATTGGGCAGAGGAATCACCAAAAGTAAGCTGGTACATTTCACATATATGTATTTGAAGAAGAGTTATGCCCAAATTTATTTTGATACCGGATATGGGTATAGCGAGGCGGAATCCAGAAAGTGGATTTGTTGGGATGGGAATGAATGGCAGATTGAAAAGAAATTGCCACCGCATGTGAACGAAATACGTTTTTCACCATTGAAAAATCAGTGTTATGCGCAAATTAAAGAAGCTTATTTTGTTTTGAATAGTGGTGAAAAGAAAGACGTAGTAGTAGAATGGCATAATTCAAGAAATGGATCATGGAAGAACGGAGATTACACACATACAAAGGATCCTCAGATTATAATTAATAATATTGCAGATGGAACAGAGAAATTAGTCATAAAAATGCAGGTTAATAATATGAAAAAAAGAAATCTGATTAAAGTTGTCAAGCAGGCTGCAATAAAACTCTGCAGGAAACAGGAAATTGTATTCAATAGTAGAAAGAAGTGGGAAATCAAATATACGGGAGGTCAACCAAGAAAGATACAAATAGGAATTGGTGGAGTAGATAAAGTACAGAGAAATCAACTTATCACAGAATATCAAGAGAAAATAAGTGTATTGGGATCGTCTGTAGTGATAGCCGATATAGATGAGTTACAGAGAGGATATGTGACTTATTTATATTTACCTCAAAAAGAGGCATTGGATGCTGGGCAGATGATGCAGGTGGTATATACGTTAATGAATGCTGTTTATGATTATATACTGGTGTCAAAGTCATATGTAGAATTCCCTCAAATAGCATGTAAATGCTTGGAGGATGTATTCGTTTTTTCTGAATTAAATTACAAAACGGATATTTCTTCTATTATGAAAAATGGATTAGGACGATATATGAGGCTGCCATCTTATAAAGTCGAAGAGAATGTATTTGATTTATTGTCTATATATTCAGAAGTTCGATTGGAAAATGAATTTATTTTATGTCAGCGTAAAGGACAAAAACCTGTTTATAGAGTCAGCCTAAGAGAATTTAGATATCAGAAAGAAAAACCTCTCGTATTTGTTTTTCCAATTTTTTTGGCAGTAGGGGGAGTGGAAAGAAATACGATAGAGGTTATGAGAGCCTTGAAGGAACAATATGAATTTTGCCTTATTACTATGGAGAGACATTCTTTATCTCAAGGATCGCTTCATTATCAATTAAAAGGTATTTGCGATTATATATTTGATTTAAGGGAGATAGTAGAGTTTGATTATTATCTTGATGCATTGTATGAGTTGAATGAAATTTTTCATCCGGATATTGTTTGGTTGTGTAATAATTCACCATGGTTTGAGAGCCATATAGTACAAGTTAGAAAAATTTTTAATGATGCGGCAATGATTGCGCAAGATGTATATGATACCGAAGTAGGCTGGATTGAATACTACAAGAATCCTGAGATGAAACTGTTTGATCGATACATTGCGGTAACGGAACTGATTCGTGATACATTCATAAAGAGATATCAACTACCCTTAGATAAGATAGATGTTATTTATTCTGTTGTTGATGGAACGAAAATACAGAGGGAATTAGATAACCCACAAAAAAGAGAAAACACATTAGAACGTTATGGACTGGAGAGGGATAAAAAACAGTTTGCATTTGTTGGAAGGCTTACCGATCAAAAGGATCCTATTAGATTTTTGAGACTTGTAGAGCAAGTACGAAATAATCATATGGATGATGTACATTTTGTACTGGTTGGGGATGGGATTTTGGGAAAAGAGGTTGAAACATATATATTAAACAAGAAACTGCAGGATTATGTATGCAGAATTCCATATGTAGATAATACTCCTAGATTTATTGGTGCGTTAGATGGACTGATTTTGACATCGGTATATGAAGGAATGCCAATTGTAAGTATAGAAGCCATGTGCATGAGCGTTCCGGTTTTTTCAACAGATACAGGTGACTTAAAACGTTTTGTAAAACAAAATTGTTCTGGACAGATTATTGACAATAGACAAAGCGATTATCATAATTTTGAGAAATTTTATTTTGCGTTATCTGAATATAAGGAAAATGCGTCAAGGTGTGCGGCTGATATGCTCAGTTTCTTTTCGGCAACACATGTGGCACAGAAGTATTGTGAGACTTTTGAGAAGGGTATGAAAAAGTCTTAGATAAGGGGTAGTGTTCATGTTAAAGAAGAAATATATTGTACTTGGTGGCAATGGATTTATAGGAAGAAATTTATGTTCTTATCTTGCAGATTTGGGAATGGAGGTCACAAGTTTTGACAGAGATGTAGTAGTAGATGGTGATTCTAGAGTACATTTTGTACAGGGTGATTTTTTTAGGGATGATTTTCTTAGAGAGTTGATTTGTGAATATGATGTTATTTTTCACGCAATTAGTACGATTAATCCAGGAAATTCAAATGACATCTATATGAATGGATATGGAAAAGATTTAGTTCAGACCATTAAACTATGTTCCTGGATTAAAGATATGAATAAAAGCATGGTTTTTTTATCTTCAGGGGGAACAGTTTATGGAAATCAGGAGCAGCAGCCTATAACAGAGCAAATGTTGCCGTTACCGATTAATCACTACGGGAATATTAAATTATGTATTGAAAACGCATTAAGAATTTTTCATATACAGAATACAATGAATATCCGTATTGCCAGAATCGCAAATCCTTATGGGCCAGGGCAGGACTACACAAAAGGAGTTGGTTTTGTTGATGCAGTGATGAAGCGAGCAATGGAACATAAGGTGGTTGAAGTTTGGGGAGATGGGGAGAATATTAGAGATTATATTTATATAAAGGATGTATGTTACTATTTGCATCGGTTAGCAGAGTATGATGGAAGAGAAAGTGTTTTTAATATTAGTTCAGGTGAAGGAATATCTCAGAATCAAATTATAATGTATATTCGTGATTTGGGAATGAATGTTCAAGTGGAATATAAAGCAACAAGAAGTGTGGATGTTCGAAAAATGGTATTAGATAATAAAAAGATAAGGGGAATATGTGGAACAAGATTAACACCTCTTAAAAATGGACTGGAATCGTATTATCAATATTTAAAATATTGCAAATGATTTTTGCATGGTGGAGGATAAATGGATGAGACATTATTGGAAAAAAGCATTGTTTTATATTGTGCTCGGGGTTCCAGCCATTTTTTTTATTATGTTATTAGGAACATTTCATGATTGGCATATCCGTTCAGCTTTTGAGAAAAGAGAATATCAATTGGATATGGAATCAATTGTAGAGTTGGCAAAAGATTATCAAGTGGAAAATGATGTCTGGACTTCATTGTCAGATGATGCATGGATTACTTTTATTCTTCCAAGAAAGGAAAAAATCGAGAGCGTTGAAATTGAAATTGAGTTTATGGGAAACCGAAATGGTGATAAAGCGCAAGTTTATTATGCAAGAGGGGATGAAATTAAGGGGGACAGTTATATTGATGCAGAATTGATTAGTGGAAATAATATCATTCCTTTTTCTTCTTCATCAGAAGTTTGTATTTTGAGATTTGATCTGACATCGATTAAAGGAATATCATTTAAGTTAGGGCATATTACTATACATTATGTGGCAGAAAAACAGATTTTGTTTTGGATAGTGACACCGATTTTTATATTAGTGTATATACTGGTTACGATAATTTGTGTAAATAGAAAAATTGTAGGGGTATATATCGGAAAGAAACCGGCTGTAAAAGAATGGCTTATGGAGGTTGAGCAGATCTATTCACTTGCTTATAGTGATTTTAGGAGCAGATTCTCTGGATCTTATCTGGGTATATTATGGGGAATTATCCAACCAATGTCTACAATTATGTTATTTTGGTTTGTTTTCCAAGTAGGATTTCGCTCAAATCCAGTTGATGATGTACCTTTCATATTATGGCTTTCTGCAGGTATGATACCGTGGAACTATTTTTATGATTCATGGGTAAGTGGGACAAGTACATTTGTTTCTTATGGCTATATTGTGAAGAAAGTTGTATTTAAGGTTGAAATGTTACCAGTAGTGAAGATTTTCTCTTCAGGTATTTTAAATGTATTTTTTAATATTATTTTGTTATGTATTTATACGTTGTACGGAGAATTCCCGGGTTATCATATAATTGATATGGGGTATTATAGCTTGTGTATTATGGCACTATCGCTGGGACTTTCTTATGTGACGGCAACATTAAATGTGTTCATGAAAGATATAGGTCAGTTTTTGAGTATAGTGCTACAGTTTCTGATGTGGTTGACTCCTATGATGTGGGATTATCATATGCTAGAAGAATATAGCTGGTTTTATAAACTTAATCCATTGCATTATGTTATTAATGGATATAGAGAGGCATTGATTAATGGAAAATGGTTTTATAGTAATTGGCAACAAATGTTATGGTTTTGGGGGATAACAATTTTATTGTGTGTGTGTGGCAAAAAGTTAATGAATAGATTGAAAGTACATTTTGCAGATGTTCTATAATAAGAGGTTGAATATGGAAGATATAACAATCGATGTAAGGAATGTCGTTAAGACGTATAAACTATATAATAGGCCGATGGATCGATTAAAAGAATCACTGATAAAAAAATCGTGTTATCATAAAGACTTTAATGCGGTTAATGATATTTCTTTTTCTGTTAATAGAGGGGAAACTGTTGGAATTATAGGCAAAAATGGTGCTGGAAAATCAACATTGTTAAAGATGATAACGGGAGTATTAACTCCAACTAGTGGCAGCATAAATCTAAGCGGAACAGTTTCAGCACTGTTAGAGTTGGGAACGGGATTTGATGCAGAACGAAGCGGAATCGATAATATATATTTGAATGGACGTATTAACGGGTTATCGAAACAAGAAATCGATAGTAGTGTAGAGAAAATACTAGATTTTGCAGATATTGGAGATTTTATATATCAACCGATCAAAACATACTCCAGTGGTATGTTAGTTAGATTGGCATTTGCCACAGCCATCAATGTTAATCCGGAAATTTTAATTGTGGATGAAGCTTTGAGCGTTGGAGATGTGAGATTTCAACAAAAATGTTACCGAAAAATAAGAGAATTCAAAGAAAAAGGAACAGTCCTATTTGTTAGTCATGATACAGGAGCTATTACAAGCTTCTGCGATAGAGTAATATGGCTTGATGATGGAAAAATATACAAATCGGGACGACCAATGGAAATTATCGAAGAATATTTAACGTTTATGCGATATGAGATCAAGATGGATACTGCAGAGAAAGAAAAAATCGAAGACATAAGAGTTAGCGATGTTTCAAATGACCTGGCAGAAGTTCCAGAGGATGAAAATAATACATGTATATTAGAGTTTGGAAATAAATCTGCAAGTTTTACTAAAATCTCATTACAGAATGAAAATCATAAGTTGATTTCACAAGTTAGGATTGGGCAGGATATACGTGTAAGAATGGAGATAGAAACAAAGCGAGAGATTGAATATCCGATACTTGGATTTAATATTAAGGATATGCTTGGGAATGAATTAGTAGTTACAAATACGGTATTTGAGAAAATAGACATGCCTATTTTAGAAGCAAATCGAAAATATATTTTTGAATGGCGCTTCCGGTTTCCCTGTTTTCATTCAGGAGATTATCCGATGGATATTTCTTTGGCAGAAGGAACATATCAGAATCACGAACAAATTCACTTTGTGACTGATGCGTTAGTCCTAAAGTGTGTGGATGATCATATGTATCAGGAAGGAAGAGGGAGATATATCATCGATTGTGTAGAACTTTTGCAGAAATGAGGATAAAAAGTATGTTTAGTCTTTTAAACAAAGATAAAATAGTAAAAGAAGAAAAATTATTGTCAATTATTATTCCGAGTTATAATCATGAGAAATATATTGGGGAAGCCATACAGAGTGTTTTGAATCAGAAATATAAGAACTGGGAATTGATTATTGTTGATGATGGATCTAAAGATTATTCGATTGAAGTGATTAAAAGATTTAGCGATAGCAGAATTCGGTTAATTTCACAGGAAAATCGTGGTGCACATAATGCTATTAATAGAGGGCTATATGAAGCAAAAGGTGAATATCTGGCAATTCTAAACTCGGATGATGTATACGAAGCAGATAGGTTTGGAATCATGATTTCCGAAATGGAAGAGGATTCTGAATTAGGGTTTGTATGTTCATACATACGTGTCATTGATAGCCAAGGAAAAGATCTGGGTGTTAAACAAGGGTGGAGGAATATGGAACCTTGGTTAGTACCTCACAAAGAATTATCATTTGCTGCAGCAGAAGATTTTAAATTGAATTTGATTATGAGTAATTTTACATCTACAACAAGTAATTTTTTATTTACAAGATCATTATATGAAAGAATTGGCGGCATGCGAAATCTCCGTTTTGTACATGATTGGGATTTTGCTTTGCGTGCAGCGGAAGTAACAGAATGTAAAATGGTTGAAAGACCTTTGCTAAAATATAGAATACATGAAAGTAATACAATTTCCTCAGATAGAAAATGGATGCTGTTTGAAATTCTATGGATTTGGGCAGCAAATCTAGAGAGATTTTACGGAACGAAATTGTTTAAGGATGAACATAGTGGTAAGGATATTATTACGATAACTGAATCATTAAATCTGCAGGGAAATGACAAAGTTTTTTGGATGATTAAGTGTTTTATTGAGTCACAAAGGAAATTTGGAATAGAGAATTCGGAAGAAATACTTTTAGAAGATGTAGATTTGCGTAATCAGCTATTGCAATATATTAAAGAATAAGTAGGTTAAAAGAACAAGTGTAGATAGATATAGGTTAATGTGGATGCATATGTTTACATTTGAGTAAGGTAATGAAAGAAGGATTTGAAGAGTGAAATATGATTTAGAACTGATAACAGATGAACTAAATGCTTTAAGTATTATATTGAAACAAATTCAAACTCATAGTTTGATTTTGGAATTTGGTCCGGCGAATGGCAGAATGACAAAATATTTAAAAGAAGTATTGAAATGTGATGTCTATATAGTTGAATTGGATAAGGAAGCTGCAAAAGACGCAATGAAATATGCAGTTGATGGATTGATCGGAGACATAGAGCAGTATGAATGGATAGACAAGTGGAATGGAACGGAATTTGATTATATTATTTTTGCAGACGTTTTAGAACATTTGCGTAATCCACAAGCGGTATTGTCTAAATCAAAGCGGTTATTAAAAAATAACGGAAAAACAATTATATCGGTACCGAATATTGCTCACAACTCTGTATTGATCAATTTGTATAAGAATAAATTCGAATATACATCACTTGGATTGTTAGATAATACCCATATACATTTTTTTGCTTATAATACATTAAAAGACTTTTGCCATTATGCTGGGTATATTCCAGTGGTGGAAGATGCTGCTTATTCTAATGTTGGTGAGAATGAGATTTTATGCGGGTTTGACGATGTAGATAGAGATATAGCTTATAATTTAAAAAAAAGAGAATATGGGTCTGTATATCAATATGTGTTTACTTTACAAAAGGAAGAGTATGTAAAGTGGAATGAATATAATGCAGATTATCGTATTAAGAAAAATATGCCAATTGGAGAGTTTAAGATTTACTTGGATCGTGGAAGTGGATTTTGTGAGGATAATTCTATTAGTTACCATAGTTATTTGAATGATAGATTTATAAAAGAGATAGTATTAGAGAATTGTGAAGAAATACGTGCAATCAGGATTGACCCATTGAATATTAGCGGGATTTTTAAGTTTACCAAAATACAAACGTTGGATCAAGAAGGTGAAAAGAATTGGATTATTAACGAAGGTATATGTAATGGAAAGAATATTGCAGGATATCTTTTTTTTGATCATGATGATCCACAGGTTATTATTGAGAATACAAAATTCAGAGGTTATGCCAAATTAATTATAGAAATAGAATATGTTTGTGTGTCTGGCGAAGAAAATGTAATAAAAACTTGTATAGATATAATGGAGAAGAAGGCAGAAGAAAGCAAAAGGGAGTTATTGAAATATGAAGATAAGATAGAAGAGAGAAGATTACTCGATGAAGAATTGAATAAATGTTATGAAGAATTAGAACATCGTATGGAGGAGATCAATCGTAGAGATCAGGTAATAGATAAACAAAGGAATGAAATTGCGCTTTTGAAGGAAGAACTTAGTAGGCGTGCTGTAGAGTTAGAGCATCGCATGGATGAGATTAATCGAAGAGATAAGAAAATAGATAAGCAAAGGAATGAGATTGCGCTTTTGAAGGAAGAACTTAATAGACGTGCCAATGAGTTAGAGCATCGTATGGATGAGATTAATCGAAGAGATAAGGAAATAAGTATAGAGGCGAATGAAATTACGCTTTTGAAGGAGGAACTAAACCGGCGTGCCGATGAGTTAAACCATCGCATGAATGAGATTAATCATAGAGATGAGCGAGTGGGAGAACAAGAGAATGAAATTCGGTTATTGAATGATGAGCTAGATAGACGCGCAGAGGAATTGGATGTTCGTATGAACAAAATAAATAATTTACAAAACGAGTTGAATCAAATTAAGGCGTTGAAGATTGTAAATGTTTTTCAGCGTTTTAAGGGAGAAAAGTAGACAGATTATTTTATGGAGGAGAAATTGAAAAAAAGAATATTTTATTTGGATTTTATTAGAGCACTGTCGACAATATTTATTATCATTTTTCATTTTAATTGTTCTATGGGGAGTAGGGGGATTTATGAAAATCCGATTATTTTTTATGAGTACAGAAATGGAAATCTAGGACAGATAGGAGTGTCTTTGTTTTTTATTATTTCTGGGGCTGGATTAATGATTTCTAATCAACATAAATTGGGAGAGGGAGGGGATAGAGTCCGCATAAAGGATTACTTAAAGAAGAGATGGTTAACCATTTTTCCTATGTTCTATTTAGCGTATTTTTGTGTAACGTGTTATTACTTTATAAGATATGCTTCTTTGAATCCTTTTGGAACTGCAAGAGATAAGTGGACGTTTGTATTGACGATTTTTGGCATGGATGGATATTTATCTCCGATCATTCCAAATTATTATATTATTGGAGAATGGTTTTTAGGGTGTATTATTTTGTTCTATTTTTTGTTTCCGTTGTTGTGTAAGTTGTTAGGTCAGAAGGGACCTTGGATAGCAGGAGTGTGTATCTTTTTTACTTATATTTTGACAACTTGTGTCTATAACTTTGAAATATACCCCATAGAGTATTTTGCATTATCTAGAATTTGTGAATTCTTTTTTGGAATGTTTTCGGTAGTGTATTTTCAAAAAATAAAAAGATGGCATGTATGTATAGCAGTGATAGTGGTGAGCATATGGAGTTTGTGTTACATTCCGTTACCGCAGATTCATAAAACGGTCATTATGGGGATTTCGTTGTACGTTATTTTTGCATATGTAGGGCAACACATTCCTGAATCTTTCCAACACCCTTTTTGTAGTATCAGTAGATATTCATATCCGACTTATTTGTTGCACCATGTAATCCTCGAACAAATTTGCAGTAGATTTGAAAATATTAAGTTGAGTTTGAGCGAGAATTATTTTTTGTTTATAGTATGTATTGCAGTAATTATGATAACGACAATACTGTTTTATAATTTATATGAAAGGATTCGAAATGAGACAAAAAATATGGCAGATATTTATGAATCAAAAATTTAGAACATTTTTAGCAGTAATTTTTTCTATATATTGTACAGTTACATTGTCAAATGGTTTTCTGCTTTATGGAAATAGCTTGATTCATGGCCGAAGCATGGAGGCGATTATTTTTTGCATTATGTTTTTTATTGTATGCCGGTATTGTTTTTCGATAACAAATAAAAGAAAAACAATCGTGGCAATTATTGTCGCAGATATTATTGCCTGTTTATTATATATTGGCGCAGAGTTTGATAATTATCATACAGTGCTGATACCTGATTTTAGTTTGATTAATTGTTTTCTTGGCTTTTGGATATTAATATGGTGTGGTGTGATTTTGTTGTTTAAAATCATGGATAAATTTGAAGAGGAAAGGGTGGTACTACAGTGTATATGGATAAAGAAAAATTTTAAGGGTAATAATAGGAGTTTTTTATTATTTTGGTTTGGTCTAATAGTTATTTGGATACCGGTATTTCTTGCTGTTTATCCAGGAATATATTCTTATGACGCAAGTTTGCAAATTCTGGAAATATATGGGAAGTGGGGGTTAAGTTCACATCATCCTGTTATACATACTCTATTTTTAAATGGTTGCTTATCTTTAGGGGACTTTTTGTTTAATAATTATAATACGGGAATAGTGATTTATTCTATAATTCAAGGAAGTATTATTGCTGCAGCCTTTGCTAATGTGTGTAATAAAATGGTTGAATATCATGTAAATAGATTGATTGTGGTGGGGACTTTTGTTTGGTTTGCGTTCAATCCAATCAATCAAATATTTGCTTTTTTAACAACTAAGGATGTCCTATTTACCGCTTTTTTTGTGTGGTGTATAGTGCTGACTGTAGAAATGACTATTGACGAGCAGTTTTTTAAAAAGAAAAAGAAAGTTGTAGAATTTTTTGTTTCAGCTGTATTTATGATTTTATTTAGGAATCAAGGAAAATATATATTTATTTTCTTTGTAATGGTAGGTGTCATATGTTTTAAAGAGACTTGTAAAAAATTTTTATTGCTATCGATTTTAATTATAGCTACTACGCAGATTATAACAGGGCCTGTCAGTACATTAGCAGGAGTTCAAGAAGGGAGTGTAAGGGAAGCATTGAGTGTTCCTTTACAACAGTTAGCCAGGGTATATAATATGCGTCCGGATTATTATACAGAAAAGGATTTGATTCTTTTACATGGATTGATTCCAAAAGAGGGATGGGAGTCATATGAACCAGAAATAGCAGACCCGGTAAAAGGGGGATTTAATAATGAATTTTGGTCTAAAAATAAGCTGGAATTAGGAAAATTGTGGATAAGAACAGGAATTGATAATTTCATGACATATGTAGAATCATTTTTATATGGGGCATATGGGTATTGGTATGTGGATTCATCACCTCGAGTACAGGCATATATATGGTTTGATGGATTTTTTATGGAACCAGAATATAATATTTTAAATATATCAAGAAATAGTAAACTGGAGAACTATGAACAGTATTTGAGAGAAATCTCATATAATTTAATTTATGAAAAAATACCGATCATTGCGGTTATATTGAACCAGGGATTTCCATTTATGTGTATGATGATTTCCGCGGGTTATATTTTTTATATGAAAAGATACCGTCTGTTTGGTGCGCTTATATGGATGTTCGCTGCATGGGGGATCATTTTGCTTGGACCAGTTATTTGCGTGAGATATGCGTATCCATTAATTGCAGCCGTGCCGACTCTGGGGTTGGTTGCTTACGCTTATAAATCGGTGGAAAGATATGAATAAATTAAACCAAAAGTTGTATAAAATATCTTTTTTACTTTTGTTTTTTTTAACGATATGTTTGCTATGTACCAAATTATTGTTTTATTTTGGTGGGAAGGAATCTAAATATTTATTTTTAGTGTATATTGCAGTCAGTGTAATAACAAGATGGCTTTTGTGTACAGATTCTGTAAAAGATAAAATAAGTAACATTATTGGATTTATAATAGTATTAAGCGGAACTATTTTTTTAAATATCAATGTATTTGACTATAGTTATGATGGTATAGGCTACCATGAAATGGGAATCGGATTGTTGGCTCATGGTTGGAACCCGATCAAGGAGTCGGCCGACGTTTTTATCGCAAATTCAAGGCTAAATTTGTTAGGGAATTCGCATGCAGTCTGGATTGATCATTATGCAAGTGGAACTTGGACGATTGCCAGTATTTTTTATGCTTTTACTGGATATATAGAAAGTGGGAAAGCGATTAACTTATTATCTATTTTTATACTTTTTGGAATGATTAACTATTATTTTGCAAGATGGAAGAATCATTACAAAGGATATAATTATGTGTTTGCTTTCTTATGTACAGTGAATCCAATTACATTAAGTCAGTTATTTACAAATTATGTAGATGGTACGTTAATACTTTTTTTGGAATTAGGAATTCTTTCATGGTTTGTGATCCTGAAGGAAGAAGAAAAGCAAGAAAGATTAAAGGGTGTGTTTCTTCTTTTTTGTAGCATACTGTTTTGTAGCAATATAAAGGTAACTGGGCTTTTCTTTATAGGAGTATATACAATTGCTGCATTTATTATTATTTTAGTCTACTGTTTTAAGAAAAATAAAAAAGAGTTCAAAGGGATTGCGATAAGATTAACGGCTATATTAGGTGCCATGGTGCTCTTTTCAGTTTGTATTATTGGGTATGCCCCTTATATGACTAATTTAGTTCAACATAGTAATCCGGTATATCCTATTTTGTCAGAAAAGGATATTTTAGCGGGACAGAATCCTATAAGTTTTGAAGGAATGGGGAATACGCAAAAGGCAATTATTTCTTTGTTTTCAAAAGTGGATAACATTAATGTGAATGTCGATAGAGAACCTGCGTTGAAAATTCCTTTTTCTATTTCAAAAAGTGAAATTGAACAGTGTTTTTATGGTACTACGATAGCAGGTTTTGGCCCTTGGTTTAGTGGAATATTAATTGTTTCATTAATATATTTATTTTGGATTTTTGTTATTCAAAGGAAAGAACGGCAAAAGGAAAGTATTGATATAGCGAAAGTGTATTTTATTGTAGTTATACTGGTAAGTGCAGGTTTGACTCTGTTTTTTGAAGGGAGTTGGTGGGCTAGATTTAGCATGTATGAGTATTTTATTCCTTTAGCAATGCTATATTTGTTGGGAGAAGATAAGGGATTATTGAAGGTCATAATATGTTTATTATTTGTTGTCAATAACTTTTTCTTTTGTAGAAATTATATAGATTTATTTAGATCATCAGAGTATCTGCGTACTAACTTAAACTATGTATCAGATATCTCCAAGGAAGAAGAGATTGAAATCAGTTTGAGTATGGCTGATTGGAGTGGTAGCCAGTTTAATTTAATGGATTATGGAGTAGTATATTCAATCACGAATGATGAATTTGAGGGTGGAGGAATATGTTGGGGTTATTCCTATAGAATGCTTACAGAAACTGAGTAATTGAAAGAATAGTAGAATATATTCTATCCGTATATATAAATTTCTACATAGACAATAAAGGGCAAGTTTTTTGAACTCTAAAGATTTTATAAGTTAGAACACTGTTATTATCGATAGTAAATAGTTTTCTAAATACTAAAAAGGTATTGAGTTTAAAATATTTGAAATATGAGGAGGAAGATGAAGACGTGAAAACAATTATTGTTATGCCTGTAGCAAATGAGGAAGCTACAATGGGACAGGTGATTGAGCAAATTCTTGCATTACCATACGAGGAATTATTTTTATATCCTGTTATTGATGCGTATTCAAAGGACAATACAGAGAAAATCATTCGAGAATATGAAAGTACAGGACGTGTAAAATGTATTTTTTATAAAGGATCAAAAGGAGTCATTTCATGTTATTTGGAAGGATTTAGAAGAGCTCTAGAAGATGGAGCAGATTGGGTTATAGAGATGGATGGTGGAGGAAGTCATAAACCTTCAGAAATTCCACAGTTTATGAGGAAACTAGAAGAGGGGTATGATTGTGTTTGGGGATCAAGATTTGTGGAAGGAGGAGGTATAAGTAATCACCCACTATATCGTAGAATATTAAGCAGTGGGGGGACTCTTCTTTCAAACTTAGTACTAGGGACTAAATTGAAAGATATGACAAGTGGCTTTGAGGCATTCAAAGCGGGTATACTAGAAGAATTTATTTTTGATAATTTTTTATCCAATGGACATATGTATCAGACAGAGATGAGGTTTTATTGTAGAAATTACAGGGCAATAGAGGTTCCGATTCATTATGTTGGTGGAAAGTCCAGTCTTAAGATAGGTGGGGTAAAAGAAGCTTTAAGTATTCTTTTTAAGTTAAAGAAAAACGAAAAAAGAGTAAGAAATAAGCGATAAATAGAAAGAATGGGTGGGATTGTGTATGAAAAAATATAAATATGTTATTTTAGGGGCAGGACCGACAGGATTGACATTTGCAAATATGTTGATAAAAAACGGAGAAAAAATTTTATAGTGCTGGAAGAGGAAGCTGGTGGATTATGTTGTAGTAAGGAAGTTGATGGCGCACCGTTGGATATTGGTGGTGGGCATTTTCTTGATGTTAGAAGAACAACGGTGAATAATTTTTTGTTTGAATTTATGCCATGTAATGAGTGGGAGTTATATGTAAGAAATTCGAAAATTAGTGTTAATGGATTACATATAGATCACCCAATCGAGGCAAATATCTGGCAAGTGAATATAGAAGAGCAGGTGCAATATTTAATGTCTATTGCAACAGCCGGCTGTAATCAGGGTAAAGAAAAGCCGGAGAAATTTATTGATTGGATTTATTGGAAATTAGGAGGTCGTATTGCTGATGATTATATGATTCCCCATAATTCCAAAATATTTAGTAAAGATTTGAATGAATTAGGGATCTACTGGCTTGAAAAACTGCCAAATGTATCCTATGAAAATACTTTAAGAAGTTGTCTCGAACATAAGGCATATGGAGAGCAGCCTGAGCATGCACAATTTTACTATCCTAAAATATATGGATATGGCGAACTATGGAAGAGAATGAGGGAAAATATAGAAGGATTTATTAAATATAGTGTATCTGTAAAAGGTATTGATTTTAATAAAATGACTGTTTTATGTGTGAATGGTGAAAGTTTTTCAGCAGAAAAAATTGTGACAACTATACCATGGAAAGAGTTTAAAATACTGGATGGAATGCCTTATGATATAAAAAAGTCTATTAATAAACTCAGACATAGTTCTATTCAGATTAAATATGTTTCAAAAAGCTTGGATACAGATGCACATTGGATTTACTACCCAGATCCTAAACTGACATACCACAGAATACTTGTTCGTCATAATTTTTTACCTAATAGTAGAGAATATTGGACAGAAACAAATTGTGAGAACTTGGATGTTTGGACAGAAGATGAATACGCCTTTTATAATAAATACGCCTATCCATTAAATACATTAAAAAAGCCAGAGATTATGGCACGTCTTGTCAACTGGTGTAAAGAAAGGAATGTTTATCCACTGGGAAGATGGGGAGAACACCAACATTATAATTCGGATTTGACGGTTCAAAAGGCAATGGATTTGTTTGAACAAATATATTGATGAGGAAGGGGTGTTTTATATGGGTAAGATAATAATTGTGGCGAAGGGGGTGTTTTTTCTTTTTCTTGGAGGAGTGTTATTTTTAATATTACAGATTTTACTTAAACCTGCAAGGTATGGTACTGTAGATTATTATGATGAAACAACGAGGCAATTAGAGGGATTTTATGATGAGAAAATGGATTCAATTGACATTGTTTTTTTGGGAACAAGTCATATGAATGCAGGATTAATACCGATGGAACTGTATAAAGAGTACGGCCTGAAGTCATATAATCTTGCAACTTCTGCGCAACCTATAGAAGCATCATACTACTTATTAAAAGAGGCACTTAAAACGCAATCACCTAGTTTATGTGTAATTGATGCGTCGGGATTATGGATTGAGGAACCACAGGAATATGCGTGGCGTTATGTAATTGATAATATTAAATCTGATTTAAGCATGCTTCAGCTTGCGAAGATGTACTATCAATGTGACTTTGATCAATTGCTAACTTATGGATTTCCAGCATTCTATTATCATGATAGGTGGAAAAGCTTAGAATTTCAAGACTTTATGGAATTTCGTAGAAATAAACATTTTTTTTCTAAGGGGAATCTAATCTTTTCATTGCAACGAGTAAATCCGGCAAGTATTGATGTGGATTTTATGAACGAGGAAGCAAATAGACTGGAAGATAGTCAGCAGTATGTCTTTTCTAAATTGGAGTCAAAGCGCATCGACTGGCTGTTAAAAATTGCTGAATTATGCAGACAGAATAATATAGAAATATTAGTGACAAAGATTCCGGCTATATATCATGTAGCCGATTATGGATCAGCATGGACAAGAAAAAAATCGGATATTACTAAGGAGGTATGTGCTAATCATCATATACCATATTATGATATGTTATATGATGTAGATGTTAATCTTGATTGGTCGACAGATACCGTAGATGGTGGAATGCATTTAAACTATCGTGGTGGGAAAAAGGTAACTTCCTGCATTGGAGCATATATTGTTGACGAGTATGAAATAGCAGGAAGTAATGATAATATTTGGGATGTAGATTTTGCAATATATAGCAAAATGAAGGATGTCATAGAATTGCAGATGCAAGGAGAATTTGAGAATTACATAAAAGGTCTGCAAGGTTGGGAAGACAATGATATTGCAGTTTTAATTGCTACAGCGGATACATATAATACAGGTCTTCATGTGGAAGAGTTGAATGAACTTGTTAAGCTGGGTTTGAATACTGATTTTATGAGCGAACAAAATAAGGCATATGTTGCTGTAATAAGGAGTGGAAGAGTTATATATGAGGCAAGCGCGGCTGATATAACAGAATATGATTGGTATGTAGGAAAAGTAGCTTGTACTTTAAGTAGTGCGGGGCCGGAGGGCGGGAGTGCTGCATCCATCCAAATTGGTGGGCAAGAGTATGCGATTGGCGCAAGAGGGTTTAATGTTGTTGTATATGATTGTGAGAAAAACTTAGTGTTAGATAGTAAATGTTTTGATACATATGAGTTTGTTCATAAAGTTCTGATAGATAATCAGTTGGTATATGCTATGGATGTAGAAAACTATTTGATTGAAAATAAGTAAGGGTGATTAATAATCTTGAATTCCCCACACTATTTGGTAACTACATTTAATCCTTTGAACCGATTGTTATACCGTAGTTAGGTTTGGGCTTATTTCCAGATGTATCAAAGGATGTAGGGTATTTGATTTTAAACTTCTTGTAATATTGTGTCGCTCCGCTCTGCCCTTCGTTCGTCACAATCCGGTTGGCATACACGATGTACTTTTGGTTCCTAAGTCCCATAAACATCTCTTCGCCGTCTTCAAAGGAAGAATGCATCTTCTTCTGAACGTAAAGGGTTATAGTAGCCGCTATCTGGCTTAGGAGCATATGCCCCAATACCCTCTGTTCTTTGTGGACGCGAAGTGGGGTCAGCCTGGAAATGTCTTTGCTTACATCGAAATACTGCTCCACCAGCTGCCGTGTATAGTATACGGTCAAGATATCATCCGGCTGGTATGGGAGTGATGAAATGATCACAAACAGACCTGATGCTTCAAAGAACTTATGCATTTCACATTCGCTTTTCTTTTTCTTGTGGGAGTGTTTGATTGCTTTGTGGTTTTCATCGCCTGATGCATCAACATCGTAACATAGATATGCATATACTGTATGTTTGCCAATAGAACATTCTACCTGCTTTGCATAAACGTAACGCCCATTAAATTCGATCAGATTTTCAGGACGCTTTAAGCCGTCTAGTCCTTTAGCCAGAACACGGTTGTAGATATCCTTGTTCTTTTCGGGCAGACGTGCAACAAATTCTATGCCGGCCGAAAAAAGAGAGTTCATATTTTCCAATGACACATACCCGGCATCAAGCATGGCCAGGTCGGTCTGTATATCATACTCGGTCAGAGTGGTTATGGTAGTGGATAAAGTTGTTACGTCGACAATGTTTCCGGGAATAGCGCGGAACATAATAGGATACCCGCTGTATTGCGGTGATCATCTTGGCTTCATTGCAGACATAATCCTTCAGCCACTTTATGTGGGCTTTGAAATAAGAACGGCGCGTCTCTTCGTTTCCCAGCTCATTGAGAAATATGCTGATCCTCTGGGAATGTATATCTGCTTCCGGGTAAAGAACGTTTGCGAAGCTGCCATCGTACCATGTATTGGCGTGTGAATTGACTTTATTGGATAAGATATAGTACCGTGTCATAGCCGCCCAAAGGGTATCCTTGTTTTGATAGCTGATGCTGGCCAGAACCTCGTCATAATGCATAGTTCTGATCAGGGAATCTATAAAATATGAATCACCAAAATCAAGTATCAGATTCGCTTTTTTTCGATGGTCATTTTTCAGATTGCCCTGAAATGCATGATCCGCCTCACCATAGGTGCCTGTAATGACATCATATGTAAACACGCCGCGTTCTTTGTTAAAGAAGACATTGTTTTCTTTGTCGACAACACGGCCAAGATAAATAGCATTACGCTTTTTTACATGACCATTTTCGCGGTATGATTCACCCGGAATTTTTGCATATGCATAATTGCCCTTTTTCTGATATGACAGATTTGGAATGAAATGTAAATCAATTATGGTAGAAATACCGTATAAAATAGGGATTTGACAATGGCACTTAACAATATATGATACTATATACGCTATTGTAGTTACCATTTTGTATTAGGAATTCAAGATAATCTTTGCTTAACATGCTTTCATTGGTTTGGTTTATAGTCTGATTTTATGCTGAAGTTGCTTGTTTAAGTTTTGTGAATGCTGTCTTGAGGATATCATAGAGGTTAGATTGGCAGGAAAATGATAAAGAAAGCATCCTATATATTTTAAAACTTAATTTTCCGAAATAATATACATGGGTTGAATCTAAAAGCGGCTTGAACCATTGAAAACACTGGATGTATATTCCGATGTGGCGGAACCAGCTGTCCGAACAAGTGTGAGCCACCGATAAAGTTGTACCTTTATAATTACATACAGTCGGATTCTTTCAGAGTATATGTCTCCCGCATGGAGATATCCTTTGAGGATAAATTGGTACAATGACAATCATATAGGCATCATGGATAATACGGTCAAGGACTATATCTTCCAATGGGGAAGTATCACCTTCAAGCTGTTCGTACCATTTGTCCCCGGAATACTGTGAGAAGAAGATCGTGGAAGATTTGTTCTTCTGGTGCAGGAGTTCAAAGATGTCCTTCTGCGCATCTTCCGTTGACTTTATCAGTAGCTATTCGTTAAGGATGAGGAGAATGGGAGGGCGTATTTTGCCATCGTTTCTTGGAGCAACCAAGACACTGATCAAACGGTTATCAGACTGTGAATACATCTCTGATTGCCATAACATCTTCATCACCGGGGCGACCGGAAGCGGTAAGAGCTATCTTGCCTGCGCTCTTAGCATGAAACACAAAGCATGGATGGATTTCCGATCTTCTCCTTAACCTTAAGAACGCACGGAAGAACAACTTCCAGTCACTGTTATGGATGATTGCTTTTTTTGTCAGGAAAGGCTTCGTCATATGCATACTAGTATAACATTTTTTATTTAACTATACATTTTGAAAGAGAGTCTCAACCTGAACTTTATCAGTTGGGTCAATATCATCCAAATGCCAGCTCCATTTGTACACAACAGACTCCTCATTAATCTCTTCAAAATATTTGTAAATACGAGTTACCAGTTCATCCTTTGTCTCCACACGTATTCCTTTGAGCATCTGCCTGCTCATTTTACTAAAGAATCCTTCAACAAGATTCAACCATGAAGCATGTTTGGGTGTAAAGACAAATTCAAACCGATCGGGCACAGATGAAATATATTTCTGTACCTTTTCTGATTTGTGAACTTTTAAATTATCCAAGAAAAGGCGGATTTTATCTCCCTTTGGATATTTGCCGTCAAGTGTTTTTAGGAACTCTATATAATCGTCACTATTGTGAGTTCCTTTAACAAGTGGTATTGCTTCACCTGTTTGTAAGTCAATGCCGGCAAGCAGCGATACTGTCCCAAGACGCTTATACTCATAATCTTGTTTTATGACACCGCTTGATTCATTCGGCATAAGGTCATCCGCTACATTTGCAATAGCTTGTATACCTGGCTTTTCATCATAAGACAAAACATGGGTGATCTGCCCGTCCTCAAAAGGCAGCAGTTTCCCATCTTTGTCAAATTGTAATGACAGCTGTTTATATACCAAAAGTATATTGTGCATCTTTTGGTCAAAATCCGGATCAAGTCGTTCACAATAATACTGTATCCGGAATGGTTTGATAGTGCTCTTGCCCAGAATCTTATATACTCCGGCTTCTCGGGCATGGGTTCTGATATGTTTGGTAAGTGAACTGGTAGTCCAGACTTCAGCTGCATAACCTAAATCTTTGGGTTTCATGCAGGCAATACTTATCAGCCAGGTACGTGCTTCGCCTGTAATCTCTTCCTTACGGCCACGTCCTTCGCTTACATTCAATAAATCTTCAAGAGAATCCTTGGAAGTTCTTGAACGGTATTTTTTAACCCAGAGTTCAGCGGTATGACGGCTGATGCCTAATTCATCAGCTATATCCGAACTGGATTTCCCTCGCTCTTTGAGTAAAAGGATTTGGGCCCGCTGTGCAGTTGCGACTGGTGTCATGCCAGATTTTGCAAGCTTCTCTAAAATTGCTTTATGCTCTGCTTCTAATGTGAATTTCATATAGACATATACCTCTCATGTTGGTTTTATCTATATCTTATCACATAGCGCGAGGATGTACGATTAATTAGAATGTATTATACTAGCTGTATGCCATCGCGCCGACAAAAACATATGCCTGCACAATCCCGCCAATATCAGGATTGATTAGTCAGCGGTATCGCTCGCCCAGTCGATTTCAACCTGCTCCGCCGACTTGCAACTGCAGGCGTAAGTCGGTATCAGCTTGGAAGTAGCCAGTGGTGTTGATGGGGATGATTGCTTTTCCGAGTCTTCGTCGGTCATGGAATCAGTCAGCGGCCATGAAATTCCTTGTTCCTCAGCCGTTTAAGAACCTTGAAGACTGTGTTGCGGGAGTATGGAACAGATAGGGCAATGTTCTGCCCGCTGAATCTTAAGCCCTCTAATATTAAGAGTTCTCGATAGTTGTTGGTCAAGACTTTACCCCTCTTTAAAATGAATTTGCGCATTTTTGTGCATAGATTCATCTTAATCAGATAAAGATAGTGGTTCACTCCAAAGAGGAATGGTTGCTCATTTTGACCGGACAGATGGCTCAAAATTGTTCGGATTATTCAAAAAGTCAAAAAATACATTATGAAAGAGGAAGGCAGTGCTAATGTCGTATTTATCAATTGTATTTATTTTATTTCTTATCATCACAACACTGCTCTATTACTTACTTCCAGATCGCGTCAGATGGTGTATACTGCTGCTGGCAAGCAGTGTTTTCTATTTATGTGCGGGCTATGATAAGTTTTTGATTGTTATAGTTACGTCGGTGGTCATATGGACAGCATCGCATGTAATTAGTCGTCAGTATAACAGAATGGAGCAGGAAATTGCAGAGCAGGAACTAAGCGGTAAGGAAAAGGCGGCGATGTTGGCAAAACATAAACGTAAATGCCGAAATTTCCTTTTGCTTCCGGCATTATGTTTGGTTATTGGTGTACTGGCTTACTGTAAATTTGCCACTATGCTGGAAGAGGCATTATGGAACCTATTTTCCTATCCAATCTCTTTAGAAGTGATTGTACCGTTGGGAATATCTTATTACACGTTTTCATCTATAGGATATCTTCTGGATGTTTATTGGCGCAAGACAAAGCATATCAGTAACTATTTCAGATTTTTACTTTGTGTATTGTATTTTCCGCAGATCGTTCAGGGGCCGATTGCGCGTTATAATCGGTTAGAAAAGGAACTGTTCAAAGAGCATACTTTTGATTATAAGCAGGTGTGTTTTGGCATGCAGCTTATGCTGTATGGTTATGCAAAGAAAATGATCCTAGCAGACAGGCTTGCCCTTTATACTTCACAAGTTTTTGGCAATCTGCGATCCTATGAGGGATTGGTAGTACTGATTGCTATATTTGCTTCGGTCTTCCAACTATATATGGACTTTTCAGGCTGTATGGATATTGTTTGTGGCGCTTCGCAAATTTTCGGTATTCCATTAGACCGAAATTTTCAACATCCATTTTTTTCGACAAGTACGGCGGAGTTTTGGCGCAGATGGCATATCACACTGGGAACATGGTTTAAGGATTATGTATATATGCCGGTTGCAGTTTCTAAATGGTTGATCAAGTTGATCACTAAGATCAGGAATAAATTTGGCAAAGAACCTGCCAAGGTAGTCAATACAGTGATTCCGCTGCTGATCGTCTGGCTATTAACAGGGATATGGCATGGAACGGGAGCAGATTATGTACTATGGGGTCTGTATTATGGGCTGATCATCATTTGCGCAACGGTATTTGCAGGTCAGTATAAGAGGCTTGCAGAGATCCTGCATGTTGATATGACTACAAAGTCATATCGGGTGTTTCAAATGGTGAGGACTTTTTTGGTTTTTGCAGGAGGAAGGTTACTTACAGCTCCTGGCTCAGTATCTAATACAGTCATGGCAGTCAGACAGATGTTCCGAAGCTTTAATCCCTGGATATTCTGGGATGGAACACTGTATGGCATGGGTCTTGACTATAAAGACTGGTGTGTTGTTATTATTGGATTATTGATCGTACGACGAGTCAGTATATTGCAGGAGTGCGGGTCTGTAAGAGAAATGATCGCCAGCAGAAATATTGTACTGCGATGGCTCGTATACTATGGGGCATTCTTTGCAATTCTGATATTTGGAATGTATGGGCCGGGATATAATGCAAGTGATTTTATATATGGCAACTTTTAGTGTATGATGAAGTAGACACAAAGAGAGGAGAATTTTTAAATGAGAGAAGAATTGTTACAATTATTATCAGCGGAGAATCCGGAGGTTGACTTTACGGCGTCTGAAGAACTGGTGGATGATGGTATTTTGGATTCCTTGACGATCGTATCAGTGATCGGGACACTTAGCATGGAGTATGGTATCGAAATCCCTTACGAGGAGATCATACCGGAAAATTTCAATTCGATTGATGCAATGGTAGCAATGGTACAGCGCCTGCAGTAAGCAGAAAAGGTTAACTTATACGCACGGTCACAGTAAATTGAATGGAGGATAAGATGGAAACATTAGTAGAGAAGGTATTGATGTATGGTGATACGCAGGCAGAGAAAGAGGCTATTTGCTTCAAAAATATTATTGTGACCTATGGGGAACTGAAAAAGAGGGTTGAAGGGATGGCATCTATTCTTCATGGTATGGGAATAGAGAAGGGACACCGGGTTATGCTTAATGCAGTTTCCAAGCCGGAGTATATTGTAGGCCTCTTAGCCATTCAATATATTGGTGCTGTTACAGTTGCAATTGATAAATATGCGAAGCCGGATAATGTTTATGATATCTGGAAAATGACGCAGGCGGATATCTTTTTGGCAGACGGTAAGAAAATGCCGGAGGAAGTTAAGGCCGTTTCTTTTAAACAGGTTTATGAGGAATCGTTACAGGAACAGGTGCATATCGGTTATGTGAGACCGGATGAGGAGCAGTTATGTGAGCTGCTCTTTACGACAGGGACTACGGGGAAGCCGAAGGGTGCGATGTTAAGTTATCGTTGTGTTTATGCGAATATGCTTAATACCTGCAACGGGATTCATATGCGTGGAGATGACATTGTTTTAAATCCATTGCCGCTGAACCATTCTTTCGGCATGAGAGTGTTGCGGTCAACACTGTATCTTGGCGCAACAGTGGTATTGCAGAACGGCTTTACGTTTGCAAAAGAGATTGAAAAGAATATTGAACAGCACTGTTGTACAGCGATGGTCTGCGTGCCGGCGTCAATGGAAGTTATATACAGGCAGATGCAGAATCGGTTTGCTCCAATTATCGGACAGTTTCGGTATATAGAATTTGGAGCTGGTTCCTTGAGTGTGGATATGAAGAAAAAGCTTCTTGCGCTATTGCCTGATACACAGCTGTTTAATACATGGGGTTCTACTGAAACAGGCGGTGCACTTTTCTTGGATATTACGAAATATCCGGATAAGGCCGCATCCATTGGAAGACCTTTGGACGGAATTGAGGTAAAAGCAGTAGACCCTGATGGGAATGAAGTGCCGGCGAAAGACATTGATACTGCAGGAAGAATGATCCTGCGCGGCAGAATGCGAATGGAAGGATATTGGAATGAGCCGGAATTGACGCGGGATGCGATTCTGGAAGACTGGCTGTATACAAACGACCTGGTCTATATGGATGTTGACGGCTTTGTCTATATGCTTGGACGTGCCGATGATATCATCAATGTAGGCGGTGAGAAGGTGTCTCCCATAGAGGTGGAGAATGTTGCGCAGGAGCACGAGGAAGTTAAAGAATGTGCCTGCATCGGCGTGAACGATCCGGAAGGAATCGTAGGACAGGTGCCGGTGCTATATGTGGTGGCTGAGAGAGGAATGATCGAGGAGGATGTGTTGCTGAAATATCTGGCGACTCGTTTGGAAAAGTATAAGCTTCCGCAGGAATGTATACAGGTAGATGAACTTCCACGAAATCAAATGAAGAAGTTGGACAGAAAAGCATTGCACAGAATGTACGCAGAACGGAGCAACACGGATCTTATGAATCCTGTGATATGTAATCTTCTCGCGAGACGGAGTGTACGGAGCTTTACCGATCAGCCTATTGATGGCAAGATATTGGATATGATCATTAAGACAGGATACTATGCACCGTCAGGACATAATATGCAGACATGGAGATTTACAGTGTTGAAGTCACAGGATAAGATTCAGCAGCTGAAAGAGATTACTCGAGTAAAGGCAGAGGAGGCAAAAGTGCATTTTTATGGGTTTGAGAACCCTAAGGTACTGATTCTTGTTTCCAATGACCGCAGGAATAAAGACGGTATACAGGACGCTTCCTGCGCGGCAGAAAATATGATGTTGGCAGCGTGGTCTTACGGACTTGGGTCAGTGTGGCTTAATCCACTCATGACATTGTCCGATGAGCCGGAGATCAGGGAGCTGCTGAACAGTTATCAGATACCGGGACAACATATTGTGTGGGCGGCGATAGCGTTGGGATATCCGAAAGCGCCGGGAAAGCTGTTATCGAAGAAGGAGAATGTGGTCAGAGTGATTGAGTAAGAGGCGAAATGATTTCTATCATTCCTTGCAAGAAGAAAAATTGCAGTTGACGCTTTTTTTCTTCTTGGAGGACTGAAGCATCTGAATTTATCTACCTGTCCATTATCATATCTTTTAAGAGCACGCCACTTACCAGTCCTCCGATAGAAGTTTTGACATGAGAAAATTACGCCGATATATACTACAAGAATAGTCTTAACTTTGCTCGTGCGATTCGCCCAAACGACATTCTGCGATGGAAAGAAGGCAGATGTACCGTTAGAACCATGATATAAATTGACTATCAAATTCTAAAGATAGAAAGTGAGCATGCATATGGAACGGATTATAAATATAGCATCACCATGGATCATAGAATTACAAGATTTCTTGTCGGGTATACAATATACAGAAACTCTGGGGTATGTGTTGTTGATCGCAGATGCGATCTTGTCGGCCTTATTTACAGAGATGCTTTTTAAAGGTGATAAGATAGATAAGAATGATAAGGTAAGGAGACCGAGAGGAATTGTAGTAGAGCAGAAAAAAGAGAAACCGTATCTAAAGGAATTGCTTTTATTTCTCGGAGTAAGCATTCTCTTCTTTTTTCTTAATATTTGTATTACTCTGTTATTGCTGTGGGCTTTTTTTCACTTTGTACCACAGAAAGAGAGTTTTGATATTTTATTAATGCGTATCTACGAGTCTTATAATACAAAATTTGTGGTTCCACTTGTCGCCACGGTCATTGCAGGCTTAGCGCTAAAAGGGGTGAACAGAAATAAGAGATGGGCAAAAACATTGCTTTGTTTTTTTGTGGGATACTGTAGAGATTATTCAGAGACCGCATTATACGCCTCCGGTAGAGTCGATTTCTGCGATCATTAACAGACGGCTAAAGGTATATCCATTTGCACTGTCTGAAAGTACGCTGCGCGCGATCGGATGTGGATCAGAGCTGATAACGAATTTGGAGACCGTAGAAACAGAGATATACGATTCTTATGATTGGAAGCCGGAAATTTATGAAGAACCGAGAAATTTTACAGGATATATGGATGCGATCGCGGATGGAACATATGCGCCGGGAAAGAAAATGGAAGATTATTTATTAAGTGCATACGAATTATTCAAAGAGGGAAATCATGGGGATGATTATTTTAGCATTGGCTCGATGTGGTTCGACCTTTATTGTTACCCTGAAATACTTGGGAATGAGCCGGATGTTACAGTAGGGGAGTGTTTGGATAACGCGCTTGAGTATTACAAAAAGCAGGAAGAAATAGAGAAAAGCCCTCCATTATGTTGGAATATAGCATTAGTATATGATGTATTGGACGATAAAGATCAAGTTAGGAAATATATGAAGGATGCTTTGGAATTTATTTATGAGGAGGGCAATGAGGACATATATTATGGGAAGGGATATGTCGAGCAATATATACAATATATTTACAGGTGGAGCGATCGTGAGCAGCCGATTCAGATCATGTATGATGCGGATAAGGTTTTAGAATATACGGATGATCTGTCAATGTATATTTTATATGGAGCATGTGCTGTTGCTGAAAACCGGGATATTATGAAAGCATATGAGCAACTCACTAAAGCGGATGCACATTATCAGGGGAAGAGCGCAATGGTAAAGATATTGTGCTGTATCTGTGCCGATATGCTTAACTTGAATGAAACATCGTATCTGTATGAAATATATCAGTTGGAACAGCGTGTCGGCTTAAAACCTGAAGAGGAACTTTACTTGATCCGTTACTTGTTTGCCACTGACAGATTTGATGAGTTATGGGGATATATTGATGACGTTGGAACCGAGGATGTAACGGAATTTAGTGTAGAAAAGGCAGCGATAAAAGCGGTTTGGTATTTTGACAGCAAGGACGGACTCTCTCAGAATACGGATGATGTGGAAGAACTTTTACATTGTGTTGATGAGAAGTTGGAGCAAACTATTCTGAAAGCAAAGGAAAGAAATCTGTTACTATTATCCAGGTCACTGCTAAGAAATCGCTTGGGTGAGATTGAGGATGTGAATGAAGAAGAGTATGATTCAGGTGAAATGCTGGAAGTAGAATATGTTTTTGCGGCAACCAATGCATTTAATAATGCAGAGTATGACCAGGCGATCCGGTATTGTGAGAAATTCTTTGAAGAGGAAATTGATACTCAAAGGCCAGTGAAAATAGACAGTATTCCATCACAAGAGTTGACACCGCAGGAGAAGCTATCACTCCGCTATTATATGCAGTTGATTTTGCCTATGCACCTTGTTACGAAAATATAGTTCACTATTTTCATTAATAAGCTGTGATACGCTTTCCGCAAAGCAAGTAATGTATTGTGAATGATGATTTGTGCTGAATACTAGTCATAAACTGGAGTTTTTTAGCTAACTGATGGATTTCAACGGAATATTACTTGCTCCCTTGGAGCGAAATATTCAATAGTATCATGCCGGTATGAGTACAGAAGTGAAGAGATGTATATGAAAGTGTAGTAGAGAGAAGAATATATGGATAAAAAGAAAAGTATCAAAACGCGCAAATTAAAAATTGAAAAAAACACAATATCGTTCAACCGCGCTTTAGTGCAAATAAGTAACATTTCCAGTGTTAATGTTGAGCCGGTTCCCAAACCGAAAGTTCAGTGGTGGTTTATTACTATGTGTGCGATGGGGGTTCCATTGATTCTTTTGTATAAAGGAGAAATCAGATATGTAGGATTTTTATTGTTCACAGCTGGAATCATATATGTAATATGGTACATCTTGGTGAATATAAATAATGAAGACAGTTACTTGTGTATACATTTAAATTCTGGAGACGTGTATTATATTTATTGTGCAGACAAAAACTTCTTAAAACAAGTTATGAAGGTTATTAAATTTTGTTTTAATGATAAAATGATTCAACAAAATATAATGATTGATTTTGATAATTGTAAATTTAACAGATCTCCAATAAATATTAGAAATAAGAAAGAAGTATTTAATGCGTTGATAGAAGGAAACTCGTTTGTAATCAACAACTGGAAGCTTATTCAAGATGAGTTAAGACGAGCCTGTGAAAGCTTACCAGAGTCATCTGAAGAGTATGCAGCTTCTGAAGAAGCGCTGGGGTGCGCATTGGAGGAGGACGAAGATGGTTTGATTGAAACGTTTCATAAATACGCTGGAAGTTTTCTGTCAGATGTTTTTTCTGGAGTAGTAAGTGGAGTATTTGTGGAATTGGTCAAGGCGGCGCTTTTTGATTTGCCATTATAGAAATTATATTATGTTATCAGCAGGGTTTTGATGTACTATGAAATTTTGTTTGGATCTTATTAAAAGGATTTTGGTTTCCGAGGTGGTCTCTATAAGGCTACATGACTGCATAGATTTGTAGATTTGGACTAAGTCTATTTGATTGCTCGTAACGTGATACCTTGCAGACCATATGCACCGAAGAAAGTTCAGAAGCTAAAGTATGACCTCATATATAAAGAGTGTCTGAGAGATGATGGCCGTCATCTTTGTATCAGGTTTTCTCTTTCGTCTATAAATGAAATATGATATAATCAATACACTTCATGTGTTGTAGGGGAGCGGCAGATGCGGAAGAAGAAAGGAAAACAAAAAACTTTTTTATATCGATTAAGGAATCAGAAAAAATATTTAGGAATCGACAAAGGCGTATCAAAGAAAGTCATAATGGAAAAAGAAAGAGCAACTGTCAGGAGAATGATTTTCTTGGAAGTGATTATATTAGTGTCATCAATTTGCTGGATCGAAAGAAGTTTGCTGTACGCTATCGGCTACTTAAGCAGCAAGAAAGAATTAGTATACCTGAGATTTTTTCTATATCGGAAAATGCAGAACAGGTTATTAAATTATTAAGGGAAACATACACGGTATTGCGATGTGAGAGAACTCGAAAGATTATTTTTGATCATACTGCTTGTCTTGAGCTTGGATTGTCTGCCAGCACTATAATGGATATTATTGTGTTGGCGGCGGGAAAATATCGTGAAGAGCAAGGAGAATGCCTTGATATTGAAGGACATTTGCCTCATAACAAATCTGTTAGAGACATTTTATTGGCAAGTGGGTTGCCGTACCATTTAAAGGCGGAAAGTTTGTCACGCTTTGATGAGGAGCATGTTCAACGTTTTGAAACAATAAGAGGGCGGCATGATATAAGGGCAAATAAGGCGGATGAAGTATCAACAAAATTAGTTTTATATTTTAATAAGTGTTTGAAAACACAGAATCTGGAATTAAATGAAGAAGGACTGCGTTTGTTGAGTAGGATTTTAGGAGAGGTCATAAGCAATTGTGAGATTCATGGCGGGGAGAGCGCTACATGGTATACACAAGGGCATTATCAGATTAAAGATGATAATTCGTTTGGCGAAATGCAGATGTTGTTTTTAAATCTGGGTGAAACGATATACGAAGGGCTGAAAGATGATGTAAGTAAGGAGACAAAAAACAAAGTACGGCACATATTAAAGCGGCAAGCCGGAAATATGCATCCTGATTGGGATGAAGAAATGGTTCTTACTGTGTTTGCACTTCAGGAAGGTATCAGTAGATTAAGAGATAGCAATATTGAAGGATATGAAGGAAGAGGTTCAGGAACGGTAAGCATGATTGAGATGTTTAATGACATTGGTAAGTGTGAACGCGGTTTAAAGCCTCAGATGACGATCATTTCCGGAAAGACACAGATTAAATTTACTGATACTTATAAGATGAAGCGTGTCAGATTTGAGAGAGATGCTGCTTTTGGCACCGGAGATAAAAGAATCATTGCTTTTAATAAAGAGAACGATATATATGCGCCTCCGGATAGAAACAATGTTATTAAGATGTCTGAATATTTTCCTGGAACAGTTATATCATTAAAGTTTTATCTTGATAATCGATATATTACCAGCAAGAAGAGAAGGTGAAAATATGAACCATATTATAGATATTAAGATTTCGAAATATCGTTCAAATGGCGCTAAGATCTTTACCGGAAGAGATAATGGCATAAAGGCACGAGAGGAACTTAATTTAAACGGCATTGATGAGGAAGCTGTATGTGTACGAATTATAGTGCCAAGAGATACCTGGGGAATTAATCCTTCCTTTTTTGGCGGTATGTTTGAGGGCAGTATCAAGAAGTTTGGCAGAAATTTTTTGGATAAATATTGTTTTTGCTATGTGAACGGCGAGAGCTTAAGTGAGAGTTTGTTCAAAGATGTACAGGATGATATTAATTACGTTATTGAGAACATTAAGGTGGAAGGATGAACGGCTGGACTATCTTAGGGAATCTGTCAAATGCTGTTGCGGCCGGCTTGGCGGCCTTTAGCATTTATATAACAATCAAAGAACAAAAGAACATAAGAAAGAACGATAGGATTAAGACGATAGAAGAACAGGATTTGAACTGGTATAATACAGTGGTTCTGGAAGACTTTGTCAAGCAATTGACTGTTTTTATAAACGAATCGGAAATGATATTAGAACATTGTAAGAAAGTTGACGATAAGGATGTATTGGTGAGGGAGCTTGAGAATGCTTATAATTGTATCAAGGAGAAGTTTAAAGCGTTATCCACAAGAGCGTTACTACTGAAAATTTTTTCGGATTCTTTGTATCGAAGGTGTGATGAGTCTATGCAGAAAATATTAGATCTGTATTGTGAAATCATAAATGAAGTGGCTGTGAAGAAATATTGGCAGAATAGAAGAGAACGCGACATACAGGATGAACGCGTTAAGATGATCAAGCAGTTATATCTGTTTAAAAGTAATTTTATAAGTGGTGTCAGATTGTAAAATAAAAGTGAATTCACTTGCAAGCCGGAAGTAATTATACACAGCTATTGTATTTTAACGGAGAGCTTGATATACAAACAGTATTTTTATTGGATAAGGTTTAAAAGAAAAAAACAATTTCCAAAGAGAGAGTTAAAGTTTTGAGAAAACAGGATTAGGGGAAGGAAGAAACCTGAATTTGTTTGTGTCTTTTAAGGTGGCAGATACTGTAGGACAAAAACAGATTATATTCGCGACAGGAGATTGGATGATGATATATGCAAACTGCTGGCGAAGAAAGAGGATGTGGTCAGGGTGAGAGGGTGAGAGGAAGCTATTACAGAGTGTATGGTTTGATATTCTGCAGAAGAATAAACAATAAATATAGAGGTTTTGTACGGATTTGAAGTTGATGCATAGGATAGAAACTGCAATGGCCGAATTTGAAATCTTATTCAAACTCGACCATTGCAGTTGAAAGAAAAATGTGTCACGCATTTTTTTTGTCAGATTTGATGTATTATATTTTGTTATAATTTAACTGTAGTTTAGAGTTGTTACTCATTAGCAGCAGTGGTGAATTGAAATATATTAAAATCATTGTAGGAACTTTCATCATCGCCTTGGTTAAGAAATCTGTCAATAAAGTTATTGGTCTTTATTGTATTTAGTTCTCTTGAATAACGCTTCAATAAGAAGCTGCACAATTTGAAGAGCGGTTCACCTTTATCACATAATAATTCGGGAGTTGCATTTGGATCAGCCACTGCGTATAGTGAAATCTTGTTGTCTTCGATGTTGCTGTATTGGATTGTGACGATAAAGATTCCCTCTAAAAACTTGCAGTAAAAGCAATCGATATTGTGACGGTTTGCCAGAGACAGTAAAAACTTTGTATTCTTGTTACTGTCTGCATGGCAGCGGTCGAAGACGGACCACATAAGGTCTTCGCTGTCGCTTTTACTATATAGCATATATAACAGCTGCTTTAGTTTTGGATTGCTGTATGTTGATTCCTTCATGGTATCGACTAAAGAGTCAACGGATACATGAAAATAATTGGCGATTTCCACTACCCGGTCTAGGGCTGGCGTCGTTTTCGCCCAGCGGGAGATTAGCCCAGGCGACATGAATAAATCTTTTTCCAATGTAGAGATTGATACATTTCTGTCTTTGCATAGTTTCTTTATATTATTTACAAGAAGTTGATTATTCAATTCGTCACCCACCCTTCCCCAAAATGTGCAAATTTTTCAAATGAATTATATTTCATTATATGCTGTTCGGCGTGGAAAGTCAATAAAGTGATTCGTGATTTTGTTCAAAATAGTAACAGCTCAGTCCTCATCATTCATAAAAGCATCTGCTGCGGGGTCAAATATCCCGCTGCTCTGCAGCGTTGCAAGTTTGAGACCTCGTTGCTTGTAGCGGGCTTTTTGAATTATACAGTTGCGTATAGAACATTGCGTTTGTTTGCCGAAAGCGAGAAGAATGCATCGTAGAAAAAATAAAGACGTAATAGTGATAAATGGGAAAAAATATCAAGATATTGTAGCATAGCGATATTATAGTGATGAAACAGCACAAAGTTTTGTATGTGCATTTTTATGCATTGGGTGAGTCTCGCAGTGTCCTTATGGATTGTGCTTTTTAATAGGACCATGTATACTGTAGATAATGATGTTGTAAGTGGTGCGTATACCACACGATATCTGAATATTCGGCAGCAAAGTGGATATGCATGTCATAAAACTGCATAGAAATACAGAAAAGTGGGAAATATCCATAGAAACTAGATTGGCAATGGTGAATAAGATGTAACAAGGAGTTCTGGCCGGAGGATATGGGCGCAGATAAGTCGAACAAAGTGAGAATAGCAGATGAATCGGAGTGATTTGAAAGAAATAGCATTTTCTATAGTTGGAGAAGATGTAATGACGGGATTGCAGAAATGGTATAAGGACGCATTAGAGACAAAATGGGAGTATGTTGTTTTTATTGTGCGCCGCAGTTATATATTGGCATTGCTCATGGAGAAAATAACAGGAAAGAAGATGGCCGCAAACGAGACGAACCATTATCTGACAGATGCTTCCATGATCCTGCATTGCGATGAACTGGCGGCAATATACCGAAAGAAGCATCGATTTCCCACGACTTTATTATGCGACGATGTATGCATACATGGAAGAAATATTAATCACTTCATCAAAACGATTGAAAAGAGACTTGTATCATTACTCTCTGAATATAATGAAGCGGATGTTAAAGAAGCGTTGTTTGAGGCGCTGAGGATTCATGTGTATGTCAGGGCGGATGAGCCGCTTCTCTTGGACGGGAAATATGAATTTAACCTAAGTTATGAGGGTATAGTAAATGCGAAATTTCTGCACAAGTTTTCAAACGATATATCGTTGCTCATATGCTGGTCCGGCATTGCAAACGCAAGCTATATTTATTCCGAGAGAATATCGGAAGAGAATACCGAAACGCTGGATTTAACTTCGTTCATTAATACGAGTTATCAGAATGTAAGCCAATGCACGAAGATAGAATTTATCGGTGACGATAAGGAGAAGAAAGCGGTTTTTACCTTAAGAATCATAAAGAATCTGGATGGGAAATGTAGTGTCCTTCCGTTTGTTTTCGTACCAAACCTGGGGACGGAAGAAACACAAATGCTGCTTTTGATCATACAAGACAGAATGCGAGATAGGAATATACCAGAGGAGTATATTACACGGCTGCATGATCTGGAACGGATACCGGGCAAGCGTACTTTTAATGAAATAGTCACTCTGCTATTCAGTCATGCTTTGCTGCAGGATTTTAATCGGAAATACAACATTGTAATTCAGGAAAATCTCGTAGAAGAAGAACTTACAAAATTAGCAAGAAATTATGACCGGTATGGCTTTGAGGATGCGAAAGAGTGGCTGAAGCGGATTTTATCGGAGCAGCTGTTTGTGCCGGGAGAAATTGAAGAAATTTTAGAGCACGTTATCATACTGGGACGCAAGATGATCAATATTGTTCCAGGCAGAATGGAGAAACTCTCACGGAAGAATGAGATAATGATCAGGAGAAAAGTGGAGAGATATTTCTACGTCAGGGGAAGTGAGGAGGAGAGGGAGGCCCATGTGATATCTAGGAAGCCATATGCCTATGAGCGAGAGCGCACGGCTCGTAAAGCCCGGGGCTGTGGATTCTTGTTTTGGGAACTTAATGATGGCTATAGGGAATTGGAGGCTAAGTATTGCATTGCATATTTTTTGCAGATGATGGATGCAGGAGTGGTATGTCTGTCTTCTTATGCGCCAAATGAAATAAATGTAGTGGGTTTGGCTCAGTTTGCCAAGACGGGTGAGCAGTCTTTGGTGAGCGAACCGCTGAGATTTTATGAGTGGATACCGATGCTGGCTAAGATTGAGGACGATTGTGGGGAGAATCCGGAAGAATTTTATGAAGAGCTTGAGAAATATGGATTGCGTGCCCAAAGTGGTCTTGACGAAAGGAAATTAAGAGAGATAGAGAATTTTGTTAAGAGAATTTATTATATGGGACAGCGGATTCAGGATTGGAATAGTTGGAGTATGAGTTATCTTTATAAATTAGAGTATAATTTGCCGGATATGCAAGACGCGTCCCATTATAAGAAAATGTCTAAATTTTTGGATCTGCAGATAAAGCATTTGTCGGATTATATGGAATATAAGCGATATGATTAGTGTGAGAAGTATTTCTAATCACTCCATTCTCCTAGACAAGCTTGCTTGTCTTCGGATTTTGAGATTCCGCGATGTTGAATCATGGCGGTTAGCGTGAAAAAGGAGAAGTTGGCATGCAGAGGGAAGTAGAGATTTATGCAGAGGATGTATACAGAGCGAAGACAGAGAAAGAATTTCATGCTGGTATTTTCTTTGAAGAAGTCTATAAGAGGACGGATGCTATTGTATGTGATATTATTGAGCAGATGAGATTTTATGCGGAAGACAGCAGAGTGCAAGGCGGATACAAGGCCAAATATCATGGAATGGGAAATAATATTGTGGCGTTCTGCGCAGACCGTGGACAGGGTAAGACCAGTGCGATGCAGTCTTATGCGGCTTATCTGCAAAATAATGATATTGCGAAGGATAACTTTTTTGGGACAGGTAATGTAATTGGCAGATCATACTTTAAGGTATTAGATCCGATCGATCCTTCTGCTTTGGACAGCGGGGAATCTATTATCAGGGTACTGGTTTCAAGGTTGTTTCTGGAGTTTTCCAAGATGACGGAAGAGAATAAACTTCCCTTCAAGGATGAGATAAAATTCCGTAAAGAAAAGGATAATATATTAAAGGCATTTGAAAGATGTTATGAGAATATAGATTATCTGCAGAAGGAAAAGAATATTGAAGCCTATGACCTGGAAACGTTGGCACAGCTTGGGAACAGCGCAGAACTGAAGAAAAATCTGTACAATTTAGTAGAGTATTTTTTGGATGTGGTTTTTTGTGAAAAGGAAGAAAGAAGACCGGCTTATCTTGTAGTACAGGTTGATGATGCAGATTTGTCTATGGGAGATATTTTTAAAATCTGTGATGATATCAGGAATTATTTCTCGATTCCGAATATCATTGTTATGATGGCGACGAATTATAAGCAGTTGGAGGTTGCAATCTCGCAGCGGTATATGAAGCAATATGAGTGCATCATACGGCTGCAGGAACAAAGGGGATTTGTGGAAGAATGCAGCCGTATGGCATTTAGATATCTTGAGAAAATGTTGCCTGCGGGGCACCGAGTAATGCTTACGTCCATTGATGCCCTGATCAACGCGAATGTGAATCATTTCACCGTTTTGTACTACAGAAATAATGCGTTTTCAAAGATTGGAAAGGCGGATGTGTTCAAGACTGAGATTGATGTGGACTGCAGATGCCGGAACATACAGCAGCAGTTGATGAAATTCTTATATATGAAAACCGGTATTGTTCTGTTGGAGCGTCCTGGGGAGATGTGCTCCGTGCTGCCGCATACATTAAGAGAGCTGACACATTTCGTGAAGCTGCTGGATGATATGGAGCAGATTGACCAAAAGAGAGCACTGAAGGTTTGGGCTGGTGCAGGGGACATAGCTGAGGTAGAGAAATGGAAGAGGAATTTGGATATTCTGAAACGATATTTTCTGAATTATTGGTGTGGGACACATCTGAATTGCAGTCAGCAGATTATGATAGAAGAAATAGACCGTTGTAATAGAAAAATGGATCTTGTGTATCAGAGCATCAATCAATATATCAAATCCCATGACGGGAAAGAACTATCGGTTGATTCACCATACAGCTATAGTGTAGTTATGAAAGAATGCGTAGAAACAGGACTGGCGTCAAATCCGCTATTGCAGGATGCGGTAATTTTCTATTATACGATTGTACTAAATGAGTGGTTCGTTCAATCGATTGGAGATGCGGAGAAGGCTGGAAGTTTGGCCGGATTTTTAGGAAAACCATTCGATGTAAAAATGGTGGTGGAAGATGGAAGCTATAACATTTTACAGTTCGATTTTTCGGCTGAGAACCTGAGACAATACGCTGAGGGAGAATTGACGAATGCGTTGAATCGAGCCTGGCTGAAAGCCTTCTGTATAGCTGACGGGGATTCCTCCTTTGTTGATGAAGAGAGGGTGATCAGGAATGTGGAGGGCAGAGCGGCAGGAACGAAGGTGCAGTTCAATTTGTTTCACCCAATCCTGACGATGCTGTACAGTGATATATGGCGTAGTCAGCCGGATGAAAGACTTGCCGAACAGGATTCGGCATCTGTGAGTGACTATATTGAAGACGGGAACCGCCTGAACGATCATATTGACATGAGTTATCTGATCAGTGCGAAGAATTTACTTGTCAACTATGACGTACAAAGTTGGGTGAGAATAAGAGTCGAAGAGAAGATGAAGGAGTGGGATCGCAGTGGGGAAAGAAGACTGGACCGGATATGGAGAAGCTATTATACGCTTATAGATTCTTGGGAAAATGCGTGCCGATATTTGGGAGAAGAGAGTATTCTGTCGCAGGTATGTTTCGGAGAATATTTTGAAAATGCTGTTTTGGGAAATATTATTTTTCTTTGTAATGAAGAGAATAGGAAAAAGTACGTTAAGGTCTATAAGGAGCATTTGCTGCACATACTGGATATGATGATTGACAGGATGACAGGAATTATTAAGCTGAGCAAATATGATGAGATGGAAGTAGCCGCAAAACAGATGATAGGAGATGCTAAATCTTCCTCGGTCAACAGCGAGATCGTTATGCCATTAGACGAACAGAAGGGCAGTAGTCAGTTTGTCCAAAGGATTCCTGAATTAAGGGCATTAGTCGGTATAGAACGAAAAATTGAGCTGGAATGCTATAAATTGTCGATTTTAGTAGAAGAGAATGAAAGCATTGACTTGTTGAGACAAGAATTAGAAGCCTTTAGCGGCAGTTTGGAATCGGAGAAAGCAAAAATTCAAAAAGTATCTGTATAGCTATAGCAAAGGAATTTGGCATATGCATCAGGAGAGAGAGAATCTGGATATTTTATTCCGTAGGACTGCGCCGGAAATTGTGCTTGATAATATCAGAACTTATGGGCGGATTTTTAAAGAATGCCGGCTAAAAGCTGATGTGGAAAATTATGATAAGAATACATATGAACATTATTCGCTGTTAAATTTGCAGGAGTATTCACCGGATGAAGTGGAATTACGATTTCAATTTCTGAGTAATTCCATGAATCAAGAATCCTCAGCGATGATCTTTCATACCTTATATGATTATGCGGATAAAGTATTGGTCATGAAACAGGGGGAACCTGCCTGCAGGCTGCGGATGCTGCTCGGATGGAATTCTATTACGAAGCGTTTGGGTCAGGATCTCTTGACTACAATATGGTTGGCCAAAAAGGACGTAGATGTATATGCCGCCCAGAAGAGAAGTTTTTCCTGGCCCCCTATCATAAGAACAGATGACAGACGACTGGAAGAGATTTTTGCCAAAGGGCTGGCGGAGAATCATTTTCATCTACATGGTTCCACACAATCTTTTGCAATATCCTGGGCGGCTCTTATGAATCATCCGGAATATCTGCGGGAGTATTTTCATAAACGCGAGTATTTGAAAGAGAATCTGAATCCCAATGTTACCAGGGGAAATATAGATAACCAGATGAATTGGGAAGACAGAGTGAAATATGCCGCTATGATACGGGCTTTGCTGTTTGCACGGTGTGCGGATATAGTTGATGCCGGTGAAATGTGGAAAGCATTTAGAAAGTTTGACAGAATGCCTTCAGTGTCGAAGATTAAGCAGCAGACGGAATCTTTGAGAAGAATCTATGGAACCTATTTTGAACAGGGAACAGGCAGAAAAGTGTATCTTGATTATGCAGTCAGCAACAGTTTCTATTATGTAGATGGAGAATCGGCTAACCGGTTGCTTGCCGGAGAGAGAAGTTTTCTTTATCATTGCTTTCGCAGGTTGCTTGAGGAAGATTTTACCGTACAGGAGGCTACGCTGTTATATTTATATATTCTTATTAAAAGTCAATTCAGAAGTGAGCTAGTGCAGGTAAACAGGAGGACGGGATTCACGAATTTTGCGTGGTATCAGAACAGGAAGAATCAGTTTTTTGGTGTAGAAGAAGCGTATTGGATAGAAGCGCAGCGTTTGTCGATTGGATCGGCAATGGAGGAAGGCCATCTTGTTTCTTTGGAGGCAAGGATTATGCCGAAGGATACAACCAGCCAATTAAAGCAGGAAATTAACCGACTGAACTTCAGAATCCGTTTGGCACTGGTAGAGAATAAGGAAATGCCGTATTATGTGATTCATTTTCCTAAGAAGAAATTTTCCCGGGAGGAATTCAAAGAACATGGCTTAATGCATCCAAGAAATTGGCAGACCAGAGCGATGGTGAAGAAGAGAGCGAAGGCCTTAGTAAAGTATCTGCAGACCTATGACAGAGCGGAAGAATGCATCTGGGGAATCGATGCCTGTTCATTGGAGATAGGATGCCGACCGGAGGTGTTTGCGACGGAGTTTCGATATGTGCGGCAGTATGGAGGGATGCAGGGTGAATACTGTTGGAATAGTGCCGTAAAAAATAAACGTGAGAAGATAGGGATAACATACCATGTTGGCGAAGACTTTTTGGATATTATGGACGGACTGCGGGCAATCGATGAAGCGATAAGCTTTCTGCAATTGCAGAATGAAGACAGACTGGGACATGCCTTGGCATTGGGAATCAGTCCCGAAGGGTATTATGAAAAGAAAAAGCGAGAAATTTATATACCGGCACAGGATTATCTGGATAATCTTATTTGGATTCTTTACAGGTCACTGGAATTAAATATACTGATCGATGCAAACCACAGAGCCAAAACGCAGGAAAAAGCCAGGAATCTGTTGTTGAAGATCTACAGAACTGATAATTCTTATTTTGCGGACAGTGTTGAAGAGCGGCAGCCGACAGAGATTTTAGACATGTATTACGCAAGTTGGAAACTGCGGGGAGAACACCCTGATCTGTATAGATCGGGAAGTTATAAAGAAATACACAATCTGGCTGAAGAACAATATAATTCTTGTATGAAAATAGCTAATTTTGATAAATCATACAGGGAACATAAGCTGATATCTGGATTATATTATTCGTATCATTTTGATGATGAAGTTAAAAAAGAGGGCTTAAAGCCTGTATGCTTTAAAGTTGAAGAATGGTATATAGACCTGGTTCAGAAATTTCAATCGAAATTGCGGCAAATCGTTGCAGAAAAGGGGATAGCCATAGAATGTAATCCCACGTCAAATGTTTTAATAGGAACCTTTGGTTTTTATGACAGGCATCCGATTTTGGCATTTAATGATTACCATTTAAATGAGGAATCAACGCAACCACATATTCAGGTATCTGTCAATACAGATGATCTGGGCGTATTTGATACTTCCCTTGAGAATGAATATGCATTACTTCTGTGTGCAATTTGTAGGATGCGGCATAAAGAAGGAAATTACAACGACGATGCAGTGTATGAATATTTGGATTACTTACGAGAGAGCGGAATTAGGATGTCATTTCGCGATATAAGATAAAAGAATTGGCAAACTGATAGTGCCCCGGCTCTCCGTTGATAACCTCAACAGAGAACTCGGGGACTTATTTGTATAATCTGCACAATTCCCTGACCCACAATCTGTGAAAAACGGCAAAGTTTCGAGTCACCTCTTGCAAAATTTTCGGCAAGGTTATATACTTAACACATGAAACGGAAACGTTACCGAGAACGATGCCGATATCGTTACCGACATCGATACCGATAACGTTACCGAACCTAATAAACACTCATGAAAGAGAGGGAAACAATATGAAAAAGAAACTGGTAAGCGCATTATTGTGTGCAGCTATGGTTTCGTCCTTGCTTGCAGGATGCGGCGGTTCTGATGCGCCGGCTGCAGATTCCGGCTCAGATGCAGGTACAGAGACACCGGCTGCGGATGCAGCAGGAGATTCTGCGGCAGCATCCAGTGATTACAGCGGAACAGTACGTATGCTGAACTTCAAGCCCGAGATTTCGGATGCGATGCAGGAAGTAGCGGCGGCTTACACTGCTGAGACTGGAATCGACGTTCAGATCGAGACAGCGGCTTCCGGACAGTATGAATCAACGTTGACAGCAAGAATGGACAGCTCTGAGGCGCCTGGCATCTTCGTAGTAGAGAACGTAACGGCGCTTGGTAACTGGAAAGAGTACTGCCGTGACTGGTCTGATACAGAGCTTTATTCTTACGTAACAGATCAGAAGTACACGATGCAGGAAGACGGCAAGGTTCTGGCACTGTGCTACGTGTTGGAAGGCTGGGGCATCATCGTTAACAGCGAGATCACAGATGCATACTTTGCATCCCCGAATAAATCCACAGAGTATACTTCTCTGGATGAACTGTACACCTTCGATGCACTGAAGGCAGTTGTAGAAGATATGACAGCATTGAAAGACGAGCTGGGCATTCAGGGTGTATTCGGTTCTACTTCTTTGAAGCAGGGTGATGACTGGAGATACCAGACACATCTGATGAATATTCCGCTTTACTGGGAGTGGGGCGCAGACGTTGATATCAACGGCGCAGTTCCGGAGTTCACTTTTGCAAATGCAGAGAACTTCAAGAACATTCTTGACTTGTACCTGAACAACTCCGTGATCGAGCCGAGTCTTGTTGGTGCGAGAACAGTTGACGATTCTATGGCTGAGTTTGCACTTGGACAGTGTGCTATGATCCAGAACGGTGACTGGGCATGGAATACGATCTTGAATACAGAAGGTAAGGTTGTACAGGATGACAAGGTTCGCTTCATTCCGATCACATCCGGTGTAGCTGGTGAGGAGAACATGGGTCTTTGCGTAGGCGGTTCCCAGTCCTTCTGCATCAACTCTCAGCTTCCGGAGGAAGATCAGCTGGCAGCGATCGACTTCCTGACATGGTTGTTCTCTTCTGAGACAGGTAAGAACCTGGTAGCACAGAAGCTGCAGCTTGTAACACCTTTCTCCTGCATGGAAGGCGCAGAGTACACCAATCCGCTGTTCGGCAGCGAGGCTGCAATCTCCGCAGCAGGTAAGACTGCATACAGCACGACCTGTAACCTGATTCCTGACCAGACATGGAAAGACAGTTTCGGTGCAAGCCTGCTTATGTACGCTCAGGGTCAGAAGACATGGGAAGATGTTGTTGCAGACGCTGTTTCCGAGTGGGCTGTTGAGAGAGACATCACCAACACGGCTAACGGCAACTAGCATCGAGGGATACCCGTACGCAGCCTGCTTAAAGGCAGGCTGCGGGGTAAGCGAGCGCCTTGTTTTATGGTACGCCAGAATATAGCAGCCATTTGAATAAGGCGCTCTTTTTATATGGTCTGTGCCCATTTTTTGATTCTATCGGAAACGCTTACGACATTACGAGGCTGCGAAGCAGATCTTGCAGACGAGCGTAGCATCGCGCACTTTTGTTCCAGAATTCTGTATCGGAGAGGATTTGGGCATGGATATGAAAGACTTACTGTAGAAGCAACCTGTCAATCAGGAGTACGCATTATACTGCGGACTCCGTGAACGCGCCAAAATCTCCGATTTTGTGTGCAAAATTTACTAAACACCCAATTCTACTCATGGTGGTATTATAATGTAGGATATGGGTGTCTGGAAGGATTAGTAAGATGTGTGAAGTATATGGGGAAAGGAGAGAACCATGCAAAAAAACTATAAAAAGTATTTTCCGATTTTTGTACTTCCAACATTGTTGGCATTTATCATTGCATTTGTGATTCCTTTTTTTATGGGACTGTATCTGTCTTTCTGTAATTTCAAGACGATCGGTTCTGCAAAATGGGTGGGGTTATCCAACTATCTGTATGTGTTCCGTGACAGTGCCGGATTTCTTTCGGCATTGTGGTTTACCGTCAAGGTAGCTATTGTGGGCGTTGTTTCCACGAATGTGCTGGCATTTGCATTGGCACTGCTTTTGACGAAGGGGCTTAAAGGTACTAACGTATACCGTACGATCTTCTTCATGCCGAACTTGATCGGTGGTATCATCTTAGGTTATATCTGGCAGCTTTTGTTAAATGGTATTTTGATCCGCGTGGCAGGCGTGGACCTGACCTTCAATTCAACTTTTGGTTACTGGGGTATCATTATTCTGTATAACTGGCAGAAGATCGGTTATCTGATGATCATCTATATCGCAGGGATTCAGTCCATTTCGGGCGATATTCTGGAGGCGGCGAAGATCGACGGCGCAAATTATATGCAGACTTTAAAGAAGATCATCATCCCGCTTGTTATGACATCCATCACTACATGTACGTTCCTGGCTTTGACAGACTGCTTCAAGATGTACGACCAGAACCTGGCTCTGACAGGCGGTGCACCTGCAAACCAGACGGCGATGCTTGCGATGGATATCTTCAATACTTATTACAACCGTACAGGGTTTGCCGGCGTAGGCCAGGCTAAAGCGGTAGTATTTACGGTTCTGGTACTTGTTATCTCATTGATACAACTTCGGATCACACAGTCCAAGGAGGTGGAGTAAGATGCAGGAAAAGAGAAAAGCAGCAAATATACTCGTTTATGTTATCCTTACGATTTTGTCAGTGATATTCATCATTCCGATCGCACTGGTGATCATGAACTCATTGAAGAATAAGCTGTATATTTCAACATCGCCCTTTGCGCTGCCCAACAGCGAAAGCTTCCGAGGTCTGAAGAACTATATCGAAGGATTGACGAAGATCCATTTCATGGACAGTATCGGATATTCCCTGTTTATCACAGTGGTTTCCGTTATCATGATCATTGTTTTCTGTTCTATGACAGCATGGTATATAACCAGAGTGAAGAATAAGCTTACATCCTTTATATACTTTATGTTTATTGCAAGTATGGTAGTGCCGTTCCAGATGGTCATGTATACGATGACCAAGGTGGCGAACATGACGCACCTGGACAATTTCGTGGGCATTAACGTATTGTATCTGGGATTTGGTTCCAGTATGGCTGTGTTCATGTTTACCGGTTTCGTGAAGGGTATTCCGATCGAGTTGGAAGAGGCCGGGCTGATCGACGGCTGCAATCCGCTGACTATGTTTGTCAAAGTGGTATTCCCGGTTCTGAAACCGATCTCCATCACGATCGCTATCCTGAATGCGATGTGGATCTGGAACGACTTCCTGCTTCCGTACCTGATCATCGGAACGAAGTACAGGACTATCCCGGTTGCGATCCAGTACCTGCGAAGCGGTTATGGTTCTATTGACTACGGCCACCTGATGGCGACCATCGTGATCGCGCTGATCCCGATCGTTATCTTCTATTTTATGTGTCAGAAATATATCATCGAAGGTATTGTGGCAGGCGCCGTTAAGGGTTGATCAAGGCCCATTGTTGGCAGAATGTCAGGAGGCATTCTGCCAAATTCATATCCTCATTTATATGTTTGGCAAAGCCTATTTGGGAAGAGGGTATAACCGGTTTGGCTGCTTATCGAATAGGAGGAAAATTTGTAATTTTGTCTTGCGGGAATGAGGGGAAACGTGTAGAATGGAAACGATACCGAGATCATTGTGAAAGGATTGTTGCAGTCATGAGAAAAAGTGGAATTTTATTACCTGTATCGAGTATTCCGTCTGGATACGGGATTGGCACATTTTCTAAGCAGGCCTATGAGTTTATAGATTTACTGGAGAAGGCGGGACAGTCCTACTGGCAGATCCTTCCGTTGGGGCCGACAGGGTATGGAGATTCTCCTTATCAGTCTTTCTCTACTTTTGCAGGGAATCCCTACTATATCGATCTGGAGACTCTGATCGAGGAAGGATATCTGACCGAAGAAGATTGTGTAAAATGTAATTTTGGAGATAATGATAGATATATTGATTATGAGAAGATCTACCTGTCCAGATTTAAGGTGTTAAAGACGGCATTTCTCAACAGCCATCTGGAGCAGGAGAAGGCTTACCGGGACTTTGTGGAAGAGAACAGCTACTGGCTTGACGATTACGCGCTATATATGGCGGTGAAGAATTCCTTTGAGGGGAAGAGTTGGAGCGAGTGGGATGAGGATATCAAGCTCCGCAGGCCGGAGGCCATGAAGACATACCGCGAGGAATATGCGGAGGAAGTGGAATTTTATAAGTTTCAGCAGTACCTGTTCGCGAAGCAGTGGTTTGCACTGAAGGCATACGCGAATGAGAAGAAGATACAGATCATCGGTGATATCCCGATTTATGTGGCGTTTGACAGTGCGGACACCTGGGCCAACCCGGAACTGTTTCAGCTGGACGATACACTGACACCTGTGGCAGTGGCTGGCTGTCCTCCGGATGCTTTCTCGGCGACGGGACAGCTGTGGGGGAATCCTCTGTACCGCTGGGAATATCATAAAGAGACGGAGTATGCCTGGTGGATGAGGCGGATCGCCTACTGCTACAAGTTGTATGATGTGGTGAGGATCGATCACTTCCGTGGCTTTGACGAATATTATTCGATTCCGTACGGCGATACAACGGCGGAATTTGGACATTGGGAGGCTGGTCCCGGCTACGATATTTTCAAGACGATGAAAGCGAAGCTGGGGAATAAGGCCGTGATCGCAGAGGATTTGGGATTCTTGACTGATACGGTCATCAAACTCGTGAAGAAGACCGGTTATCCGGGTATGAAGATATTGCAGTTCGCATTTGATTCCAGGGAAGAGAGCGATTATCTGCCGCACAATTACGATAAGAACAGTATCGTATACACAGGGACACATGACAATGACACGACAATCGGCTGGTATACGCAGCTGAACCGCAAGGATAAGGCGTTTGCCAGGAAGTATCTGCATATCCGCAGCAGTAAGGATGCGCAGTGGGCGTTCATCCGCGCGGCAATGGCCAGTGTATCCGATACCTGCGTGATTCCGATGCAGGATTATCTGGGGCTGGGTACGGAGGCGAGGATCAATATGCCATCCACGCTGGGGACGAATTGGAAATGGAGGATGCTGCCGGGAGAGTTTACGCAGGAGCTGGCGGAGCGCATCTACGATATGACCAGATTATACAGCAGAGTATAGACTGCAGGAAGTGGCTGACAGTTGCGGAAGTATCAGGACTGTCAGCCCTTTTCCTCTATATCCGAAGCGCTTTACGCTGAGGTCGCAGGCGAATTTCAGATTCTGTTCTGCGCTCAATAGAATTTATGCAGCCTTAGTAGTGCAGGGACTTGCTTCGGAGCGGCGTGGTATAAAGTATAGAGAAGGGGAAGCGATGACGTATGGCAGAGATAACGATCAAGGATATTGCAAAAGAATGCGGCGTGGGGGTCAGCACGGTTTCACGGGCGCTGAACAATCATCCGGATATTAACCCGGAGACTAGAAAGAAGATTCTGGAGGTGATCGAGCGGACCGGATTTATTCCCAATAACAGTGCACGCAATCTAAAGCGTACGGACGCCAAATGTATAGCCATGCTGGTAAAAGGCATCACGAACCCCTTTTTCAGTAAGATGATAGAGATCATCGAGGATGAGGCGAAGCGCAAACGCTATGCACTGGTGCTGCGGCATGTGGAAGCGCAGGAGGATGAGCTGGATGTAGCGTTGGAGCTGGAGAAGGAGAAGCGGCTGCGGGGTATCGTATTCCTGGGCGGCATGTTCCGTCACTCGCAGGAGAAACTGGAAAAACTGAAGGTGCCTTATATTTTCTGTGCCATCAGTGTTGAAGCTTTCGAGCAGGCCGGAGAGGTGAAATTTTCCAATATCGCGGTGGATGACTGTCTGGAGAGCAAGAAAATGACGGAATATCTGCTGGATCTGGGCCACAGGCGAATCGCTTTTATCACGGAGAATTTGGATGAGACCATCGGGCGCAGCCGTATGGAAGGTTATTGGAGCGCGTATGTGGAGAGAGGACTGGAGGTGCCGGAAGATTTGATCTGTTATGTGCAGGAGGACGTGGATCATTATAGCATGGAAAACGGCTATCTGACGACGAAGAAGCTGTTGCAGTCAAAACGTGAAGTGACGGCGATCTACGCGGCAGCGGACTCTCTGGCCATCGGCGCTTGCCGGGCAGTTCTGGAAGCGGGACTGCGCATTCCGGAGGACATCTCGGTGGCGGGTTATGACGGGATGGAGATCGGAGAATACTATAATCCGAAGCTGACCACGATCAAGCAGCCCGTGGAGGAGATGGCCAAGGAAGCTATCCAACTGCTGTTCGACGTGATCGCCGGACTCAAGGAACACCAGCAGATCATCTTCTCTGCCGAGCTGGTTGAGAGAGAATCTACGGCAAGGCTGCATGGTAATTGATAATTTGGGTAAATGTAAATTTGAAAACTGTATCATTCCATTGTGTGAATGTCTTGGAGGAAAGATCGCAACAAATCAGAAGATCTTCCGGCTGAGCACGGAATTGTGGTAAGCCGGATCCTTTGTCACATCTTGATCAAACCAGTCAAGCGGCAGGAAAGCGTTGGCCATGGCTTCATCCGGAAATTCAACCTCGGCGATGATGAGAGGGGAAAAGGGCGGCTCAAAAAGATCGAGTTCTACAAATAGACCGTGACAGTCAATGTTTTCGGTATAATCCGCCGCAAATGCCGGATGTTCGATCGGTATAACATAGCGTTTCTTGGATATCACATTACCATCCGCCTTTTCGCGCAGATGGTAGTAAGAATCTTGATTTAAGGGGAGATTATACTCTTCTCTTGCGAACAGGCCCTTACCCTTATAAGTCAGGTAGTATTCATCATCCTGACGGCGGATCCTGACCACAGGATCAGTGTTAAGGTAAGCCTGCTCTATCTTATGGCAGGGATAGTCAGCCAAATCTTGCGGCAGACTTTTGACGGTAAATTTTCTCTCGATTTCCATAATGGCTCCTGTTTGTCGTTATTCCCGCGAACAACGAGCCGAGTGGCTGCTTGCTGCGGGGTATTTGACTGTTAGTGCTGCAATGTCAGTTGGTGCTGCCTGGCTATGCAGGGTTAATTTCTTGCGGCAGCGTTCTGTGATTCATGACTGAACTGTTATGACGATTATAGCAAAGGCAGGACAGGGTGTAAAGCCGTGTCGTAATCCTTGCTATTTAAAGAATTGTTGTGTATGATTATTTTATAGTTAACGGGCGGCCCGCCAAGCGGCAGGCTGAGCATGACAGAGGTTTACTATAGTATATAGTATAGAAGAACGGAGGGAATGAGCAATGAGCAAAGTAGCAGTTTTTTTTGCAACGGGATATGAAGAGATTGAAGCATTGACGGTGGTGGACATCCTGCGCCGGGCAGACGTGGAGACGCCGATGGTATCTATTACGCAGGAGCGCTGCGTGACAGGTTCTCATTCGATTTCGGTTGCGATGGATGCGGTATTGACAGATATAAATTTTGATGAACTGGATATGATCGTACTGCCGGGCGGCGGTCTGGGTACGCAGAATCTGGAGGCTTGTGAGGCCCTGATGGCGCAGGTGGATACTTTTGTGGCGCAGGGCAAACCGGTGGCGGCGATCTGTGCGGCGCCTAGCATTCTGGGACATAGAGGCTTCTTGAAAGGAAAGAGGGCTTGCTCTTATCCTTCTTTTGAGAGTCATCTGGAAGGTGCGGAGGTGGTGCAACAACCGGCTGTCATCGACGGCAACATCGTTACCGGGCGCGGTATGGGTGCGGCTGTGCCTTTTGCTCTGGCAGTGTTAGAGAAACTGCAGGGTGCGGATGCGGCACAGAAGATGGCGGCGCAGATCGTGTTTGAAGCGTAATGGCTTACAATTTTGCGGAAGATCAGGCAGCTGAAAACCGCATAGGCATATTGGAGATTGTGTGCTTGCGGTACTGTATGAGGATGTCAACAACGTGGCAAAATTTACCATAATATTTTCAATCTATCCGAACATACTAACATCAAGATAAGCGATAAAGTGAACGCTTTAACAGACAACGAGATTCCAATCCGAATCGCAGCGCCTTTTAAATCTGTAACAAAGATTTATGAAGATTTGAGATTCATAAAGATCTGAGATTTAAGACTTGAAAGGGGCAAAAGTATCTGGGATAAGCGTATAAACGGCAGCGCTTATCTCAATAATATAGATTATGGATGGAAACAAGATTTTCATTCAAAAGTATTTCGGAGGTGAAAGAAATGGCAAGCAACAAGACGAATAGAGTAGAAGTTCCTGAAGCTAAGGCAGCAATGGATCGTTTCAAGACTGAGGTTGCATCTGAGTTGGGTGTAAACCTGAAGGAAGGTTACAATGGTGACCTGACATCCAAAGAGGCTGGTTCTATCGGCGGTGAGATGGTTCGTAGAATGATCAAGAGCCAGGAAGAGCAGATGAAATAAGCTTAACCAGGAGATAAAAGGAAGGGGCCGTCGTTTCTGCAGATCAAGAGTCTGTGGGAGCGATGGCTCCCCTTTTGCTTTTGGGAAAATATCTGGTATAATGGATGCGGATGTAGTGGAGCCATTGCATTTATGCCAAATACATATAATGTACAGGGAGGTACTGTGATCATGAATCAGAACGATAAATTGAGATTTTACAGGTTAAAGGAGCTTGCGGCGTATAAGATTCACGGTCGGACTGATGAGTCGCAGGATCCGCTGCCATTGTTTTTTCAGGGGAGCGGTATTGAGGTGAATGTGACGGGAACAGAATTGTGGATTGAGATAGAGGTGGATTTCGATGTGTACGAAATGTGGGCCTGGAAAGCGCTAAACGGGGCATTTATGAGTCGTCAGATGTTGATGCCCGGTACATATTCTCTTTGTCTTTTCCGGGGCATGAGCCCGGAACCGGTCAAGAATGTCAGATTTTTCCGGGAGCTGCAGGCCATGTCGGAGGACGATGGCTGTCGCCTTCTGGTCAGAGGATTTCGCAGTGACGGCGAATTCCTGCCGGTGAGGGAGAGCAGCTGTAAGTTGGAATTTATTGGCGACAGTATCACTTCCGGGGAAGGTCTGTATGGTGCCAGGGAGGATATGGATTGGCTTGCCATGTATATGGGAAACAGCAGGAATTATACGCACATGGTAGCTGATGCGCTGGATGCGGAATGCCGATTGCTCTCTCAGGGTGGCTGGGGCGTACTGTGCGGCTGGGATAATGATCTTAGGCACAACATTCCGTCTTGCTACGAGAAGATCTGCGGTCTGGCAAAGGGCGGGAGGAACGAAGCGCTGGGTACGGCGAAGCCTTACGATTTTAATAGCTGGATACCGGATGCGGTCATCGTGAATCTGGGAACGAATGATGCAGGTGCTTTTGACCAGCCGGCATGGATAGATCCGGTGACGGGAGAAACCTTTGCAATGCGAAGGGGCACTGACGGGAACTGTCCTTCGGAGTCGGTGGAGCGTTTCCGTCAGGCCGTGATCGATTTCCTTAGCATGATCCGTCGGAATAATCCTGTGTCCCATATTCTCTGGGTGTACGGTATGTTGGGGGACGAACTGGCGCCGGTGATCAGGGAAGCTATGGACAGATATGAAGAGACGACGGGAGACAGGAATACGGCCTTTCTGTTGCTGCCGGATACTACGGAGGAGACTTATGGATCAAGGCAGCATCCGGGGGAGAAGGCACACGTGAAGGCGGCGGAAGCAATCGTTGCCCATCTGAAGAAGATAATAGGAAGGAAGCAGAAGAGCAACTTTTGACACCTTAATCCAAATAAGGAGTAGTGACGCTTCGGAATGGAGGGAATAATGATTAAGAAGACAGCAGTAGTATGGCTGAGCGCAGTATTGTGTGCGCTCATGTTGGCCGGATGTGGAACAGGTGAGAATGGGAATCCAGTGGAGGAGACCGCAGAGGAAGAGACCGATACGGAACGGAGGGAGCCATCTGTGTCCGAGAGTGACAAGGAGGAGAATACCGGTGCCAGCCAGGAAACACAGGAGGCGCCGAGCGGGACGATCAGGATAGGCTCTTTGAAAGGGCCCACATCTATGGGACTGGTCTACCTGATGGAGCAGGCTAGGCGGGGTGAAACGGTAAACAGTTACGAATTTATCATGACGGCTGCGGCGGATGAATTGCTGCCGGCTATGCTTTCCGGGGAGTTGGATATTGCCCTGATACCGGCCAATCTGGCCAGTGTGCTGTATAACAGGGCAGAGGGCGACGTGTCGGTGATCGATATCAACACATTGGGAGTGCTTTATGCGGTATCAGGCGACGAGACGATCGAGGAGATCAAGGATCTGAAGGGCAAGACCGTCTATATGACGGGCAAAGGAACCACGCCGGATTATGTGATGCAGTACTTGTTAAAGGAAAACGGCCTTACGGCGGCAGATCTGACATTGGAATACAAATCGGAGGCCACGGAAGTGGCGGCGATGCTGACAGAAGTACCGGAGGCGGTGGGTGTGCTGCCGCAACCGTTCGTGACGGCAGCATGCGCACAGAATGAGAAGCTGGCGGTAGTGCTTGACTTGACTAAGCAGTGGGCCGCAGTGCAGGGAGAAGGGGGCAGCAGTCTTGTGACCGGTGTGACTGTGGTGCGTAATGGTTTTTTGACAGAGGAGCCGGAAGCGGTGGATACATTCCTGGAGGAACATGCGGCCAGCGCGGCTTATGCCAACGAACATGTGGAGGAGACGGCACAGCTGGTGGCGGAAGCGGGCATCATCGACAAGGCGGCGGTGGCGGCTAAAGCTCTGCCGGAGTGCAATATCACGTATATCGACGGAGAAGATATGAAGACGGCGCTTTCCGGTTACCTGGAGGTATTGTGGGAGCAGGATCCTGCGGCGGTGGGTGGTGGTCTGCCGGGCGACGGATTCTACTATGTGAAATAAGTATAATAGTAAACGCGACGGTCCTTAGGAGAAACATGAAATGCGGAGCAATCCGTAGGCATCAGGGGGGCAAAAAACCTTTTGACCCCGGCATCCTGACATTGATTTATGGTTTCACGAAGAGCGAAAACAGGAGCGATAGATGAAAGGAACACATAAGCGGGGACGTAAAACGATTATTCTGTTATTTTGGATGGGCATCTGGCAGGTGGCAGCAGTGCTGGCGGACAATCCGATTTTGTTGACCGGACCGGTCCGGGTTCTGCGGGCCTTTGTGGAGAATCTGCTGCGTCCTGATTTCTTTCCTGTTGTGTTTCATTCGCTGGCGGGAATCGGGCTGGGATTTTTCCTGGCCCTTTTTGCAGGAGTGCTGTTGGGAGCCGTGGCTTTTAGCATGGTCTGGGTGGAGGAGATACTGGCGCCGGTGATGACAGTGCTCAAGTCTGTTCCGGTGGCCTCTTTTGTGGTGCTTCTGCTGATCTGGTTCGGGGCCGGACGGCTGTCTCTTATGATCAGCTTTCTGATCGTATTTCCGAATGTGTATGTGAATACGATCGCCGGCCTGAAAAGTGCGGACAGGAAACTGTTGGAGATGGCCCGGGTGTTTGGCATGAGTCGGGGAAGAAAGCTTTTCTATCTCTACAGACCGGCCTTGTTGCCGTATTTGGAAGGCTGCCTGCGGGTTTCCTTAGGTATGAGTTGGAAGTCCGGTGTGGCGGCGGAGATTATCGGCCTGGCGGAGTCGTCATTAGGAGAGCGGCTTTACATGGCAAAGATCTATCTCGATACGGCAGGGCTGTTTGCCTGGACGATAACGACTGTACTGGTCAGTTTCCTCTTTGAGAAGGCGGTGCTCCGTATCTTCCGGCAGTTTGCGCAGTGGCGGCCGTATCCGGGCTTCGGACTGTACGAAGGGTTTCCCGCCGGAATAAGCCCTAAGCGGGATAGAGAGGCAGGGGATAAGATTCGGATGTGTCACATTGACAAAACTTACAACGGACAGTCGGTGCTGCGGGACTTGAATCTGACGATGGAGGCAGGAGGACGATACTTGCTGACAGCTCCGTCCGGCGCCGGTAAGACGACTCTGCTTAAGATATTGACCGGTTTGGAACAGGGAGACCGGGGCGAGATTGCGGGGATGCCGGACCGTATCGGGATGGTCTTTCAGGAGGATCGGCTGTGCGAAGAGTACGACGCGGTGTGTAATATCCTGTTGGGTATGAAGACAGGTGGGGGAAAGGGAAGAAAGAAGCAGCTGGCGGACTATGTCAGGGCGCAGGCTTCAGCGATCCTTCCGGCGGATTGCTTGACCAAACCGGTCAGACAGCTGAGCGGCGGGATGCGCAGGAGGGTGGCACTATTGCGGGCACTGCTTTCGGGGGCGGATGTGCTGATTCTGGATGAACCGTTTACGGGTCTGGATGAAGAGAACCGCATGCGCAGTGCACAGTATCTTATGGAAAACCTGCAGGGCAGGACGCTCCTCATGTCCACCCACCGGGAGGAAGATGCGCAGCTGCTGCAGGCAACGAGGGTGACGCTTTAAACTGCGCTAGAAGCGCTGCAGAAGTGCCGGCTCGAATTTACCGATATGGGCTTCCAGCGTGCTGCGGTCAGCAAGAACAGGAGCAGCCCCCTGTCTGGAGACACAGAAGCCGGCGGCGTAAGTGGCGATGCGGATGGACTGTTCCAGAGAATAGCCTTCCGTCAGATAGGCGGCGAATGCGGAGATGAAGGCATCGGCACCGCTGGTGGTGTCTACGGCCACGAAATCTGCGGCGGGAAAATATCTGGCGGTTTCCCTGGTCTTGAGATAGCAGCCTTCTTCATCGAGAGTGATGATCACGATCTTAATGCCTTTGTCTAAGAAATATGCCGCCTGTTCTTCTACGGAAGCGCCGGTGGGGCACAGTGAGACCGCCTCCTTGCGGTTGGGGATCAGGATGTCGGTCAGCGCGTAGAGCTGATCGGGGATCGTTCCCAGAACGGCGGGTTTCAGGATATTTTTTGCGCCATACATCCTGCTTGTTTTGGCGGCTTCCAGCAGTGCTTCTACAGAGAGCTCGGAGGAGAGCAGGCAAAGGCCGGCATTCTTGAACAGATGCTGCCTCTGGCGGATCATTTCCGCAGAGAGACTGGAATTTGCGCCGGGCAGGACGGTGATCGTGCTCTCACCGTTACTGTCGATGTAGATGTAGGCTTTTCCGGCCGGAGCATAGAGATCTCTGTGGATGCCGTCACCGGGTACACCGACATGATTCAGGGTATCCATGATAAAGGAAGAGTCGATGTCATTGCCGATCTCGCCGATCAATGTGACTTCGCAGTTGAGTTTCGCGATGCCGACAGCCTGATTGGCACCTTTACCGCCTACCGTTCTGGTGGCGTTCAGGATTTTTGTAGTCTTTCCTGCCTGTGGAAGAAAATCTACATTAAAGGTCATATCGGAATTGATACTCCCAACGACAATGAGCTTCTTGGAACACAATGAGGAAGGGATGCGGATACTGTCCTCGCTGTCAAAGCAAAAGTCTGAGGCGAAGGGCTCGTGGGAATCCTCAGGATCCAGCTTCTCACACTTCCGGATCAATTGCCTGCAGATATAACTTCCAAATTCCTGCCAGGGGATCGTAATGCCTGAGATATGGGGAAAAGAGAGGGCGTTTTGTCCGTCCTCTTTCAAACTTACAAGGGAAAGATCGGCTGGCACGCAGTAATGCAGTTTACATAACTGTTCATATAAAAACAGAGAAGATGAAAAACGTGAGCTGACGATCCCGGTAATGTCAAGCTCGGTGAGCTTCTGCAGGAACTTTGAACTTTCTGTAAGAGCATCATCGTATAAGAGAGCATTTTCGTGAAAGGGCAGTCCGTTATCATACAGGCATTTCCGAAAACCGGTTACAACCTGTTCGGAACGTGGATCTTCTCTTTCCAGAAGACAGAGCATTCGCGTATGCTTATGATCGATCATTTTCTGTGTCAATCGGCGTCCCATTTCCTGGAAATCAATCGTATAGGAAGGAAAAGTATTCCCGGCGTTCAGGTAACAGACGGGAATTTTCTGCCGCGTGAGCTGCTGGACATATGCCGTACTGTCCCGACTGACGGGTTCCCAGATCACGCCGTCGGCCCGTTTCTGACAGATTGTGGTGATATGTTTCAGTTCCGTTTGCAGGTCGGCTTGGCTGTCAAACAAGAGCACGTTGTATCCGTGCTCCTGAGCAGTTTCAAGAATCCCGTTGAGCAGCAGAGGGGAGAAATCAGAACTGCGAAGAAGCACTGCCAGAAGGAAAGATTTAGCGTTGGAAAGATTCTTGACAGTACCGTAGGGTGTATAATTGTATTCTTTCACGATCTTCAGAACACGGCTTCTGGTTTCCGGATGGATGTTCTGGTCCTTGTTATTTACGATCTTTGAGACGGTCGAGATGGAAACACCGGCCAGCTGTGCGATTTCTTTGATTGTCATAAGCTGAGGACTCCTATCAGGTTGCTGTATTCTTAGTGTTGCCTTTGCCCCTTAGTATGAAGGGAAAACACGGAAATGTCAATTCGTAAAGGTGAGAAATTGTGCACTTTGCATAGGAAAATACTTTTTGAAATGGTTTAACCATCTAAAATGTGATTATTAGTTGACAATGAAAAATGGGAATGCTATCATAAATACATAAAGAAATACTTTTACGAAAGTATTTTCCTAAAGAAATAGAATGAATGGAATGCGTGGAGGTAATGATTTGAAGCGAAGAGTTCTGAATATTGGCAGTCTCAATATGGATATGGTGATCGGAATGCAGTACATGCCTCTCGAGGGGGAGACGGTTCTCGGGGACAGCCTTACTTATATTCCCGGAGGTAAGGGCGCGAACCAGGCCTGTGCCGCAGCTAAGCTGGGCGGTGATGTTGTGATGTTGGGGTGTGTGGGAGAAGACAGCATGGGGGAAGCGTTGCTTGGCAGTCTGCAGGAATGCGGAGCGGATATATCCCATATCCGTACCGTACAGGAGGCGCCCACCGGGACAGCGGTGATCTATGTGAATGCCAGAGGAGACAACAGTATCGTTGTTGTGGGTGGAGCAAACAACTTCTGCAGCGTCGCTTATTTGCAGGAACATGATCTTCTGTTTCAGCAGGCGGAGTATATCATGCTGCAGATGGAGATTCCGTATGATGCGGTGTTCTATGCCATCAGACGGGCCAGTGAACTTAAGAAGACGGTGATCTTGAATCCGGCCCCGGCCCCTGACACTCTGCCGGAGGAGATCTGGGAGAAGGTTGATTATATCACCCCTAACGAGACGGAACTTCTCAGGCTCTCCGGGCAGAAGGAGATGTCTATGGAGGCGATCCACGCAGGGGCGGACCGATTGTTAGCCAGAGGGGTAGGACATGTTCTGGTGACGCTGGGAGATAAGGGTGTCTTCTATAAAGACAGGCGGGAAGAATGGTTCTGCCCGACAAGGACGGTCACGGCAGTGGACACAACGGCGGCAGGCGATTGTTTTAACGGAGCGTTTGTGACGGCGCTCGCGGAAGGGCATCCGATCAGGCAGGCTGCGGAGTTCGCCAATATAGCGGCATCCATCGCGGTAACGCGCAAAGGCGCACAGAAATCCATTCCGCTGCGCAGCGAAGTGGATGCATTGATCAGTCTCTGATTTTGCTTCGCAAAAATCGCCCCTCACTTCTGAATCATTAAATAATTATAGAAAAAACTAGCTGGTATTTTTTGAAAGTTTGTGCTATAATGCTTAGATGACTGTGACTAGGAGCAAAAAGGGCTTCCGCATGTCGCAGAGGCATTTGAAGGAGGAACCCATATAATGAGCTTACAGGTAGAAAAATTAGAAAAGAACATGGCAAAGCTTACGGTGGAGGTAAGCGCAGAGGATTTTGAGAAAGCAATCGAGAAAGTTTATCAGAAACAGAAGAAGCAGATCAGCATTCCGGGTTTTAGAAAAGGAAAAGTACCGCGTGTGATGGTGGAGAAGATGTACGGCAAGGAAGTCTTCTATGAGGATGCAGCCAATGATCTGATTCCGGATGCTTATGACAATGCATTGGACGAGTGCGAGGAGGATATCGTATCTTCCCCGAAGATCGAGGTAACACAGATCGAAGCAGGCAAGCCTTTTGTCTTTACGGCGACGGTTGCGCTGAAGCCGGAAGTTAAGCTGGGCGAATACAAGGGGATTAAGATCGAGAAGATCGAGAGAGAAGTTACGGAAGAAGAAATACTTGCCGAGATCAACAGAGAGCGCAATAAGAATGCGAGAAATATCACGATAGAAGACAGACCGGTCAAAGACGGTGATATGACGGTGATCGATTTTGAAGGCTTCGTAGACGGAGAGGCTTTTGAAGGCGGTAAGGGTGAGAATTATCCGCTGACCATTGGATCCGGCGCGTTTATTCCTGGATTTGAGGAGCAACTTGTGGGCGCTGAGATCGGGAAGGAAGTGGAAGTGAAGGTTACTTTCCCGGAGGAATATCAGGCTGAAGAACTGCAGGGTAAAGAAGCAGTGTTCAAGTGCACGGTGCATGAGATCAAGGAGAAAGAGCTTCCGGAGCTGGATGATGAATTTGCGAGTGAAGTATCCGAATTTGATACACTGGAGGAGTATAAGGAAGACGTTAAGAAGAACTTGACTGAGAAGAAGGTGAAAGACGCTGAGACCGCCAGGGAGAATGCGGCTGTTGAGGCGGCAGTGAAAGCAAGCGAGATAGAGATTCCGGAGGCAATGCTTGAGACGCAGCAGAGACAGATGGTGGACGAGTTTTCACAGCGGATCACCATGCAGGGTATGAGCATGGAGCAGTATATGCAGTTTACCGGAGCAACTTATGAGAAGCTGATCGAACAGGTGAAACCTCAGGCAGAGGAGCGGATCAGAGCCAGATTGGTACTGGAGGCGATCGCCAAGTCTGAGAATATCGTGGCTACCGAAGAGGATTATGAGAAAGAGATGAAGACCATGGCTGAAGTTTACCAGATGGAGATCGATAAGGTGAAGGAGCTTATGGGCGAGAGAGAGAAGAAGAATATCATGCTGGATCTGGCTGTCAGGAAGGCGGCTGATTTTGTAGCGGAGAATGCGATAGAAGAGTAGAATCAGTGGGAAAGTGGAGGGATTAACATGGCTTTAATACCTTACGTCATTGAGCAGACTTCCAGAGGAGAGCGCTCTTATGACATTTATTCGAGATTACTGAAGGAGAGGATCATCTTTCTGGGTGAGGAAGTGAACGACGCATCGGCGAGTGTGATCGTGGCACAGTTGCTCTTCCTGGAGTCGGAGGATCCGGAGAAAGACATTCATTTGTATATTAACAGCCCGGGTGGTGTGATCACGGCCGGAATGGCTATCTATGACACAATGAATTTCATTAAGTGTGATGTGAGTACCGTATGTATCGGTATGGCAGCCAGCATGGGTGCATTCCTTCTGGCAGGCGGCACGAAAGGTAAGAGAATGGCGCTGCCCAATGCGGAGATCATGATCCATCAGCCGGCCGGCGGTGCACAGGGACAGGCTACGGAGATTGAGATCACAGCGAAGCATATTCTTGCAACGAAAGAGAAGATGGCAAGGATCATGGCGGAGAATACGGGACAGGATTTCGAGGTGATCATGGCTGATACGGAGAGAGATAATTGGAAAACTGCAGAGGAAGCGCTCTCCTATGGCTTGATCGACCGTATCATCACCAATCATGCCAGTGCTGTATAGTGAGGAAACGGCCAAGACAGGGTAAGCAGTCCTCATTCGCATGGGTCAAAGGAGTAGCGGCTGTGAGGCCTTATGGCTTTATGGCCGCTAAATAATGAAGAGAAAGGCATGGAGCATTAAAATGGCAGGAAAGAATTCTGAAGACAGAGTGAGGTGTTCTTTTTGCAATAAGACACAAGGACAGGTGAAGAAACTTATAGCAGGTCCTGCGGGTGTTTATATTTGTGATGAGTGCGTGGAGATCTGTGCGGACATCATCGAGGAAGAGTACGAGGAAGAGCCGGAAGCAGAGGAGATGGAGATCAATCTCTTGAAACCGGTGGAGATCAAACATTTTCTGGATGAGTATGTGATCGGACAGGAAGACGCCAAGAAAGTGCTGGCGGTTTCCGTCTACAATCATTACAAAAGAGTATTGGCACCACAAGAGGACGACGGTGTGGAGCTGCAGAAGAGCAATATCATCATAGTGGGTCCGACCGGCTGCGGTAAGACATATTTGGCGCAGACGCTGGCGAAGATCATCAATGTACCGTTTGCGATCGCGGATGCTACGACCCTGACAGAGGCAGGCTATGTCGGAGAAGATGTAGAGAATATCCTGCTTAAACTGATTCAGGCGGCCGATTACGACATCGACAGGGCACAGTATGGCATTATCTATATCGATGAGATTGATAAGATCACGAAGAAGAGTGAGAATGTATCTATTACCAGAGACGTTTCCGGCGAAGGTGTTCAGCAGGCGCTTCTGAAGATCATAGAGGGAACGGTGGCGAGTGTCCCTCCTCAGGGCGGCAGGAAGCACCCTCATCAGGAGTTGCTGCAGATCGATACTTCCAATATTCTGTTCCTTTGCGGTGGCGCGTTTGACGGTTTGGAGAAGATCGTGGAGGAGCGCCTGGATCGCAATTCCATCGGATTCAATGCGCAGGTCGTAGAGAAGAGTAGTAAGGATATCGGTGCGGTATTGAAGGAAGTATCTTCACAGGATCTGATGAAGTTTGGACTGATTCCGGAGTTTATCGGTCGTGTGCCGATCACGGTCACATTGGACGGCTTGGATCAGGAGGCACTTGTCCGTATTCTGAAAGAACCCAAGAATGCACTGATCAAGCAGTATAAGAAATTGTTTGAGTTTGATGAAGTCAAATTGGGTGTGGAAGATGAGGCAGTGCAGGAAATAGCGCGGCTGGCATATGAACGTAAGACAGGTGCCAGAGGTCTTCGCTCCATCATGGAAGATGTTTTGATGGACATTATGTATGAGATTCCGTCGGACGATAATATTGCGGAGTGTATTTTGACTAAAGATGTTGTGGATGGCAAAGGTAAACCGCGCATTGTTTATCGCAACAGGCTGATGCGCGCCGAATAAATAAGATAAGAACAGCCAATCATGATAAATAAAGAAAACGTCGCCCGAAAACAGGCGGCGTTTGTTGCCATTACAGAGAAATGATATGCTATGGGAGATAGATTGTTCTGAAATATTGGAAATGTTACGAAGAGAGGGAATGATTTATGAGCAGAGATACAGAAAACGGCAGAGAAAACGAAGCTGTTGATATGGGAGTACTGTCCTGTCTGCATTATAGAGAAATGGAAACAGGGACAAAGATCCTTCCTACCGTGATGCTCCGTGGGCTGTCAATCCTGCCGGGGATGGTCATTCATTTTGACTTAAGTACGGATAAGTCGATCGAAGCGGTGGAGCAGGCGATGTTGGCGGATCAGAGGATATTTGTCGTGACGCAGAAGAATGTGGAAGCGGAAGAGCCGGGACTCGAAGATGTCTATGAGACCGGTACGATCGCTGTGATCAGGCAGGTGACGAAGCTGCCGGGACATGTTCTGCGGGTATTGGTGGAAGGAACGTTAAGAGGTAGAATATGTCGGTTTGTACAGGAAAAAGATCATATTATGGCGGAAGTGTCGTATGAAAATGACGATATGACAGAGCTGACGGAAGAAGAACAGGAAGCAATGACCAGAATGGTCAAGGAATCTTTTGCAGCATATTATACCTGCTTTCCCAAAGTAGGTAAGGCTGTGGCGGACCAGATCGAGGAGGAGATGCAGCTGGGACGGCTGTTAGACTGTATCACCATCAACATGCCGTTGACGCTGGCGGATAAGCAGGCAATCCTCGGGGCGGTATCCGTGAAGGAGCGGTTTGAGATCCTGACGGGGCTTCTGGCACGGGAAGTGGACGTGGTTCGGATCAAGAATGAACTGGCGAAGGATATCAGGGAGCGAATCGATAAGAATCAGAGAGATTATATCCTGCGGGAGCAGTTATATTATATTAAAGAGGAGTTGGGGGAAAACACTGCGGATTCCGATGTGAAGCAGTTTGAGGCGGCAGTGGAGAAGCTTAAGGCGAAGAAGGAAGTCAAGGAGAAGATCTGCAGGGAGATTGGCCGGTACAAGAATGTGCTCGGCAGTAATTCGGAGGCGGCGGTGGAGCGGGCTTATATCGAAACACTGTTGGAACTGCCCTGGGATAAGGCTTCCCGGGACAACAACGATCTGGCCAGGGCAGAGAAGATCCTTAATGATGACCACTATGGACTTACGAAGGTTAAGGAGAGGATTCTCGAATATCTGGCGGTGCGTGTGTTGACCGGTAAGGGCAGAAGCCCGATCATCTGTCTGGTGGGACCTCCGGGCACCGGTAAGACTTCCATTGCCCGCAGTGTGGCGGCATCACTGAATAAGAAGTATGTGCGCATCTGTCTGGGCGGCATTCGGGATGAGGCTGAGATCAGAGGACATCGCAAGACTTATGTGGGTGCTATGCCGGGCAGGATCGTCAATGCGGTCAGGCAGGCAGGAGTGAAGAATCCGTTGCTGCTTCTGGACGAGATCGATAAGGTGAGCAGTGACTATAAGGGTGATCCCAGTTCGGCGCTGTTGGAAGTGTTGGACGGAGAACAGAACGAGGCATTCCGTGATCATTATGTGGAAATTCCCATTGATCTGTCAGAGGTACTGTTTATCGCTACGGCGAACGGCACGGACAACATTCCGAAGCCGCTTTTGGATCGTATGGAGCTGATTGAGATCAATAGCTACACGGCCAATGAGAAATTTCATATCGCCAGGGAACATCTGGTACAGAAGGAAATGGATAAGAACGGAATCCGGGAGGAAGAGATAGGTTTTACCGACGAAGTGCTTTATGCCATCATCAGCCGCTATACGAGAGAAGCAGGAGTGCGCGGCTTGGAGAGGCAGATAGGGGCTGTATGTCGGAAGGAGGCGCGGCATATTCTGGAGAGACGACAGGAGACGGCGGCTAAGAAGAAAAAGAATGCAGGAGAGGAAAAAGCACAATTGACTGATAAGGTCGTGATCACTGCGGATAATCTGGAACAGTATCTGGGCAAGCCCCGGTATCAGCAGGATAAGATCGCGCAAAAAGATGAGGTCGGTATCGTGCGCGGCCTGGCCTGGACGAGTGTGGGCGGCGACACCCTGCAGATCGAGGTAAACATGATGCCCGGAGAAGGGAAGATTGACCTGACTGGTCAGATGGGTGACGTGATGCAGGAATCCGCGCGGATAGCCATGAGTTATGTACGCTCTGTCAGTGAACAGTATCAGATTGAGGAGAAGCTGTTCCGGAAGAGGGATTTTCATCTTCATATTCCGGAAGGAGCCGTTCCTAAGGACGGACCGTCAGCAGGCATTACTATGGCGACGGCGATTCTTTCTGCCGCGACGGGTAGGCCGGTGCGGGCGGACGTTGCGATGACCGGTGAAGTCACTCTCCGCGGAAGGGTATTGCCCATCGGCGGTTTGAAGGAGAAGATACTGGCGGCGAAGACGGCGGGGGTACATAGGGTGCTTGTTCCGAAGGATAATGAGAAAGATATCGCGGAACTGGACCGGGAGATCACAGACGGTTTAGAGATCTGCATGGTAGAGTGTATGGAAGAGGTTGCAGACTATGCGTTTGTTTGCGTATAGCGTGAGTATGCTTTCACCCGATCCGGCTGTGTAAACAGTGTAAGGCCTGTGTATATGCAGGGAAAGGATGAATAAATGATAATCAAAAATGTAAACTTGGAGACGGTATGCGGGATCACGAGTACGCTGCCGGAGAATGTGCTGCCGGAGGTAGCTTTTGCGGGAAAGAGCAATGTGGGAAAATCGTCGTTGATCAACGGGCTGATGAACCGCAAGTCTTTGGCGCGTACCAGCTCTCAGCCAGGCAAGACGCAGACGATCAATTATTATAATGTGAATGGCCAGATGTATTTCGTGGATCTGCCCGGGTACGGGTATGCCACCGCCAATGAGAAAGTGAAGGCGCAGTGGGGCAAATTGATCGAGGATTATCTGTATCAGTCAAAGAAGATCCGCGCGGTTTTTTTGCTGATCGATATCAGACATGCGCCTTCCGAGAATGACAGGATCATGTACGACTGGATCCTGGACAGAGGATATAAGCCGATCATTATTGCCACGAAGTTGGATAAGATCAAGAGAAGCCAGGTGCAAAAGCAGGTGAAGTTGATCTGCGATACGCTGGCAGTGGTGGAGGACACTACCGTCATTCCTTATTCTTCTCTGTCGAAACAGGGGCGGGACGAGATCTATGAGCTTCTGGACAGGATGCTGGAGGATGAGTAAGAAACCGGTGCGATCAATTGAGGGGCGGCTTGGTTAGAAATGGAGGAATTTGGATGAGACAATCGATCAAGACATACCTGAAAGTCATATTGAATCTGCTGACGGCACTGATCATACTGCTTTTGTGTATTTTTCTGCTGCCGCGGTGCATCATCTTCTTTATGCCGTTTATCATCGGGTGGTTCATATCACTGATCGCTTCACCGGTGGTGCGCTTTTTCGAGGAACGGCTGAAGATACGGCGCAAGGGTGCGTCGGTGATCGTGATCGTGGCCGTGCTTGCGGTGGTGATCCTCCTGTTCTATGCGGTTGGAGCAAAACTGGTGAAGGAAGGTATTAATTTCGTCAACGAACTTCCCATGCTGTGGGACAGTGTTATGGCGGAATTTAATGAGGTTGGAGACAATCTGGAAGGGCTATTCAATAAGCTGCCCTTGGAAACACAGCAGACGCTGGATAATCTCGGTTCGGAGATGGGTACTTATTTCGGAGGGATCATTGAGAGTATCGGTTCACCGACTTTTGAGGCGGTGGGGAATGTGGCCAAACAGCTGCCGGATATCTTCCTGGGTGTCATCATGTGTATTCTTTCGGCGTATTTCTTTGTGGCGGACAAGGGATATATGGCGAATATCATGAAAAAGTATGTGCCGGGAGCGGTGCTTTACCGGTTTGACCTGATACGCAGAAGTTTCCGGAATGCGGTGGGCGGTTATTTCAAGGCACAGTTTAAGATTGAATGCTGGATCTATGTAATGCTGGTGATCGGTCTCTTTATCTTGAAGGTGCGGTATGTGCCGCTGGTGGCGTTGGGGATCGCATTTCTGGATTTCCTGCCGGTGTTCGGTACGGGTACGGTGATGCTTCCCTGGGCGGTGATCGAGATCTTGAGCAGGGATTATAAGATGGCGGTGGGATTGATCATCATCTGGCTGTCGGGACAGCTTGTACGGCAGGTGATCCAGCCGAAGATCGTGGGAGATTCCATCGGGGTAGACGCTATTCCAACCTTATTCTTACTGTTTGTGGGATATAAGGCAGCCGGAGTGATGGGGATGATCATTGCAGTGCCGATTGGTATCATCGTGATCAATCTCTATGAGGACGGTGCTTTTGACACTACGAGGCAAAGCCTGAAGATCCTTGCGGCAGGATTTAACAAATTCAGAAGAATCCGGCCAGAGGATATCGCTATCGTGGAGGAATATGAGCGCGAAGTGGAGCGCAGCTACCAGTCTAAGCTAAGGAGCGCCGAGGAGGAAGAGCGTGAACTGGAGGAGGCGGCTAAGATCAAGATCGAGGAGCCGCTTATCATTAAGAAGATCATATCGAAGAAGAGCGATAAGAAGTAGAGAGTGGCCGGAAGGGGCGTAAACTTAAGGAAAAGAAAGAAGGATGAAGATTGAAAATTAAAATTTTCAATCGCGAGATTTGTGTCTGCGCGTTGCTTGCCACAAACTCGTTTATGCGCAAAAAGCAGCGCAGAAATGGAGAAAACTATGATGCAGGTGACGGTATATAGTTGCAGGGATTTTGACGAGAAGGATCTGTTTCTGGAATATGCGAAAGAACTGGGCATAGAAGTGGTGCTGTGTGCGGATGCACCAGATCACGATAATGTTTCTCTGAGTAAGGGAAGCCGTTGTGTGGATGTGCTCACCACGAAGATCGATGCGCAGTTGATGCGGGCGTTTCGTGAGCAGGGGGTGGAATTTATCACTACCAGAACGATCGGTTATGATCATATAGATCTGGCGGCGGCGAAAGAATGCGGTATCCGGGTTGGCAATGCGCCTTACGGCCCGCATGGGGTAGCTGACTATACGGTGATGCTGATATTGATGTCTATCCGTAAGATGGGGGCGATCCTGGGACGGACTGCTCTGCAGGACTATACGCTGGCCGGCTTAAACGGCAGAGAACTGAAGGATTTGACCGTAGGAGTCATCGGAACGGGGCGTATCGGCGCAACGGTAGTACGCAGTCTGTCCGGGTTCGGCTGCCGCATCTTGGCCTATGATCTATATGAAAAAGAAGAAGTCAGGCAGTACGCATCCTACGTGCCGCTTGCCCGGATCTGGAAGGAAGCTGATGTGATCACGCTGCACACGCCGCTGACGGAAGACAATTTTCACTTGATCAATGCGGACACCATGGCACAGATGAAGGACGGGGTAGTGATCATCAATACGGCCAGGGGAGCGTTGATCGATTCGGACGCTTTTATCGAAGCCATCGAGGAAGGCAAGATCGGGGCTGCAGGACTGGATGTGGTAGAAAATGAGTTCGGACTATACTATTATGACCACAAATCGGATATATTAAAGAATAAGGAGCTTGCACTGCTCAGAAGCTTTCCGAATGTGACAGTGTCGCACCATATGGCTTTTTATACCAGAAACTATGTGGAAACGGTAGTAAAGGACTCTTTGATGAGCTGCAGATGTCATATGGAAGGAAAAGAGAATCCATGGGAGATTAAATGAGGATTGAATTAGAGAGATTAAAATCAAAGCGTTTCCTGAAATTCCTTTTTGCCCTTTATATCGTGGTGGTCATCAAGGTCATTATCTTTAAATATCCCTTTGAACAACTGCGGGCCATCGCCAATACGTGGCAGAAAGGCGTAATCCTGGAAGGGTTGGGGACGGCGAATTTCGTGCCGTTCCATACGATCAAGATGTATATAGAATATGCTTACAAATTAAATAGCGTGGAGAACCTGGCGGGAAATGTTCTGGCCTTTGTACCTTTTGGATTTCTTTTTCCTCTGGTATCCCAGGACGGCAGAAAGTTTTCGGTCATGTTCGTGAACGCCTTCACTTTCGTGCTGGGGATCGAGACTTTTCAGTTGTTCAGTGCTTTCGGTGCTTTCGATGTGGATGATATCCTGCTAAACTGCCTGGGAGCGGCATTGGGATTCGGTATTTATAAGATCTTGGAGAAAAAAGGATTCCGGTGGTTGTGTTTATCCGGGAAAAGGAATAAAATAAAACAATAAAATTTAAGATGCGGGTGTTGCATATAGGAGGGGGATATTATGGGCAGCCTGTTAAAGAAACTAAAGAAGAATGTGGTGATCTCTGCCATATTATGTATTGTGTTAGGACTGGTATTGGCCATCTGGCCGGGGATGTCGATGCACATCGTGTGCATTGCCATCGGCTCGGTACTGATCCTGGGAGGATTGATGCGGCTGGCGGAGAGCTTTTTTGACAGAGACGGCAGTATGTATACGCAGATGAACATGATCGTGGGGATCATCTTCGCAGTTGTCGGGGTTTGGATCGTGATCAAGCCGGAGAAGGTGTTGGCGATCATTCCCATCATCGTTGGGATCGTGATCGCGGTGCATGGTCTGAATAACTTACAACAGGCAGTGTCTCTCTGCAAAGAGCAATATGACAAATGGTGGGTGGCTCTGATCTTAGGACTGGTGACGGTAGGATTCGGTGCGCTGTTGATCTTCAAGCCTTTTGCGGCGCTTGATACGGTGGTGACGCTGATCGGATTTTTCCTGATCTATGACGGCGTGTCAGATCTATGGATCGTGTCGAGGATATCCAGGACGGCGAAGGTGCTGTGGCAGGAGGCCGAAGCGCTGGACGTGGAGGCCGAGGAGATCGATTGAGGTTACTATTCACGGTGCCCTGCACCTTGCTGCATGGGCATTGAGTACGTAGTACTCGCCGATAACTTTACGGTTTCAGGCATCCAGCCTCTCGCCGAAGGGCGCTAAACGTCCGGGGGACGTTTGCTAAGCGCCGACCGGAGTGGAACGTAGACATTTGGAATGGGCTGGATGCGTTACAGTTTGCGGCCGGTTAGGCCGTGAACTGTAACCGATTGAGAAGCGGCCTGGTGGCAGAACAAATTTAGACTTGTAAATTTGGGTCAGACGTACTAAAATAAATGCAGGGATTAATTCAGAATCATGTAATGAAGAGAGGGAATAAGCTATGGCGATCGGAGCGATCAGTGCATATGGGGCTATGAATGCGATGAGTGCAGTGAGTTTTCGGCCGTATGTGTATAATGCGAATACAGTAAATTCATCCAGCATGAATAAACTGTCCAGGATATCGGACGATGTGCTGGATAAGAAGATTGATTACAGCGAGTTGACAGACGAGAGTCTCAACGAGAACCCGCTTAAGAAAGGGCAGACGCTTGATTTCCAGGGAATGCTTGATATGCAGATGAGCCGTGGACAGAATATCGCGGCCAAGATCATGCGTCCTATGGAAGCAGGAGCGGATATCGTGCAGAGTGCGACCGAAGAAGCGATGCGGCCGGCGGCGAATGCAGGAAGTGCTGCTGCGCGTTTTGATCTGTCCGGGGCAGAAGATGCACAGCAGGTAGAGCAGACCGCCGTAGAAGCAGATGTGGATGTGGCGGCGGACGCAAACGGCGGGAACATTAATTATCAGATGCAGCAGGCATTGCGGGCATATGAGATGTTTATGACGGCATAACAGATCGGTAATTTTATAGTTGATCGGAAGACGGGTCCTCACTTGATGTCAGGTGAGGATTCTTTTTGCCCTGAGGGTACACTAGTACTCCGTACTGAAAACCCTTGTGCAAATATTTCGGTCTATTTTCCCGATTGCACAAGCCCAGAATACTCAACGTAGCCCGCTACGCCTCCGTTTCTGAACTTGTACACTCGAAAAAATATCCTCGAAAATTTGCACAGGAACTTCAAGTACGGAGTACTAGTGGATGTATCTGCTGCTTGTTATGGCTCGGTTTTGACTTTTTTGGGAAAAAACAGTATACTGTATAGAAGTATTATTGTTACATATAGGAGGGATTCTACGATGAAAATCAAGGCCAAACTGATCACTATTTTTTCTGCGATCTGCATCGGATGTATGCTGATCGCTATGTTATGTGTTCTGTCAAGGACGCATAAGAGGTTTGACGAGATGAATGATATCGAGGCGAGGACAACGGCGCAGTATTATGCTTCCTCGATTCAGACATGGCTCGAACAGAAAACGTCTCTTGTCGATTCTGCAGTAGTATATATGGAATCGCTGGATGTGATCAATGAAGCGGCGGTTGTCGATTATCTGGAGGCGCTGATGAAGGCTAACGGAGGAACGACAGATGTGTTTGCAGCGTTTACGGACGGTACTTTTCTGGACGGCGGCAGGCTCGAACTCGGTTCGGACTGGGACTATACCGGTTATCCGTGGTATACGGAGGCGCTTGCTGTGGATGAGAAGGTTTACTGTGAGCCTTATAACGACGGCGGCATGGTGATGCCTGTTTCCCGGCAGTTTACTTGTAAGGACGGTTCTACCGGCGTGATCGGTATGAGTTTACAGCTCCAGACTTTGTTTGATACGGTCAATGAGATCGCGACGGCTTCGGACGGCAGCTATGTATTTTTGACAGACAACAACGGCAATATTCTGATGCATGAGAATATGGAATTTATGCCGTCAGCGGAAAAGATCAGTTCTGTATTGGAAGTCATGAATGGAGCATATCGCACTTCGATGGAGGATGGAACGATTCCGGTCAAAGATTATGATGGTGTGGAACGGTATCTGACCGCGGTGGCAAGCAGTGTGGGCAGTGTGGTCATTGCTACGCCGGTTTCTGTTTACAATGATGCGACTAATCAGCTTTTGCTCACTTTTATCGTCACAATGTTGATCGCTGCAGTGGTGGCAGCCGTTATCGTGGCACTGTTCAGTGGAAGCATTACGAAGCCGATCGTTGCGATGCAGAACGAGATTATGGAGCTGCGGGAGTTGAAGCTGCAGATGAAGGAAAGTGCGGCAGGCGGACATGCGCGGCAGGATGAGATGGGCATCATGGATAAGGCGATTCAGGAGCTGAGAGGGCGTCTGAACCAGATCGTACAGCAGATGATCAAAGCATCGGATGCCTTGAAGGAGCAGTTTGATACGGTATGCGTATCAGTGGAAAATTCCGTAGCCGACAATCATTCCGTGAAAGACACGATCGGTCAGATCGTGATCGCGATCGATGATGTGGCACAGCAGACGCAGCAGGCGAATGAGAATTTCAGCGAGTTTGCGGATGAACTTTCCATGGTTGCGGGCCGCATGGAACGAATGAATGAAGTTGCGGCAGCCGCAGTCAGTCAGTGCTATGATGGGATGGAGACGGTGGAGCTGCTTTCCAGGAAGATCGATCAGAGCCGTGATCTGCAGAATGCTACCTATGAGACGGCCAACAGCCTTTCTCAGAAGTCGCGCTCCATTGACGGAATCAGTAAGACGATCAGCGAGATTGCCAGTCAGACGTCCCTCTTAGCATTGAATGCATCTATCGAGGCGGCCAGAGCCGGTGAGATGGGCAAAGGATTTGCGGTAGTGGCGGGCGAGATCGGCGCTCTTGCGGCGCAGACGGCGTCGGCTACCGGGGATATCAATCATATTATTTCCGAGATCCAGAACGAGATCAAGAATGTGAGCCAGCAGATCGGACAGATCCAGGATACGACGACAGACTGCATGAGCACGATGTCTGATACACAGGGTGTGTTCCAACGGATCAGCGACAATATTTCCGGTATGGGCAATGATATTAACGAGCTGGAGAATGCGGTAGAGAATTTGAATCATAACAAGGACGACATTGTTGATAAATTCTCCAATATTTCCAGTGAGACCCAGGAACTGACGGCTGCCAGTCAGGAAGTAAATGAGCGGGTTGAGAACCAGAGTGCAGAGATAGACCGGATTAATGTGTCCATGGGTGAATTGAATGAGGTGGTAAAGCATCTCAATGGCATCATTGAGGAGTTCCATGTATAAGAAGATTTGGTCCGGAAAACGGGCATTCTCCCAGACGAGCATGCTTGTCTTCGGATTTGAGATCATACGAAGCGGAATCAAGGGAGATAGAAGGCGATGAGAAGAAAGAAGGGCGTTTTTTGGCGGAAAGCGAGAACAGTGTTGACACCCTTCCTGGTGTATTACGGGGTGTATGTGACGTCAGTCCTTCTTCTGTCGTGGCCTCTGCAGATGATGGCCGGTGTGCCGGGAGCCGGGGATGGAGAAAATGCCGGCAGAGTGTTGACAGGCATCGAGAAGCTGGCCGGGGATTACCGGGAGACGATGATCGGTATAGTCAATAGCGCCTGTATGTTGATCGGAGCAATGGTTCTTCTGCCTATGCTGCGAACAGAACTGCAGAATCACCGACAGTCATGTCGGAAAGAGAAAGGAACTGCGGCGATGGGAGGACGGCTGCAGGGATGGCAGGGTACCGTGACCGTAGGTCTGACAGTGGTGTCGGCGGCGGCTTCCTCGGTCGGACTCAATATATTGTTATTTTTGACCGGACTGGTACAGAATTCGACGGATTATCAGGAGGTGGCACAGAGGCAGTACGGTGTTGCATTTGGCATCGGACTGCTTCTCTATATGGTGGTGTCGCCGTTGGCGGAGGAGATTGTCTTTCGGGGTGTTATATATAATCGCCTGCGCAGGTGTCTTGTCGGGATAGAAGATTCAGTTGGCAGTATGGAACCCCGGAGAAGTGAGGGACAGATCTCGCAGAAGGATGCTGCAGGTTCCGGACGGGGACAGACGGCAGCGATCATCACTTCGGGGATACTGTTTGGCATTTATCACGGGAATTTGGTGCAGGGTATCTATGGCTGCTGTATGGGTATCTTGATGGCGTATCTGTATGAGAAGACTCATACCTTCTGTATCACGGTTCTTTTTCATGCAGTGGCGAACGGTGTGGTCTATCTGATCGCACACAATATGGCTCTGCAGGGGAGAATCTATACGATATCGTGCTGTACGGCGTTGCTTGCAGTCGCGGCGGTGTCGGTGTTTGGCATAGCAAAGATATTGTCTTATGAAGACGAAGGGTGAATAGTTACATAAGAATGGAGAAACACGGGATGAAAGCAATGAGTTATGAAGAGAAATACAAGATGATGACACAAACGCCGGTCAGCCGCTTGATTTCCAGACTGGCGGTGCCGACTATCATCAGTATGCTGATCACTTCTATCTATAATATGGCGGATACCTTTTTTGTGAGTCAGTTGAGTACGAGCGCCTCCGGCGCCGTGGGAGTCAATTTCTCCCTGATGGCCATGATTCAGGCGATCGGATTTACGCTCGGTATGGGAAGCGGGAACTATATCTCCAGGATGTTAGGAGCCAGAGAGCAGGAGAAAGCGCAGCGGGCCTGTTCCACGGCAGTATATACCGCGCTTACTTTCGGCTTGGCGCTGGCCGTTCTGGGGATCTTGAATATTGACAGTCTGGTGCGGGTCTTAGGTGCGACGGAGACGATCGCGCCTTATGCGAAGGACTATGGGAAGTATATATTGATCGCTGCACCTTATATGACAGTCTCCTTTGTGTTTAACAATCATCTTCGTTCTCAGGGAAATGCAGCGCTGTCCATGATCGGTATCACTACGGGCGGCGTATTGAATGTGATTCTGGATCCGATTCTGATCTTCGGTTTTCATATGGGAATCTCAGGCGCGGCGATCGCCACGATCTTCAGCCAGTTTGTAAGCTTTGTCATCCTGTTGGTCCTGGTGATCCGTTCGGGCAATGTGTTGAAGCCGCTGCCGAAATATTTTACGCTTCAGGGCTGGGTCTATGGGGAGATCCTTTCTGCCGGCCTGCCGACCCTTGGCCGGCAGGGGCTGGCGAGCGTGGCGTCTGTCCTTTTGAATGTGGCTGCCTCCGGGTTTGGAGATGCGGCAGTGGCGGCCATGTCCATTGTCACGAGGATCATGATGTTCATCAATTCAGCATTGATCGGGTTTGGCCAGGGGTTTCAGCCGGTGTGCGGATTTAATTTCGGAGCGAAGAGATATGACCGGGTGTTGGAGTCCTATTATTTCTGCCGCCGCGTGGCGCTTATCTTTCTGCTGGTGATGGGGGTTGTCATGTTTGCGGTTTCCACGCCGATCATGCGTATGTTCAGAAGAGAAGATGCGGAGGTGATCCGTATCGGTGCACTGGCGCTGAAAATGCAGTGCTGTCTGCTTCCTTTTCAGTCCTATGTGATCATAGGAAATATGCTGACGCAATCGATCGGCTACAGCTTCCGGGCAACGCTTACCGCTGTCAGCAAACAGGGACTCTTCTTTATCCCGGCGATCCTGATTCTGCCCCGCATCTTTGGCGTGACAGGGCTTCAGCTTGCGCAGCCTGTAGCAGACGGTCTTACTTTTATACTCACACAGATTATTGTGGTGATGGTAGTGCGGGAGCTGCGGGATATGGCTGAGAAGGCCAAACAGGAAGAATAGAAGTATGGAGAGAGCGGTGGCTTATAGCTGCCGCTCTCTTTTCTGGACTCTGCATTTCAAATACAGAATCGTGATCAGAAGGAATCCTGCGCCAAGGATATTGGTAAACTGCTGAGCATAAAGTCGCTGCCCTGGCAGAGCGGCCAGTACTCTCTGCAGAAAGTCGAGCAGGCATCCGGATGCGAAAGAGACCAGGAAGCCGTAGGCGCCCGAAAGAGCGAGCAGGATTGAAAGTTGGATGTCCCTCTTGCCTTCTTCCAGAAGTTCCAGCTGCACGCCGAACAGACCGATTCCGGCAAAACTCCATCCCAACGCGGAACTGACCGTTCCCAGGATCACCATCGGGTAGGCGTTGGAGGGGACTGCCATGGCAAAGAAGATAAAGTACAAAAGAATCCCTATCAGGGAATACTTGTAGAGGAAAGCCATACCGTGTCTGTCACCCAGTCTTCCCATCAGCGGCGTGATGGCAATGCGCAGCATATTGCACACAAAACCCATGACCATGATAAAAGTAAAGGGCATCCCCAATTCTTCCAGCTGATAGCTGCTGTTAAAGGGGGTAGCACAGTAGAACGCAGTCTGCCAAAGGAGCGTGAGCGTAAAAGCCATCCGGAAGTCAGCCTTTTTGAATGCGTCTTTCATCTCCATGAGAAGATTGCCATCATGTGCCGATGTCTTTTTTGAATATTTATATTTTAGTTTTCCATGCATCTCTTTCCCGTCAGCATTTATTTCTCCCAGGCGGGGTTCCTTCATGCAGCTGAAAGCCCAGGCATTTAAGAACACCAGAATGAGGATCATGCTGCCGTTAAGCGTAAAGCCCGTGCTTTGGCGTTCTCCGGCCGTGGCATCCATGACGATCCCGGACAACATCATCATCGTGACTGTGACGAATACACAGACTGCGTCTTTTCTGGAGAAATAGTTTCCCCGCAGCCGTGCAGGCACCAGGGATGCAATCCAGTCCTGGGTGGCAGGAGTCCCGATCTGTGCACAGATCTGTGCGACAGAGTAGCCGGCGATCACCAACAGCTGACGGGCACTGTCCTGCACCGGCAGCAGCGGAATAAAGAAAATAAACGCCAGATAGAGTTTCTGCACGGTCATAAGGCACACGAACAGTTTCCGCTTCGTCAGATGATTGACCATTCGCATGGTGAAGAGCTGAAAAAGGGCAGCCAGGCTGGCAACGGAAGTGAGAACACCCGCCTGTGCATCGGAAAAGCCCACTGAGAGCATGAGGGAGACAAGGAAAGTGCCGCCGGCCAGCTGGACTATGGTCTGTGCAGCTGCATCACCGACTATGTAGCGCCGCCTGCTCTTCTCATAATCCGCCTCATTTTCCGGCAGCGCCATAAAGAAAATTCTCCGAAAACGTCCTAAAAACCAGTGCATGTCAAGCATCAATCTTTCCATAGGAACACCTGACCTTTCCAAGAAATTACTCTTGTTTAAAAATTTATATGGCTCCATGCTATACTAGAACGCTCGAATTAGAAATGTATTTTCTATGCAATCAGATGTGTTTTTTTGCTCTCCTGATTTTGCTTGTCATCAAGGTTCGTAAACGATATAATGTATAGAAGAAAGTCGAGTACCTGCGGGCCGGACAGGTAAATGTCAGGACGAGAAGAGACAGAAGATTTATTTAAATGACTGAAGGGACAAGGTTGAATAAATTCTCTGATGAGCAATTTAGTTCAACAAACTGAACAAGTTCAGTTAGAGTTTGTGACGCTTCGGAATGGAGGTAAAAGTGGGAGTTCACGATACAGGAATTGGGGCAACTTATGATTCCATGACGGGTTTGTTGGACAGGATGACATTTTTCGATGATGTGAATGTGTGCCGGGACTCCGGCAGGCAGGTACATATCATTATGGTTCAGCTGTCGCGTTTGATGCAGATCAACCGCAAGTACGGCGTTGCGGTGGGAGACCAGCTGATCCGGGATATTTCCATGTGGCTTGCGGAGTTGGACGAGCAGTATACGGGGTATCGGATAGCCAATTCCCGGCTGATGCTGCTTGGGCCGGTGTGCAGCAGGCAGGAGGCGGATGCGTGCATGAGCCGGATCCGTGAGCGTTTCGGGGAAATATGGCAGGTTTCTTGTGCCGGACAGACATATAGTATTATGGCGAAAGCCTGTTTTGTCCATTTGTTTTTGGAAGAGGAAGATACGGAGAATGATCTTCTGGACAAAATGAATTTTGGCATTTCGGTGATGGCGGACAGAGACGGAGACAGAGTTGTCTTTTTTGACGAGAAGATCAAGAGAGAGATGGAATACCGCAATCATGTTCTGGAAGAAGTACGGTACGCGATCGAACATAAGACATTTCGCATGTACTATCAGCCGATCTATGACTGCAGGGAAGAAAGGTTCGTTGCCGCGGAATCTCTGATCAGGCTCTGGGACAGGAACGGGGACTTCATATCTCCGTCCGAGTTCATTCCCATGGCAGAAGAGAACGGTCTGATCGATCAGATCAGCTGGATCGTATTGGAGAAGGTGTGCCGTTTCCTGGGGGAACATCCGCAGCTGCCGCTGCGCACGGTGTCAGTCAATCTTACGGGGCAGCAGGTGGCAGATGATACGCTGCTTGATCGGATAGATTCTCTGTTAGCTGATTGCCAGCTATCCGGGGACAAGCTGCGCATCGAGATTACGGAGCGGACCGTCGCAGATGATTTTGAGGAAGTAAAGCAGGTGATGCAATGTTTGGAGAAAAGGGGAATACGATTCTACCTGGATGATTTCGGAACCGGTTATTCCAACCTTTCCAGCATGCTCTCTCTGCCGTTTGAGGTGATCAAATTCGACCAGTCTTTGGTGCAGATGATGGACAATGGCAGGAGTGGATACAGGACGATCGAACTGCTGACGCAGATCATGCATGAGAATGGCATGGTGGTCGTTGCGGAGGGAATTGAGACTGCGCAGCAGGTACAGTCTGCCAGAGAGACGGGAGTGGACCGCATTCAAGGTTTTTACTTTGCGAAGCCTCTTCCGGGGGAAGAATTGGAAGCTTTTCTACTTGAACAAGTTTAGTTCGAATTTGTGGCTTCGGAATGGAGGTAAAAATGAAACTGATGCATTCAGAATGGCGGGATCGGGTGAAACACTGGATACGTACCCTGGAGGAGGATCTCTATGAGCCGTTGGGGGAGATTGCCTGGGAGGCTTATACCACCATGGAATATCTGACACCCGAGGAGGCCGCACAGGGAAAGTTCGTGCCGGTAACCCCTGGATACACCTGGGGGAAGGAGTGGGAGTACGGTTGGTTCCGGGGGAGTTTCACGCTTCCCGAAAGAGCGCGGGGAGAGCGCATCGTGATGGATCTGAGACCTGACGGGGAATCCAGCCTGTTTGTGAACGGGAAGTCCTTTGGTACATACCGTGCTTCCTGGGTACATGCGCCGCATCACTTTCTGGAGGATAATGTGCTGACGGTCTGTGCAGAAGGCGGAGAGCGTTATGAGGTGCTGATGGAGACTTATGCGGGACATTATATGCCGGAGGCGCCCACAGGCGGCTGCTGTACCGGTCCGGTCCTGCCCGGCGCTTATCAGGATCCGGCGAAGGAAGGCGCAAGAAGAGTTTTGGGAAAATGTACTTATGGCATCTGGAATGAAGCGGCGTATCAGCTTTATATGGATGCGAAGACATTGCAGATGCTGTTGACTACCCTGGACGAGACATCTCTGCGGGCGGCCAGGATCGCGAAGGCGCTGGAACAGTTTACCCTGATTGTGGATTTTGAACAGCCGCGGGAGGAGCGGATCGCTTCCTACCAGGCGGCGAGAGATGCGCTTAGGCCTGTGATGGAGGCGAAGAACGGTTCCAGCGTGCCGGTGTTCTATGCAGTGGGCAACGCGCATCTGGATCTGGCATGGCTGTGGCCCATGGCGGAGACTTACCGCAAGACGGAGCGGACTTTCGCGGCGCAGCTGCGTCTGATCGAGGAATATCCGGAGTATAAATTTATCCAGAGCCAGCCGGCCTCTTATGAGATGTGCAGGAAATACTATCCGGAGCTTTTTGCAAGGATCAAGGAGGCGGTGAAGGGCGGCCAGTGGATCGCGGACGGCGCCATGTGGGTGGAGCCGGATACCAATATGGCAGGCGGAGAGGCACTGATTCGCCAGTTGGTTCATGGGAAACGGTATTATCAGGAGGAATTCGGTGTGGACAGTCAGATCCTATGGCTGCCGGATACCTTCGGTTACACGGCTGCGCTGCCGCAGATACTGCAGGGCTGCGGTGTGAAGTATCTGGTGACCCAGAAGATCTTCTGGTCCTACAATGAAGGGGAACAGTTCCCGTATCACTATTTTACCTGGGAAGGAATGGACGGTTCACAGGTCACCTCTTTCCTGCCCACCAGCTATACTTACCGGACCGATCCGGTGGAGGCGAACCGGATCTGGAAGGAACGGACACAGCTGCAGGATCTTGATGCCTTCTTGATGCCTTTCGGATACGGAGACGGTGGCGGCGGTCCGGCCAGAGACTTTGTGGAGTATGCAAGGCGGCAGGAAGATCTGGAAGGAAGCGTGAAGGTGAAGATGGCAGGGCCGCTTGAATTTTTCCATGATATGGAAGAACAGGGCGGACCGGTGAATACTTATGTGGGAGAGTTGTATTTCAGCGCACATAGAGGTACGTATACTGCCCAGGCGATGATCAAGCAGAACAACCGCCGCAGTGAGTTTGCACTGCGGGAGATGGAACTGTGGAGCAGTCTGGCGATGGCGGGCGGTATGCCCTATGACTTGTCTCGCGCGGACGCACTCTGGAAGGAATTGCTGTTGCACCAGTTCCATGATATCCTGCCGGGATCTTGTATCGGCCGGGTCTATGTGGAAGCGGAGGAAGCACACGGCCGGATTCAGGAGGAAGCCCGGGAGATGACAGATCATGCGCTCGAGGTTCTGACAGGCTGGTCCGGGGATGGAGCAGTGACAGTCTGGAATTCCTTGAGTTTCGAGAGGCAGGCACTGGTCTCGCTGCCGGAGCGCTTTGCCAACGGGGCGAAGACATTGGACGGAGAACAGGTGCCGGTGCAGAAGGCAGAGAGCGGACAGGGCGTGGTCGTGAAAGCCCTTGTGACGATTCCTTCCTGCGGGGCGGTCTCGCTGATTCCGGTGTCGGCAGAAGAGGAAGAAAGCCGGATCAAAGCTGCCGCCACGGTGACAGAGGTGACAGCGGATGCCGTGATAAGACAGAGTGCGGCAGATAAGGTGACCGTCAAAGAGACTTCTCATGGCTTCACAATGGAAAACAACCAGGTGAAAGCTGTGATTGATCAAATGGGTCAAGTAATTTCATTTATTTTAAAAAGCTCCGGCAGGGAGTTTGCGGCGCAGCCCATGAACCGGTTCCGCCTCTATAAGGATGTACCGCGGATGTTTGATGCGTGGGATATTGATTCCAATTATATATGGCAGGAAGTGGAGGCGCTGACCGACGCCAGGGTGGAGATCGTTTCGCAGGGACTGGAAGGAATCCTGAAGTTAACCGGAAGAGTCAATAAATCTTTCGTAGAGCAGTATATACGTCTCGAGGCAGGCAGCAGCAGGCTTGTGTTCGATACATCGATCGACTGGCAGGAATTGCACCGCCTGTTGAAGACGTGTTTCCCGGTGGAGGTATATGCAAAGAACGGTATTAACGAGATGCAGTTTGGCTTCGTGGAACGGCCGACGCATCGGTCAAAGCCTTATGACAAGGACCGTTTCGAGGTTTGCAACCACCGTTACAGTGCACTGTGTGACGGCGCTCATGGGGCGGCGGTATTGAATGATTGTAAATACGGAGTGAGCATGAACGGGAATGCGTTGGAACTGACCCTGCTTCGGGCTTCTTCTTCTCCGGAGATGCAGGCGGATAACAGAAAGCATCAGTTTATCTATGCTTTTACCGCATGGGAAGGAAGTTTTATGCAAAGCGACGTGGTGCGGCAGGGCTATGAGCTTAACGTGCAGCCGATGATCAGTGACGGCGCGGTGAAGACTTTCAGCGCAGCGGCAGTGGAACAGGCGAATGTGATCCTGGATACCATGAAGCCGGCGGAGGACGGAAGCGGTGACATCATCCTGCGTCTCTATGAGTCTAAGAAAGCGGCGGTCACGGCCAGGGTTGCGTGCAGGCTGGGAGCGAAAGCGTACTTGTGCGATATGTTGGAGAACGTGATAGAAGAGGTTCCCATGGAGGATGGCGTGTTAACGATGCCGTTTAGGGCGTTTGAGGTGAAGACGTTGCGGATCAGGAGAGCATAGCAACGCAGAAATGGAGGAAATATGGAACTGTCAAATTATTTCAAGAGTATCATCGATCAGGATCTGTGCTCTGTCGTAATCTGCGATCTGGAGCATAAGATCATTTATATGAATCCGGCGGCGGTGGCAAAGTACGGGAAACGCGGCGGCGCAGATCTCGTGGGCCAGAGTATCTTCGGGTGCCATAACGGGAAGTCGGAGGAACTGATCCGGAAGGTGGTGGCCTGGTATCAGGAGAGTACGGAGCATAACAGGATCTATACCTTCCGCAATGACAAAGAGAATAAGGATGTGTATATGATCGCCCTACGTGACGAGGCAGGGAAACTGATCGGGTATTATGAGAAGCATGAGTACCGGGATGTGGAAACAGGGAAGCTGTATCAATTTGACGGAAGCACTGCAGAGCAGGAACGGTAGAATTGATACCGGACAGGAACAGCAGCGGCCAGGCCGTAAACTGTGAGAACGAATGAGGAAAGGAATGGATACAGACATGAAGTATAATTTTACAGATATCATCGAGCGGAACGGCAAGGATGCGATCGCGGCGGAGAAGATTCCCTATGCGTCAGATGTGCAGGTGAAGGAGGGATTCAACAGGATTCCCATGTGGGTGGCGGACATGAACTTTGCCACGGCGCCGGCAATCCCGAAGAAGATTGCGGAGCGGCTTGCACATCCTTTATACGGCTATTTCGATCCGCGACAGGAGTACTATGATGCGATCATCCGCTGGCAGCAGGAGCGTCACGGTGTGCAGGGGCTGACGAAAGAGTGCATCGGATATGAGAATGGTGTCTTGGGCGGTGTGGTCAGTGCGCTTAATGTGTTCTGCTCGAAGGGAGATAAGGTACTGCTCCACTCCCCGACTTATGTGGGGTTTACCGGGAGCCTTGGCAACAATGGCTATGACATGGTGTTAAGCCCTTTGCACAGGGATGAGCAGGGGGTCTGGCGGATGGACTTTGCGGATATGGAGAAGAAATTGAAAGAGCAGTCGATCCATGCAGCAGTATTCTGTTCCCCGCACAATCCATGCGGCAGAGTCTGGGAGCGCTGGGAACTGGAAGAAGCCATGGCGTTATTCAAGAAATATGATGTGATGGTCGTTTCGGATGAGATCTGGGCTGATATTATCCTGGATGGCAATACGCATATTTCGACACAATCTGTATCGGAGGACGCCAGAATGCGCACGGTCGCATTGTATGCACCGTCTAAGACTTTTAATCTGGCAGGGCTGATCGGCAGCTATCATATCATCTATGATCCTTGGATCAGGGACAGAGTCATGAAGGAATCTTCTCTTTGCCACTATAATTCCATGAATGTGTTGTCGATGTATGCTCTCTTAGGAGCTTATAGCGACGAAGGCGCAGAATGGGCGGACGAGCTTTGCCAGGTGCTGAGCAGGAATGTGACCTACGCCTGTGATTACATAGCCGAGCATTTCCCGGGAGTCTCGGTGGCTAAGCCGCAGGGGACTTACATGCTGCTTTTGGATTGTAGTGACTGGTGTAGTCAGCATGGCAGGACCATTGATGAGGTGCAGAGAGCCGGTGTGGAAGTGGGTGTCATCTGGCAGGATGGACGGGCTTTCCACAGTCCTTGCGGTATCCGCATGAATCTGGCACTGCCTGAGACAATGCTGACAGAAGCGCTGGAGCGTCTGCGTAAGTATGTGTTTGTATAGAAAGTGACTTTCATGGTCAAAGTGATGAAAGGGGAGGTGTACGGCCATGATCAGACAGGCCAGAGAAACGGATTTACCGGTCATATCGGAGATCTACGCGTATGCGAGGGGCTTTATGGCGAAGAATGGCAACCCTCATCAGTGGGCGGGAGGATTCCCGCCCCTGTCTTTGCTGCAGGAGGATATCGCAGCGGGGAACCTGTATGCTGTGGAAGAAGGGGAGACAGGGCGGGTCTGCCGCGGATCGCCTATGAAAAAATCTAGGATTGCTGTTATGCGCAGTTGAGATACTGTGACATATACAGTCTGTAATATTCTCCTCCAAGGGTCATGAGTTCTTCATGGGTTCCTTTTTCCAGGATCGTGCCCTTATCTACATACATGATGCAGGAAGCGTTGCGGATGGTGGAAAGGCGGTGGGCGATGATGAAGGACGTGCGTCCCCGGAGCAGCTCATTCAAGCCTTTCTGCAGTACGATCTCCGTCTCCGTGTCGATGCTGGAGGTGGCCTCATCCAGTATGAGGATCTTCGGATCGGCCAGCAGAGCGCGGGCAAAGGAGATCAGCTGCCGCTGCCCTACGGAGAGGCGGCTGCCCCGCTCGTTGACTTCTGTCTGATAGCCGTTTTCCAGTTCCATGATAAAATCATGTGCGCAGACCGTCTTCGCGGCGCGGATGACATCTTCGTCGCTGGCAGTAGCATTGCCGTAGCGGATATTGTCCATGATCGTTCCGGCAAAAATAAAGCTGTCCTGCATCATTACCCCCATCTGTGCCCGGAGAGAGTGGATAGTCACACCTGCGATGTCGGTGCCGTCGATCAGGATGCGGCCCTCTTCCAGATTATAGAAGCGGCTTAAGAGATTGACCAGAGTGGTCTTTCCTGCACCGGTAGGGCCTACGATGGCGAAGCTTTCTCCGGCGCGGGCGCGGAAGCTGACTTTGTCCAGAATGCGGACGCCCGGCTCGTAACTGAAGGAGACCTGCTCAAAGGACACATCGCCGTGGATGGATGGCATCTCGACCGCGTCAGGGGCATCCTGTACGGAAATCGGCTCGTCGATGGTCTCAAAGATGCGCTCCAGATAGGAGATGGCGGTGAGCAGCGAGTTATAAAATCCTGCCAGTGTGTTGACCGGTGCCCAGAATCGATTGACATAGGATGTAAAGGCGATTAGTACACCTACCGTGATGGGAGAGGAACTGTCAAACATCCAGTGGATGCCCAATACATAGATGGCCGAAGTTGTCGCCATGGAGATGATATCGACGCTGGGGCCCATGGTAAAGTTGTACAGCACTGCGTTCATCCAGGATTTCCGGTAACTGCGACTTAGGTTGTTGAAGATGTCGCTGTTCATCTCCTCCCGCACAAAGGACTGGGTCACCCGGATACCGCCTATGCTCTCGGCGATGTAGGCATTCAGGTTAGACTGCTTGTTGCTTTGAATTTGCCAGGCTTTGTGCTGTCTCTTCTTGATGAAGATCACCACGGTGGCCAGCAGCGGCAGGCCGCAGAGGCACAGCAGCGTCAAACGCACGTTGGTCAGGAACATAAAGGTCACGATAAAAAACAGGTTGCATAAGTCGGTGATAGTATTGACGATACCGTTGGAGAGCAGGTCGCTTAAGCTGTTCACATAATTGACTACCCGCACCTGGATCTTGCCGTGAGGTCTGTTATCATAGTAGGAAAAAGGCAGGTTTTGTAAATGCTCGAAAATATCATACCGCAGATCGTGAATGATCTGCTGCCCGATGATATTGGTATGCTTGATCTTATATCGCAGGCTGATGGCCGAATACAGGGCGGCAAGCAGTGTCAGCCCACTGTAAAAGGCAACGCCTCGCATATCCTTCGCAGGAATGCTTTCATCCATGATCTTCATGAAAAACTGTGGGATCAGCATCGTCGAGGCGGAGGCGCTGAGCATCAGTACCGCCACGGAGAGAAACCGTTTCCGGTAGGGCTTTAAGTAGCCCATCAGCCTTTTAAACTGTTCAAAATCGAAACTCTCTTCCAGAATCTCGTCTACGTCGTATTTGTTGCGTGCCATATATATGTACTCCTTCTTCTATAATTATAGTAAACGAAATTTTTAATGTCGTTAATTATAAGTCGATAACCCCGCCGCAAGCAGCGGGGTATGAAATAAAGACTGGAATTATGCTAGTACTCCGTACTGAAAACCCTTGTGCAAATATTTCGGTCTATTTTCCCGATTGCACAAGCCCAGAATACTCAACGTAGCCCGCTACGCCTCCGTTTCTGAACTTGTACACTCGAAAAAATATCCTCGAAAATTTGCACAGGAACTTCAAGTACGGAGTACTAGGCCGGGGCAGCGGTGCGCAGGGAAACGTCCGAGGCAGAGCCGGCGGGCCTTAGTCCTGCACGCTGCATCTCTTCCGGCGAAGGGATCTCGCCGTACTGGTGATTAAAAGCGCTGGCATAGTAACCGTTCTGCGCTAACAACTCCTGATGGGTCCCCCGCTCGATGATGCGGCCGTTGTTCATCACAAGGATCAGATCCGCGTCCTTGATGGAAGAAATGCGGTAGGCGATCACGAAGACGGTGCACTGGCCGTTCAACTTTTTCAACTGGCTTTGAATATAGCTCTCCGTCTCCATATCCACGGCGGAGGTGGTGTCGTCCAGAATCAGGATAGAAGGTTTCTTGAGTAGTGCCCGGGCCAGGGAAATACGCTGTTTCTGCCCGCCGGACAGTCCTACGCCGCGCTCACCCACGACCGTGTCATAGCCTTCCGGCATTTCCTTGATGAAATGGTTGGCATCCGCCATAACGGCAGCCTCATGTATCTCTTCAAAAGAACAGTTTGGCCGGCCGTAGGCGATATTACCTTCGATGGTATCTGAAAACAGGAAGATATCCTGCATGGCCATACCGATGTTATCCCGTAGCTCGTAGAGATCCAAATCCTTCACATTGACGCCGTCCACCAGCACCTGCCCGGTCTCGGCATCCACGAAACGGCAGAGCAGATTCATGAGAGTTGATTTGCCCGCACCGGTGGAGCCAAGGATACCGATCGTCTGCCCCTTGGCAGCAGTGAAGCTGATATCTTTGACAATGTCTTCGCCGTCCGCCGAGTATGAGACATCCCGGAACTCTATATTTCCCTCGAAATGCCTGCTTTTGACAGGAGCGGAAGGCATTTTGATGCGGGGCTCTTCTACATAGGTGTCGTAAATCTTTTCCACGGAAGTGAGAAAACGGTGGATGTCGTTTACCCACCAGCCGGCCATCCGCAAGGGGACATTGAGCATCCACAGATAGCCGTTCACCGTGACCAGATTACCCATGGTGATCTCACCCTGAATGACCATATAGCCGCCGTAGAGCATCAGCACTACGTTGAGCAGATAGGACAATACTTCAAACACGGGAAGATATTTCATCCACACCCGGGAGGAGGCAAGCTGTGCTTCCTGATAGGCGTCATTCTCCCGATTAAATTTTTCGATCTCAAAGGCTTCCTTGGCGAAGGCCTTCACCACCCGGTTGCCGCTGACATTTTCCTGCACAAAAGAATTCAGGGAAGAGAAACGGCTGCGTATGCGGGCGAAGGTGGGCCGCACTTCCTTTGACTGCCGCACGGTGGTGAGCGCGGTAAAAGGAAGAACGAAGAGCATGCACAGCGCCAGCTTAACATTGACCGTAAAGATCATCAGCAGGGCGAAGGCAAACATCAACAGATTCTCGTAGACGGCATAGATGATATAGGCCGTAAAATGGCGGATCGCGTCCATGTCACCCGTTTGGCGGCTCATCAGGTCGCCTGTCTTTTTCCTGTTGTAGAAAGCAAGATCCTCCACCAGCAGCCGCCGGAAGAACTTGTCGCGCATGTCGTAAAGAACACCCTGCGAGCAGCTTTCAAAGATGACCTGATGAGCGAAACGCAGGACGCCCCGCACCAGCGTTACCGAAAGCAGGATCATGATCAGCTGCGGCAGCTTATCAAGGGCGCCGCCCCGGATCACATCGTCCACGATCAGTCCGGAAATATACGGATTGACGATGGACAGAACAGAGATCGCGGTGGTCATCAGCAGCCCGATGAACAGCAGCAGACTGTATTTTTTCAGAAATCCCCAGAACCATTTGATCGGTGTCATAAAAATATCCTCCCTGGTTAGTAATTTTATCAAAACAACCCTTGTTAATTTTATTATTTTGTTGTAAAAAGAAAATGTACTATCTTGCAGGCTGCCTGTCAGATGTTGTTATTTTTATGATGGGATGACGGGAGCCGGTCTGTGATGTATGAAGACTATGACAGGCAGAATGGAGAATATTGTGAGGGAACAGGAAAACTTATTACAGGAAGATTTTAACCCTGCTTTTCTTTTTACATGGAAAGGAATGCGCAGGGAGGATGAAAAGAACTATCATAATCATGAATATCTGGAATTCTGCTATGTGATGTCCGGCAGAGGACGCCATCGGATCGAGGACAAGGTCTATGAGGTCAGCGAAGGCGATCTGATCTTGATCAACGCCGGTCAATATCACCAGGCATTGGTCAGCGCAAGCGGCGGCCCGGCAGTGGAATTCTATGTAGGCTTGACGGATATCAATCTGAAAGGGTATGAGAGGAACTGTCTGCCGACGCTGGGGGAGGAACCAATTCTGCACACGTCAGGTGAGCTGAAGATGAAGCTTGGCAGACTCTGCATTTCCATGGAAGCAGAGAAGGAGACGGAGCGGTTTGGCGGTTATTTCATGATGAAGACCTATGCTCTGCAGATGCTGCTGCTTTATATCAGGGGACAGGAGCAGCCAAGGAAGGAGCGGCCGATGGAGCAGTATGCGTTCGAGTCGGTGAACAGGAAATATCTGGTAGAGAAGATCATGGATTACTTCGAGGAGCACTACACGCAGAAGATTTCGCTGGGCCAGATCGCGGGCAACATGTATTTAAGCCCTTTCTATATATCGAAGATCTTTAAGGCAGAGACCGGGGAGACGCCTATTCATTCCCTGATCGATATCCGGATGGAGAAGGCTAAGGAATTGCTGATGGCGGAGCCTGGGTTAAGCATCCAGGAGGTAGCAGCGCGGGTGGGATATGATGATGCTTATCATTTCAGTAAGCTGTTTAAGAAGAAGTTTGGTATTGCGCCTTCGGCGGTGCGGAAGGCGGACGGATAGTAAGTTTATCTGGTGCTCTCTGTGATGTGAAAAGACATAATGCGCAAAAGCTCCCGTGTGCCGGCTCCCCCGAATGCGTGAGCAATTTGTGCATTACCCACGCAAGATCAGAAGAGTACCGGGAAGGAAAGTGCTTCGCTTATTCGAGTTCGCTCTTTTTTTTAAAGGAGCTGTATTCCCTTGGAAAGGGATTCCTTTGCGACGTCTTCCGGCCACAGGGAGGACTGGACTTCCCCGATATGCGCCTTGCGCAGGAAGAACATACAGATACGGGACTGGCCGATGCCGCCACCGATGGTATAGGGCAGTTCCTCGTCCAGGATCGCTTTCTGAAAAGGCAGCTTGGCGCGTTCCGGACATCCGGCTTTGTCGAGCTGGCTAAGCAGGGCCTCCTTATCCACGCGGATTCCCATGGAAGACAGTTCCAGTGCGATATCGAGTACCGGATAATAGACAAGTATATCGGCGTTCAGCGCCCAGTCATCATAGTCCGGGGCACGGCCGTCATGCTTTTCACCGGATTCTAACAGATCCCCGATCTGCATAAGACATACGGCGCCTTTGGCCTTTGTTATGTAATATTCACGTTCTTTCGGCGTATAGTCGGGGAACATGTTTTCCAGTTCCTGGGTAGTGATGAAGAAGATATCATGGGGCAGGATCTCGCTGATATAGTCGTAACGGATCGCCATGTACTTCTCGGTCTTGCGCAATACCTTATATACAGATCTGACTGTCTGCTGCAGGTAGTCAATCGTGCGCTCTTCGCGGGAGATGATCTTCTCCCAGTCCCATTGGTCTACGTAAATAGAGTGGATATTGTCAGTTATTTCGTCCCGGCGGATAGCACTCATATCGGTGTAGAGCCCTTCCCCGTGTGAAAAACCGTATTTCTGCAGAGCCATACGCTTCCATTTAGCCAGGGAGTGTACGATCTCTGCCTGCGCGTCATCTTGTTCTTTGATACCGAAAGAGACCGGACGCTCTACGCCGTTTAGGTTATCGTTGAGGCCGGAGGCCGGATCGACGAACAGTGGAGCAGACACACGCAGCAGATGCAGCTCTTCCGCCAGCAGCACTTGGAAAAAGTCCTTTACAGTTTTGATGCCGATCTGGGTATCATGCAGATTCAGCGCCGATCTGTAATCTTTAGGAATCATTAAGTTATCCATAGAAAACCTCACTTTAATTTTTTCATTCCAGTTACTATTTAACTTCTTTTTGAGAAAGAAATCAAGAGCAAACAAATGTTCGAGAAAACTATTGCAATATGCTGCTTTCTATGTTAGGATAGATTTACAGGAAAGAACACATGTTCTTATCGGGTCATTTATGGGGATTGATCTGGCAATAGAATAATGAGATTACTGATACCTCATTTTGCGCGGATATCCGTGTAGGGATCGATATGAGGTTTGAGTAAGGAGATAAGGTGGAATCTATTATGGAAGTCAAGTTAGCGCCGCAGATGTCGCTGATGGATAAACTGAAGATATTGGCAGATGCGGCAAAGTACGATGTATCTTGCAGTTCCAGCGGCTCTTCACGGAAGAATGACGGCACCGGATTAGGCAATACCGTGGCGGCGGGCCTTTGCCATAGCTTCGGTGCGGATGGAAGATGTATTTCCTTATTAAAGATACTGTTTACCAACGAATGCATCTATGACTGCCGGTATTGTATCAATAGGAGATCCAATGACGTGCCGCGGGCTTCCTTTACACCGGACGAAGTGTGTGAACTGACGATGGAATTTTACAGACGTAATTATATAGAAGGTCTGTTCTTGAGTTCGGGAATATTGTACAGCCCTAATTATACGATGGAACTGATCTGTGAGACGGTACATAAGCTGCGGACAGTGCACCGGTTTCAGGGATACGTTCATGTGAAAGCCATACCGGGAGCGGATCCTCTGTTGATACAGAGAGCCGGTTATCTGGCTGACCGCATGAGTGTGAACCTGGAGATGGCGACTGCGGAAGGGCTTCATGAGATGGCGCCCAACAAGCACCGTAAGACAATCCTGAAACCTATGCGTCAGATTCAGAACGGCATCACTGAGAATAAGAACGAACTTATGCTATATAAACATGCGCCGCATTTCTGCGAGGCTGGCCAGTCTACGCAAATGGTGGTGGGAGCGTTGCCGGAGAGTGACTACCAAGTTATGTCGGTGGCGGAGAGTTTGTATGAGAAGTTCTCCCTGAAGCGGGTATATTACTCAGCCTTCGTGAATGTGAATGAGGATAAGCAGCTGCCGTCGATCACGACAGGGCCGCCACTCCTGCGGGAGCACAGGCTTTATCAGGCAGACTGGCTGCTACGGTTTTACGGGTTTAAGGTGGATGAACTGCTGACGAAGGAGAGACCGAACTTCAATATGGCGATCGATCCGAAAGCAGACTGGGCGGTGCGGCATCTGGAGGTATTTCCGGTGGAGATTAACCGTGCAGAATACCGTTTGCTGCTGCGTGTCCCGGGAATCGGCGTCAAGAGCGCTAAGCGGATCGTTACCGCCAGACGGTTCGGGAATCTGACCTTTGAGGATCTGAAGAAGATGGGCGTGGTGTTGAAAAGGGCACTGTACTTTATCACGTGCAGCGGCAGGATGATGTATCCCACGAAGCTGGATGAGACGTATATCGTGCAGAACCTGACGTATCAGAACCAGATGGGCAATGGGGAGAGACTGCCTTTCTTAATGGATGGGACGCCTTACCGGCAGATGTCGTTGTTCGATGAGGGACAGATGCTGGATGAGACCAGGAACTTTGTCGATGCACATGACAGTATGACGATCGGTAACAGTAAGACAGACAGTGCATTGTATACGGCCTGAGGAAGAAGAAATAAGCCTGTGTGCGGCGCAGAGAAAGAACAGTGGAATATTATGGAAGAGAAATATATTATTTGTGAGGACTCCCTGGAGGGAATCTTTACGGCAATCTATGATGCCTATGCCTTGCGGGAAGGGCATGAACATCTGCATGTACAGGTGGGAGAGACAGACAATTACAGATTGTTTGCTACGTACTTGCATAGTCAGTCGGATTTTGGCAAGACTGAGAAGGTGGTCCGTACATTGCAGGAACGGCTGGGAGAACATGTCTATGGTACCATCTGTCGTGCGGCAGCTTCCAACGGGACAGACAAAGGGGATGCGGTCTATCACACCGTGGTGGACGGCATAACATGTGGCCACGGCAGCAGTACCATGGAGAATCTGCGCAATCCTTATGTAGCCAGAACTTTTGCGCTTGCCAGGCGTACTGCTAATGAAGTGCATCATGAATTGGAATTTATCAGATTTCAGGAGTTGAAGCAGGGCGTTTTATATGCCCGGATCGGTCCGGAGAATAATGTGATGCCTTTCGTGATGCCGCATTTTGCTGACCGTCTTGCTCCGGAGGATTTCATGATCCATGATGAGAACAGGGGGTTATTTGGAGTGCACCCGGCACGCGGGGAATGGTATCTGGTATCCGGTGTGGAGCAGAATGAGGAAGAACAGCAGGTAGCCTTGCAATATTCTGACAAAGAGCAGCAGTATCAGGAATTGTTTACCCTTTTCCACAAGACGATCGCAATCAGAGAGCGGCGCAACAAACGTCTTCAGCAACAGATGCTGCCGTTGCGCTTCCAGGAGTATATGACGGAATTTATGAATCGTGAAGGTTTCTGAACTTATTATGGGAGGTTTTCTGTTAAGTGAATATTTTGCGGTCGCCAAAAATCGTCTGATTTGGACATAATAGACAGAATAAACAAATTTTTTAAAGCGCAGAAAACAAATTTGTAAGGATGTTAGAAATCTTTGTGGTAATACTCAAAGGGGTGGTTTATCGGCAAAGAAATAACCTCTTTACAAACAATGGAAAAAGTGTATAATCATCTCAAACGAGGAGAAAGTTGACAATTTCTCTATGTGTCATACATGACTGGAAAGTAAAGTTTAGGTAAGATCAGTGCCTGCGTTAAATCTGCAGGCTGAGCTGGAAAGGAGGATTGCTATGCAACACAGAATTAAATTAAGACCGGAAGAAGTGAAGGACTTTGTTTCTGCGGCTACAAAATGCGTTTTTGATGTAGATATTTCCTACAACAGATTTATCGTAGATGCAAAGTCAATTCTCGGCGTGTTAGGGCTCAATTTTAATCAGGTTTTGACAGTATCCGTCAACGGATATGATGAAGATTTTGAGAAATATCTGAAGAAATATGCAGTAGCATGTTGAGAATATAGTATGTGTCCATACATTGACTCCCTATTTAAGATAGCGTAATATCTTAAGTGGGGAGTCTTTTTATCGGGATTCATTTTCAATGCATTGAGCATAGGAGATCACTTCGGATATAGAGAGACTGTAAAGCAGGATGGAGGAGCATTTTGGAAATACGGATTTCAGTCAGGAGCCTGGTGGAGTTTATACTGCGTTCCGGCAATATCGATAATCGAAGAGCGGCGTCCTCTGAAAATGCGATGCAGGAAGGAAGCCGCATCCACCGCATGATCCAGAGACGGATGGGGCCGGAATATCAAGCGGAAGTCGGTCTGCGCTATCTATATGATGCAGGAGAGTATGAGATCGTTGTGGAAGGACGTGCGGACGGTATCATCACGGAGGTGGCCGAGATGGTGGAGGTGTCTGCCCTGCCGGAGGACATGCCGCTTCTGTTTACAGAAACAGTACAATATCTGCAGAATGAAGCAGAGTGCGGTCTACCCTCAGAGATACCACCAGGCCAGAATGGTGTGGATGAGCAGTCGATACCGGAAGTACAGGGCGAACAGCAACAGCGGGCAGTAGATATTGAACGGACGGCGCAGCATACGCGGAGGCTGACTGTGACTATAGATGAGATCAAGGGCACTTTCCAGGACCTGAAGAAGCTGAAAGGCCCGATACCGGTGCATTTGGCACAAGCTCGCTGTTATGCATACATATATGCCGGACAGAAGAAGCTGCCGGAGATCCGGGTACGGATGACGTACTGCCATATGGAGACGGAAGAAATAAAGTATTTTCACTATGACTATACGTTTGCAGAGCTGCAGGAATGGTTTTCGGGGGTGATGGTCCAGTACCGGAAGTGGGCGGACTACAGCTTCCAGTGGCAGAAGGTCAGGCAGGCATCCATCAAGGCGCTGCAGTTTCCCTATGCTTACAGGGAAGGACAGAAGGAGCTGGCGACTTATGTCTATCAGACGATTTACCATAAGCGCAAGCTTTTCATCGAGGCACCTACCGGTGTCGGCAAGACGATTTCCACAGTGTTTCCGGCGGTGAAGGCGATGGGTGAGGGAATGTGCGAGAAGATCTTCTATCTGACGGCCAAGACCATCACCAGGACGGTGGCGGATAATACGTTCGCCCTGCTGCGGGAACACGGGCTGCGCTGTAAGAGTGTGGTTCTGACGGCGAAGGACAAGATCTGCTTTATGGAGGAGACAGAATGTAATCCGGAGTATTGTCCATATGCGAAGGGGCATTATGACAGGATTAACGAGGCGATGTATGACCTTCTCACCCACGAGGATGTCTACAGCAGAGAGAATATAGAGATTTACGCGAAGAAACACAGGGTATGCCCTTTTGAGATGTGTCTGGATATGAGCCTGTTTTCCGATACGGTGATCTGTGATTATAACTATGTGTTCGACCCACATGTATATCTGCGCAGATTTTTTGCGGAGGGAGTGCGGGGAGAGTACATCTTCCTCATCGACGAGGCCCATAATCTGGTGGAGCGGGGGCGGAGCATGTATAGTGCGACGCTGTGTAAGGAAGATTTTCTGGCATTGAAAAGGACGGTCAAGGCCTACGACGAGCGGATTGCCGGAAATCTGGATAAATGCAACAAAGAGCTTTTGATCTTAAAGCGAGAATGTGAAAACTATCGCATCGAGGAATTTATAGATCCTTTTGTGCGGGCGCTCACCAGGCTTGGCGCAGCGATCGAAGACTTCCTGGAAGACCATGAGGACAGCCCGGTGCGGAAGGAAGTGTTGGAATTTTACTTTGAGATATCACACTTTCTCGAGATGTACGAACTTTTGGATGAGAATTATGTGACCTATACGGAACTGGAATCGGACGGCAGTTTTATCTTAAAGCTGTTCTGTGTGAATCCGGCCAAGAATCTGCGGGAGTGCATGATGCGGGGCAGGAGTACGATCCTCTTTTCGGCAACGCTTCTGCCGATCCAATACTATAAAAGGCTGCTGGGGGCAGAAGAAGGGGACTATGAGGTCTATGCCAGATCTGTTTTCCGGCCGGAGAAGCTGGGTCTTTACATAGGAAGGGACGTGACAAGCAAATATACCCGCCGGGGCGACGAGGAATTTTACCGTATTGCTTCCTATATTAATGCGGTGATCGATAAGAGGCACGGAAACTATATGCTGTTCTTTCCCTCGCACGCTTTTTTGCGGCAGATCTATGATATCTTCATGCAATGTTTTAATGCGGATGAGAAGGTTGAGTGCATTGTCCAGGAAGATTATATGAATGAGCAGGCCAGAGAAGAATTTCTGAATCGCTTCACGGGCAATGCGGATTGTGACTTAAACGCACTGATCGACATGGAGATCGAGATGGAAGAGGAGAAGAGCCTGGTGGGCTTCTGTGTGCTGGGTGGTATTTTCAGTGAGGGGATCGACCTGAAGAATGACAGCTTGATCGGTGCGGTCATTATCGGAACAGGCTTGCCTCAGGTCTGTAATGAGCGGGAGATCTTAAAGCAGTATTTTGACGGTTGGGGAGAAAACGGATTCGACTATGCCTACCGGTATCCGGGCATGAATAAGGTATTGCAGGCGGCGGGAAGAGTAATTCGGACCGTGGAGGACTTCGGAATCGTATCGCTGTTGGATGAGCGCTTCCTGGCGCCCGCCTACCGGAGGTTGTTTCCAAGGGAATGGAGCAACTATGAGGTTGTTACAGTTGACCAGATAGGTCATAAAGTAGAACGATTTTGGGATGAGTGGCTGTAGGCGACTCATCTTTTTTGTATCATAGGAAAGTGCGTCCTATGATACAAAACCGGATGCGCAGCTACGCGCGCGGAACAAAAGCTGCGCTTGCCATGGAAATTAGAACGCGAGGGTGTGCGAAGCACACTTTTGTTCTATCATAGGAAAGTCCTCCAGGCAGGATTTCTTTTTGATCAGGCGATCAGGCTGTGCATATCTAAGAGAGTACAGAACTGTACGTGTATCGTCGACGAGGTCAGGTACGGTTCCGCAGCAGTGCAATCTCTTCTTTGTAAGGCGCCACTTTCTTGTCCGAATCAGTCAATGAAGGGATATAGGGAGTTTCCAGTATTTTGGGCAGATGCAGAAAGTTAGGATGGTGAACAATGTAGCGCAGTGCATCGATTCCGATATAGCCGTCACCGATGTTTGCATGACGATCCTTGCATGCGCCCCGCTCATTCTTACTGTCATTGATATGAAAAAGGGCGATATTCTCTTTCCCAATCAGTTGATCAAATCGGTCAATTATCCCGTCGAAATCATTGACGATATCATATCCGGCATCGTGCAGATGGCAGGTATCCATGCAGACGCGCAGCTTATCGTTGTGCGTCACTTTATCGAAAATGACGGCCAGCTCCTCAAAGCTGCGTCCGATCTCAGAACCCTTTCCGGCCATGGTCTCCAGTGCGATACAACAGTCCTGGTCGGCAGTAAGCACTTCGTTGAGCCCTTGAGCAATTCGGTCAATCCCGGCTTCCGTTCCCGCGCCCACGTGGGATCCGGGATGCAGAATCAGGATCCGAGAGCCCATGGCGATAGTACGCTCGATCTCCAGAGTGAGAAATTCGACCGCGATCTCATAAGTGGCGGGATTGACGGTGTTGGCCAGATTGATGATGTAGGGTGCATGGACCACGAAGCTGTCGATACCATTGTTCTGCATACACTCCCAGGCTGGCCGGATATTCAGCTGATCCAGTTCTTTTCTTCTGGTGTTCTGCGGTGCACCGGTGTATAGCATAAAGGTATCTGCGTTGTAGGATATGGCTTCCCTGACAGAGCCGAGCATCATGTCTTTGCCGCTCATGCCTACGTGGGATCCGAGTATTGGATTCATGTTAGTCCTCCTTTGCCGTTTTGTATGCTTTTTCTTTGACCACATTATACAATATTTATCGACAAGTTTCATTCTTACCTCCATGCCGAAGCAGTTCTTTTGCGAAGGCCGCGAGCCAAATTTCGAATTTGGTTCTGCGATCTCGAGTTTGTGGCTCCGGCACAAACTCGCAGTTGAAAAATCAGCACATCAGTGTGATTTTTCAACCTTATCTGTGTCGGAAGGAGAGGAAAAGACAAAAAGTGATAGAAAAAAACGAAAATGACATTTTATTTTCGACAAAAAGGAATAGGAGTCACCAAGAGATGACACACATGTCAATGTGGATAACTTTGTGGAAATTGGGGATTTCTTTGCCGATTTGAGGTGGATTTCATAAAATAATGGGTAAAATCATGTGGAAAAGTCGATATACGGATTTTGGTTTACGGAAAAATAGACTGATTGAGTCAAAAATGGACGGGTTTATAGGATCCAGGAATTTTTGCATTTGTGAGGAAGGTATGGTAGAATAACGAAGGGCGTAGCCGTCTATTTCCGGCTTCAGACCAAAGAACAAAGAGGGGAATTTAAGAACCTAACAAGAAAGGAACAGGGAAAGCTATGTGGGCTTATGAAAGTGTTTTTTATCAGATCTATCCGTTGGGATTTTGCGGAGCGCCGTTTGAGAACGACGGGAAGTTGGAGCATCGTATCATGAAAGTGAACGATTGGATTGTGCATATGAAGAAGCTGGGGATCAATGCGGTATACTTTTCGCCGGTGTTTCAGTCGGATACTCATGGATATAATACGAGGGACTATCACACCATCGATTGCAGGCTGGGAACCAATGAAGACTTCAAGGAAGTGTGTGACAACCTGCACGAGAACGGAATCAAAGTAGTGCTGGATGGTGTGTTCAATCATGTGGGCAGAGGCTTCTGGGCATTTCAGGATGTGCTGAAGAACCGGGAGAACTCCCCTTACCTCAGCTGGTTTAATATTAATCTTGGCGGCAACTCCAATTATAATGACGGGCTGTGGTATGAGGGCTGGGAAGGCAACTATGATCTGGTCAAGATCAATCTGCGGCATGAGGATGTAATCCGTCATATCCTGGACAGTGTCAAGGGCTGGGTAGACGAATTCGATATCGACGGTCTGCGTCTGGATGTGGCATACTGTCTGGATCATGACTTTGTGAGAAGGCTGCGGACTTTCACGGAAGGTCTGAAGCCGGAGTTCTATCTGCTGGGCGAGATGCTGCATGGGGATTATAACCAGATGGTCAATGACCAGATGCTGCATTCGGCGACTAACTATGAATGCTATAAGGGACTCTTTTCCAGTTTCAACAGTATGAACATGTTCGAGATCAATCATTCGCTGCTGCGGCAGTTCGGTCCGGAGAACTGGACTCTGTACAGGGGCAAGCATATGCTGTCGTTTGTGGATAACCATGACGTGACCAGGATCGCCAGCAATCTGACCAACGAGAAACACCTGCCGCTGATTTATGCCCTGTGTTTTGGCATGCCGGGGATCCCGTGTGTTTACTATGGCAGTGAGTGGGGAGCCAAGGCTCATAAGAACGAGGGCGATCCGGCTCTGCGTGCCTGCTTTGAAGAACCGGAATGGAATGACCTGTGTGATTGGATCGCACATTTAAGTGAGGCGAAGAAAGCGTCCGAGGCACTCAATTACGGTGAATTCCGTTCGGTCGTGCTGACCAACAAACAGTGCATCTTCGAGCGCAAGACGGCAGACGAGAGAGTATTGGTAGCCATCAACGCGGACAGTGAATCGTATACGGCACATTTTGATGCGGGCTGCGGTATGGCGGTGGATCTGATCAGCGGAGAAGACCATGACTTCGGTGGTGGCAGCGAACTTCCCCCTTACAGTGCATATTTCTGGAAGATGGAGAAATAACATTGCGGCTGGATGCCTGAAACCGTAAAGTTATCGGCGAGTACTACGTACTCAATGCCCATGCAGCAAGATGCAGGGCACCGTGAATAGTAACGAACTGCTACCGAGATTACAATAAATTCACAAAAAACTATTGACAAAATTGTAGAATTTAACTATTATTTTTTCTAAGTTTCAGAGTTGGGACTTCTTATTATTATATAGAAGTCCCCTTTTTTAACAGAACCGTGTCAGTAGTGGAATTGTGTGATCTGAACGGTCCTGCAGGAAATGTCTGGAACGAACCCGGAAGCTGATCCTTTTCATGCGAAGCAGGAGAAGCGGAACGGAAAACGAGGAGAAGAAAAAGGAGGAGAAGATTATGAAGAAAAGAATGTTGAGTCTTGTACTGGCAGGCGTTATGACAGCTACACTGCTGACAGGCTGCGGCGGTTCCGCAGGAACGGATGCAGGAAGCGCAGACGGCGCGGCAGAAGAGACAACAGAGGCGGAAGCAGAGCCAGCAGAGACAGAGGTGTCTGAGGAGACAACGGGCGACGAGGCGGCGGCAGAGGATAGTTCTGCAGAAGCATCCGGTGACAGCGCAGGCGGCACTTTCAAGATCGGTGGTATCGGCCCCCTGACCGGCAGCAACGCAGTTTACGGCATCGCAGCCATGAACGGTTCTCAGATCGCAGTGGATGAGATCAACGCGGCAGGCGGTATCAATGGTATGACAGTTGAACTGAATTTCCAGGATGACGAGACGGATTCCGAGAAATCGGTTAATGCGTACAATGCGCTGAAAGACTGGGGTGTACAGGTGCTCGATGGATGTGTGACCAGTGCATGTTCTATCGCAGTCTCCGCGAAGACGGCAGAGGACAATATTTTCCAGCTGACCCCTTCAGGCTCCGCGGTTGAATGTGTGGCTAACCCGAATTCGTTCCGCGTATGCTTTTCCGACCCGAATCAGGGCGCGGCATCTGCGCAGTACATCGGTGAGCACGGTCTGGCAACGAAGGTCGCCGTGATCTACGACAGTTCTGATGTGTATTCTTCCGGTATCTATGAGAAATTCGTGGCGGAGGCAGAGAGCCAGTCTTTCGAGGTCGTGACAGCAGGCGCGTTTACGGCTGATAACAAGACAGATTTTTCCGTACAGTTGCAGCAGGCTAAGGATGCAGGTGCCGATCTGGTATTCCTGCCGATCTACTATAACGAAGCGGCTTTGATCTTGAAGCAGGCTGCTGATATGGGCTTTGAAGTGAAGTTCTTCGGCTGTGACGGTCTGGACGGCATCCTGGGTGTGAAGAATTTTGACGCTTCCCTGACAGAGGGCGTTATGCTGTTGACTCCTTTCGCAGCAGATGCGACAGACGATCTGACAGTGCAATTTGTTACAACTTATGAAGAGAAATTCAATGAGACACCTAACCAGTTTGCGGCAGACGGCTATGATGCGATCTATACTATCAAGGCAGCTGCTGAGAAGGCCGGCATCACGGCAGATATGTCCAACGAGGAGATCTGTGCGGCTATGCAGACGGCTATGACAGAGATCACAGTGGACGGCCTGACAGGCGAGGGTATCACATGGGATGCTTCCGGTGAGCCGACGAAGGAGCCGAAAGCAGTCGTGATCAAGGACGGCGTGTATACAGCCATGTAAAGATAACAGTTAAGGCATGAAGTTATATTTATAAACTGAGAATGAAAGTTTGGGGCTGCACTAAGATGACCGGAGGGCTATCTTAGTGCATTTCCATAAGTTTGCCGATAAGTGGAACGGGAATCGGCAGGAATCCGCCACCAGGCATCTATGTGACGGAATGGATGGAGTATGATCTGCCAGACAGATCTTAAATCGTGTGAGTGTGTGATGAGGAAAACTGAGGTGTGAGTATGAGTTTTGTGGCCCATTTGATCAACGGAATAAGTTTAGGAAGTGTATATGCGCTGATCGCGCTTGGATATACAATGGTGTACGGGATTGCCAAGATGTTGAATTTTGCCCACGGTGATGTCATTATGATCGGGAGCTACGTGGTGTTTGTGACGGCGAGCAGCCTGGGGATCAATCCGTTGGCGGCGATCATCGCCTCGATGGCAGCATGTACCTTGCTCGGGGTGACCATAGAGCGGGTGGCATACAGACCTTTGCGGGGAGCTTCTCCGCTGGCCGTGCTGATCACGGCGATCGGTGTGAGTTATCTGCTGCAGAATGTGGCGCTGCTGGTATTTGGTTCCGATACGAAGGCTTTCAGCAATGTGGTGACACTGCCGAATCTGGAGTTGTTTGACGGACAGCTGATCATCAAGAGTGTGACGATCGTGACGGTCATCGTCAGCATTATCATTATGGTCGGCCTGACCCTTTTCGTCAAGAAGACGAAGATCGGGCGTGCCATGACAGCGGTCTCGGAGGATCAGGGAGCCGCACAGCTTATGGGCATCAATGTAAATGGTACGATCGCCGTGACTTTTGCCATCGGGTCTTCTCTGGCGGCGGTGGCCGGCGTGCTTTTATGTTCCGCTTATCCGTCTCTGACTCCTTATACCGGTTCCATGCCGGGTATCAAGGCGTTTGTGGCAGCGGTGTTTGGCGGGATCGGTTCGATTCCCGGCGCTTTTATCGGTGGGATCTTACTGGGTGTTATTGAGAATCTGAGCAAAGCCTATATCTCTTCCCAGCTTGCGGATGCAATTGTGTTCAGTATTCTGATCATCGTGCTGTTGGTAAAGCCTACGGGACTTCTCGGCAAGAAAGTTTTGGAGAAGGTCTAGGAAACCGGGGATCGTGTGCAGTATGGCAGTGATGCAGGATAGAAGACACGTTGGTGGGAAGTTCCTGGCCATAGACAGCCGGCAGAAGGATGTGTTGCCGGCAAAGGATGTCTGGGGCGGGACAAAGGAAGGGCATGGATATGGAAATGAAAATAAACAAATCTAAATTAAGTAAAACGACGAAGAATGATCTGATCACTTATGGGATGGTGATCCTCACATATATTGTGGTACAGCTCCTGGTATCCATGGGGCATGTATCCAGTCTGATCCAGGGACTTCTGGTTCCTTTTTGTACTTATGTTATCGTGGCGGTGGCGCTGAATCTCACGGTGGGCATCCTGGGTGAGCTGAGTCTGGGACATGCGGGATTCATGTGCGTGGGCGCCTTTGCCAGCGCAGTCTTCTCACTGGCTTTTAAGGATGTACTGCCGGGAGGCCTGCGGTTTTTCATGGCGCTATTGATCGGTGCCGCGGCTGCCGCGCTGGTGGGATTTCTGGTGGGCATACCGGTGCTGCGGCTGCGGGGCGACTATCTGGCTATCGTGACGCTGGCGTTCGGTGAGATCATCAAGAATATCATCAATGTGTTATATCTGGGCGTGGACAGCAAGGGTGTTCATTTTTCTATGAAAGACGCCTTGTCTCTTCATCTGGAAGAGGACGGGGTAATGTTGATCAAGGGTGCGCAGGGTGTTACGGGTACGCCTAACGATTCCAATTTCACGGTGGGTGTGATCCTGATTCTGATCACTTTATTTATCGTATTGAATTTTATTCATTCGAGAACGGGGCGCGCGGTCATGTCGATTCGTGACAACCGGATTGCCGCCGAGTCGGTTGGCATCAATGTGACGAAATACAAGCTGATCGCTTTTACCGTCTCTGCATCGTTGGCGGGGGTAGCGGGGGTTCTGTATGCACATAACCTGTCCACGTTGAATGCGCTGCCGAAGAATTTCGGATATAACATGTCGATCATGATCCTGGTGTTTGTGGTGCTGGGTGGCATAGGCAATATCCGCGGCTCCATCGTTGCGGCGGTGCTCTTAACATTGCTGCCGGAAGTGCTGCGGGGATTGAGCGATTACCGGATGCTGATCTATTCGATCGTGCTGATCGTGATGATGATCTTCAACTGGAGCCCGAACGCGGTATTTTTCAGAAAGCGGCTGAAACAGAAATTTCTACCGGGCAGGAAAGCGGAAAAGGAGGAGGCATAAAGGATGAATAAATTCTCTGAGGAAAAGACGGTACTGTTAGAGACAAAGAACCTGGGAATCTCCTTTGGCGGACTGCGGGCGGTGAATGCATTTGATATTTCGGTGGAAAAAGGGCAGCTATACGGGCTGATCGGGCCAAACGGCGCCGGCAAGACGACGATCTTTAACTTGCTGACGGGCGTATATACACCGGATGAGGGGGCAATCTTGTTAGACGGCGTGAATTTGACGGGCAAAAAGACGATCGATATCTGCAAGGCAGGTATCGCGAGAACATTTCAGAATATACGTTTGTTTAACGATATGTCGGTACTTGACAATGTGAAAGTGGGTCTGCACAATCACTATCCGTATTCTACTTTTGAGGGAATCTTACGTCTGCCACGTTACCATAGGATGGAACAGGAGATGAACGCCAGGGCGATGGAACTGCTGGAAGTGTTCGGGTTGGAAGGTTATGCGGGCTATAAGGCGGAGAATCTGCCTTACGGACAGCAGAGAAAGCTGGAGATCGCCAGAGCCATGGCGACAAATCCCAAACTTCTGCTTCTGGATGAGCCGGCAGCCGGCATGAATCCCAATGAGACGAAGGAACTGATGGAGACGATCCGCTTCGTGAGAGACCGTTTTGAGATGACGATCTTGCTGATCGAGCATGACATGAAGCTGGTGGCCGGTATCTGTGAGAAACTGACGGTGTTAAATTTCGGGGAAGTGCTGGCACAGGGAGAGACGCAGGAAGTACTGAACGATCCGGATGTTATTACGGCTTATTTAGGCGAATGATTGAGCAAAATGAGAGAGAAGCGGCGCATAGTAGGAGGAAGTTAGTATGGCGATGTTGGAAGTAAAAGATCTCCATGTGCATTATGGTGTGATAGAGGCGATCAAGGGAATCAGCTTTGAAGTGGAGCAGGGAGAGGTCATTGCCCTGATCGGTGCGAACGGCGCCGGGAAGACAACGACTTTGCACACGGTCACGGGTCTGATCAAGCCTACCAGCGGCAGCATTATTTTTGAAGGCAAAGATATCACGAAGACACCGGGGTACAAGATCGTACCCATGGGAATGGCCCATGTGCCGGAGGGGCGCCGTGTGTTCGCACAGTTATCGGTGTATGACAATCTGATGATGGGTGCATACACGCGGAAGGATAAGAACGAGATCAAAGAGAATCTGCATATGGTGTATGAGCGTTTTCCCCGTCTCGAGGAGCGCAAAACGCAGATGGCAGGGACATTGAGCGGCGGTGAACAGCAGATGCTGGCCATGGGGCGCGCGCTGATGAGTCAGCCGAGCATCATACTGATGGATGAGCCGTCCATGGGATTGTCGCCTATCTTCGTCAATGAGATCTTCGATATTATTAAGCGGGTCAGCCAGTCGGGCACGACGGTACTTCTGGTGGAACAGAATGCCAAGAAGGCGCTGGCGATCGCGGATCGGGCTTATGTACTGGAGACCGGTACGATCTCTTTGGAGGGAGATGCCGGTGAATTGATGCATAATGATGCCGTGAAGAAAGCGTATTTGGGCGAGTAGGTAATAATGACTGCTCTGTAAATAGAGAAACAACTGTTGGCTGACTAAATTTAACAAAATTTAGCCAGCCGATTTGTTTGTAATAGGGGTATGTTTAAGTATTTTTTTTTAGTATAATAGAAAAGTGAAGATTGGGTTCTGGAGGAAGATACAATGGCTAAGAAAGTGAAGCTGGCGGATATTGCGCAGCGGACAGGTGTCAGCACCGTAACGGTGTCCAAGGCATTGACGGGACAGAAAGGCGTCAGCGAGGAAATGCGGGAACGGATCAAGAGGCTGGCGGATGAGATGGGATATGTGCAGCCGTCCAAGGAGAGAAGGACCGGACCGGAGAGAAGTTACAATATCGGCCTGCTGGTGGAGGAAAGCTATATTGATAAATACGATTCCTTTTATCTGCAGATGTACCAGAAAGTCGCCACGAAAGCGATGGATGCCGGGTGCTTTACGTTGATGGAGGTGATCGACAGGCAGAAGGAAGGGGAATATACACTACCCAGACTCCTGCGGGAGCAGAAGGTGGACGGAATCGTCATTTTGGGCAAGATGCCGGAGACTTTTCTAACATTTTTGAAGCGGCAGTCTACGCTGCCTGCCGTTTATATGGACTTTACGGATGAAGGCCAGGATGTGGATGCGGTCGTCTCGGATAGTTTCTACGGGGCGTATCAGTTGACCAACTATCTGTTCCAGATGGGGCATGAACGGATCGCGTATGTGGGTACGCTTATGGCTACCAGTTCTATCACAGATCGATATCTTGGGTATGTCAAATCCATGCTGGAGCATGGGAAGAAGATCAGGGAAGACTGGGTGATCGACGATCGGGATACGGCGAGCGGCTATATTGATGAAGTGAATCTTCTGAAATTACCGGAGGATATGCCCACCGCCTTTGTGTGCAACTGCGACTTGACTGCGGGGCGGATGGTCAACAAGTTGAAAGAGAACGGATATCGCGTGCCGGAGGATGTCTCGGTGGTGGGATACGACAACTTTATCTATCCCGGCATCTGTGATGTGGAGATCACGACTTATGAGGTGGATCTGGGCCGGATGGCCCAGTGTGCGGTGGATGTGATGTTGGAGAAGCTGCAGACGGGTGAAGGGCATGTGCCGAGTATCCATACCGTTGAGGGGCATATGGTGATAAAAGACAGTGTATGCGCGCGGTGATCTGTAGTTTGTTAGGAGCAGGCGTTTGGTGGACAGATTCTTGAGTCTGCCGGGCGCCTGCATAAGTCTTTTTCGGGTCAATGCCGAGTCTTTTTATGTCTGTGAGAAGCACATCTTGTTTCACCCCTTATTTTTTAAGTAAAATTAGCTTAATGGTAATTTGTATGATAAATAAAATAGACAAAAATCAACTCATAAAATCATGCATTAATACCAAAAATATGCTTATTTAAGTTGAGATATTGAAAATATAGGCTAAAAGTAATATAATTTTAGTTGATAAGCTAGATTAATTTAGCCTATATGAGATTGAAATTAACTTGTAATAAGGTATCCGTAAACATGGCTTCTAACAGAGAGCATGGCGGATGCAATAGGGGATGGGTGGATGAAAGAGCTGAAAGCGACGACCGGGTATGAAATGGCTTTGGCTGTGGAAGGCAGTGTGAACGGATGTGAAGTTGTATTGGAAGGGGCGGCATCAGCTGCGGCGAAGAGGTACTGCCTTTTGAGGACCGGCTTTTTCGGGGATACGGGTAAAGGTATAAGCCTGTTGACTCTCGTATTGTTGGCAGGGCTGGTCGTGAAATCATTCTATCCAATAGAAATCCCGTCTTTTGCACAGAATGATTCCGGGGTGGAGGCCCATAATGAGTTTACACAGGAACTTAGTGCGGAAAATTTCGTTCCGGGATATCGGGAGTATGAGTCGGCTTTTGCAGCGGTTTACCCTAAGCAGGAGATCAGAGTTGACGTGGAGGACTGCACCGGGTATGAGAAAACGGGCCAGACTGTGAAACCTGTGATCTATACGGATCATCAGGGGGTGTCAGGTGACGGTATCTATATGGAAGAGAATTGTCAGACAGATTTTTGCGTGGATGTGGAAGAAGAAGGGTTTTATGAGCTTTCGCTGGAATACGCCCCGGTTACGGAGAGCGACTCTGCGGTGGAATGCAGCATTTTGATCGACGGGGAAGTACCTTATAGAGAGTTGGAGAGAGTCTGTTATGATCGTATATGGACACGAGACACGCAGTCTTCGGAAGCCGGATGCTACCTGACGGAGCAGGCTGAATGGATCACAGGGGTTACGTATGACAGGGAACGTCGCATTGCAGAACCGTTGTCGGTGTATCTGACGAAGGGCGAACACAGGGTGTCTCTTATTTCCATAGAAGAACCGATGCTGCTGCATCAGATCATATTCAGTCAGAAAAGACAGATTCAGGAGTACAGGGACGTCAAGGGATTTTGGGATGCGGTGGGCATTCGGGCGGTTCGGGGGAGAACGGTCGTGATTGAGGCAGAACAGGTTGACAGGACGTCTGCACGGATGGAATATCCTGAACGGGAAGAAGTCGGAATGGCCGCAATGCCGCTGAGGGCTTTGGCACATGCGAAAGAAGCAAAGCGCAGTATGATCGGCGGTGAGTCCTGGGATAAGGCCGGATCATGGTTCGAGTGGGAATTTGAAGTGGAAGAATCCGGTTATTATCAGATTTCCCTATGTTTCTGCCAGAATTATGCACGGGAAGGTGCGTGCAGGAAGATCATGCTGGACGGCGCTGTGCTTTTCCAGGAGATGGAACGCTATGGTTTCGCTTATGGATGGGGCTGGAAGGAGGATGTGCTGGCTGATGATACAGGAGATCCCTATGTCTTCTATATCAAAGAGGGCAGACACACGCTCCGCATAGAAGCAGTACCGGGAGAGACAGAGGTAGAAAAAGCCGGAATCGGACAGGTGCAGCCGCTGGCGATCGACTGGATCCGCATTGTACCTGCCGGTAATGTTTAGATAGGAACTGCCGGGTAACAAAAGGCTAAAAAATGATAGCCGGCAGTTCCAATATTTCTTCCCGCTGTGGTTGTGGAACCCCCTTCAAATGGTATATACTATAGTGAGCGACAAATAGGGCTGTCGTACACTATGACCCATCGGGGGATGCGTTTGATCTTTGCGAGGCAGATCCTGCATTTCAATGCTGCAAAGATTGGCGCAGGAAATCCTGTACAGGAAAGGAGAAGGGATGGAGAACAAGATTTTTGACACTAAATTATATGCTGCCTCGGCCAGGGCCGTGGCGGCGGAAGGTATTGTCATGCTGCGCAATGAGGGGCAGGTGCTGCCGCTTGGCAAGGGCGAGAAGATCGCACTTTTTGGAAGAGGACAGTTCAATTATTACAAGAGCGGTACAGGTTCCGGCGGTCTGGTCAATACGAGCTATGTGACAGGGATACGGGAAGCGCTGGCAGAGAGCGAGTTCGTGCTCAATGGGGAACTGCAGGCGGTTTACGAAGAATGGCTTAAGGAAAATCCTTACGATGCGGGCGCGGGCTGGGCAGGAGAACCATGGTTCCAGAAGGAGATGCCGCTGACGAAGGAATTGGTGGACAAGGCCAGACAGGAGTCTGACACGGCGGTGGTAGTGATCGGCAGAACTGCCGGGGAAGATCAGGATAATAAAGCGGAAGCCGGAAGCTACCTGTTGACGGAAGCAGAGGAAGAGATGCTTGATCTGGTATGCGGTTCTTTTGACCGTACGGTGGTGCTTTTGAATGTGGGTAATATCATCGACATGAAGTGGGTAGAACGTTATCAGCCTGCAGCAGTCCTGTATGTATGGCAGGGTGGACAGGAAGGCGGCAATGGTGTCCTGGACGTATTGTCGGGACGGGTGACACCTTCCGGTAAGCTGACGGACACGATCGCCAAGGATATCACGGACTATCCGTCCACCGTTAACTACGGGGATGAGAAGCGCAATATCTATCAGGAGGATATCTATGTAGGATATCGTTATTTTGAGACCTTTGCCAAGGACAAGGTTCTTTATCCTTTCGGATTCGGACTTTCCTATACGACCTTTGCGGTGGAGGCAAAACTTGATGAGGCGGCAGGAGACGCTGCGGATGCAGACATTGTGGTCAGCGCACAGGTGACCAATACGGGTTCCGTTGTCGGTAAAGAAGTGGTACAGGTTTACTGTGAAGCGCCTCAGGGAGTACTTGGCAAGCCGGCCAGAACTCTTTGCGGATTTGCCAAGACGAAAGAACTTGCACCAGGTGAGACGCAGACACTCCAGATTCCGGTTTCCTGGTACACGGTGTCTTCTTATGATGACAGCGGTGTTACAGGTCATAAATCCTGCTGGATCTTAGAGGCGGGAGAGTACATATTCCATGTGGGAACGGACGTACGCAGCGCTTTCCCCGCGGGTACTATAATATTGCAGGAGACAAGAGTGGTGAGAGAAGCGGAAGAAGCCTGCGCGCCGGTGACCGCTTTTGAGCGGATGAAGCCTGAGGAGGACGGTCAGGGCGGTTTCAAGGCAGGGTATGAGGCGACGCCTCTGCGCACGGTGAACCCGGGAGACCGCCGGGCGGAAAGACTGCCGGAGAACACTGCCTGCACGGGAGACCAGGGCTATAAGCTGTCCGATGTGGAGAAGGGTGATGTGTCAATGGAGACTTTCCTGGCACAGCTGTCGGATGAAGACCTGTGTTGTATGATAAGAGGAGAGGGTATGTGTTCTCCGAAGGTGACGCCGGGTACGGCGGGCGCTTTCGGTGGCGTTACAGAGGGGCTGCAGGATTTCGGTATTCCGGTGGCCTGCTGCGCGGACGGTCCCAGCGGTATCCGTATGGACTGCGGCAGCATCGCCTTTGCCATGCCTAACGGCGCGTGCCTGGGCAGTACTTTCAATGAGGCATTGTCGGAGGAACTGTTTGAATGGGAAGCCTTGGAACTGCGTAAGAATAAAGTGGACACCTTGCTGGGTCCGGGTATCAACCTGCACAGGAATCCTTTGAACGGAAGAAACTTTGAGTATTTCAGTGAGGATCCGTTTGTAACGGGACGGATGGCGGCGGCGCAGCTGCGGGCTATGGGACGATACGATGTGACCGGCACGATCAAACATTTTGCCTGTAACAGTCAGGAACACAAGAGGAATTTCGTGGAAGCGGTGGTATCGGAACGGGCGCTCAGAGAGCTGTATCTGAAGTGCTTCGAGATCGCGGTGACGGACGGCGGCGCTTATTCTATCATGACATCTTACAATCCCATCAACGGTTTCTGGTCCGCCAGCAATTACGATATGCTGACCACGATCCTGCGCGGCGAGTGGAAGTATGACGGTATCGTGATGACGGACTGGTGGGCGAAGGGCAACGATGAGAACGAGACAGGCAGTGTGGAGAACGTGGCGGCTATGGTGCGTGCCCAGAATGATCTGTTCATGGTGACGGCAGATTCCGCAAAGAACACACAGAGTGACAATTCTGCGGAAAGCCTGGAGAAGGGGACAGTTACGAGGGGGGAATATCTGCGCAGTGCCGCGAATATCTGTCGCTATCTGCTGCGAACGCCTGCCTATGCGCGCATGATGGGAAGAGAGAGCGAGCTGGATAGACAGCTGGCGGCTGTTGCGGCACAGGAGACGGAATCCTTCGGTGAACTGGTACGGCTTGCGATATTGGAGAAAGAGACGACTCTGCCCGCAGAGCAGATTTCGACTGCCAAGGGCAGCACCATTAACTTTGAACTGAATCTCAGCGAGAGAGGCGTTTACAGGCTGGAACTGGTGTGCAGGATCGTAGGCCAGAGCAGTCTGGCACAGGTGCCGCTTACGGTATCACAGGATAAGCAGATCGTGAAGACGATCTCCCTGACCGGTGAGGATACGGAGTGGCGGACCGAGACTGTCACGCTGCATCCTTCCTTCCACAATACGACCTTCCTGAAATTCTTCTTCGGCCAGGGCGGCATGGAGATCAAGGAGGCGAGACTTATGCTGGAGGAATCCTGGGAAGAGAAATTCCAGGCTATGAAGAAGGTACATCAAGAAGAGACCGGCGAATAAGGCATAGAGATTTCTATTTATAACATACATAAAACAACTGCTACAGACAGTACCGTGGCAGTTGTTTTTTTGTCTTTTTCTAGGAGAGGGGAGTATCTTCCTTGTTCTCCGCGTACAGGTTCCTGTACTGGGAAGGAGTCATCTTGTGCCTTTTCTTGAAGGCGCGCATGAAATTCTCCGGGTTTTCATATCCGATCATCTTACTGATCTGGTTGACCGTCAGTGTTGAGTTCTTTAGGAGCAGGTCGGCTTTCTGGAAACGGATCTGCTTTAACAGCTGGGAAAAGGTGCAGCCGAAGAGTTTCTTGATATACCGGGAGCAGTAGGGAACGGTATAGTGCAGATGAGCGGCCAGTTTCTCCAGTGTGATGGTGGAATAGTTTTCCTGTACATACAAGAGGATCTCATGATCGCTGTTGCCCAGTGGAACGGTCTGTGTGGCTGCTTGCCAGTGTTTGGATAGGCGCAGCAGCAGGACCATCAGCATGCCGGTCAGAATACGGTCCGTATAGTTGTCTGGGGCGAGCATTTCACCAAACATATCCAGGATGTGCTCACGAACTTCCGCATTATCCCCCGTGCGGAAGAGCAGATATTGTTCGTTGTTCTCATTATAGATACTGCCCAGCAGGAAACGGCTGAGTATATCCTGTCCTTTGAGGAGTCCTGCACAGATTTCCGTGAAGGCGGACAGGCGGACTAGGATCTTGATGGTGTTGCACTCCGTGCAGGCGCTCTGGGCGTGCCTTGCTGCGGGCGGGAGAATGCAGAAGTCTCCGGTGGTGAAGGTCTGGACAGTCTGGTTGATCACATGAACGCTGCTGCCGGACAGTACATAGATGATCTCGAAGTAGGTGTGGGTGTGCTCCGGAATCTCCATGCCGGAAGGTTTGAACAGAACCACGGTGCGCTCCACATCGGTGGGGATGTCATAGACATCGTAGATGACATTCAAGATATGGTTCCAGGTGACCAGTGGAATATTATGAGAATCATAGTCCACCGGCATTTTGGACAACAACGTAAAGAAATCGCCAAAATCTGAGTGGGGGGGGGTAAAATTGTGAAGACGGGAATTCATGGACTTTTCCTTGTCGGATTCCGTATAAAGATAGTCGTAAATCTGCACCTTATTCATGACTGTTCCCCCTTGTCTCTTAGTCTCCTGATCCAGGCATTTTTATCTTACGGTCATATTGCCCACTTCATTTTATACGGTAAAAAAGGAAGCGCACTATAGATAAATTATCTTTTTTATATGCATTTTTTGACCATTCTTATCATAAATGACAGGTGGCATTAAGTGAAAAAAGCGTGGGAAAAGCGTATTTACTGGATTTTCAGGTCACTGGGCCGGGCGATGCAATGAATGATGCAAATTATACAAGTTGACGAAAAAAGTTAAGAAATGATAGTCAAACTAGACAAGCAATACAACTGTAAAACGTTTGAGTTATTGTTATAATTATTCATGTGCACACGGAAATGTGTAAAAATCTTACAAAAAAGAATAAAGATTCAGGGGGTAAGAGTATGGTTGCTAAAGGCAAGGGAGGGGCCAATAAGAAAGAGAAGATTTCCTTGGCTCTGATATGGAAACAGAGGTATTTGCTGATGATGTCACTGCCGTTTGTCATATGGCTCATCATCTTCAAGTATATTCCGCTCTGGGGATGGACGATGGCGTTTCAGGAGGTGAAGCCGGCGACATTTGCGCTGCCGATCTGGGAGAGGCCGTTTGCGGGATTCGAGAATTTCGTGAAGGCTTTCGAGGACAGACTGTTCAAGCAGACGATGATCAACACGCTCGGTATCAGTGTCCTGCAGATTGCAGTGGGTACGATCGTCGCAATTCTCTTTGCAGTATTGCTCAATGAACTAATGTTCACGAAATTCAAGAAAGTAACGCAGACCATTTCCTATCTGCCGCACTTTGTATCCTGGGTTATCATCGCCAGTATCGCCAAGAATATCTTCAACGACGGCGGTGTTATCGATTCTCTGGTTGGTACCAACCTGCATTTGATGAGTACTAATTCTCCACTGATCTGGATGGTCATCGTCATCATCGATTGCTGGAAAGAGATGGGCTGGAACGCTATCATCTATCTGTCTTCCATGGCAGGTATCGATCCGGGCCTGTACGAGGCGGCGCAGATCGACGGTGCGAACCGTTTCCAGAGAATATGGCATATCACTCTGCCGGGAATCCGGCCCACGATCATCGTTCTGCTGATCATGAGCATTGGCGGTGCGCTCAATGTAGGCATGGAGAGACAGATGCTCCTCAGTAATGCACTGGTACAGGATCACACGATGGTTCTTTCCTGGTTCTCCTACATAAGAGGTATTAAGAGCAGCGATTACGGCCTTGGTACTGCACTCGGTGTATTCCAGTCCATAGTAGGCGTTACGCTTCTGATGATCGCGAATAAGATCGCCAGTCTGGTCGGCGAAGACAAATTGGTATAGAGTGAGGTGGCGAGATGAAAAATTTACATAAAACATGGTTCGACTATTTTCTTTTGTTATTTTTTGTGATCATCCTGGTCGTGACGTTGTATCCGTTTATGAATGTGCTTGCGATCTCCCTGAACGACGCAACGGATACGATCAAGAACATTAACTTTATCATTCCGCGTCATTTTACGCTGGCCAACTACAAGTATGTATTTAAAGAAGGCGGAATCGTACAGCCGTTGTTCATCTCCATCGCCAAGACCGTGATCGGAACTCTGGCGGGTGTGATCTGTACGGCGATGCTGGCTTACACTTTAAGCCGTCGGGATTTCGTGTTCCATAAGTTCTTCACACTGCTTTTTGTCATTACCATGTATGTAGGCGGCGGTATGATCCCGGAATACCTGTTGATCGTCCGCACATTGCATCTGGGAGACAATTTCCTGGTTTACATCATTCCGGGTTTGATCTGGGTCTACAATATGATCCTTGTCCGTTCCTTTATCGACGGACTGCCGGGAGCTCTGCAGGAAGCGGCGAAGCTGGACGGAGCCAACGACTTCCAGATTTGGTACAAGGTCGTTATGCCTCTGTGTACACCGGTCATTGCGACTATCGCCCTGTATTATGCGGTTGGACAGTGGAACTCCTTCATGGATACTTATCTGTATGCGAAGAAGCTGCCCACTCTGCAGTATAAGCTGTACGAGATCATGTCTCAGGCGACGATGCAGCTGGATACGCACACCACCACCAATGCCACTCAGGCGGTAACGCCTATGGCGATCCGTATGGCGGTAACGGTAGTGGCGACGGTGCCGATCATCATCGTATATCCTTTCGTACAGAAGTATTTCGTAGGCGGTATGACACTTGGTTCCGTGAAAGACTGATGCAGTTCCACTCATTATGAATTGATTAAGTTTTACATAGATCAATTAAAGAATAAAGGAGGACTTAAACATGAAAAGGAAGAAGATTTTGGCTCTGCTTGCAGTGGGAGCACTGCTGGCAAGTACGCTGACCGGTTGTGGCGGCGGTGACGCGGCGTCCGGAGATGCTGGAAGCGCAGGAGACTCTCAGGGAGCAGCAGAAGGTGACGGCGCACAGGCAGACAGTGGAGATGACACTTCGCCCATTACCTTTGAGTATTACAATGCGGACGGTAAGAACGGTAACTGGAGTGAGACGCCGGTTGGTGCGGCGATCACGGAGGCTACCGGCGTGACACTGGAGATCACCTATCCGGTATCCAGTACCGGTGATGCCAGTGAGGATGTGGCATTGATGATCGCCAACGACGATTATCCGGATATGATCTACTCCAAAGCAGCCGTAACGAACCTTTACGAAGCAGGCGCGCTGATTGATATGACGGATCTGATCGAGCAGTACGGCCCCAACATCAAGAAGATGTACGGAGACGAGTTTGAGAAGCTGAAATGGGGCGCGGACGATCCTGGTATCTACCAGCTGTCTTATGCGGGTGTGCGGGGTAAGATCCTTACTACAGGCGGAACCTGCCAGATCCAGTATGCAGTGCTGGCAGAGAATGACTATAAATATCCTACGACACTGGCAGAGTATGAAGAGATGATCAAATCATACCTGGCAGCGCATCCGACCACAGAGGACGGTCTGGAGACCATCGGTATCTCCATGAGCGCATCCGACTGGCACTGGATGATCACACTTGGCAACCCGGCAGGCTTTATCGCAGATGCGGCGCCGGATAACGGACAGTGGCTGATCGACGAGAATTACAACTGTACATACAAGCATTCCAGCGACGACGAGAAGGAATATTTCAGATGGCTGAGCCGTATGTATGACGAAGGCATTCTGGATCAGAACTTTGCGACACAGACAGATGACGACTATATTGCGAAGCTTTCCAGCGGTCGTGTAATTGCGATTACCGATGCGAACTGGCATTATATGCAGGCATGTGCAACTCTGAATGCAGATGGCAAGCAGGATAAGACATACTGTGGTCTGCCGGTTGTTATGGATCCAAACGACAAGGCTCCCACACTGATGTATCAGGGTCTGCAGGTTGGATATGGCCTTGCCATCACCAAGAGCTGTGAAGATCCCGTGCGTGCGATCAAGTTCCTGGATTACCTGTGCTCCGATGAAGGCGCTGTTCTTTACAGGTGGGGTATTGAAGGGGAAAATTATCAGGTAGATGAGAATGGTATGAGATATCGTACCGAGGAAGAGATCACGAGGTCGAAGACGGATCCTGACTACAGCAAGAATACAGGTATCGGTAATTATACCGGATTCCCGATCTATGGCGACGGTGTGCAGGATGAGACAGGCAATTATTATACACCGACCAGCAAAGAATCCGTGATCGCAGAGTATACTGAAGTAGAGAAGGCGGCCTGCGAGGGAATGGGAGTGGAGATGCTGACAGATATCTTCCCGCAGCCCGAGGAATTTGAAACACCGGTATATTCACCTCTGTGGGCATATGCGATTCCGCAGGAGCTGAGCAATAATGTATCCATCCTGGATGAAATCGCGTTCCCGGCGCTTGTTAAATGTGTAACGGAGCCTGAGTCCTCCTTTGACGCAAACTGGGATGCGATGATCGCTGAACTGGAAGCGAACGGCCTTGAAGAGACCAATGCGATGATGACAGAATTCCTGGCAACTAAGGTACAGTAAGAAACATAACAGTGCAGCCCAGGACTTTGCATACACTGCAAAATCTAAGAAATTATTTCCACCCGTGGAAGTCGGGTTGGATGGTATGGTCTTGAAGACATAATATACAGGCTGTTATAATAAAGACGCATACATTTAAGGAAAGGCTGATATTGAACCGATATCAGCCTTTTCCGGTGTAAAAGCTTATTTCATGAGAGGAAGATCAGGATCTATGAAGAGTGAAGCATTCCGGGAAATTCATCGATATAACAATCCGGCGCCAATACTGGTATTTCAGCATACAAAGGATATAACTACAGGAGTCGATGCCCACTGGCATGAAGACTTGGAGATCAGTCTTGTGTCAAAAGGAAGGGTGCGGTTCTATGTGGGTGGACAGGAAAAGGATCGTGGGGAAGGCAGGATCTGCATCGCAAGCAGCGGGGAAGTGCACTCTGCGACACCTGTGTTTGAGAATCCGGATGATGTTGATACAGGGATCACGCTATTGATCCAGCATGATTTCTTGCACAGCGTGATTCCGAACTATGATAATCTCACATTTACAGATCCACGTAAAGAAGAGGAAGAGAAGATCGCGGCATATTTGGCCAAGATCGCGGAACTGTATGAAGGGCAGAGAGACGCCAGTGTGAGTGTTCAGATCTTGGGGCTGGTGTGCCAGATCCTATCTGTTCTGCTGGAGGAATGTGCGATAGAAAGAGACAGTGTGGATGTCAATTGCTGGAAGGAGTCGGAACGGCAGAAGATCATCTTGGATTATATTCATTTAAATTATGATCAGCCCTTAAGGCAAGGGGAACTGGCGGAGAAATTCCACTTTTCTAAGGAATATTTCTGCCGATTCTTTAAGCGCTATACCGGACAGACTTTCAAAGAATATCTGACCGAATATCGTTTGATCCATGCGGAGCAGATGCTTCGCAGTACCGGCAGGTCCATTGTGGAGATTGCCCATTGCAACGGATTCCCGGACGAACAGTCATTTATCAGGGCCTTTAAGAATCAATATAAGGAGTCGCCGGGCAAATACCGTAAGACATGGATCGGAAGATAGTGATGAGGCGGCTCAACAATGCCGTAACGATCCTGAATGAGATCGTATTCCCGAGTTTGGTAAAATGTGCGACGGACCAGCTGTATTTTAGCCGGGATAAGATGTGCAATTTGTATGGTACATTGCAGCATGGAGAGCAGGTACAATAGTGAAAAATGTCTTTGGATCAAAGAATAGGAGGAGATAAGTAGATGGAAAAGAAACACACACCATTCTGGGACGGTTCGCTGCCGATCGAGAAAAGGATCGACTGGCTGCTGTCCAAGATGACGATCGAGGAGAAGTGCAGCTGCCTTTCCTCAGGGATGCGTCCCATTGAACGGTTGGGGATTCCCGGCATGTCCTTTGGCGGCGAGGCGGCGCATGGGGTGGAGGCCAGGAATGACCAGAACACGTTGGGCGGACCGGAGCCTACGACTTCTTTCGTACAGCCGATCGGCATGAGTGCTACTTGGGATCCGGAACTGATCAGGCAGGCCGGGACGGTGACCGGCACCGAAGCGAGAGTCATCTATCATAGACATCCTGACCGCGGATTGAGTCGCTGGGCGCCCACGGTGGATCTAGAGCGAGATCCCAGATGGGGAAGGACGGAAGAAGGATACGGGGAAGATCCGGTTCTCACCGGGGAGATGGCCTCAGCCTATGTACAGGGAATGCAGGGAGATAACAGTCGTTACCTGCGTGTGGCGGCAACCTTGAAGCATTTTTATGGCAACAATACGGAAGTGGGACGAGGGTGGAAAAATGTGTCCATCGATCCGCGGAACAAGTACGAACTGTATCTGGAACCTTTCCGCCGGGTAATCGAGAAAGGCGGCGCGGAAGCGATCATGACCGCTTATAATAAGATTAATGGGACACCGGGTATGCTCAATGACGAGGTGCAGAAGATCCTTAAGGATGAGTACGGCTTACAACATGCGGTGAGCGACGGTGGCGCTACGGCGCTTGTCGCGCTGCTGCATCATACCTTCGGCACCGATGCGGAGACGGTGGCTGCCGCGGTGAAGGCGGGCGTGGACACCATGTCCGACAATCCGTTGATGGTGGAGCAGGCGGCGAAGGAAGCCTGGGAGTTAGGACTGTTGACGGAGGAAGAAATCGACAGAGCGCTGCGCTGCGCATTTCGTACCAGACTGCGTCTGGGTATCTATGACGGACAGCCAGGCAATCCTTATGACCGGGTGACGGAGGCGGATCTGGATTCGAAAGAGAGTCGCGCAGTGTGCCGACAGGTATCCAGGGAGGCAGTGGTACTTCTAAAGAACGAAGACAGTTTCCTGCCGCTTGCCAAAGAACAGGCAGACGATCTGGCGCTGATCGGTCCGCTCGGTGATGCCTGGTATCAGGATTGGTACGGCGGCGAACCGCCTTTCAGAAAGACGTTGCTTGACGGGATCAAAGAGGTGACAGGTGCCGGGATCGACTATGCGGACGGACTGGACAGAGTCGTGTTCCGTTATGGAGAGCAGGGAATCGCAGTGGCAGAAGACGGGACACTATGCATTAGCGATCAGCCGGACGTGTTTATCCGGGAAGATTGGGGTTCCGGGAGCCATACCTTCCGCAGTGTGCGGACAGGTAAGTATATGAATTCCAGGTTGTATGGCGGACCGGACAGTAAGGAGGCACCGGGACGGATCGCAGCGGAGAAGGATTCGGCCATGGACTGGTTCGTGATGGAGATTTTCCATGTGGAGACGAGAAAGGACGGCAGCGTGATCCTGACGAACCGTTTCGATGTGCCCGTGGAAGTACGTGAGGATGGCAGCCTCTGGGCCACACAGGAGGGAGAGGGCACTGTCTTCACTATGGAGACCGTAGAGGATGGTCTGCAGGCAGCGCTTAAGCTGGCGGGCAGTAAGAAGACGGTGGTATTGGCGCTGGGTTGTAATTCCATGATCAATGCCAAGGAGGAAGTAGACCGCGATACGATAGAACTTCCGCCGGCGCAGGAAAAGCTGTTGGAAGAGATCTGTGCCGTGAATAGACAGGTGGTATTGGTGCTTTATTCCAACTATCCTTATGCCATCCGCTTTGCCAAGGAGAACCTGCCGGCTATCTTATGGAGTGCTACCGGTGCGCAGGACATGGGATGCGCCATGGCGGAGACGTTGTTTGGAGATAATAATCCGTCTGGCCGTCTGAATCTGACCTGGTATGAGGGTGATCATCAGCTGCCTGATATCGACGATTATGATATCATTGGCAAGGGACGGACTTATCGGTATTTTGAAGGGGATGTACTCTATCCCTTCGGCCATGGTCTTAGCTACACGCAGTTTGTCTACTCGGATCTGGCAGTCACGGTCAAGGACGGTGTCGATATGCATATCACTTTGCAGGTGAAGAATGCCGGGGCACGGACCGGAGATGAGGTGGTACAGATCTATGGCAAGGCGCCTGCCTCCAGAGTGAAGAAGCCGCTGCGGCAGTTATTGGGCTTTACACGGATTAAAGAACTGGATCCCGGAGAAAGCCGCAGAGTAGAGCTGACGATTCCGATCGAGGAATTCCGCTTCTACGATGTGATAAGCAGACAGCTTATGGTAGAACGGGGTTGCTATACGGTCTTTACAGGGCCCTCCGGTGGGGAAGCGGTGTTGACGGCACAGGTGGAACTTCCCGGACAAGAGACAGGAATACGGTGTCTGCGGCACAGAACGGCAGCGGATCATTATGATACTTATGAGAATATCGTGCTCACGGAGGGGCATTTCGGTTTTAAAGCAGTAACTGTCAGCAATCCGGCGGATAAGGGCGTATTATGCTATGGGGACTGCAGACTTAAGCAAGATGCTCAGGCGATGCTTTTGCACTGTAAGAGTGAGAAGAAAGGCAGCATTACGGTATTTGTTGACGGCCGCAAGGCGGCTTTCTGGGAGGGCGATACGGCTTCTTACGAGCGGACGGCAATGCCGCCGATGAATGAGAAAGCAAGGATGGAAGCAAAGCAGCGCAGATCCAGCTGGCATCCCATCTACACAGACGTACGGCTTCCTCTGGATGCCGATGCAGTCAAAGAGGCTGCACAGGCAGAGAAGGCTGTGGAGATCAGGGTAGAACTTACCGGAGACATCAAGTTGTGCAGTCTTCACGTGGAGTATAAGGCGGACAACTCTCCCGCGGCACATAATTGACGGAGATCACCGTGGAGGCGGCCGGACAACTGGGCGCATAGAGATGCATGCTTAGAAGGTTGACGATCTCGGAGGCTGTCTGCTCTAACGGTAAATGCACCACAGAGAGAGTCGGGGAAGAGACTTCGCTGATCCCCAGACTGGAATCTCCGACGGCGATCAGTTCCATGTCGTCGGGGAACCGGATGCCTTTCTCGGAAAAGGCGCGCAATGCACCCAGAGCCAGTTCTTCGCGCAGATAGAAGATGCAGTCGGTCTCAGGGTGTTCCTGCAGCAACCGCAGGGTCGCATCATAGCTGCTTCTGGGTGAAATGTCGCAGCGGTAGATCAAAGCTTCCCCCATTCCCAGAGACTGACATGTGTAGGCGAAGAGATTCAACCGTATGTTCATGCCATTGAAGGTGGGTGGGCTGCTGACTACGGCAGGATGCTTTCTGCTATGGGAAGCGAAGATTTCTGCCGGGAGTGAGCCGATGGTATGGTCATCCATGACGACACCGGAGTATTTGTCGGAATAGCGATTATATAGAATGAGCGGCCGTGGAAAACTGCTGCCGTCCAGAAACTCCATATCGCTTTCTGACGGATTGCAGACGATAATGCCGTGGCAGGAAAGAAGCAGCTCATTGCGCATGGCATGGTGAAGCTGGCCCGGTCTGTAAGACTGCAGAAGCACCTCATAGGGCAGGTTATTGTTCTCGATATTCTCTTCAAGGCCGCGGAAAAAGCGCATCATGACCTGGGCGCGGGAATCGGCGACCCAGAAGATAAGGATCCGGTGGGCGAACAGATTGCCAGCTTTCTTCAGGCCGACGGCTTGGAGATTCGGCAGATAACCCATGCGCTCGGCAATCTCCAGTACACGTTTCTCTGTCAGAGGGGAAATCTTACGTTCTTTGGACTTCCGGTTAAGGATGAGGGAGACGGTAGTCGGTGAGACATTGGCCGCCCGTGCGATTTCTTTGATCGTGACCATGATACTGCTCCTGAAATTGGAATGTAACAGTGTAGACTTTCACTGTCTCTATAAATTTATGCTACAGGAAAAAGGGGATAGGGTCAAGGTATGAAATGGATATCAGGGTAAGGTTTTTTACGGCTCTTAACGGGTCATGAACAGGATATTTTCTGACAGCATACAGGTTAAGTTGGAGAATTGACAAGCAATCCGGCAAAATGTATTATAAATAATTAGGAACTAAAACGATAAACTGGACGCAAAGCCGAAAGGCTGCAACAGGCAGCGGATTCCATTAAATGATAAAAGAGATCCAGAAACCTCTTTGTGCCATGAACAGCCATAAAGGCAGGTGCTGGAGGGATTCTGAGAGACTATATTAAATAAGGAGGCAGCAAAATGGAGAAGAAATTTATTTACGATGACAAGACCGCCATCGTAGAGACACAGAAAGGTAAGGTACGTGGCTATTTCTATGATGACATGTACATATTCAAGGGGATTCCTTATGCGAAGGCGAAGAGATTCCATGCACCGGAACCGGTAGATGCCTGGGATGATGTGATGACGACGATCAATTACGGACATGTGTGTCCGCTTCTGGATGAGCCGCAGCCCGGTGTCGGTGAGATGATGGTGCCGCACCGCTACTGGCCTATGAGCGAGAACTGTCAGAACTTGAACATCTGGACGCCGGGGCTGGACGGGGAGAAGCGCCCTGTCATGGTATGGCTGCACGGCGGCGGATTCTTTGCCGGTTCTTCCATCGAGCAGATTGCTTATGAAGGGGAGAATATGTGTAAGCTGGGACAGGTGGTAGTGGTGTCTATAAACCACAGACTGAATGTGCTGGGTTACTGCGATCTGTCAGCTTTTGGCGAGGAGTACGCGAATTCCGGCAATGCAGGAACAGACGATCTGGTGGCAGCGCTTCGCTGGCTGCATGATAATGTGGAGAAGTTCGGCGGCGATCCGGAGAACGTGATCGTATTCGGTCAGTCCGGCGGCGGCGCGAAGGTGACAACACTGCTGCAGACACCGGCAGCTGACGGACTGGTTGCCAAAGGCATCAATATGAGCGGCGTGCTCGGCGGCGCGATGGCAGACTGCAAGGGAAGCGGCGAGAAGCTGGTGCGGGCAATGATGGAAGAACTGAAGATCGAGGATGTGAGAGCGTTAGAGACGGTTCCTTTTGCTGAGCTGGCAGCAGCTTATAATAAGGTAAAGCCTGATCTGGAGAAGGCTGGAGAGTATGTAGGCGGAGCGCCTTTTGTCAATGATTTCTATAAAGGAGAGCCGATCTCCAATGGCTTCCGTAAGGAGACGGCGCATGTTCCGCTGATGGTAGGCAGTGTGTTCGGCGAATTCGGTTCCTTCGCGCCTACGCCTTATGACCGCCGTACCATGACGACAGAAGAAGGCATAGAGTATGTGAAGAAGGAAGCGGGCGATGAGGATGTGACAGAGCTGATCGCAAGTTTCCAGAAAGCATACCCGGAGCGTAATCCGGTGGATATCATGACTGCGGACTTCTTCTTCCGCGCGCCGGAGATTGACTATATCAGAGAGAGAAGCAAATGCAACGACAAGACTTGGTCGTATCTGTTTAACCTGGATATGAACTTTGACGGCAGCCGGACACCATGGCATTGTGCCGATATCCCGTATTTCTTCCACAATACGGCATTTACGCCTTATACCCAGGAAGAAGGCGTTACGGAGCGCGTGGAGAAACTGATCTTTGATTCGGTGATGGCATTTGCCAAGACAGGCAATCCGGAGAATCCTGAGATGCCAAACTGGCCTGCCTGCACGCCGGAGGAAGAGGCGACACTTGTGATCGACAAGGAGTCCGCGGTGAAGGTGAACTTCGATCATGAGTTGGTGCCGATGCTGGCTAAGGTCATGGGACCCATCATTGCCAGAAATATGGCGAATAGGATGAAGGATGTGCAGCACTAAGCAAGTATGATGATATCAGGGTCATGTTACGTTTCAATCCTGACATCATAAAATTGCAGTAAGAAACAAATACCCCGCCTGGAATCAGGCGGGGTATTTGACCCTCACGGCAGTCGCCAAATGTCTGCAAGCAGCCACTTGGCTCGCTGCTCGCGGGAATAAATTCTCTGATGAGCAAATTAGTTCAACAAACTGAACAAGTTCAGTTAGAATTTGTGACGCTTCGGAACGGAGGAAATAATTCAAAAGTGTTTGCTTGATCAATGGAAAAGCGTAACAGTTCAGCCTTCATCATTCAGAAAAGCACCTAAAATGTATAAAATTCATTGCCATGATTCGTAAAATACAGTATGATATTAGAATGAGGAAAAGATCATAAGTTCTATATTGATACCGTAAGCGTTAAGGAGGAAAGAGAAATGTACCATTGTCATGTTCATTTTCATTTAGTGGGCATTCGACAGGATGTATTTGCGGTCATCGAGGCGATGCCTCCGCTGGCATGTTTTACGCATGAGTTTACGAAGAGTGAAGGGGCCGGGGATGTGACTGCGGATGTGATCCTGGCAGACCTGCGGGACATGGATGTGGAGGAGACGGTGCGCGAGCTGATCGCAGACAGGGGGGAGGATACAGAGCTCATCCTGCTTGCAGGGAAGGAGCAGTTTCCGCTTTTGACGGATAAGCTGCAGACAGTGAAGGAAATATGGCTACTGCCTATGGCAGAGGAGGAGATCCGTTTTCGTTTCTTAAGGTGGCAGCAGACTTATAAGATGAGTAAGGATTATTGGCAGACCAGCCATTATTTGGAGGCTACGATTAATAATGTGCCCAATCTCGTCTGGTACAAGGATAAGGACGGTGTCCATGAGAAGGTAAACGACAGCTTTTGCAGTACGGTAAATAAGACGAAGCAGCAGGTGGAAGGACAACGGCACGCCTATATCTGGGACGTGGAGGAGGACGATCCGGCCTGTATCGAGTCGGAACGTCAGGTTATGGAGTCTGAGCGGACTTTTATCTCCGAAGAGTGCGTGAAGACCGGGGACGGCACTAAGCTGCTCATGACTTACAAATCGCCGTTGTATGATCTTGACGGCAGTGTAATGGGCACTGTTGGGGTGGCGATCGATGTGACCCAGGAGCGGGCTTACGAGCAAGAGATCATACAGAAGAATCACACGTTGGAGACGATATTTAACAACATTGAGTGTGGTGTGATGTACCACAGTCTGGACGGCACTCAGGTTATGAGCGCCAATCAGGCGGCATTGGATATCCTGGGATATACGTCTTTGGAGGAGATGGCAGCCGACGGGTTTGATATGGTGTCATCTGCGGTCGTGGAGGAAGACAGGGACGGATTGCTGGAGAAGATCAAGAGCCTGAAGGAAGAGGGAGACAGCGTCAGCGTGGAATACCGTGTGCGCCGCAAAGACGGTGAGATCCGGTATGTGATGGGCAATGTTAAGTTGATGCGGGAGAAGGAGGAACTGCGATATCAGCGTTTCCTTCTGGATTGTACTGCCAGAAAGCTGCAGGAGGAAGAGAATGAGAGACGTCAGGCGGCGCTTGTGCAGGCACTGAGTATAGATTACAGGATAGTATGTTTCTTTGATCTGGAGAACGGGACCGGGCAGCCGCTGCGCGTTGAGGAAGACAGTCGTCAGTTTCTGGAAGCGTTCGAGAGAAAGCTTTCTTTTCAAGAGAGCATGGAATTCTACATACAGGAATATGTCTGCGAAGAAGACCGGGATATGGTGCGGCAGGCGGTCTCCGAAGATAAGATTGAACAGGGACTGCTGGAAGGTAAGCAGTACCATGTGAATTTCCGCACGAAAGGAAGCGGTGTGCCGGAGTATAACCAGATGAAGATCGTAAGAGCAGGTCTGGCAGAGGAGCGGAGAAGTATTGTTCTCGGTATTCGCAGTGTGGATAAGGAAATCCGTAGTGAGATGGAACAGAGAGGCCACTTAAAGGATGCACTCATGCAGGCCAACAGAGCCAGCAAGGCCAAGAGTGTGTTCCTCTCCAATATGTCTCATGATATCAGGACACCGATGAACGCCATCGTGGGATTTACGTCGCTGGCGATGAAGCATATTGACAACAGAGACCGGATGGAGGAATATCTGAAGAAGATCATGACATCGGGTAATCATCTGTTAAGCCTGATCAACGATGTGCTGGATATGAGCCGTATCGAGAGCGGCAAGATCCGTCTGGAGGAGAAAGCGTGTAGTCTGCCGGAGATTCTGCATGGTATTTGTAATATCGTACAGGCGGATGTACACGCGAAACAGCTGGAGCTGCATGTGGATACGATGGATATCCGCAATGAGGATATTTTCTGTGATAAACTGCGGCTTAACCAGGTGCTTCTCAATCTGCTGGGCAATGCGGTCAAATACACCGGTGCAGGCGGCGCTATCAATATGCGGATCACGGAGAAGGCCGGAGCGCCGGAGGGCTATGCAACTTACGAGTTTTCCATCAAGGATAACGGTGTGGGGATGAGCGCTGAGTTTGTGGAGCATATTTTTGAACCTTTTGAGCGGGAGATGAATTCTACGGTCAGCGGTATCCAGGGTACCGGATTGGGTATGGCCATCACCAAGAATATTGTGGATATGATGAACGGGACGATCGAAGTGGAGAGTGAACTGGGCGAAGGTTCTACCTTTACGGTTTCCTTTACCTTCCAGATCAGGGAGAAGGAGAAGGAAGAACAGGACATTCCGGAATTGAAAAACTGCAGGGCACTGGTGGTGGATGATGATTTCAACACCTGTGACAGTGTTTCCTATATGCTTGGGCAGATCGGACTTCGCGCAGAGTGGACGTTGTCCGGCAAGGAGGCGGTGCTTCGCACGAAGCAGGCCAGCATGCGTAAGGACGGTTATCTGGTGTATATCATTGACTGGCTGCTGCCGGATATGAACGGTATCGAGGTGACCAGGAGAGTCAGACAGATGATGGGAGACGATGTGCCGGTCATCGTCCTGACGGCTTATGATTGGTCGGACATTGAGGAAGAGGCTAAAGAAGCCGGTGTTACGGCTTTTTGCAGCAAGCCGCTGTTCATGTCGGAACTGCGTGACTGCCTGCGCACTGTCATTGGTCTGGAAGAGGCGGATGAAGTGGAACAGGTGAGCGGGACGGTGCAGTTTAAGGCAGGGAGGATCCTGTTAGCTGAGGACAATGAGTTGAATCAAGAGATCGCCGTAGAGATACTGGATAGTGCCGGCTTCAAGACAGAGGTTGCGGAGAACGGGAAGATTGCAGTGGAGATGTTAGAGAAATCCAGTCCGGGATATTACCAGCTGGTACTGATGGATGTACAGATGCCCGTGATGAACGGTTACGAGGCAGTGAGAGAGATCAGACAGCTGGAGAACCAGAAGCTTGCTTCGGTACCGGTGATCGCCATGACTGCCAATGCTTTCGAGGAGGATAAGCAGGAGGCGCTGCGCAATGGCATGGACGGTCATATCGCGAAGCCGATCAACATAGAGATTCTGTTCAATACGTTGAACAAAGTATTGTCAAAAGCACAGTGAAATGAGAACGTGGTAATTGTTACTGTTTACGGCGCCCTGCACCTCGCTGCAGGGCATCCGGCTAAGAAGTTTCCTGTTATGACAGATAAAGGGGAACCGTGCACTTACAGTGCGGACGGTTCCCCTTTTGTCGTAAGCTTATTGTTGAATAGTATCGATGCACATGGCGATATAGCCGCGGTTGTCAACGTTGAACAGTAGGCTGCAGGCTGGCGCCTGCTTATAGAAAATCTTGGAAAACTGATCAAAGGTCAGAAAATCGGATTTGGACAACGTATATTTGACATTGTTAGGAAAATACTTATACAAGTAATCGACCAGCTGTATCGAGAGCATCTTCATAGCGTCAATGACTGTCCGGTCAATCCGCCTGATGTCCATATCAAGAATATTATTCAAGGTAAGGATCGCTACCGATTCCTCGAAAACAAGATGGATCTGTTGCTTTTGCTCAGACTTATGGCTGTAAGTCAGTCGGTAGCAGAGCGGTTTGCCAACCTTGAAGCCCTCGCCGCCATAATGCTGGCTGACAAGCTGGATCGGTGCACGGCTCATGGACTTTAACCCTTGCGTGGTCGCTTTGATGATAGATTCCATCTTGTCGTCGGAAGAAGTATGTACCCATTTGTTGGCGTTGCGCCCGGTGATGGCGCGATCCTCGACCATGATATGGCCGGTGAGCCATCCGACACAGATGCCGATGAAATGCTGAACGGATTCGATGGAATAATTCTGATCGTCCAGCTCTGCTTCCAGAGCAGGCAGAGTCTTATCGCGGAGATTATCATGAAGGCTCTTGTGCATGGGTAGTCCTGCATATGCAATGGACTGCATATAAGCCTCTTCTTCTGCAAAATGTTTGATGGTGTAGCTTTTGAAGTACTTGATGCCTTCTTTACAGGCGTGCTGCTGTTTTGCCGGATTCTCGGTGAAGGCGATCAGTTTGTTCACGATTGAAAAAAGTTTCTGGTGGGCTTTGTCGATTTCATCCACACCCAGATTAAAACGGTCATTCCATTTAATTTCTGACATGGTTTCCATTCTCCTTATCTCCTTATCTCCTTATCGCTTTAGTATAGCCTGCCGCTTGGCGGGCCGCATGGCCATCCATGCTATGAAAGTCGAAGACTTTCATAATAAAATTGTTCCACCTGTGCGGTTGGAAGCTCCAAAGAGCATCCAACCTGACTTCCGCATTCGCAAAACCCGTGCTTATGCACTCCTGCGTCTGCTTACGCATCCGCGTTTTACTCATTTGGAAGTGGGTTGTTAATCCAACGAGTTGTCTGTATTTCCATAAACGGCATACAGACAACTCGTTGGATTACAACCGCACAGGTGGAAATTGTTGCAGGAACATAACCGGGAAGGGGCTGTTATGTCAAGAACATACATGCAACAACTTGATTTTACCATGCTGTCAGAGATTTCTCAATGGAGTAAAATGAGAGAATAATCTTGCAGAAAACACTTGCCATTTGTGCAAAAACAACGTAATCTAAAAAGGAAAGGTTCTATTCCACCGAAGGTGAAATGATTTACCGAAGGTAAAATAAAGAAAAGTCAGAATAAGGGGACGAGTAATGAAAGAAAAATTACAGACAGTTGGTGTAAAATATGATGAGGTGCTCAAGCGCTTTATGGGGAAAGAAGATTTTTATCTGAGAATGTTGAAGAAATTTCTCGATGACAAGAATTATGAAGGACTAAAGGCAGCGGTAGCGGAGAAGCGATGGACTGATGCATTTACATTTGCCCATACGGTGAAAGGCTTATGCGGGAATCTGGGTCTGGACGGCATACTGGAATATGTGGCTCCGTTGACGGATGAGGTGCGGTCAGAACCTTACGATGAGGAGAAGATCATGGATTATATGGAGCAGGTGGCGAGAATGTACGAGGAGACGCGGGAAGTGATCCTGTCGTTATAAGTATCGGGAATCGACATAATAGGGTAGAGGGCAGGCCGATGGGTCTGCCTTTTATTGCCGACAAGAAATCCAGCTGAGATTCAGATAACTTTTGCATACCTTGAAGAAAACTTTGATATCCTTAAGCCAAGATACTTATAAGTGCATATGTTATGAATATGACAGCCGTGGGAATCTGACAGGGGCATATGAGGGCTGACATTTGGAGTTGAGGAATTATTTAACATGTCGTTAGAAATGTTGTGACGCTGTCTGAGTAAAGCTGGTGGGGATGGCGTTTAAGGTCTTTGGGGAGATGTGACGACAGAGAAAGGAATGCAGGATCAGATGGGAAAGAGGATGATGAGTTTATTTTGTATATTGGGAGCGATTTTTTGTTTTACCTACTGTGCGCTGGTGTTTATGCTCAGATCCGGCAGCAGGTTCTATCTTGTATGGGCGGCAGGGGGTATCTGCCTGGTGATCCTGGCCTGCATGCTGCATTATGGACTGTGGGATCGGGTGCCGCTTATACTTAGGCGTATCTTCTGCGTGCTCGTGGCAGTAGGTGCGGTACTGTTCGTGATCGTAGAGGGCTGTATCATCAGTCACTATCGGGATAAGGGAGAAGAGGATATGGATTATATCATCGTTCTGGGTGCGCAGATGAAGGAGAAGGGGCCCAGCGCGGTGCTGCAATTTCGTCTGGATGCGGCATATGAGTATCTGCTGCACAATGAGGAGACGATCTGTATCGTGTCCGGCGGACAGGGGAGGAATGAGCCCTGCAGCGAGGCAGAGGGAATGTATTCATATCTTACGGAAAAGGGGATCGCGCCGGAGCGGATCCTCCGGGAAGAACGGTCTACGGATACGTCAGAGAACATCGCTTACAGTGCGGAGCTGATCGGACGCACGGATGTCAGTGTGGGGATCGTCACCAACAACTTCCACGTGTTCCGCGGTCTCCATCTGGCCAGGGCAGCCGGGTTTGAGAATGTATGCGGTATCGCGGCGCGCTCCAATGTTTATTTCCAGCTGAACAACATGGTGCGCGAGTTTTTTGGAGTTTTGAAGGATTTTATATTTGGGAATTTTTCGTAAAAAATATTTCTGTTAGATTGGATTTGCAGTGGAGATATGGTATCATAATGTAGGATATGGGTATTTAGTAGCAGTATAGGGCATGTTGAGAACAGAAGAAGGATTTAAGAAAGCGACGATAGATAAATTGAAGAACAAACATACAAAGTTGGCCGGCCATAGCGGCCGGAGGCAGTTCGCGCAGTACGCGGCGGTGCTTTTTACGGCGGCGGCGCTGCTTGCAGGCTGTGGCAAGCAGGAGCAGTTAAGTTATACGAAGCAGGGTATGAATGCGGTAGAGGCGCTGGAATATGAGGAAGCGCTGGGATATTTTGAGACCGGTCTGGACAAGGGTGAGGACAAGCGGGCAATCTACCGCGGCATGGGCCTGGCGTTTATGGGAATGACGCATTATGAGGATGCGATCCTTTATCTGGAGGCGGCGCTGCATGAGAGCGGCGGCCGTGTGGAGGATATGGATTTTGACATTAATTACTATCTTGCCACGGCGTATTATAAGAGTGGACGGGCCGAGGATGCGGTGAGTGCTTACGATGCGATCCTGGCGCTTCGGCCGAAGGAGAAGGACGCCTTCTACCTGCGGGGGTATGTGAAATTGTCCCGGAATGAGTTTGAAGCGGCTCAGAAGGACTTTGAAGCGGCTGCAGCGTTGGATGACAAGGACTATGACCAGTTGATCCGTATCTACACGGCGCTGGAGGAATACGGTTATAAAGAGGCCGGTATGGTCTACCTGCAGAAAGTGATGGCGCAGAACGAGAAGTCCATTTCCGATTACGATATGGGCCGTATGTGCTATTATATGGGTGACTATGAGAAGGCCAGAGACTATCTTTCCAGGCTGGAGACGGCGAAGGATTACGGCGCGGCGCTGTATCTGGGCAGGACCTATGAAGCGTTGGGAGATTATAATTACGCTTCCAGCATCTATGCTGCATTTACGGAGAACGATCAGAGCAGGGCAGAGATCTACAATCAGCTGGGACTGTGCAGGATGCAGATGAAGGAATACAGTGCGGCGCTGGAAGCTTTTCAGGCGGCTATGAACATCGAGGATAACGGGATGATGCAGAGCCTTAAGTTCAATGAAGTAGTGGCGTATGAGTATATGGGAGATTTTAAGACGGCGTCTGCGCTACTGAACAGTTATCTGAAGTCCTATCCGGACGATGCGGCGGCGAAGCGGGAATATGAGTTCCTGCGGACGAGATAAGGGCGATCTTAAGGTTGCTTTTACGGGCAATGTCAGGTATATGCATATACGGTGCATTCCGTGAGAACATGATTCAGGCTGCTGTTTGTGGATTGACAAGTAAAATAGCCGATGGTACTATTTTAAATAATAAAAGGGAAGGTATGGTACGGGAATGAACAATACTTATGTACGGGTTAAAGGTATTATCAAGAAGGGTGATGAGTATCTGGTGATCAGAAGATGTGTGGATGACCATATTCCGACCCCTTATGTATGGGAATTTATCGATGCGGAAGTACAGCATGGCGAGGCGCCGGATGATACGGTGCTGCGTGCCATCGAGGAGTTGTTGTCAGTGGAAGGAGTTATCGAGAAGGTCGAGTATACGTGGTCGAACCTGCTGGGAGATACTCACTGCGTGGGGATAGCCTATCTGTGCTCTATTATGGAAGAGGACGAGGCGAATATCGTGCTGCCGGAAGATTACGTTGAATGGAAGTGGATCACCAGGGAGGAATTCCCGAAGTATATCGATAACACCTATGTATTACAGGATTTGGAGGGCAGAGTGCTGTGATCAATCAACTGGTAGATAAGATCAAGAAGACGGGGGCGCCTATTGTGGCAGGTTTGGACCCGACGTTAAAATTTGTGCCGGAACACATTAAGAAGAAGGCTTTTGCAGAATACGGAGAGACGATGAAAGGCGCGGCGGAAGCGGTCTGGCAGTATAATAAGGCTATCGTGGATGCTATCAGCGATCTGATTCCGGCGGTGAAGCCGCAGATTGCCATGTATGAGCAGTTTGGCGTGGAAGGCATGATTGTTTTTCAGAGGACGGTGGAATACTGTAAGGAGAAGGGACTGGTGGTCATCGGCGACGTCAAGCGCGGTGATATCGGTTCTACCTCAGAAGCTTATGCGGTAGGCCATTTGGGGCAGGTGCAGGTGGGCAGTACCCTGTGTAGAGGGTTTGACGAAGACTTTGTGACGGTGAATCCATATCTTGGTTCCGATGGGGTGAAGCCTTTTATCAAGGTGTGCCAGGAAGAGAAGAAGGGGATCTTCGTCCTGGTGAAGACATCCAATCCCAGCAGCGGCGAGTTTCAGGACAGGCTGATCAAAGGCGTGGATGAGAAAGGAAGCGAGGAGCGGCCGCTGTATGAGGTCGTGGGAGAGCAGGTTGCGTCCTGGGGTGCAGAGTGCATGGGCGATTCCTACAGCTATGTGGGGGCCGTGGTAGGCGCTACGTATCCGGAACAGGGGAAGATCCTGCGTAAGATCATGCCGAAAGCTTACATCCTGGTGCCGGGCTACGGCGCGCAGGGCGGCAAGGGCGCGGATCTGGTGCACTTCTTCAACGAAGACGGACTGGGTGCGATCATCAATTCGTCTCGGGGTATCATTGCCGCCTATCAGCAGGAAAAGTATGCAGGATACGGTGCGGAACATTTCGCGGACGCATCAAGGGCGGCGGTATTGGATATGAAAGAGGATATTGCGCAGGCACTGGCAGCCAGAATCTGAAATTCTGCTCCTGCGTCGAAAGTATTCCTTCGGAAAACTTCGCGCAAAGCGCTTCGGAATGGAGCAAAATAAGCAAAAAGGCAGGAAGACAGCAGATCCGCAGGTTAATAGAGAAGAATGGAGTATAAGATGGAAGCATACAAACAGGAATTTATTGAGTTCATGGTGGATAGTCAGGTGCTCAAATTCGGCGATTTTACTTTAAAGAGCGGTCGAAAATCCCCCTTTTTCATGAATGCAGGAGCCTATGTGACAGGAGCGCAGCTGCGGAAATTGGGAGAGTACTATGCGAAGGCGATCCACGATCATTACGGTTTGGATTTCGACGTGTTGTTCGGGCCGGCCTATAAAGGGATTCCGCTTTCGGTAGCTACGACTATGGCGATCAGCGAGTTGTATGGCAGGGAAGTCAGATACTGTTCCAATAGGAAAGAAGTGAAGGATCACGGCGATACGGGTATTCTGCTGGGCAGCAAACTGAAAGATGGAGACAAGGTGGTGATCATCGAGGATGTGACCACTTCCGGTAAGTCGATCGAGGAAACTTTCCCGATCTTAAGACAGCAGGCCGACGTGGAGATCAAGGGTCTGATGGTATCCTTAAATCGCATGGAGCGTGGGCTGGACAGTGAGAAGAGTGCGTTGCATGAGATCAAGGAGAAGTACGGATTCGAAGCAAATGCTATCGTGACGATGGAGGATGTGGTTAACTGCCTATACAATCAGCCGTATAAAGGAACGATCTATATTGACGATGCATTAAAGAGCGCGATCGATGCATACTATGAGCAGTATGGAGCGAAGTGAAGATTCCGTGCCTGAGAATGTGCAGACTGAGCAAGAATGGGGGATTAAGATGGAAGAGAGAATCTATAAGGTGATGGGCGGCTCCGGTGCGCTCAATATTGCGGTGGGTGTGGTGTCGCTCGTAGTAGGTGTGGCCAGCGGTGTGCTTTTACTGATCAGCGGTGCCAAGTTGTTGGCTGGAAGAAGCAAAATTTTATTTTAAATGAGTGACAATTCAATCAGGTCTGCGCCTTTTTGGCGTGTGGCTTTAATGACAAATGGGTGTTTTCGGAGAAGACGAAGATACCCATTTCAAAATTGTGGATAGATAGGGAGTTTTGGCAGTGAAAAAGAGCAGCTATATGTTTACGAACAAAGAGCATACGCAAAAAGGCATTATGTCCACGATCCTGGGTGTGATCTCGCTGGCGACGCTGGGGTATGCTGTATTTATGAGTTACCGCAGAGTGGGAGATGTACCGGTACAGTATGGGGCGGCTGTGATGCTTGTCATGATCTTTGCGTTTGTAGGGATAGGGCTGGGATTGGTGTCCAAGACGGAACGGGATAAGTATTATCTGTTCACTTATGTGGGGATCGGGTTGAATGTACTGGCATTGGCGGCGATCAGTGCAATTTTGTATGCGGGCGCTTATGCATGAGGTCGTATGCGGATGATACGGTCTGTTGGCGCATTGTCTCATAATGCTTATAGGAAATTTGCGATATTGCTGTCAGCCGGAAGGCTGTAATGGATGAAGCTGAATGAATTGAGTCAAAAAGCAGCGCAGAAACGGAGGTAAATATGGAAGATATATATATTGCGGAAGAGGATAGGAATGATCTGGAACAGGAACGGTTTGCGCTGGCCATAGAGAGGATCCGGGAGATACCGGATGAGAAGATCTGCGGTGAAAGTCTGCAGAAGTATTTTTGCAGCATGGCAGCATTTGTACTTTCCATGGAGGAAGCTTGGAATGTGGTGGAGAGCGGGCGGCTGCGGCAGATGACAATGGATGAACTGCAGGTTTTCAACAGGAAGCTGTATGAGGACATCCTGCCGGAACATTATGATGTAAGTTATGCCAACCCGGAATATGCCGTAGATTGTCTTGGAGAGTCGATCGGGCAGATGATGTCGTTTCTCTATGCGGAACTGCGAAGCATGATTCCGGCGGCTTTTGAACAGAACCGGTTTGCTATGGTGATCCGGATGGAACTGCTGTTGGAAATTTATCAGGCATGCCTGTGCGCAGCGCAGGCGGATAGCGTTTCGGCAGAGGAAACAGCACAGGCGGGAACGGCAGGCGCCGATCGGCTTCCGGATCCGGAGGAATTAAAGCAGATCCTGTACTGGTATGTGAGCGATTATTATGAGCCGGAGAGCAGCGAGAAGATAGCGCAGCTTGTCTGTCCGGATAAAGATTTTGCCCTGCGCATCGTGAAGGAGAGTGACTTGACAGACTTGCGCTATCTGTATTATTACGGCGAGTATGTGACGGAGAATGAGCTGCGTACGGCGGCACATCTTAATCGGATGTCGGAAGAAAAGATTGCGCTGATGGCGGACACATACACGGAAGGATACCGGATCGGTTTCGAGATGGGAAATAAGGATATCTCGATCAAGAAGACGGTAAATGTACGTTACTGTCTTGGCTTCGAGCGAATGATCCGGCGTGCGGTCCATAATTTTGAGCAGATCGGTCTGCGATCTACGATCTACCGTTCGGGAGCAAATATTTTCCAGGGCAGAAGTGTCAATAAGAACGGATATTTCGGAGCCAATCCCAACAAGCAGTTCGACTATGACCACCGGGAAGATCTGGCGTTAGTGCTGGACAAACTTCTTGTGGAGCGCAGACTGGAATGTTTGAGAGGCGCTTTTGAACAGTATAAGGAGCAGGCGAAAGTGCATGGCGGACCGGCGGTGCTGGAGATCTTCGGGGAGAAGCCTTTTGTGCCGCAGACGAAGGCGGCGGCCTGCAGATTGTCGGAGAAGCAGCAGAAGCTTTCCGTGGAATACGCCTCGAAGGCGGGCATGCTGCAGAATGAATACATTCCGGGGGAGGAGCGCAGCTTTACGATCATCGCTTTTCCGGTACCGGATATCGGGGCGCAGTATGAGGAGATCTTCGACGATATCGTGCGCATCAACACATTGGACTATAAGTTGTACCAGGGGATCCAGCAGAAGATCATTGATGTGTTGGACCAGGGGGTGGCCGTAGCAGTCAAAGGGTGCGGCGCCAACCGGACGGATTTGAAGATCAGTCTGCATGAGCTGAAGAACCCTGACAGAGAGACAAACTTTGAAAACTGTGTGGCGGATGTGAATATCCCGGTGGGAGAAGTGTTTACTTCCCCGGTGCTGGCCGCCACGGACGGTATTCTGCATGTGACAAGGGTGTTTTTGAATGAGCTGGAGTTTAAGGATATCTGGCTGAAATTTGCAGACGGAATGATCGTGGATTACGGATGTGCCAATTTCCTTTCCGAGGAGGAAAACCGCAAATATATCAAGGACAATGTGCTGTTCCACCATGATACGCTGCCGCTTGGGGAGTTTGCCATTGGCACGAACACTACCGCTTACGTGACGGCACGCAGGTATGGGATCGAGGATAAGATGCCGATTCTGATCGCGGAGAAGACAGGGCCGCATTTTGCGGTGGGAGATACGTGCTACTCCCATGCGGAGAACGTGCGAGTGTACAATCAAGACGGTAAAGAGATCATCGCGAAGGACAATGAAGTGTCGGCTTTGCGTGATACGGATGTCAGCAAGGCATATTTCCAGTGTCACACGGATATCACGATTCCGTATGACGAGCTTGGAGAACTGGCAGTGCAGACGCATAGCGGTGATAAGATCGTGATCATCCAAAACGGACGGTTCGTACTCGAGGGATGCGAGGAGTTGAACAAGGCGTTTCGTGTGCATTGTGATTACATGGTAACCACGCGTGACAGTGAAGCCGAAGGCTGAACTGTTACGAATGAATTGCACATGGATCGGTTATGATGGACTTCAAGCTTTGATTATGGTATACTGATTGCGTCATGGTAACGGTGTTGATATAACTGCGACAGACACTTTCAATTGACAAGGAGACGCAATCCCTTTTGCCGATTGAAGGGTGAGAGCAACGAATGATAGGAGGACATGTGGATGGCACAGGTAGGTATTGTAATGGGAAGCGATTCCGATATGCCCGTTATGGCGAAGGCAGCGGAGATTTTGGATGAACTGGGGATTTCTTATGAGATGGCGATCATCTCGGCACACAGGGAACCGGACGTTTTCTTCGAGTATGCGAAGGGGGCAGAGGAGAAGGGATTCAAAGTGATCATTGCTGGTGCCGGCAAAGCGGCACATCTGCCGGGCATGTGTGCGGCAATCTTTCCTATGCCGGTCATCGGTGTCCCCATGAAGACTTCCGACCTGGGCGGTGTAGATTCTCTGTACTCCATTGTACAGATGCCCTCCGGTATACCGGTGGCTACGGTAGCCATCGGCGGCGGACAGAATGCAGGTATCCTGGCGGCGAAGATCTTGGCTACTTCTGACGGAGAACTTTTGCAGAGACTGAAAGACTATACCCGGCAATTGGGTGAAAGCGTGCAGAAGAAGGATGAAAGACTGCAGGAAGTCGGATATAAGAATTATACATAAAAATAGCAGGATGTCAGATGTTGTGTACTGACTTAACTTGATCACCGCACGATACGGGAAAGTACGGAAAAGGAGCACGGGCATAAGGTTGAATAAATTCTCTGATGAGCAATTTAGTGTAACTAACCGAACAAGTTCAGTTAGAACTTGTGTCGCTCCGGAATGGAGGAAAATATGGATTACAAGTCAGCAGGAGTTGATATTGAAGCGGGTTACCAGTCGGTAGAATTGTTGAAGGAACATGTCAAGGGAACGATGCGGCCGGAAGTGCTGGGGGGACTTGGCGGGTTCTCAGGCGCTTTTTGTCTCGATAAGATCAAGGAGATGGAGCATCCGGTATTATTGTCCGGTACGGATGGCGTGGGGACGAAGATCAAGTTGGCGTTTCTGATGGATAAGCATGATACGGTGGGGATCGACTGTGTAGCCATGTGCGTCAACGATGTGGCGTGCGCCGGCGGGGAGCCGCTTTTCTTCCTGGACTATATTGCCTGCGGCAAGAACTATCCGGAGAAGATCGCTGCGATCGTGGGCGGTGTAGCCGAAGGCTGCAGACAGGCCGGCGCAGCTCTTGTAGGCGGCGAGACTGCGGAGCATCCGGGTCTGATGCCGGAGGAAGAGTATGACTTGGCGGGATTTGCGGTCGGCGTGGTTGATCAGAAGGATCTGATTACGGGAGAGCAGATTGGGCCCGGAGATGCGTTGATTGGTATTGCCTCTTCCGGTGTTCACAGCAACGGTTTTTCGCTTGTGCGCAAGGTGTTCGAGATGACGAAGGAGAGTCTGGATACTTATTATGAAGAGCTGGGAACAACCCTGGGAGAGACGCTTCTGACGCCTACGAGGATTTATGTGAAAGCGTTAAAAGCCGTGCGCGATGCGGGTGTGACCATCAAGGGATGCAGCCATATCACCGGCGGCGGGTTCTACGAGAATATACCGAGAATGCTGCCGGCAGGTACGATGGCGGCAGTTCTTAAAGACAGCTATCCGGTACCTCCTATCTTCAGGCTTTTACAGCAGAAGGGGGGCCTGGAAGAGAAGATGATGTATAACACCTACAATATGGGCCTGGGTATGGTGCTGGCAGTGGATGCGGCGGATGTGCAGCAGACGGTCAATGCACTGCAGACTGCCGGAGAACAGGCTTATCTGGTAGGAGAAGTGATGGCAGGCAGTGAAGGCGTTGTGCTGCAATGATCATGGGATCTTAGCCGTATATCGCGCATGGAAAGGCTATAGAGAAAATGCTTAAGATAGTGGTGTGTGTGTCCGGTGGGGGCACCAATTTACAGGCGATCATAGATGGAATAGCTCAGGGAACGATCGGCAACGTACGGATCGTACGGGTAATCAGTAATAATAAGAAGGCGTATGCCTTGGAGCGGGCAGAGCAGGCCGGTATTGAGGGGGTCTGTGTGTCACCACGGGATTATGCGGATAGAGAACAATTCAACAGAGCGCTTTTACAGAAAGTGGAGGAGGCGGCTCCGGATCTGGTCGTGCTGGCGGGATTTCTGGTGGTGATACCGCCGGAGTTGATCAGGCGGTATGAGAATCGGATCGTTAATATCCATCCGTCACTGATCCCTTCTTTCTGCGGTACGGGCTATTACGGGCTCAAGGTGCATGAGGCGGCTCTGGCGAGAGGGGTCAAGGTGACCGGCGCTACGGTGCATTTCGTGGATGAAGGGACAGACACGGGACCTATTCTGATGCAGAAGGCCGTGGCCGTCAAGGATGGTGATACACCGGAGAGTCTGCAAAGACGGGTCATGGAAGAGGCGGAGTGGGTGATCCTGCCCAAGTGTCTTGACCTGATCGCGGCCGGCAAGGTGACGGTGGCAGATGGACAGGCGCATATCACGGAGTAGAATTTAGACATTAGAAAGGCAGGATATTGGAATGAAAGTTCTGATCGTAGGAAGCGGCGGCAGGGAACATGCGATCGCAGACAGTGTGGCGAAGAGTCCGAGAGTGGAGAAGATCTACTGCGCACCGGGCAATGCGGGGATCGGGCAGATCGCGGAGTGTGTTCCCATCGGTGCTATGGAATTTGAGAAGATCGTGGTATTTGCGAAGGAGAAAGAGATCGATCTGACCATCGTGGGTATGGACGATCCGCTGGTAGGTGGTCTGGTGGATGAGATGGAGGCAGCAGGGCTTCGGGTCTTTGGACCGAGGAAGAATGCGGCGATCCTGGAAGGCAGCAAGGCTTTTTCCAAGGATCTGATGAAGAAATATCATATTCCCACAGCAGCTTACGAGAATTTTGACGATCCGGCGAAGGCGCTTGCGTATCTGGAGACGGCGAAGATGCCGGTGGTGCTTAAGGCTGACGGACTGGCTCTCGGCAAGGGTGTGCTGATCTGCAAAACGCTCGCGGAGGCACGGGAAGGTGTCAAGACCATTATGGAAGACAAGAAATTCGGTGCGGCTGGAAATCGCATGGTCATTGAGGAATTTATGACAGGCCGTGAAGTATCCGTGCTTTCTTTTGTAGATGGCAAGACGATCAAGATCATGTCTTCCGCCCAGGACCATAAACGGGCTAAGGACGGAGACCAGGGACTAAATACCGGCGGCATGGGAACCTTTTCCCCGAGTCCATTCTATACGGAAGAGGTGGATGCATTCTGTCGGCAATATATCTATCAGGCGACGGTGGATGCCATGGCGGCTGAAGGGAGGCCTTTTAAAGGTGTGATCTTCTTTGGGCTGATGCTGACACCTGACGGCCCCAGGGTACTTGAGTACAATGCCAGATTCGGGGATCCGGAAGCACAGGTAGTGCTGCCACGGATGAAGAATGATATGATCGAGGTGGCGGAAGCCTGTATTGACGGGCGGCTGGATCAGGTCGATCTGCAGTTTGAAGACAATGCCGCCGTGTGTGTGGTGCTGGCGTCCAAAGGGTATCCGGTTTCCTATGACAAGGGCTTTGTCATCAACGGCTTAGAGCGTTTCGAGGAGGCGGAAGGGTATTATTGCTTCCACGCGGGGACGAAGCAGACAGAAGATGGTATCGTCACAAACGGCGGCCGGGTGCTGGGTATTACCGCGAAAGGAGCGGACTTAAAAGAGGCGAGAGCCAGGGCTTATGAAGCTACGGGGTGGGTGGCTTTTGACAATCAATATATGCGGTCGGATATTGGGAAAGCGATCGATGAGGTTTTGTCATAGGGCAGAATATTTGTGTAGAAGAAAGGGAAGGGGAGCGATTACGATGCAGGACAGAGAAGAAAGAGCAGAGAAATTAAGAAAAGATTTGATGGATGAAGAAAATTATAACAGGCCTACGATATGTTCTGCGTGCGGTGGCATTATGGTCTTTAAGGGGGTAGGGGAATATAAATGCGAGAAATGTGGCTGTATAGGATTTGATGACTACGGCAAGACACGCAATTATATCGAACAGCATCCGGGTGCCACGATGGCGGAGGTGGCAAACGAGACCGGTGTGGCACAGAAAGCCATTCGCAGTATGATCAAGGAGTGCCGGTTGGAGATTGCGCCGACGTCCAGCGTATTTTTGCGGTGCGAGATCTGTGGGACTACGATCCGCTATGGGAGATTTTGTGCCAAGTGTGAGACGGCTCACCACAGAGAAATAGAAGAGCGGGCGAGAAAGAAGATGAACATGGCCGGTTTCGGTATGGAAAAACCTACCGGAGAAGGCGGTGCCAAGCGCTTTACACGAGAGACTTAAAGTCAATACATAGGCAGCGCAGAAATGGAGTAAACAATGAGGATAAAACAGAATTACGAACAGAAGACGACAGGAAGAAAACATTTCCTGCGTGGCATATCGGCAGTGATCGCGGCCGCCATGCTTTGGGGGACGCCGTTTGTCAGTCTGGCTGATTCGACCGGTACAGTCACTGTGGAATCAGCGAAGATCCGTGCGAGTGCAGACACGAACAGCGATGCAGTCGGCAGCATTACCAAAGGGAAGAGTGTGTCGATCAAGGATGAGGTCAAGGATGCATCCGGGACGTTGTGGTATCAGGTCTATGTAGATGCGAATACGCTTGGATTTGTACGTGCCGATCTGATCGATAAAGAGGGCGGCAGCAGTTCGACACTCAATTCTGCAGAGGGCGGTACAGACGGCACAGCTGCAAGTGATGCCTCTGCGGGGAGCGGTCAGGGTGCGTCTGCTCAGGCGGAGAATGCAATGGATGCGCAGTATGCTACCATATCTGTTCAGGTAGCCAAGATACGTTCGGGGCCGTCTACCAATGACAATGTGGTGGAGAGTCTGCAGAGTGGCACACAGGTGGTGGTCAGTGGACAGTCCAACGGCAGCAGTGACGGTAAGACCTGGTATTATGTCACATTCACGGGAGCAGACAGTGCGGAGAAAACAGGATATGTGCGCTCCGATCTGGTAGACTTGGGGGATATGGTACCGCTGCCGGAGGAGGAGCCTGCGCCGGAGGAAGAGCCTGCGCCGGAACCTCAGGAGACGGTCAGCCAGGATTATGAAGTGACATTTAAGGATGGTGCATGGTATCTTATCAATAATGTTGCAGGATATGAACAGGAGCTGCAGCCGCTGTTGGATGCGGGGAAGCAGCAGAGTGAGACGGCAGAAGCCGATACGAAGAAGCTGGTAAAACAGCGGATCGCGATCGTTGTATTGGGTGTTTTGGCAGCGCTGCTTCTGATCGTAGTGATCATCATGGCGATCAAACTTCGGGATGCTTATTATGAGGATTACGAGGATGATGAAGACGATGAGGATGACGAGGAAGAAGACGACGAAGAGGAAGATACGGCGGATGAGGAAGAGGATATGCCGATAAGGAGAAGAGGACGCGAGGCAGAAGCTCCTCCCCGCAGACCTGTCAGGGAAAGAGAAGTTCGTAAGGAACAAGATCCCTCACCGCGAGTGAGGCCGGCAGCGAATCGCAAGTCGAAGAATTTCCTGATAGATGACGATGAGTTTGAATTTGAATTTTTAAATATGGACGGTAAGGATCTGTAAGAAACGTCATATACAACTATTAAGATGGCAAATTAATATGATTGGAAGAAAATGTTTATTGAGATAGACTTTAACAGTGACGAAGCAATCTATATGCAGTTGAGGAACCAGATCATTCTGGGCATTGCCACTTCGCGTTTTCAGGAAGGTGACATGCTTCCTTCGGTCAGACAGCTGGCTGACAGTATTGGCATCAATATGCATACGGTCAATAAGGCATATACCGTATTAAAACAAGAGGGTTATGTCAAGGTTGACCGAAGGAAAGGGGCCATGATCGCCCTGGACATTGATAAGATGCGTGCACTTGAGGAAATACGAAGAGAATTGCAGGTAACGCTGGCTAAGGCAAGCTGCAAGAATATTTCCGGAGAAGAAGTGCATGCTCTTATAGATGAAATTTATGAAGATTATGGGAAAGGAATGGATTATTGATGCAGCCACAGTTTACAGACAAGGCGAAGGCCGCCTTGATACTGGCTGAACGAGCAGCCAGAAGTTTACGGCAGAGTTATGTGGGAAGCGAGCATATTCTGATCGGCCTGCTTCGGGAAAATACAGGAGTTGCGGCTACGGTCTTGCACAATAACGGGGTGGACGTCGTCCAGCTCAAGGAAATGATCAAGGATCTGATCGCGCCGGAGAGTTCTGTTCTGATCGCGGAGAGAGACGGCTATTCTCCCCGGGCACAAAGTATTCTGGATGAGGCGCACAGACAGGCAGACCGCTTTCACAGCGATAAGACCGGAACGGAACATATACTGTTAGCCCTTTTGAAGGAAGGAGAGAATGTAGCGGTTAGACTGCTCAATACGATGGGAATCTCCGTGCAGAAGCTGTATGTGGACGTTCTTGTAGCGATGGGTGAAGATGGAGCTCTGTATAAGGAGGATCTGGGGAAACGGCAGAGCCGCAAGAGAAACGGATCATCTACGTTGGAGCAGTACAGTCGTGATCTGACGGCACTTGCGAGGGAAGGGAAACTGGATCCGGTAATCGGCAGAGAAGAAGAGATCACGCGGGTAGTTCAGATCTTAAGCAGAAGGACCAAGAACAATCCTTGTCTGATCGGAGAACCGGGCGTAGGGAAGACCGCAGTGGTAGAAGGATTGGCTTCCCGCATTGTGACCGGGGATGTTCCTTTTACTGTACAGAATAAAAGAGTATTGACCCTGGATCTGTCCGGTATGGTAGCCGGCAGTAAATACCGCGGTGAGTTTGAAGAGCGGATCAAGAAAGTGATCCGTGAAGTGATCGAGGACGGAGATGTCGTACTTTTTCTGGATGAAATGCATACGATCATCGGAGCCGGCGGTGCAGAGGGGGCAATCGATGCTTCCAATATTCTGAAGCCTTCCCTGGCCAGGGGAGAGATTCAGCTGATCGGCGCAACAACGATCGCGGAATATCGTAAATATGTGGAGAGAGATGCGGCACTGGAGAGAAGATTCCAGCCGGTCACTGTGGAAGAGCCCACGGTGGAAGAGGCGGAAAGCATCTTGCGGGGCATTGCTTATAAGTATGAGGAGCACCATCGGGTGACGATTACGCCGGAGGCGGTCAGCGCGGCAGTGGCATTATCCAACCGCTACATCAATGACAGGAATCTGCCGGATAAGGCGATCGATCTGATCGATGAGGCCGCGGCGGCAGTAAGGTTAAAGGTGACGAGTCAGCCGGATAAACTGCGAGAATTGTCAGAGGAGATCAAGAAGATCGATCTGCAGATCGAACGTTCTATCCGCATGGAAGCGTTTACTCAGGCGGCGGAGCTGAAGAAGAAACAGCAGGAGTGTATCAGGAAATACGAGCGCATCGTCAAGAAGATGGAGCGCGAAGAAGAGAAGCGCACTTATGTGGTAGGGGAGAATGAGATCGCGGAGGTGGTCGCTCTCTGGACCAAGATTCCGGTGAAGAAGCTGGCGGAGAAGGAGAGCGAACGGCTGCTCAAACTGGAATCCATACTGCATAAGCGTGTGATAGGCCAGGAGGAGGCGGTGAATGCCGTGTCCAAAGCCATGCGCAGAGGCAGAGTGGGTCTGCAGGATCCTAACCGACCGATCGGTTCGTTCCTTTTCCTGGGACCTACCGGCGTGGGCAAGACGGAGCTGAGTAAGGCGTTGGCGGAAGCGATGTTTGGCTCGGAGAATGCGTTGATCCGGGTGGATATGTCGGAATATATGGAAGGACATTCGGTCTCGAAGATGATCGGTTCGCCTCCCGGTTACGTAGGGTTTGAAGAGGGCGGACAGCTTTCCGAGAAGATTCGCCGTAACCCCTATTCCGTTGTGTTGTTTGATGAGATCGAGAAGGCACACCCGGATGTATTCAATGTCCTGTTACAGGTACTGGATGACGGACACATTACGGATTCTAAGGGCAGGAAGGTCAGTTTCAAGAATACGATCCTGATCATGACCTCCAATGCAGGAGCTCAGAGAATCATCGATCCCAAAAACTTAGGTTTTGGTGCGGAGCAGACGCAGCAGCAGAACTATGATAAGATGAAATCCAATGTGATGGAGGAAGTAAAGAGACTGTTCAAGCCGGAATTCATCAACCGGATCGATGAGATCATGGTCTTCCATCCCTTACACAAAGAAGATATGAAGAAGATCGTCACACTGTTGGCAGGAAGTCTGATCAGACGGTGTAAAGAGCAGATGGATATCGACTTAACGATCACTCCGGCAGTTAAGGAATGGCTGATAGAGAAGCACATCGATACGAAGATGGGCGCCAGACCTATGAAAAGGGCGATCCAGTCAGAGATTGAGGATGTGTTGGCAGAGGAGATTCTGTCCGGGAATGTCAGAAGCGGAGAACATGTGACGGCAGGACTTAAGAATAAGAAGATCGTGTTTACGGCGCGAAGCGAGGCGTAGCACATGCTTTATAGGAAACGACATGGATAAGAGTAAAGAATCAGGAGGAAAATACAATGGCTGTAGTAGAAGAATTATTGCGTACAGAGGAAAACGGCGCGATCAGTTTCGGAAATTATGCACTGGAGACCAAGGCTAAGGTGGAAGACTATGAGCACGGAGGGGATCTCTATAAAGTGAAGACTTACCGGAAACTGACAAAGCTGGAGAAGAACGGCATGTTTGCCTATGAGTCTGAACCTGGTACAAGTGTGCTGCAGTTTGAGGAGACGGAGAATGGTGTCAGCTTCCTGGTGTACGGAGAGGCGGATGCGCAGATCACGGTAGGCCTTGAGGAAGATATGGAATACAGTGTCAGTGTAGGTGATACTAATATCGGTACGATGAAGACAAACCTAAGCGGCAAGCTGAGCATCAGTGTGGAATTGGAGAATGTGGGCGAGGTTGCGGTCAAAATGGTAAAGATACAGAATGGCTAAGGGTAAAACGACTACGGTTTTTTATTGTCAGAATTGTGGTCATGAATCTTCCAAGTGGATGGGGCAGTGTCCCGGATGCAGGGAATGGAATACGATGGTGGAAGAGAAGATGCCTTCCTCGTCCCGTGGAAACAGCCACGGTGTGCATAAGAAGATATCTTCTGCTCCGGCCAGATTATCGGAGGTCAGCATACAGGAAGAGAGCCGTATGCTGACACATATGGAAGAACTGGACAGAGTGCTGGGCGGCGGTATCGTGCCCGGCTCTTTGACGTTGGTAGGCGGCGATCCCGGAATCGGCAAGTCTACGCTGTTGCTGCAGGTATGCAGGAATCTGGCAGGGGACGGCAGGAAAGTGCTGTACATATCGGGAGAGGAATCTTTGCGGCAGATCAAGATCAGAGCCAACCGTCTGGGTGAGTTTTCGGACAATCTGCTGTTATTTTGTGAGACAGGGCTGGACACGGTGGAAGAGACGATCCGCAGCGTTGTGCCGGATGTCGTGATCATCGATTCCATACAGACGATGTATGACGAAGAGATCTCCGCGGCTCCCGGCAGTGTATCACAGGTAAGAGAAGCGACGAATACGCTTCTGCAGCTGGCAAAGGGAATGACGGTCTCCGTGTTTATTGTAGGACATGTGACCAAGGAGGGGACCGTGGCGGGGCCCAGAGTATTGGAACATATGGTAGATACGGTACTGTACTTCGAGGGAGACAGGCACGCGTCCTATCGGATCCTGAGAGGTGTTAAGAACAGATTCGGTTCCACCAATGAGATCGGTGTCTTTGAGATGAAAGAGGAAGGATTGGTTGAAGTGAAAAACCCTTCCGAGTTTATGCTGAACGGTAAACCGGAGGGAGCAAGCGGATCGGTGGTATCCTGTTCCATGGAAGGAACCCGGCCTATTCTGCTGGAGATCCAGGCTCTTGTATGCCACAGTAATTTCGGTATTCCGAGAAGACAGGCGATCGGTACGGACTTTAACAGAGTGAACCTGCTGATGGCTGTATTGGAGAAGAGACTGAATCTGCAGATGTCGGATTGTGATGCATATGTTAATCTGGCAGGTGGTATGCGGATCGTGGAGCCGGCCATCGATCTTGGCATTGCCATGGCAGTTGTATCGAGTTTTAAGAACAGAGCCATTGATGACAGGACGATCGCTTTTGGGGAAATCGGATTGAGCGGTGAGGTGCGCGGCGTTTCCATGATAGAGCAGAGAGTCGCGGAAGCGGCTAAGCTGGGATTTACGACCTGCATTGTTCCGGAAGTCAACAGAAGTCAGGTGAAACATATGGGAGGGATCAGGCTGGTCGGTGTAAGGACTGTGAGGGATGCCGTGGATCTGATCTGAGGAATTCCTGGCCCCGATCTGAGGAATCGTGTGTCAAAGTTCACTGAGGGTAAAGGCATCGCAAACAGGTAAAAGGCGCAGAGCGCTTCGGAATGGCATAAAAGGTGCATGGCCTTGTGCAGGTATGATCATGAAATGCCGGGTTTTGGTACGTAAATGGAATAAGATATGACAAAAATGTAACAAAAAATTGATATAATTTAATATTTCTTAATTTTTATGTATTCAAAATTACCTTTTTATGGTAAAATATTGAAGATGTACCGTTGTTTTCTGATACATAGATACAGGATACTTATGGAATAATATTTGAGTATTGAACCGGCAGTTTGCATTCAGGAGTTAGGAACTGTCTTACCGTGAACTTGGACGAGGGAGTCATTTATGGACAAGCAGACACAGGATTCTCAAGAACATGCAAAAGAAAAGAACAGGAATCTGAAGGATAACGATCAAGCGGAATCAACAAGGGAATCGGCCGGAAAAGAGCAGATAACAGATCAGCGGCAGTCCGGTGTAGAGGATAAAGGCGAGAAGAAACGTAAATGGATCAGAAGTCTTCCGCTGTTGATCGCGGAAATCTGTATATTGCTGATCTCGGTTGTTGTTATGTATGTAGTGGTGACGACTACGGATGAGGTAGAGCATAAAGATATTGACAGAGAGCAGATCATCATCAACGAAGAAGTGAAAGAGACACATGAGAAAGAAGAGAAGCAGAAGATCTCGAAAGGCTATCGCAATATTGCCCTGTTCGGTGTGGATGCCAGAGACGGACAACTGGGAAGAGGTACCAGGAGCGACAGCATTATCATAGCAAGTATCAATCAGGATACGCAGGAAATTAAATTGGTCTCTGTTTTCAGGGATACATTCCTGAATCTGAGCAATGACACTTATAATAAATGCAATGCAGCATATGCGCAGGGCGGTCCGGAACAGGCGATCAGCATGCTGAATACGAATCTGGATCTGGATATTACGGATTATGTGACGGTCGGTTTTGGCGGACTGATCGACTCCGTAAATGCGTTGGGCGGTATTGAGATGGAGATCATGGAAGTAGAGATTTCCCATCTGAATAATTACCAGTTGACAATGTCTGAGGAACTGGGTGTGGATTATATACCGATAAAGCATAGCGGCAGACAGGTTTTGAACGGGATGCAGGCGACTGCATACTGTAGAATACGATATACGAAAGGCGATGATTTCAGGCGTGCCCAAAGGCAGAGAGATGTGTTGACGGCGATGATGGAGAAGGCGAAGGAAGCATCTGTCAGTTCTTTAACGGAGATGGTCGATGCTATTCTGCCGGAGGTAGAGACATCTTTGGGCGTGAATGAGATCATAAGTGTTCTTGGCAGTGTTGCAGGGTATAATGTGGTAGCCAGTGACGGATTTCCATTTGAGGACAACCGGACAGGAGCAAATGTTGGCAGCAAAGGAAGTTGTGTCATACCGGATGATCTGGAAGAAAATGTCGTGGAGCTGCATGAATTACTTTTTCCTGAAGCAGAGTATAAGCCTTCCAGGCAGGTGCGCAGTATCAGCGGCGAGATCGATGCACTGACCCTGGAATACAGACAATAAATTTGATACAAAAGGGCTGTTCGGAGATGCTTATGACAGTAGTTGGATACATTCCGGCTGCTGTCATTCTATAGTTAACGACATTAGAAATTTCGTTTTCTGTCCTGCAAAAGTTCCCGCGTATGGCTTTGGCAGGAAACGGAAGCAGAAGCTTGAAGGAATGACAGTAGAAGAGTGTTATTGGGGGTTGAAGATGAGAAAGTTACTCGTATATATAAAAGATTATAAGAAAGAGACGATACTGGCGCCGCTTTTTAAGATGCTGGAAGCCACTTTCGAGTTGTTCGTGCCGCTTGTGATGGCGGCGGTCATCGACCAGGGTATTGGCAGCGGCGATATCTCCTATGTGCTACGTATGGGCGGTGTGCTGGTGCTGCTTGGCGTGGTTGGGCTGGCCTGTTCCATTACGGCACAGTATTTTTCGGCGAAGGCTGCGGTGGGTGTTTCTACGAAGTTGAAGCACGCGCTTTTTGCCCATATCCAGGGACTGTCCTACACGGAGATCGATACGCTGGGAACGGCTACCATGATCACGCGGATGACTTCCGATGTGAACCAGGTACAGAGCGGCGTGAATATGGTACTGCGCTTGTTTTTGCGTTCGCCTTTTATCGTGTTCGGTGCTATGGTGATGGCGTTTACCATTGATGTGAAGGCAGCCCTTATTTTCGTGGTGACGATCCCGGCGCTTTCCGTAGTCGTATTCGGTATTATGATGTGGACGATGCCTTTGTTTAAGAAAGTGCAGGCAGGGTTGGACAGTGTGCTGGGCGCTACCAGGGAGAATCTTACCGGCGCCAGAGTCATCCGGGCTTTCAACAAGGAACAGGAAGAGATAGAGGCTTTTGAGAAGAAGAACAGTGCACTGGCGCATATGCAGCTGTTTGTGGGCAAGATCTCGGCGCTGACCAATCCGGTCACTTATATCATTATCAATGTAGCTACAGTGGTGCTGCTCTATACGGGAGCGGTGCGGGTGGACGAGGGAACCATCACCCAGGGTGAGGTTGTGGCACTGGTCAATTATATGTCCCAGATCCTGATCGAACTGGTGAAGCTGGCGAACCTGATCATCACGATCACCAAAGCACTGGCCTGTGCGAACCGGATCCAGAGCGTGTTTGAGATAGAATCCAGTATGACGTGGGAACAGAAGATAAAGGAGACGGGCAGCATACATAAGGGCGCAGTGGATACGGCGGATGAAGTTGTATTTGACCATGTCAGTCTGACCTATGCGGGCGCCGGGGCGGAGTCGTTGACGGATCTTACTTTTCATGTGAAAAAGGGACAGACGGTAGGTATCATCGGAGGCACTGGTTCCGGTAAGACTTCGCTGGTCAATATGATACCGCGTTTCTACGACGCGACGAAAGGGCATGTACGGATCAAGGGTAAGGATGTGCGAGAGTACGGGATGGAAGAACTGCGGGAGATGATCGGCATCGTGCCGCAGAAGGCAGTGCTATTCCAGGGAACGATCAGAGAGAATATGCAGTGGGGCAAGAACGATGCGACGGATGCGGAGATCTGGCAGGCCATCGGGACGGCTCAGGCGAAGGAGTTCGTGGAGAAGAAGGACGGCAGGCTGGATGCGGTGATCGCACAGACCGGAAGGAATCTTTCCGGTGGTCAGAGGCAGCGTCTGACCATAGCCAGAGCCCTGGTGGGAAAGCCGGAGATCCTGATCTTGGACGACAGTGCATCGGCGCTTGACTATGCAACGGACGCGGCACTAAGGCAGGCCATTCGGGATATGGAAGGCGATATGACGGTGTTCATTGTGTCTCAGAGGGCATCCTCCATTCAACATGCGGATCAGATCATTGTGTTGGATGACGGAGAGATGGCGGATATCGGGACACATGCAGAGCTGCTTGCGCGGTGTGAAGTGTATCAGGAGATCTATTACTCCCAATACCCCAAATCGTAAGGGCGTCGGGCGGATCTTGGAAGGAGGTATATAGGTAGAGATGGCGAAATCAGGAAACAGCGGCAGGCAGAGGGGAACACTGCGTAAGGTGCTGCGGTATATTAGAAAATATTGGGTATATCTGGCGTTGTCGATCATCATGGCGGCGGTTACCGTGACGTTGACTTTGTATCTGCCGATCCTTACCGGACGGGTGATCGATCTGATCATTGATAAGGGTTTGGTGGATTTCGACGGTGTATTTGCAATTCTGAGACAGATGGCGGTGGTGATCGGGATTACGGCGGTGGCGCAGTGGATCATGAATATCTGTAACAATAAGATGACTTACCGGATCGTGCAGGATATTCGGGATGAGGCGTTTAAACGCATTGAGATCCTGCCACTGAAATATATTGATGAGCACTCTTACGGGGAAGTGGTGAGCCGGGTGATCGCGGACGTGGATCAGTTTGCGGATGGCCTGCTTATGGGATTCACGCAGTTCTTTACAGGTGTCATTACGATCCTGGGCACACTGGGCTTTATGCTCAGCGTCAACGTGGGCATCACGGGCGTGGTAGTGCTGATCACACCCTTGTCCTTCCTGGTGGCGGCTTTTATTGCCAAGAAGACATTTGTTATGTTCCGGGCACAGTCGGAGACGAGAGGAGAGCAGACGGCGCTGATCGAGGAGATGATCGGTAACCAGAAGGTGGTGCAGGCCTTTTCCCATGAGGATGAGGCGCTTGCCGAGTTCGACGAGATCAACGGCAGACTGGAGAAGTGCTCTTTAAAGGCAATCTTCTATTCTTCCATCACCAACCCGTCTACCAGATTTGTTAACAACCTGGTGTATGCGGGTGTTGCGGTGACGGGAGCGGTGTTTGCGATCCGTGGTGGGATCAGCGTAGGACAGCTGTCCTGTTTCTTAAGTTATGCGAATCAGTATACGAAGCCTTTTAACGAGATTTCCGGCGTGGTGACGGAACTGCAGAATGCCCTTGCCTGTGCGGCCAGGATCTTTGCACTGATCGAAGAAGATGCGCAGGTGCCGGATAAGGAGAATGTGGTCTCCCTGGGCCATGTGGAAGGAAAGATAGACTTAGAGCATGTGGATTTCTCTTATGTGCCGGATAAGAAGCTGATCACGGATTTCAATCTTTCGGTGAAGCCGGGCCAGCGTGTGGCTATCGTCGGGCCTACGGGCTGCGGTAAGACCACGGTCATCAATCTGCTGATGCGTTTCTATGACGTGAATGCCGGAAGCATCCGGGTGGAAGGAAACGATATACGGGATGTGACCAGAAAAAGCCTGCGGGCCAACTATGGCATGGTGCTGCAGGAGACCTGGTTAAAGGGTGGAACGGTGAGAGACAATATCGTGATGGGTAAGCCGGAGGCCACCGAGGAGGAAGTGATCGCTGCGGCCAAGGCGTCCCATGCACATAGTTTTATCAAGAGACTGCCGGACGGGTATGATACGGTGATCGCCGAGGACGGCGGCAATCTTTCCCAGGGACAGAAGCAGCTGTTATGTATTACAAGAGTCATGTTGTGCTTGCCGCCCATGCTGATCCTGGACGAAGCAACTTCTTCCATCGATACGAGAACGGAGATTCGCATCCAGAAAGCTTTTGCGGCGATGATGGAGGGAAGGACCAGTTTCATCGTGGCCCACAGACTGTCCACGATCAGAGAGGCGGATGTGATCCTTGTTATGAAAGACGGCAATATCATCGAGCAGGGTGACCACGAGACATTGCTGCAGCAGAACGGATTCTATGCGACACTGTACAACAGCCAGTTCGTGGGATACAGCGCATAAGACTGAAAAATGCCGTGAAACCCGGCACCCGGGATCTTCACAGCATAATGGAGATCAGGAATTCATTTCTTTATAGTAGGCGGCGTCCTCATTGTAATCCATGTATTCGGAACGGATAGCAGTGATGGCGCCGTTTTCCCATGTGAAGACTAGATAACTGTAGATAACGGTGTGGGCCTGCAGGAAAGTTTCGGAATTCAGAGTGGTGGTCAGGTCCGCTTTCTCGATCTCGTTCTCTTCGCAGAACCGGTCCAGATCCGTGGGCGCTCCGTCGATGAAAAAGGTAGGCAGCAGGAGCGTGATGGCGGAATCGAAAGGAATCTCTTCGGTGGCCAGCGCCTGGTATTCTCCGCCTGCAACGGAAGTGAAGATCTTGTAATCACCGTAGGCGGCGAGGAAAGTCTCGGCATTGTCGCCGACGGACACCTCCTTGCTCGTGGCATTGGTGGCCGGATCCAGTTCATAATCGGCAGCACTGAGGAGAGGATCGTCCTCGCCGCAGCCTGTCATAAGCCCCAGCGTCAGGCCAAGAGAGGCCAGTAGAGTGAATATCTTTTTCATAGGGTATGTATTCCTTTCTGCATAATTGAAAAGCCCCTTGTGTCGGTTCGGTGCTCGCGGAAATAAAAAAAGTTCGCCTGGCGGCAAACTCTGAAAAATAACAGGGGCAGTAGGAATCGAACCCACATCGATGGTTTTGGAGACCACTGTTCTACCTTTGAACTATGCCCCTATGAATCGCGGTCAAGCTTTCTCAAACCGCCGAATTGTATTATAGCATAAGTGGAGAGGGGATGCAAGCTATTAAGAGAATTTTTTCACTTCTATGTCACTTTTTGGTGGATGGATGCGTGTTCTATATAACAGGGCAAATAAGGTAAGAATAACTTTGCAGTAAATGCAAAGTCCTGAACTGAACTGTTACGATGATTTACATAAAGTGAACTTTGGAAGATACAGGAGGTGACATACAGTTGAGAGTGGAAAAAGTGGTTAGGGAATACAGTGACATGCAGTTGAAAGTGGAAGAAGCGGTCATGGAATACGGTGACATGCTCTTCAGGGTGTGTATGGTCCTGTTATGTAACGAGCAGGACGCCCAGGATGTGGTGCAGGACACGTTCTGCAGCTATATGGAGCATTCGGCAGGGTTTCGGAACAGAGAGCATGAGAAGGCGTGGCTGATCCGGGTAGCGACTAATCGGTGTATGGACGTGCACCGGGGCAGAAGCAGGCATCCTTCGGTACAATGGGAAGATGTGGACCAGTATTGTGAATTCCCGGAACAGAGTGAGGTTCTGGCGGAATTGATGAACTTGCCGGATCCGCTTAAGACAGTGGTCTATCTGCACTATATAGAGGGGTATAAGACGGCGGAGATCGCGCAGATGCTGGGCATCACCCTTCATGCGGTGAAGAAGAGGATGCAGCGGGGCAGAGAGCGCCTGAAGCTGACTCTTGGGGAGGAGGAGCCATCGTCAGCACACGTTTGAAGCGTCATGGGAGTAACGTGAGAAGGGCATAAGATCTGGTGGAAAAGGAGGCAGGCCGGGCATGATACAGGCCGTAGAATACCGGAACATAATGAGTTTAGGAAGGAGCGGGATCAATGAGAGCAGAGCAATTAAGAGATGCGGTCAGCGGGATTGGCATGACGGAAGATATGAGAACAGCAGTCATCAGAAATGTAAAAGAAAGGACGGAAGAATCCAAAACCGGAAACGGGCAGCGTAAGAAGACGGGGGAGACGGAAAGAATGTTGCAGGATGGGAAAGCAAGAAACAGCAAACGCAGTAAGAACCATGGAACAGTCTGGAGGAAGAATCTGGCAGTGGCAGCGGCCGTCCTTGTGGCGATCGGTATCGTGGCGGTTCCGGTAAGAGCCTTCGTCAATTCTCTGGTACGGGAGCGGATGGAGGAGATGCCGCAAGAGGAGAAAGAGACGTATGTGGATACGCTGAAAGAGCAGAATGTGGCGGCGGATGGTTTTTCCAGAGAGTATACCAAACAGGAGGCTGCGAGATATCAGGAGCTGACGAAGAAGTATCAGGAAGGCACTTTTCCTGCGCAGGCGCTTCCCCAGGCAGAGAGCGAGGAGGAAGCGGCAGGCTATGAGTTCTGTTATCTTGTGCCTACGGCAACGTTCTGTCTGCCGGAGCGGGATCTGACAGATGAAGAAATACTGGAGATCATAGATTTCTTTGTGAAGAGAGACTATGCTTACTCGGAAAGCTATGCCAAAGAATATGCGGAAGAGATCGCAGAGGAGGAAGCGAAGGAGCAGGCAGCGATCGACGAGAATGTGGAGGACGGTGGTATTACCATACAGGAGGCGATCGAGATTGCCAGACAGAAGTTCGCGGATATCTTTGGTATGACGGTAGATGGATTTGAACAGAATGCCTACTATAATGAACCGGAAGAAGGTAAGAAGGCGGACTATTGTGTCAATTGGTCGAACAACATCAGCCACAAGTTCTATTATTTCAATATTGACGCGCAGGACGGTCATCTGGTCAGGGCAAGCTATTCCGGTACGAGCCTGCATGACGGGGTGGCAGTGACAGCGGAGGAAGCGCAGGGCAAGATCCAACAGCTGCAGAAGGCGGCGGCAGAGACTATGAGGAGCCAGGTAGGTGCAGCTTACGATAAGGTCTATGTCTATTACCTTGAGCATGAAGACGGATCGGCCGGTATCGGACCAGCGTTCTATTATGTTATGGAGGATCAGCATGCATATGGGATCTCGTATACGTGGAACGGTACTCTGCATGAGATTGAGGAAAAGGATATTGCAACATTGGAGGACGGTGAGGAAATAGATCTGTGGGACGGAGAAGAGTATAACAAGGCGACGGTGGTGTTTAGGGAATTAGAAGAATAATTCTGATATTATGGTACGCTGCTTCCTCTGCGGGAAGCAGCGTACCACACCCGGTCATGAAGATCTCTTTTTCTGCGTAGTGAACTGGTATTTTCTGAAGATCTGTGATACTATTACTTTCGTCACTGGATTTTATGACCGTATAGATATTCGAATGGAAACGGTTCGGCGGACCGATCACAGAATGGAAGATAATTATGGCGAGAAGACACACAAGACATAGGAGACACACGGAACAAGAGAACAGAGAGAATGCTCCTGGCCGGATGGATGGAACTGCACAGGGAGCGGAGGAAGAGAAGGAACAGAATGCAGCGGATATCCCGGAATCCGTCTGGGCAGTTTATGTGCAGACCTTTCTTGAGTTTGAGGACAGGGAACACCGGCGGTTCCTGAAGGGCTGCGAGAAGCAGATCGGGCAGCTGGAGCGGCGTATTGCCCGCAAGAAAGGCCAGGAGAATCACCAGGTGCTGGCCGATATGAAGGAACTGCACAAGAAGGCGGCGGCGATCGGCTATACGGTGGGAGGCAAGGAGATCAGGCTGCTGAAGAAATACAAGCATGCACTGCGTATGCTGGTCAGACTGGATATCACATTCCTTCGTAAGATGGCGGCAGGCGCGAACCCGGAGGATATCCTGCATATGCCGGGGGCTGCGCAGCTGCTGCGGAGCAGGTCTCTCTACGAGATCTACAGAGAAGAGTATATGCAATACCTGGTGGGCCAGCGGATCGAGGAGCTGATGGAGGCGGAACCGGAGAAGCAGTATCCGGAGGCCAGAGGTATGGAGCGGCATTTTATCCTGCATATCGGGCCTACCAACAGCGGTAAGACCTTTCAGGCGCTGCAGCGGTTAAAACAGGCTTATCACGGTATCTACCTGGGGCCGCTTCGTCTGTTGGCGTTGGAGGTCTATGACAGAATGACGGCGGCTGGCATTCCCTGCAGCATGATCACCGGTGAGGAATCGATACGCACCCCGGGCAGTTTCGTGCAGGCATCCACGGTAGAGATCATGGATATCCGGGAGATCTATGATATCGCGGTGATCGATGAGGCGCAGATGATGGCGGACGAGAACCGGGGCAGCTTCTGGACGAGGGCCATTCTCGGTATCCGTGCGGAGGAGATCCACGTGTGCTGTTCCGGCACGGCGCAGCAGCTTCTTGTGAAAATGATCGAACGGTGCGGCGACTCTTATGAGACAGTCTATCACGAGCGCAACACGAAGCTGGAATTTATCCCGAAGCGTTTCGACATGAGCAAAGATGTGGAGCCGGGAGACGCCCTGATCGCCTTTTCCAAGAAAAATGTGCTGGCGATCGCGGCGACCCTTGAGAGCAGAGGAATCAAAGCCAGCGTGATCTACGGCAACCTGCCGCCCCAGACGAGACGGGAACAGGTACGGCTTTTTACGGAAGGCGTCAATCAGGTGGTGGTGGCTACGGATGCGATCGGCATGGGAATCAATCTGCCGATCCGGCGAGTGGTCTTTATGAATACGTCTAAGTTTGACGGCACGGACAAGCGACGTCTGGAAGCGGAGGAGATAAGACAGATCGCCGGTCGTGCGGGGCGGTATGGTTTCTATGATGTTGGGTACGTGCAGTCGGCGCTGGATGTGGAGTATATAGGTAAGAAGCTGGAGGAACCTCTGCAGCCGCTCACTAAGGCGAGGACGGGCTTCCCGGAGGTGCTTCTGGATATCGATATGGAACTGGATGAGATCATCGAGGCCTGGGAGGGTACGAAGAATCTGGCTTTCTATGACAAGATCTCTATGGCGGAGAGTGTGAAGAAATACCGCTATCTGAAGAACTACCGCAGGAAACTGTCCTATATGGAGGACAGGAAATTCGTACTGTCCCTGATCACCTGTCCCTTTGACGTGAAAGACAGGGAAGTGCTGCGATTGTGGCTGTGGTACTGTGAGAAGCCGACGGAAGACCACAACTGTCCGATGCTGCCCCAAGATTTTACACTGGAGGGATTGGAATCTTATTATAAACAGCTCGACTTATATACCCAGTTTTCCGGCAGGATGAACTGGGAGATCGACAAGGAAGAGGTGGCGGTGAACAGGGAGTGGGCGCAGTCCGTGATCGGCGAGATGCTGGAGGATGACAAGGGACAGTTCGAGAAGAAGTGTCGGGGCTGCGGCGTGACGCTGCCTTGGGATTATGATTTTCCGATCTGTCAGGACTGTTATCACAGCGGTGTCAAGGATGACCGGGTTCGGCGTTCCATGCATCGATATCCCCATGACCGGAACCGGAGGTAAGAGTTGTATGGTCTACACATATTATATTGATGTGACACAGTTTGAAGACAGGAACCTTTATCAGGAAAAGCTGCGTCTCCTGTCACTCTGCAGACAGCGCAGGACTGCCCGGCTGAAATTGGAAAAGGACAGACAAAGGAGTCTGGGAGCGGGCCTTGCGCTTGACCATGCGCTCAGGATTTATGGGCCAGGTCTCAGGGAACGGGACATGGAGTATGTGTTTGGGGAGTGGGGGAAACCTTCTTTTCGGGATTACCCGGAGATCCACTTTTCCCTGTCCCATTCGGGGGATTATGCTCTGTGCAGTATAGGGGAGTGTCCTGTCGGCAATGATATTGAACGTATCAGGCCGGGAAAGCTTAAGGTGGCGGAGCGCTTTTATACGGATCAGGAATTGGAATTCCTGTACAGGAGACAGGAGGATGCAGAGAATATACAGAAAGTTTGTGTCGAGGACGTCAAAGGACATAGCGGGATTGATGAGGAAGAGGTCATGAAGAGAATGTTCCGTATGTGGACGATGAAGGAGAGCTTCCTGAAGGTGACGGGCCAAGGCATGACGCTGCCGCTTAAGGATTTCTCGGTTATCGTGGATGCTAAGACGGATACGGCCCGGGTGGAATATGGTTCCGGTAATGCGGTGTATCGTATGAAGGAATATGAGGATATTCCCGGGTATCGGGCGGCGGTGTGCTGTCAGGCGGACAGCGAGACGGCAGAGAACATGGAGCCGGTGGTGTTCTGATATACAGACAGGAAGACGGTCGCCAGGCAGTGGTAACAGCACCGACTGCCGACATGTCCATGAACAGTTGTGTATAAGAGAGTGTGAAAGTCGATCTTTCCGGACCTTCACACTCTCATTCTCATAGCAGATCTGTATTTACAGATCAAACCCAAAATATCTCACGGCATTCTCGTAGCAGATCCCTTTCACAATCTTTTCCAGCACCTTCTCATCATAAGGGTATTCGCCTTCTTCCACGAAACCACCGATCAAGTCGCAGAGAATGCGGCGGAAATACTCGTGTCTTGTATAGGAGAGGAAACTTCTGGAATCGGTGAGCATGCCCACGAAATTTGCAAGCATTCCCATATTTGCCAGAGAGGTCATCTGTTCTATCATTCCGGCCTTGTGGTCATTGAACCACCACGCAGAGCCGTGCTGCAGTTTGCCCACGGCGGAAGCGTCCTGGAAGCAGCCGATCACTGAGTCAATGACTGCGTTGTCATTCGGATTCAGGGAGTACAGGATCGTCTTGGGCAATTCGTCCGTGACCGAGAGTGCATTGAGGAAGCCTGCAAGCTGGTCGGCAGGTGCGTAGCTACTGATGCAGTCGAAGCCGGTGTCGGGGCCGGTCCTGTCAAACATGCGGCTGTTGTTGTTGCGGCGGCAGCCGTAATGCAGCTGCATCACCCAGCCCAGCCGATGGTATTCCCGTCCCAGGAATAGCATTAAGATTGTTTTGTATCCGGCGATCTCTGTAGGAGTCAGCGGTTCGCCGCGCAGCCCCTTCTGGAAAACGGCTTCCGCCTCGGCATCGCCGGCGGGGGTATACATCACATAGTCAAGACCGTGATCGGACAGCAGGCAGCCCCTTTGGTGAAAATGTTCCATACGATTCTTCAGGGCGTCTTTTAAGTCGGAGAAGGTCTTGACAGTGATGCCGCTTGCAGCCTCCAACTGCCTGATATAATCGGCGAAAGCAGGAGCATCTACATTCAAGGACTTATCAGGGCGCCATGCCGGAAGTACCTGCGTATCGAAGCTTACGTCTTCTCTGATCTTATCATGCCATTCCAGCGTATCTGCCGGATCGTCCGTGGTACACAGCAGTGTGACGCCGGCCTGCCTGATCAGGCCGCGCACGCTCATCTGCGGTTCCTGCAGTTTAGCATTGCAAAGCTGCCATACTTCTTCTGCGGTTTCACTGTTTAAGTGTCCGTAATAACCGAAAAACCGCTGCAGTTCCAGATGGGACCAGTGATACAGAGGATTGCCGATCAGTTTCTCCAGAGTCTCGGCCCATTTCTGGAATTTGTCACGGGCCGGGGCGTCACCGGTGATATAAGCTTCGTCTACGCCGTTGGAGCGCATCTGCCGCCATTTGTAATGGTCACCGCCCAACCAGACCTCAGTGATATCGGTGAATTGCTTGTCCTGCGCGATCTCCTGCGGGCTGATATGGCAGTGATAGTCCAGGATGGGCATATGTTCCGCAAAATCGTGGTAGAGCTTCCGGGCACATTCCGTGCGCAGCAAAAAATTTTGATCCATAAATGTCTTCATTGTGTAACGTCCTTTCTTTGTTTTCTTGGTTGACAAAAAACAGTACTTCGACCCGGTAGTCGTGCTCACTTCCGTGTAAGCATTTATACTATAGTATTATAACAGTTGCGTGTAGGAGTGCAAACACTATCTTATTGTGTTATAAATATCGTAGCAGATACAAGAAAAACAGATTGGGAAATAAATTAAGAACGAAAAGCTAACAGCATAACGTGGACATAGAGGTATAAAGCAACATAATAGGATACATACTATCTTCATCTATGAACTTAAAATATCAACTCATCAATGAACATAATGTTTGGGCGATGATCTGATAATCTGTAGAAGTGTGGAGGAGATAGGAAATGCTGGGAAAACAAAGTCTTCAGTTTATGAATAAACCATATATCATCAGCAGTGGTTCCATCGTGGGGAGCAAGGAGGCCGCCGGCCCTATGGGTCAGCTGTTTGACAGGGTTGGCTATGATGATAAATTCGGGGCCGATACATGGGAGGATGCGGAGAGCAGTCTGCAGAAGGAGGCGCTGGAGATCGCGCTGGAAAAGGCCGGACTCAAGAAGAAAGATCTGCAGCTTGTCTTTGCAGGAGACCTGCTGGGGCAGTCTATCGCCAGCAGTTTCGGCCTTGCGGGCTATCAGCTTCCTCATGTGGGACTGTACGGCGCCTGTTCGACCTGCGGCCTGTCTCTGACTATGGGGAGCATGGCGGTAGCGGGCATGTTCGCGGAGAAGGCAGCCTGTATCACGTCCAGTCATTTTGCCAGTGCGGAGAAAGAGTTCCGGTTTCCGTTGGCCTATGGCAACCAGCGGCCGAAGTCAGCTACCTGGACGGTGACCGGCAGCGGGGCCTTCCTGCTCTCGGCACAGCCGGGCAGTCAGGTGCGGGCGGTGATATCCGGGGCTACCATTGGCAAGATCGTGGATTATGGTTTAAAGGACTCCATGAATATGGGAGCCTGTATGGCCCCTGCCGCCGCGGATACGATCAGACAGCATCTGGAAGATTTCGGTAGGCAGCCGGATTACTATGACAAGATCATAACCGGGGATCTTGGTACGGTGGGTCAGCAGCTTCTTTTCGATTTACTGGCGGAAGTGCAGATTGACATCACGAAGCAGCATATGGACTGCGGTATTGAGATCTTCGACAGTGAGAGACAGGATACCAATGCGGGCGGTTCCGGCTGCGGGTGCAGCGCGGTGGTGCTGTCGGCCTATGTTCTGAAGAAACTGGAAGAGGGGGTCTGGAAGCGTGTACTCTTCATGCCCACGGGGGCACTCCTTAGCAAGACAAGCTTCAATGAGGGGCAGAGCATTCCGGGAATTGCGCACGGCGTAGTATTGGAGCATTACGAAGGATAGTGCGGTAGATACAAGTCGCTCTGGCTGTTGACGTGGACGCTGCATTTGTTCACTGAGGGTATCAATGTAAATGCAAACAAAGAGTCACTTCGTTTGGAGAAACTATTGGAAAAGAAAGATGCAGTCAAAGAGGTAGAATCGATGACATTAGGTTACTAGTCACGGCCCAGGGGCCGCTCGTAGTAACGATTCGGGGCGCTATTTAAAATTTTGCTTCGCAAAAATCGCCCCTCACTCCTGAATCATGTTTTCACGGAATGCACAGTTTTGCGCATTCCTGATCCGCGAATCAATGTCAGTTAGTTAAGAACTCTAAAAACTAAATAAACGGTATGAATAATACATTTGTCAAGCAGTGTTTTTGTTTTATTGCATGGCAAATGAGCAGGTATGAAAAATGCCTGCCATGTGGTACAATGATCTTGTCAGTCAAAACCGGTATGTAAAGCTGACCGGTACTTGGAATCTTTGAAGGCGGCAAAGTTCCTGAAAGGCCTGACAGGAAGCGTATACTTTCTGATCAGGCCTTCCACATCAGGGGGCTCGAATGCAGCCGCTGTTCTTTGCATGGAGATTCATGGCGGCTATCGTGTGTTTGAGTGTGCAGAAAGAAGTTTCAATCCCCATATGAAGTGGTATATCTCTTTGATCGCCTCCGTTGCAGATGTACCGGTAGTGGCCAGCCAATTCGGGATGCAGGTATTTCTTTTTTTATAAAATTTTGGTTAGACCCTGTGTTGGAATCTGACTTGATAGCTTAACTAACTGACATTGTCCGTGAGAAGTAATGACATTAGACACTGCTGGGGCATAATAATGTGTTGTCGTGGATACCTGGTATGTGATACTATATTAGTAGACAGCATAGGCCTATTTGGCAGAGATTGATCGTGAAAAGCGGAGGTGATTAAAGTGTTAGCAGTAAAAGGGATATATGACAATGGAAAAGTGATTTTAGAGGATGCTCCGTTGATAGAAATGTCTGAGGTTGTTGTTGTGTTCCCTGATAACGGATTAGAGAAATCAGCAGATGAGAGCGCATTAGAAAGAAAGAGAGCATTTTTTGATGAGTTTTCCGGGAGCGTCAATAGAATAATTGACTTAAAAGCAGAAAGATTAGGGGCATTAGATGAAAAATATTAGGGCGTTGGTTGATACGAATGTTATTTTAGACTGGATTATGTTTCGTGAGCCAAATGCAACAAATGCAAAGGTGATTATAGAACAATGTCTTTTTGGGCATGTACATGGCTATATTACTTCGCATTCGCTTACTGATATTTTCTATATTCTCAGGAAGGATTTTTCCGTGGAAAAACGAAAGCAGTTATTGAGTCTTCTCTGTGAAGGTATGAATGTTATTCCGGAAACAAGACAGACAATTCTTCAAGCTTTGAATCGTAAAGAATGGCAGGATTTAGAAGATGCTTTACAAATGCAGTGCGCAAAAGAAGTAGGTGTAGAATATATTGTCACGCAAAATTTGAAAGATTTTCAGACATCGGAAGTAAAAGCTGTATGTGAGGAAGAGTTTTGTGAGATGATAGCCTCCATTTTGTGAGGAGTTTAGCATAGAAAAGCATGGTAAAAATAAATGGTTCTAATTTGACGGCGAGAGACAGGATACCAATGCGGGCGGCTGCGGGTGCACTCCTTAGCAAGATCAGCTTCAATGAGGGTCAGAGCATTCCGGGAATTGCGCACGGCGTAGTATTGGAACATTACGAAGGATAGTGCGGTAGATGTTTGTGGACAGCCGGCTAAAGAGCGGGTGCACGAGCAAGGCCGAGCGACTATGGTAATAAAATGAGAGGGACTGTATCAAAAAGGATGCTGTCCCTTTTTGTGATTGACAAAATTTTGCGAATTTCCTGTTTTCCATGGGCCAAATAGTGATACAATAGTCTAATATATTACTAAGACGGCCATACGGCCCGCCAGACTATTTATGGTGGTATGACAATACGTGATATGGATGTTTAGTAAGCAATAGAATAGAGAAATGATATAAGAAACTTAAAAGCTGACAAAAGAAAGGATCCGGAAAAGCCATGGAAGATACGAAGAAAGTTGCCCTGTTTGAGGAGATGCCTGTACAGAAAGCTGTGATGACGTTGTCCATACCGACGGTACTCAGTTCTCTTGTGATGGTGATCTATAATCTGGCGGACACTTATTTTGTAGGGATGCTGAACGATCCGGTGCAGAATGCGGCCGTAACACTGGCGGCGCCGGTGCTGCTTGCATTTAATGCGGTGAACAACCTGTTTGGCGTGGGCACCTCCAGTATGATGAGCCGTGCGTTGGGCAGCAGGGATCATGGACTGGTGCGGCGAAGTTCGGCGTTTGGATTTTATTGTACGCTGATAGCCGGTGTGTTGTTTTCGCTGTTTTACACGATTTTTCACGATCCGCTGCTGCATGTACTGGGTGCGGATACGGAGACTGTGGCGGCTACGGCGCAGTATCTGAAATGGACGGTGTCATTCGGAGCGGTTCCCGCGATCTTAAATGTGGTCATGGCGTATATGGTAAGGTCGGAGGGTGCCTCCCTGCATGCCAGTATCGGGACTATGAGCGGGTGTCTGCTGAACATTATTCTGGATCCTTTCTTTGTGCTGCCCATGGGATTGAATATGGGCGCAGCCGGGGCAGGACTGGCGACGATGCTTTCTAACTGTGTCGCTTGCGGCTATTTTTTCTTTTTATTATGGAAGAAAAGAGGAGATACCTATGTGTGCATCAGACCGTCCATGTTCCGGCCGGACAGGCGGGTGGTCATGGGTGTGTGCGGAGTCGGCATTCCGGCCGCCATTCAGAACCTGCTGAATGTGACGGGCATGACGGTCCTCAACAATTTCACGGCGTCTTACGGTTCAGACGCGGTTGCGGCGATGGGGATCGTGCAGAAAGTCAATATGGTACCTATGCAGGTCGCTTTTGGTCTGTCCCAGGGCATTATGCCGCTGATCAGTTATAACTATGCCAGCGGGAATGTAAAACGCATGAAAAAGACGCTGTTCTTTACGGTGCGGATCGCGGTCATTTTCCTGGCAGTGGTGGCAGCTGGATATTATCTGGGTGCCGGACAGATCACGGCTCTGTTTATGCGCAATGAAGCGATCATCGCTTACGGGGAGCGGTTCTTGCGGGGATTCTGCCTGGAACTGCCATTTATGTGTATGGATTTTATTGCGGTGGGTGTCTTCCAGTCCTGCGGTATGGGGGAGAAGTCGCTGGTCTTTGCGCTGCTTCGGAAGATCGTGTTGGAGATTCCGGCGTTGTATATACTTAATTATCTGTTTCCGCTGTATGGGCTGCCCTATGCCCAGCCGGTCACGGAGTGGATCTTATGTGCGGCAGCGATAGCGGTACTTGTGCGGATCTTTAAGAAAATGGAAAAACAGTGATGGGTCGGAAAATGATATAGAATAGTGTTTATCAAAACCATAAATTGGTTTATACTGTTATAGAAGATACAAGATAGAGACATGTATCGATGCAGGTGATACAAAATCCGTGCATTGGATCAAGAGAAAGGCATGGTCATGGATAGATGGAAGATGGCAGAGTGATCATCAAAAGTGCCGGAGCCGGGAAGGCTTCTACAGGCAGCGGCAGTGACAGTCAAAACAGTGGAAAGACGGATGTGACCGCGGAGGCCATGAATGTACTGGTATCCGGAGTGCTCCATCATGAGGGGAAGACTTTCGTGCGGGTGTCTTTTCTGCGGGGAAAGGACTGGGCGGAAGGGATTGTCCCGGACGGTGTGATCGAGAAGTCAGAAGGATTTTCCGGAGAGGAGGTCGGACAGCTGCAGGCCTATCTGGCGGGCGAGAAGGAAATGTTCCTTCGACAGGCGAAACAGATCAATCCGATCAGGAATCTGTTTCAGATATGATGGAAGAAAAGACAAAAGAGAAAGGAAGGAAAAGCAGAAATGAAAGCATTGTTTATCGGGGGAACAGGTACGATCAGCACGGCCCGGCGGAGTGGGATCTTCGAGGCGGTCTGCTGGGAGAGAAGTCCAACAGTGTCGTCTTTGATAATACGAAATTGAAACGGCTGGTGCCGGACTTTGCGGCAACGGTACGTTTTGACCAGGGAGTCAGGATGGCGCTTAAGTATATTAAAGAGCACCCGGAATGCCAGAAGTTAGATCCGGAATTTGACCAGTGGTGCGACAAGGTGGCAGCGGCACAGGAAGAGACGCTGCGGATCGTGAAGGCGTCAGGGAAGTAGAGCAGTTTGCCCCGAGACTGCAGACTCGCGTCGGCGTACGTATGGATATAGATATGCGTGGCCTAAAGAGCGACAGACGATGTGGGACGGCGGCTTACAAGGGATTGACAGGAAGAAGGTGTGAGGCAGTGCGGGAGATGGAATTTAAGATGGAGCGTCCCGGATTGTTAAAGGAGGGGGATAAGGTCACCGTGACAGAGGGTGTCCTTCCCAGTAACTACTATTATACGATAGATCCGTCTCTGGCCATGTCGGGGAATTTCCCCTTCAGGGAGCGTATGATGGAGCGGGAAGGCGTGGTGACGGAAGTGATCGAGAACGCCAGAGGATTCTACGTGCGAGCAAGGTTCGGGGAGTGAGAAGTTTCCCGGCGCAGAGCGATGTGAGAGCGTTTGCATCGGGTTCTGGATAGAATGCGTCGCAGGATAGACAAAGAGAAAGTATGAAGGCAGTAAATTCAAGAAAGGAAGGTATATATATTATGTTAACTAAGGTATCTACAGACAAGGCACCGGCAGCGATCGGGCCGTATTCGCAGGGCATTATCGCAGGAGATTTTTTGTTTGCATCGGGACAGATTCCCATCGACCCGGCAAATGGTGAGATCAAAGGCAGCGATATCACGGAGCAGGCGGAACAGGTGATGAAGAATGTGGGCGCTATCCTGGCTGAAACAGGCACGGATTATGCAAATGTTGTCAAGACCACCTGCTTTTTAGCGGATATGGCAGATTTTGCGGCGTTCAACGGGGTGTACGAGAAATATTTTACCGAGAAACCGGCCAGAAGCTGCGTGGCGGTGAAGCAGCTGCCGAAGAATGTGTTGTGTGAAGTGGAAGTAGTGGCATATCTGAAGCAGTAACCTGGTACTCCGTACGGAAAACCTTTGTACAGATATTTGGGGTTGTATTCTCAAATGTCTTTGAGCTGTGTTAAATGCATCGGTAAGCAGGGCGATCGTACTGGTTTTGCAGGAGAAAGAAACAATAGAAGAGGTTTACATAGTGTGAAAAATCCATATGCGGCAGATTTTTCACACACAAATTTGTGCTTGCGCCCAAATTTGCAGATTAAGCAAGAATGGGGGATTAATATGAAACAAAAAAATATCGTTCTGATCGGCATGCCAGGTGCGGGGAAGAGCACGGTGGGTGTTGTGCTGGCGAAGAAGCTTGGGTTTGCGTTTCTGGATTCCGATCTGGTGATCCAGAGCAGAGAAGGCAGGCTTTTGCATGAGATCATTGAGCAGCAGGGGGTGGAGAAATTCTGGTTCATCGAGGAGGAAGCAAATCTTTCCATCGATGCCGTACGTACCGTGATCGCCACAGGCGGCAGCGTTATCTACGGAAGCAGAGCTATGGAGCATTTAGGGCAAAACGGCATTATTATTTATCTGAAACTGTCCTGCAGGGAGATTGCGGGCAGGCTGGGCGATCTGAATGAGCGGGGTGTGACACTGCGGGAAGGACAGACGCTGGAAACACTTTATGAGGAGCGTACTCCGCTTTATGAGAAATATGCGCACATTACGATGGATTGTGAGAATCTTTCCATACGCGAGATTGTGGAGGAAATTGTTCGCAGAATAGAATGAGAAGAATGCAGGACAAATGGCAGTATGGAATTGGAACTATTACAAAGTTTGTGAGGATCGCACCGAAAATCAGTTTTAGACAGTATAGTTTATTCCGGAATTGCAGAAAATAATCATAACGATCCTTGGAGAATGATCTGCAGCGATGAAATCGAAGAAGGAACTGCCACGATCATTCCAGATCTGCAGATGTAAAAGAAAGGTGTGGTATCGGTATGATGGAGTATTTGAATGCATTCTGGGTAGGCGGCTTGATCTGTGCGCTGGTACAGATCCTGCTGGAAAAGACGAAGATGCTGCCGGGACGTGTGATGGTGCTGCTCGTATGTCTTGGCGCGGTGATCAGTTTCTTCGGCTGGTATGAACCTCTTATGGAATACGCGGGCGCCGGCGTGAGCGTACCGCTGCTCGGCTATGGCAATATCCTGATGAAAGGTGTCAAGGAGGCGGTAGCCGAGAATGGCTTCATTGGTCTGTTTCAGGGCGGCTTTAAGACCGGTGCGGTGGGATGCTGTGCGGCGCTGGTGTTCGGGTATCTGGCCAGCCTGGTGTTTAAGCCGAAGATGAAGGGATGAGGTCATCTCTCCGTGTTGTTTCCTTTAAGAACGACTATGTTTTCGGTCGGTTTTTTATGATATAGGAAATTTATATCATAGGAGTTAGTACGGCGCCTTCGATTTACCTGACTGTCTCGGATAACGGCAGTGCCGTTTGAGAAAATAGTAGATTGAAATATAGTGGAATGTTTGGCATAATAAAAAAAGATACACGAGGGCGCAGGGATAAAGGAGAAAGCAGCATGGGAAACGTGAAACGGGTTTATGTGGAGAAGAAAGAGCCTTTTGCGGTTAAGGCGAGGGAACTGAAAGAGGAGATCGGAAGCTATCTGGGGATTGGCGGAGTGCAGGATGTCCGTGTGTTTATCCGTTACGATGTGGAGAATCTTTCAGAAGAGGTCTATAGGAAGGCATGCAGGACGGTCTTTTCGGAGCCGCCGGTCGATATTTTATATGAAGAGGCGATCGAGATTCCGGAGGACGGCAGGGTGTTCAGCGTGGAATACTTGCCGGGGCAGTTTGACCAGCGGGCGGATTCTGCGGTACAGTGTGTGAAGTTCTTGAAGGAGGATGAGGAACCGCTTATCAGAACGGCGGTCACTTATCTTATAACAGGCGTTATTACCGATGAGGAGTTTGAGAAGATCAAGGCTTACTGCATCAATCCGGTGGATTCCAGGCAGACGGACATGGTGAAGCCGGATACGCTGGCGACTGACTATGAGGAGCCGGCGGACGTGTCTGTTTTTACGGGATTTAAGGACATGGCGGAGACAGAGCTGAGAGCCTTGTATGAGTCTCTGGGGCTGGCCATGACCTTTAAGGACTTCCAGCATATACAGCGTTATTTTCAGGAGGAGGAGCATAGGGATCCGACGATGACGGAGATCCGTGTATTGGATACTTATTGGTCGGATCACTGTCGGCATACGACTTTTTCTACAGAGTTGAAAGAGGTTACGTTCGGAGAGGGATATTACGCGGAGCCGATCCGGAAGACTTATGAGGACTATCTTGCTACCAGACAGGAGATCTTCGGGGACAGGCAGGACAAGTTCGTCTGCCTGATGGATCTGGCGTTGATGGCGATGCGTAAGTTGAAGAAAGACGGCAAACTGGAGGACATGGAGCAGTCTGACGAGATCAATGCCTGCTCGGTGGTGGTGCCGGTGGAGATGGATTATGGCGAGGGGCCGGTGACCGAGGAGTGGCTTGTGTTCTTTAAGAACGAGACCCACAACCATCCTACGGAGATTGAGCCTTTCGGTGGTGCGGCTACTTGTCTGGGCGGTGCGATCCGAGATCCGCTCTCCGGGCGCGGTTATGTGTATCAGGCGATGCGTGTTACGGGTGCGGCGGATCCCACGGTGCCGGTGGCTGATACGTTGAAGGGCAAACTATCCCAGAAGAAGCTGGTGCGTGGCGCGGCCAGCGGTTACTCTTCCTACGGCAACCAGATCGGTCTGGCGACGGGGCTGGTGAAGGAGATCTACCATCCCGATTATGTGGCGAAGAGAATGGAGATCGGCGCGGTCATGGGCGCGGCGCCGCGGAAGAATGTGATCCGTGAGACTTCCGATCCGGATGATGTGATCATCCTTTTAGGCGGCAGAACGGGCCGTGACGGCTGCGGCGGGGCCACGGGATCTTCCAAGGTGCACACGGAGAGCTCTATCGAGACCTGTGGTGCAGAAGTGCAGAAGGGAAATGCGCCCACGGAACGCAAGATACAGAGATTGTTTCGCCGGGAGGAAGTGAGCAGGCTGATCAAGAAATGCAATGACTTCGGTGCAGGCGGCGTGTCGGTTGCCATCGGGGAGTTGGCGGACGGATTGGTGGTGGATCTGGATAAGGTGCCGAAGAAATACGCGGGCTTAGACGGTACGGAACTGGCAATTTCCGAATCCCAGGAGCGTATGGCTGTTGTCGTTGCGCCCAAGGATGTGGAGGCTTTCTTAGGTTATGCTGCCGAGGAGAACTTGGAAGCAGTGGAAGTAGCGGTGGTGACGAAAGAACCGAGACTGGTGCTTAAGTGGCGCGGCAGACAGATCGTTAATATCGCAAGAGCCTTCTTAGATACCAACGGGGCGCACCAGGAGACAGCCGTCAGCGTGGATATGCCGGAAGAGAAGGATAACTATCTGCGTAAGATCGCGACTCCAGTGGTAGCGCAGGCCGTAGCAGAAGGTGATGTGAAGAAGGCATGGCTTGCCTTACTTGGTGACTTGAACGTCTGCTCCCAGAAGGGACTGGTGGAGATGTTTGACGCTTCCATCGGTGCAGGCAGCGTCTATATGCCTTACGGCGGTAAGTATCAGCTGACGGAGACGCAGGCGATGGTCGCCAAGCTGCCGGTGTTAAAAGGAAAGACCGATACCGTGACGATGATGAGTTACGGTTTTGATCCCTATCTGTCCAGCTGGAGCCCGTACCACGGCGCGATCTATGCGGTGACGGAGTCCATGGCCAAGATCGTGGCAAACGGCGGGGATCATAAGACGATTCGCTTTACTTTCCAGGAATATTTCCGACGGATGAGTGAAGAGCCCAGCCGTTGGAGCCAGCCTTTCGCGGCGCTTCTGGGGGCCTACGACGCGCAGATGGGATATGGGCTGCCTTCTATCGGCGGTAAGGATTCCATGTCCGGCACGTTCAACGATATCGATGTGCCGCCCACGCTTGTTTCCTTTGCGGTGGATATCAGCAGGCAGCAGAACATGGTGACGCCGGAACTGAAGAAAGCCGGGGATAAGCTGGTACGTTTCCACATCAGGAAAGACCAGTATGACCTGCCGGTCTATGAAGACGTGATGAAAGTATATGACAGCATATTGACGCTGATGGCTGACAAGAAGATCAAGGCGGCCTACGCGTTGGATGCCAAAGGTGTGGCGGCAGCGCTCGGCAAGATGGCCTTCGGCAATCAGTTTGGCGTGACGGTGGAGAGCGGCCTTGCGGCGGAGGCTCTTTTTGATAACGGGCTTGGTGAGATCGTGGCGGAGATGCCGGCGGAGGCTGTGGAAGAACTGGCGGCACAGAAAGGGCCGGGCCTGGAGTATACGGTGATCGGAACGGTGACCGAGGCGCCCGTATTCGCTTACGGGGATGTGCAGATTACCATGGCGGAGGCTCTTAGTGCATGGACCGGGAAGCTGGATAAGGTATTCCCGTATACAGCCGGCAAGGATAAGAGTGCCGTAGCTTCCGGCCTGTATGAGGCAAAGGAGATCTATGTCTGCAGGCATAAGGTTGCAAGACCGACCGTCTTTATCCCTGTCTTCCCGGGCACCAACTGTGAGTATGACAGTGCGGCAGCCTTCGAGCGGGCAGGCGCGGATGTGATCACGAAAGTATTTAAGAACCTGACGGCAGCGGATATAAGGGAGAGTGTGGATGTGTTCGAGAAAGCCATCGCACAGGCGCAGATCATCATGTTCCCCGGCGGCTTCTCGGCGGGTGACGAACCGGATGGTTCCGCTAAGTTCTTCGCCACTGCTTTTCAGAATGAGAAGATGAAGGAGGCAGTCGGACGGCTGCTGCAGGAGCGGGACGGCCTGGCGCTGGGAATCTGTAACGGTTTCCAGGCGCTGATCAAGCTGGGTCTGGTGCCTTATGGAGAGATCAGGGGGCAGAAAGAAGATTCGCCGACTCTGACTTTTAACACGGTGAACCGTCATATCTCCAAGATGGTATACTTGAAAGTGGTTTCCAACAAGTCGCCCTGGCTGCAGGGAGCGGCTCTGGGGAATACTTATGTAAACCCGGCATCCCACGGTGAGGGACGCTTCGTCGCACCGCAGGAGTGGATCGACAAGCTGTTTGCAAACGGACAGGTGGCGACGCAGTATGCAGATCCTGAGGGCAGTATTTCCATGGATGAGGAATGGAACATCAACGGGTCCTACGCTTCGATCGAAGGCATAACTTCTCCGGACGGACGTTGTCTGGGCAAGATGGCGCATTCGGAGAGAAGAGGGGACGGCGTGGCTGTCAACATCTACGGAGAACAGGACATGAAGATCTTCGAGTCCGGGGTGAACTATTTCAAGTAAGCATCGTGATCGAGTTCCTGACTCCTGATGATCTGCCGGATCGCATCAAAGATGTAAGGTTTCAGGGTTTCGATATCTGTGGGTTCATTGTACAGAATGGAGCTGTAACAGGTGGAACTGACAAATTCAACGATCATAAACAGGAGAATTTCCGGATTCTTGAAGGATCTGGGTGAATTCTCCAGGACAGTATAGATATTATAGAAGTCCACGTCAGAACTGTCGCCGGAGGAGATCAGCTCGTTCTTGAAGATTCCCCAGCTCAGGTTCTTAGAGATAAAGCCGAGCAGCGATTTGTCGGCATTGAACTGTTCGATAATATTGTCTGCAAGAAAAATGATCCGATCGTCCAATTCGGTCAGTTGTGTTTTGGATAGAGCGTCGTCCGCGACGGAAAAAATACGGCTGGCCTTATGGGCGATCAGTTTATTGCGAATATCATATTTGTCTTTAAAATAGAGATAAAAAGTTCCTTTTGCCACACCGGCGGCTTCCACGATGTTGTTGATGGTCGTCCTCGTGATTCCCTGGGTGGTAAATAATTCAAAAGCGGTGTTCAGAAGAGCCTCCCGCTTTTTTTGTTTGTTCAGATCAGATTTTCTCATGATTTCTCAAATTCCTTTATATAAGAGTGTCCTTGTTCACTGAAGGTAATCCCATTATAGAATACTTGCCAGAAAAGTCCAATTGTTTTTAGAGTTTATAATTTTTTAAGAATTCTTTGCAAATAAAATATTGACCGATAGTCATTTTTGAATATAATACTAAGTAAAGATAAAAGTGACTAATGGTCATTAATTGAAAAGGAGTGGATGCCATGGAAAAATTTGGTAGAAAGGTAGTACAGATTAGGATACCGATCCTGCTCATAAGCCTTGCATTGCTTATTCCGTCTTTTTTAGGATATGTGGGGACCAGGGTCAATTACGATATCCTCTCCTACCTTCCGAAAGATATCGAGACGATGGTGGGACAGGATATCCTGGTGGAGGAATTTGGAACAGGAGCATTTTCTATGTTTATCGTGGAAGGCATGGAGGCTAAGGAGGTCGTGAGACTGAAGGAAGAGATCGAGCAGATCGAGCATGTGGAGAAAGTAGTCTGGTATGATACGGTCATGGATATCTCCATTCCGATGGAGATGATGCCGGAGGAAATCTACAGGGCATTTAACAGCGGTGATGCGACTATGATGGCGATCATATTTGATGAGACCACATCTGCCGATGGAACGATGGAAGCCATAGAGGATATTCGCAGAGTGGCCGGCCGCAGCTGTTTTCTGAGCGGCATGTCGGCAGTAGTGACCGATACGAAGAATCTTTCGGAGAAAGAAGCGCCGATCTATGTGTGCATTGCGGTTTTGCTTTCCTGCCTGGTATTGTCGCTGACTATGGATTCTTTCCTCATTCCATTTCTGTTTCTTCTGAGTATCGGGATGGCAATTTTATACAATCTGGGCAGCAATATTTTCCTGGGAGAGATTTCCTATATCACCAAAGCGCTCAGTGCGGTCCTGCAGCTGGGAGTGACGATGGATTACTCCATTTTCCTCTGGCACAGCTATCAGGAAAAAATCCCGGAGGCTGCTGATAACAAGGAGGCAATGGCGAAAGCGATCGGTGAGACCATTACATCCGTAGTGAGCAGTTCACTAACGACAGTGGCCGGTTTCATTGCATTATGTTTTATGAGTTTTACTTTGGGAATGGATCTGGGAGTGGTAATGGCCAAGGGGGTTGTTTTCGGTGTAGCCACCTGCGTTACGATTCTGCCGTCCATGATCCTGGTGTTTGACAAAGCCCTGGAGAAGACGAAGCATAAGGCGCTGCTTCCCGATCTGAAAGGGATAGGAGAATTTGTGACAAGGCATTACAGGGTTTTTATTCTGTTGTTTGCGGCAATGCTGTTTCCGGCCATCTTCGGGTATCGGAACACGAAAGTCTATTATAACCTGGATGAGACATTGCCGAAGGATCTCGCCAGCATCATCGCAAACGATAAGTTGAATGAGAAATTCGATATGAATGCGACACATATGCTCTTGCTGAGTGCCGACCTTCCGGGAAGGGAGGTGAAGAGTATGACAGAGGAACTAAAGGCTGTTGACGGGGTAAATTGGGTGTTGGGCTTGAATGCCGTCAAAGGGGATATGATTCCGGAAGAGATGGTCCCAGACAGCTTGAAAGGCGCTCTCGAGAGCGACAACTGGCAGCTTCTTCTGATCGGTTCCCAGTATAAGGTGGCATCGGAGGAAGTCAATGACCAGTGCAGCAGAATCAGCGCTGTCTGCAAATCTTATGACAGCCGGGGAATGCTAGTGGGGGAGGCGCCCTGTACGAAGGATCTGATCGAGATCACGGATCAGGATTTCAAGACAGTGAGTGTGGTGTCTATCGGGGTTATTTTCGTCATAATCTTCCTGGTGTTTAAATCGGCAGCACTGCCAGTGATCCTGGTATCGGTCATAGAGATGGCAATCTTTGTCAATATGGGAATTCCCTATTATACGGGAACACAGATTCCCTTCATCGCGTCGGTTGTCATTGGAACGATCCAGCTGGGTGCAACGGTAGACTATGCGATTCTGATGACGACCAGATACAGGAAGGAGCGGTACGGAGGGGTCTCCAGGAAGGAGGCTGTCGCGATCGCCTGTCAAAGTAGTGTGAAATCGATCGTTGTCAGTGCACTGTCCTTCTTTGCGGCGACCTTCGGCGTGGGGCTTTATTCCAACATTGACATGATCAGTTCCCTGTGCACTTTGATGGCAAGAGGAGCACTTGTCAGTATGGTATCGGTTATTTTTATTCTGCCATCCATGTTCATGGTATTTGACAGAATTATTATCAGAAACAATGTACAAGACAGCAGGGCGGCACAGCCGGAGAAGAACCTGTGCTGCGCGGATCGTGCAGAAGCGCGTTGAGCTATGGCAAATTCTACTGATCGCAGAGCAGAATCAGAAATTCTGCTCACGCCCTCAGCGTAAAACGATTCGGAATGGAGGTAAGATTGAAAATTAAAATTTTCAATCGCGAGATTTGTGTCTGCGCGCTGCTTGCCACAAACTCGTTCATGCACAAAAAGCAGCGCAGAAATGAGGGTAAATTATGAAGAAAAGGGATTATAAGAAAGATCATAGAAGCAGGCAGCAAAAAGTGCTGTGTATTTCCTTAAGTACCGCATTGGCATTGGGACTTGTAGGATGTGGGCAGCAGGGAACAGAACAGGCGGCAGAAGTGGCAGAAGAGGGGCAGGAGCAGGCACAGGTATTACAGAATATCCTGCAGGCTCAGGTCAGTCCTTCCCACAGCAGCCAGTCTGGCAAGGAGGAGACTGTTTATGTACTTGCAGATGCAGATGGAAGTGTGAACCAGGTCATAGTAAGCAATTGGTTGAAAAACGGGGCAGGTAGTTCGGAACTTATGGACAGTTCGGATCTGCAAGATATCCGGAATGTTAAAGGATTCGAGACCTATGAAAGGGATCAAGGCGGTGATCTTATCTGGCAGGCAGACGGTTCGGATATTTATTACCAGGGTACGACTGACAAACAGGTACCAGTGACAGTAAAGGTTTCTTATCAATTGGACGGTAAAGCTGTTACGCCTGAAGAACTGGCAGGCAAGAGCGGCAGGGTAACGATTCGATTGGACTATGACAATCAGGAGACAAGGAAGGTAATGGTCGGCGGCAAAGAGGAGGAGATAAAGATTCCCTTTGCCATGATCTCCGGGATGATCCTGCCGCAGAGCACTTTTTCCAATATCGAGGTAAAGAATGCGAGACTTCTGTCGGAAGGAAGTAACAGTATCGTTGTGGGAGTGGCATTTCCCGGCTTGCGGGAAAGCATTGATATGGAAGGGATGCAGGATAGGATGAGCGATTCAGAGCAGAGTGAAGCGTTCAGGGAGTTGGAGATACCGGATTATATTGAGGTGTCAGCGGATACGGAATCTTTTGAACTGGGGATGACTATGACGGTAGCCATGAGCGATATTCTTTCCAGGTTTGAACTGACGGACCATATGGATCTTACAGAACTTAATGATTCTATGGAACAGCTGGGAGATGCAGCAGATCAATTGAAGGATGGGACATCGGCTCTGAAGGACGGTACATCAAGGCTTCGGGACGGAGCGGTGGAACTGCAAAATGGTGCGGCACAGTTAAGGGATGGTACGCAGGAACTCTATGATAAATCAGGACTGCTTTATGACGGTGCACTGGCACTCTATGACGGTTCTGCGGCTTTGGGCGATGGGGTGCATAAACTACAGCAAGGCGCAGGCGCTCTGAAGGAGGGAGGAAACAAACTGGCGGCCGGAACCGGAAATCTGGTGGCGGGCGCGGAAAATCTGAATAATGGCGCGCTTCTTGTACAGGGTGGTATCGATCAGATGGCGGCACAGATGAACATGCTTCAGACGAAGATCGGTACACCGGTATCCTCGTCGGGTGAATTTGATGCGGCGAATCCAAGTACACTGCTACAGTTATCCTGTCTGCTGCAGGAATCTCTGAAAACGGCAAGCAGCAATGATGGACTGTCAGACTCTTACTATAATGCGATCCTGCAGAAGCTTCAACAGGAGAAAACACAGGCCCAGGAAAGCCTGAACCGTGCTGACGAAGACTTGGCCATGGCCAGAGAGCGGGCTGCAGCGGCGCAGGCGGAGCTTATGACAGCCTGTCAGGGAAATACACAGGAGATAGAGACAGTTATCGGAACGCATGAGGAAGAAAGGTATGTGGACGTGGCGGTGGAGACTCCTGTCTATACGACAACAAGAACCGTGACGCAGCAAGCAGGAGAGCAGAGCGAAGAAGCAGCAGAGACAGTAGTGGAAACGGTGGAAGAGAACACGGAAGTACAGACGCAGTCCGTTACCGGGAGCGGTGTCGTGATGATAGAGGTGGTGGATACGGACCGGATGCAGATACAGTCAGTGAATATGGAAGATCTACAGCAAAAGGCGAGTGCCTATCAGAGTGCCATGGAAGAAGTTGCAGTCCTTCAGGCGGAGGTGAGTGCCTGCTCCATGCAGATTGAGGCACTTGAGGACCAGATCTCGCAGGCAGATGCTGCCGGTGCGGCCATACAGCAGGAACAGATGGCATTGATGCAGAAATGGGGTCCTGCGGTCACCTATGCGGCATATCTGGACAATGCGCTGAAAGAACTTTCGGGAGCTCTTCATTCGGCGGAGAGCACGGCTGGTATGTCAGCACTTATAAAAGGCGCCGGGGATCTGGCTGACGGAACTAAGAGTGCACTTGCCGGGGCAAAGGAATTGGATCATGGTGCGAAAGAGCTGAAAAACGGGATCATAACCTTGGATAACGGCACTGCGGAGTTGGCAAACGGCGCCGGAACGTTAAAGAACGGCGCATTACAATTAAAGGACGGCACCGGACAGCTTGTGGACGGCGCCGGTAGATTGAATGATGGCGCAGGAACTTTACGGGAAGGAACGGGAACCCTTATAAATGGCGCCGGAGAATTGAGTGATGGTGTCGCGACGCTGCGGGATGGCGCCGGTGCCCTGCGGGACGGGGCCATAGAGCTGGACGACGGTATGGGAACTCTGGATGAGGGTGCCCTGGAACTGCTTAACGGTATGTTTGAGTTTGATGAGGAAGGCATCAGCAGACTGACGGATCTTTTCGGCGATGACGTACAGGACGTAGTGGACAGATTAAAGGCAGTGGCAGATGCAGGAAAAGAATATGATACCTTTACCGGACTTCCGGAGAATGTAGACGGTAGTGTGAAATTCATCATCAAGACTGATCCGGTGGAACCGTAAAAGAAGTTCCACCTGTGCGGTTGAATGCTCCAAAGAGCATCCAACCTGACTTCCGCATTCGTAAAACCCGTGCTTAAGCACTCCTGCGTCTGCTTACGCATCCGCGTTTTACTCATTTGGAAGTGGGCATCCAACCCATTCCAAGTCGCCTTCGGCGAGAGGCTGGATGCCTGAAACCGTAAAGTTATCGGCCGGATGCCCTGCAGCAAGGTGCAGGGCACCGTGAATAGTAACATTGCAACCGCACAGTTGGAAGAAGTTCTTGTCAAGTTATAGACGTATCGTTATAATGAAAGCAATGAGGAGAGAATTCCTGTCGCTTTCATATGCAATGACCTCGTGTAGGGGAGTAATCCTTTGCAGGAGGTCTTTGCTTTACGGTAACAGATGAGCAGCGTGCAGGCGCGTAGAAGACGAAAGCAGGCAAAGTATATGCCTTGTGGTCATAAACTTGCAGATTGAGAAGGAGATGTGGCATAGAGATGATAAATGAAAGAGAAATACCGGAGAAGGAACTGGGACATAAGGAAACGGACGGCCAGGGGACAACGAAATACAGGGAGACAGAAAGCAGAGAAGATTCTATACGACGTGAGTATGACTTCGCACCAGACGTGAAGTTGAAGGAATGCCGGTATTGCCGTGTAATGATCCCGAAGAAAGCAAAGGTATGCCCGAACTGCAGAATGAGCCTGAAAAGGAACTGGTTCCGCAATCTGGTGGCGGCGGTCTTTGCCATTGCGGTGATCGGTGTGGGCGGGTACTATCTTTCGGCACATTGGGGGATCATGAAAGACGCGGCCGCGTCCGTCTGGATGGCGCAGAAGCAGTCCGCTCTGCCGGTCATGTCGGTGACGACGGTGGACAACAAGGAGCTGGCAGCCAGCGGGACGGCGGTGGAGCCTTCCGAGGTCACAAACCTGTCGGAAGCGGAATCGGAAAGCGTGCCGGACGGCGCCGAACATCAGGAGGATGCAGGGGAACAGACAGAGGGAGCGAAGACAGAAACAGCCGATGCCAAGAAGACAACGGCAGTGGAGAGCAAGCCAGATGCAAAGTCGGCAGAGGACGAACAGGCTAAAGAGACGGCAGAGGACGAACAGGCTAAAGAGACGGCAGGAACAGAGACGGCAGAGGACGAACAGGCTAAAGAGACGGACGGAACAGACAGTCAGACAGATGTTGAAAGCACAACGGAGGCTGACATGCAAACGGATCTGGCAAAGAAGGAACGTTCTCAGGTGACAATGGCGAAACAGGACAGTGCTTTGTCCGGGGAAGAGGATGAAGGGGGAACTGACGTGCCTGCAAAGAAAATGGACAGGCAGGAGCAGAAGTTCCGTGAGGAATGTACATTGATCGGCTATAAGTCAATTCTCAGGAATATAGAGAGATATCTGGACACGGCACTTATGGTGGAAGTACAGGTGATCTGTCAGGTGGACGGCGGTCTGTTTGATGATAACACCTATTATTTGTGTAAGACGGAGGATGATAATAATATCGCTCGTTATTATGTTGTCAGGGATGACAGGGAAACAGACGATACTCTTATTCTGGAAGGAGACATGCTTACTGTGTACGGACAACTGTTCGGAACATGTGAGATTCCGGCGGATCTGGTCGAGACAATGCCTACTGTGCCCGCCATTTCCATGTTGTATTATGACCTGACAGGCGAATGACACGAAGCGTGTAAAAATAAATTTTATGAATTGAACGTGTGAAACTCTTGTGCTATAATGAAGCGATTATACGAAAGGAATCAGGATTTCAGATATAGTTTGAGAGGAAACAGGTGACAGGATGAAAGCTTTCTTAATTTTGGAAGACGGGACTCTTTTTGAGGGAATCCATATCGGCGCTGAGCGGGAGATCATCAGTGAGATCGTGTTCAATACGTCGATGGCAGGGTATCTGGAAGTGCTGACAGATCCGTCCTATGCCGGACAGGCTGTCTGCATGACGTATCCGCTGATCGGTAATTACGGCATCTGTAAGGATGATATGGAGTCGGACAGGCCCTGGCCGGACGGATTTATCGTCCGGGAATTGAGTCGTATTCCCAGCAATTTTCGGTGTGACATGACGATTCAGCAGTTTCTTGAGGAAAACGGTATTCCTGGCATCGCAGGGATCGACACGAGGGCGCTTGTCAGGATCCTTCGGGAAAAAGGTACGATGAATGGTATGATCACCACCAATGAGAAATATGATCTGGAAGAAATTCTTCCGAAACTAAAGGCGTATACGACCGGTAAGGTAGTTGATCTTGTGACCTGCCGGGAAAAATATACGTTGTCTGCCGCACAAGATTTATCAGATAATGGTCCGGTCTCCGGAAGTTCCCAATTTGAAAAAGAAGCATATGAGAGTGGTATACGAGAGAAGAAGCCCAGCATGGTTCGTGAATTGACGGGCAGAGGGTTAAAAGTCGCGCTGTTAGACTTGGGCGCGAAGGGCAATATCGCCAGGTCTTTGGCTGCCAGAGGGTGTGAGGTGACGGTCTATCCCGCTTTTACGACGGCGCAGGAGATCATCGATGCGAAACCGGACGGTATTATGCTGAGTAATGGCCCGGGTGACCCGAAGGAGTGCACGGAGGTGATTGAACAGATCAAGAAGTTGTATGATACGGATATCACGATCTTTGCGATCTGTCTGGGACATCAGCTGATGGCGCTGGCCACTGGAGGAGATACCTATAAGATGAAATACGGCCACAGGGGTGGCAATCATCCGGTGAAAGATTTAGAGACAGGCAGAGTTTATATCTCTTCCCAGAATCACGGTTACGTGGTAGATACGAAGAAGCTGGATCCCAGGGTGGCGGTGCCTGCGTTTGAGAATGTCAATGACGGTACCAACGAAGGGCTCTCTTATACAGGCAAGCATATCTTCACGGTGCAGTTTCACCCGGAAGCTTGTCCGGGGCCTCAGGATTCCGGGGAGCTGTTTGAGCGGTTTATCAAGATGATGTGGAGGGGGAAAAATGCCTAAGAATCCGAATGTAAAAAGAGTACTCGTGATCGGCTCGGGGCCTATAGTGATCGGGCAGGCGGCGGAATTTGACTATGCAGGGACGCAGGCGTGCCGCTCTCTGAAAGAGGAGGGCATGGAAGTTATCCTGGTAAACTCCAATCCGGCCACCATCATGACCGACGGTGACATTGCAGATAAGGTATATATCGAACCGCTGACGGCCAGGGTGCTGGAGGAGATCATTCGCAAGGAGAAGCCGGACAGCTTGCTGCCGAATATGGGCGGACAGGCCGGACTTAATCTGGGCATGGAGCTGGACGAATCGGGCTTTCTGGCCGCGCATGGCGTTACGCTGCTCGGCACCACGGCGAAGACGATCCGCAAGGCGGAGGACCGCCTGGAATTCAAGGAGACGATGGAGAAGATCGGGGAACCCTGCGCGCCTTCCCTGGTGGTGGAGAATATAGAGGACGGCGTGGCGTTTGCGCATAAGATCGGATACCCGGTGGTGTTGCGCCCGGCCTATACACTGGGTGGCTCCGGCGGTGGTATCGCCCATAACCAGGTTGAACTGGAGGAGATTCTGGCTAATGGTCTGCGGCTCTCCCGGGTGGGACAGGTTCTGGTGGAACGCTGCATCGCAGGATGGAAAGAGATTGAGTATGAGGTGATGCGGGACGGCGCAGGCAACTGCATTACCGTATGTAATATGGAAAATATCGATCCGGTGGGCGTGCATACCGGTGACAGCATCGTGGCGGCGCCTTCCCAGACGCTGGGGGACAAAGAATATCAGATGCTACGCAGTTCAGCGCTCAACATCATCAACGAGTTGGGAATTACCGGCGGGTGTAATGTGCAGTTCGCTCTGCATCCCACCAGTTTCGAGTACTGTGTGATCGAGGTTAATCCCCGTGTAAGCCGTTCTTCCGCGCTGGCAAGTAAGGCAACGGGTTATCCCATCGCCAAGGTGGCGGCCAAGATCGCGCTGGGCTATACGCTGGATGAGATCAAGAACGCCATCACCGGCAAGACTTATGCCAGCTTCGAGCCAACGCTTGACTACTGCGTGGTCAAGATCCCAAGACTGCCTTTTGATAAGTTCATCACGGCGAAGCGCACATTGACGACCCAGATGAAGGCTACGGGAGAAGTGATGAGCATCGGCAATAACTTTGAGGGTGCGCTGATGAAGGCGATCCGGTCTCTGGAACAGCATGTGGACTGTCTGCGCAGCTATGACTTTTCCGCGCTTTCCGCAGAGGAACTGAAAGAGCGGATGAAGGTGGTGGATGACCAGCGGATCTACATTATCGCGGAGGCAATCCGTAAGGGTATTGACTATGACACGATCCATGAGATTACCATGGTGGATCATTGGTTTATTGATAAGATTGCGATCCTCACGGAGATGGAGGCGCGTCTCGAGCAGGAGCCGTTGACGGTAGACCTGTTACAAGAAGCCAAACGGCTGGAATTCCCGGATACGGTGATCGCCAGATTGGCAGGGAGAACCGAAGAAGAAATAAAGAACATGCGTTATGAAAATGGCATCGTGGCGGCTTTCAAGATGGTGGATACCTGCGCGGCCGAGTTTGCGGCCAGTACGCCTTACTATTACTCCGTGTTTGGATCGGAGACAGAAGTGGAGGAGACCCATCCTAAGAAAAAGGTGCTGGTATTGGGTTCCGGTCCGATCCGCATCGGACAGGGCATCGAGTTCGATTACTGCTGCGTCCATGCCACTTGGGCTTTTGCCAGAGAGGGGTATGAGACGATCATCATCAACAATAACCCGGAGACGGTCAGCACCGACTTCGATATCGCGGATAAGCTCTATTTCGAGCCGCTGACGCCGGAGGATGTGGAGAATATCGTCAGGGTTGAGAAGCCGGACGGCGCGGTGGTGCAGTTTGGCGGACAGACGGCGATCAAGTTGACAGAAAGCTTGATGAAGATGGGTGTGCCTATTTTGGGAACGAAGGCGGAAGATGTGGACGCTGCCGAGGACCGGGAGCTTTTTGACAAGATTCTGGAAGAGACGAAGATTCCGAGAGCGGCGGGCGGCACGGTCTATACGGCCGAGCAGGCCAAGGAAGTGGCAGGCAGGCTGGGCTATCCTGTGCTGGTGCGGCCTTCCTATGTACTGGGCGGTCAGGGGATGCAGATCGCACTCTCAGATCAGGAGATCGAAGAATTTATGGCGGTCATCAACCGCTATGAACAGGAACATCCGATCTTGGTAGATAAATACTTGCAAGGCAAAGAGCTGGAGGTGGATGCGGTATGCGACGGCACCGACATCCTGATTCCGGGCATTATGGAACATATCGAGCGCACCGGCGTCCATTCCGGGGACAGTATCTCGGTCTACCCGGCGCCCACGGTCAGTGAGAAGGTGAAGGAGACCATCGCGGAGTATTCCAGACGGCTGGCGAAAGCGCTGCATGTGATCGGCCTGATCAACATCCAGTTTATCGCCATGGAAGACGAGGTGTATGTGATCGAGGTGAACCCGCGTTCTTCCCGTACCGTACCCTATATCAGCAAGGTGACGGGAATCCCGATCGTGGATCTTGCCACGGAAGTGATCATCGGGAAAAAGATCCGGGATCTGGGTTATGAGCCGGGGCTGCAGCCGGCTGCGGATTACTATGCCGTGAAAATGCCGGTCTTCTCTTTCGAGAAGATCCGCGGCGCTGAGATCAGCTTAGGGCCGGAGATGAAATCCACGGGAGAATGCCTGGGGATAGCCAGCACCTTTAATGAGGCGTTATATAAGGCGTTTCTGGGGGCGGGCGTGAATCTGCCCAAACATAAACAGATGATCATAACCGTGAAGGATGCGGATAAAGGCGAAGCCATCGGGCTGGCTCGCCGCTTCGAGAAGCTGGGCTATATCATCTACGCCACAAGAAGTACGGCGGCAGCGCTGCGGGAGGCCGGCGTGAAGGCGAGAAAAGTGAATAAGATCAGGCAGGAATCCCCTACCGTTATGGATCTGATCCTGGGACACAAGATCGATCTGGTCATCGATACGCCTACCCAGGGCCGGGATAAGAGCAGGGACGGTTTCCTGATCCGCAGGACGGCCATCGAGACCGGCGTGAACTGCATTACGGCATTGGATACGGCGGCGGCGCTTGTATCCAGCCTGGAGAATGCGGCCGTGCAGGGAGAGATGACCTTGATCGATATCGCCACGATCGCAAGACGCGGGAAGGCATAGGCAGAGTAAAACCAGGGAAGACGGATAAGATATTGAGGACGGTCTGTTCGCGTCCTCAGCGCAAAGCGTTTTGGAATGAAGGAAAAATCTATGAATGCAGTCAGGAATTATCAGAAAGAGCTGGATAGAATAACAAGAGATATTCAAAGTGGCAGTGTGCCAACACTTTTCCTGCACAGCTGCTGTGCACCGTGCAGCAGTTATGTATTGGAATATCTGCGGCAGTTCTTTCGGATCACCGTTTTTTATTACAATCCTAATATTACCGAAGCGCAGGAATACCGTAAGCGGGTGGCCGAGCAGAAGCGGTTGATCGTTGCTTATAATGCTTATAGCAGAGAGGCGAAGCAGGTGGGAGGATATCCAATCGACATCGTAGAAGGCGACTATGAACCGGAATGTTTCTATAAGATCGCAAACGGACTGGAGCAGTGTCCGGAAGGTGGGGAGCGGTGCTTTGCCTGCTATGCGCTCAGGCTGCGGGAGACGGCAAAGCGTGCCCGGGCGGGCGGCTATGATTATTTTACAACGACACTGACCATCAGTCCTCTGAAAAATGCCGCGAAGCTGAACGAGATCGGAGAACAGTTCGCGAAAGAGTACGGGACTGCCTGGCTGCCCTCGGATTTTAAGAAGAAGAACGGGTATAAGCGGTCTGTGGAGCTGTCGAAAGAGTATGACCTGTACAGGCAGGATTACTGCGGCTGTATCTACTCCCGGGTGCAGCGGGAGAGGGAGCGTGAGAAGGAATATGACACAGGCTCCGGACAAGTTCGTGACAGAGATACCTTATAAAAAGAGCGTGCAGGGAGGAGAGGAAAATGCCACATGTAGATATCAAATGTTATGCCGGACGGACTTATGCGCAGAAGAAGATGCTTGCGGCTAAAATAACGAGAGATATTGCAGAAATCTTTGAGACAAGTGAAGACAGTGTTTCTATTGCAATTCATGATATCCCTCCGGAAAACTGGAAGGCGCAGGTGTGGGATAAAGAGATCGAGCCAAATCGAGGGAAGCTGTGTAAAGAACCGGGATATGATTATGATGATTGATTTTTTGTAAATGAGTATTGACACAGGAACAGTTTTTCTGGTTTAGTAGTAGGAAAGACAGAAAGACAGAAAGACAAAGGAGCAAACAAAAGACAAAAAAGAAAGAACGAATGAAGGTCAAGGTTGAATAAATTCTCTGATGAGCAATTTAGTTCAACAAACTGAATAAGTTCAGTTAGAATTTGTGCCGAAGCGTTACAAATTCTGCTCACGTCCTCAGCGCAAAGCGCTTCGGAATGGAGGAAAAAATAGATTGAAAGATAAGAAAAATAGAAAAGTAGAAAAATAGATTGAAGGATAAGAATAATAGAAAAATAAAAAAATAAAAAAATAAAAAAATAGAAAAACAGGAAGAGAAATACAAAGATATAAGAAAGGCTTGGAAGAAGATGCAGAAAATATTGGATTTGATTTCGGAAGAGATGATGAAAGCGTTTGAGACGGCAGGGTATGAGGCCGCGCTAGGGAAAGTGACGCTGTCAAACAGACCCGATCTGTGTGAGTATCAGTGCAACGGCGCCATGGCGGGTGCAAAGAAATATCATAAGGCGCCGATCATGATCGCTCAGGATGTGGCCGGACAGCTGCAGGAGAGCGGTGTCTTTACAGAGGTGTCCGCGGTGGCTCCGGGCTTTTTGAATATGAAGGTGTCGGAGACATTTGTGCGGGATTATCTGCGCGGGATGCGTGACAGTGAGAAATTCGGTCTGCAGATGCCGGAGAAGGCGAAGAAGATCATCATCGACTACGGCGGGCCTAATGTGGCGAAGCCGCTTCATGTGGGGCATCTGCGTTCCGGTGTGATTGGGGAGAGCATCAAGCGGATCTGCCGTTATGCGGGCCATGATGTAATCGGGGATATCCATCTGGGAGACTGGGGGCTGCAGATGGGGTTGATCATTACGGAACTGCAGAAGCGCGATCCGGGGTTAGTCTATTTCGATGATTCCTATGAGGGAGAGTATCCGCAGGAAGCGCCTTTTACCATCTCCGAATTGGAAGAGATCTACCCGACAGCCAGTGCGAAATCCAAGGAGGATGAGGCTTATAAGGCAGATGCCATGGAAGCAACCTATAAGCTGCAGAGTGGCGTGCGCGGCTACAGGGCATTGTGGGATCATATCATCCGTGTATCTGTGGCAGATTTGAAGAAGAATTATGTAAACCTAAATGTGGAGTTTGATCTCTGGAAGGGAGAGTCGGACGTTCACGATATCATTCCCGGCATGGTGGAAGAGATGAAGAAGGGCGGTTACGCCTATGAGAGCGACGGTGCTCTGGTAGTGGATGTGAAGGAAGAGACGGATACGAGAGAAGTGCCGCCCTGCATGATCCTGAAATCGGATGGGGCGTCTCTCTACAACACTACCGATCTGGCCACCATTTTGGATCGTATGACCCAGTATCATCCGGACAAGCTGATCTACCTGACAGATAAGAGACAAGAACTGTATTTTGAGCAGGTGTTCCGCTGCGCGAGAAAAACCGGCTTGGTCAATGCAGATACGGAGTTGGTGCATATCGGCTTCGGCACTATGAACGGCAAGGACGGGAAGCCTTTTAAGACGAGAGAAGGCGGTGTTATGCGTCTGGAAAATCTGATCCGGGAGATCGATGAGGAGATGATTCGCAAGATCCGGGAGAATGCCGAGACGAAGGGTTATGCGATTGATGAAAAGGAGGCAGAGCAGACCGCGAAAGTAGTAGGGCTGGCGGCCATCAAATACGGCGATCTGTCCAACCAAGCATCGAAGGATTATATTTTCGATCTGGATCGCTTTACCTCTTTTGAAGGAGATACAGGGCCGTATATTCTCTACACGATCGTACGGATCAAGTCCATCCTGGGTAAATACGTGGAACAGGGCGGAAAGTTAACTGATATAGTCATTGAAAAGGCGCTCAACGATTCCGAGAAGAGTTTGATGCTTGAACTGGCGAAATTTAATGCCGTAATGGGAATGGCTTATGAGGAGATTGCACCCCATAGGATCTGCGCATATATTTATGATATAGCCAATGCGTTTAACCGTTTCTATCATGAGACGAAGATCTTGACGGAAGAGGATGCGACGAAGAAGGCAGGTTGGATAGCGTTACTTATGTTAACCAGAGATGTATTGGAGGTTTGTATTGACCTGCTTGGTTTTACGGCACCCGAGAGGATGTAGGAGCAATTAGAACTGGTTTTATGATATTATGATATGGAGAATGCCCGGAAAACGGGTATTTTCGATCTGAGCTTCCGCGAAGCGAATGCGTGGGATCGTCATGATAAGATAAGCAGACAGGAGGTGGTGTGCATGGCATTTGGGATGATGTTTACAGTGGTATTTGCTTTGACCGTGGTGGTGATGATTGTGATCATAACAGTGATTCTGTTAACAGCTGTACGGGGAATCGGTACCTGGAATAAGAACAATCAATCTCCGCGTATTACTGTTTCGGCCGTGGTGGTATCCAGAAGAACGGAAGTATCACGTCGTTCTCACGCGAATGCGGGAGGTGCCGGGGGCGAACATCATATGACATCTTCCACATGGTACTATGTCACCTTTCAATTTGCCAGTGGTGACAGGATGGAGTTTCCGGTCGATGGTTCTGAATATGGAATGCTGGTGGAGGGCGATGAGGGTGAGTTGAACTTTCAGGGGACGAGGTATCTCGGGTTTGAGAGGAAAAGGCCGTAAATGCAGCAAGAGAGTACTCAGTGAGTACTTCTACAGTAAACACATCAGAACATTGAAAGTGGCGTTACAGCTCCGTTTTATTTGTCGTTCCATCTAACCGACTGCGAATGGTAACAAAAATTGTAAATTTTTTTGGAAAAGCACTTGACAATCGGTGGTAAAAAATTGTATACTAGCAAAGCGGGTTGCGGAAGTGACCCGTCCAAATGGGGTCTTAGCTCAGCTGGGAGAGCATCTGCCTTACAAGCAGAGGGTCATAGGTTCGAGCCCTATAGGCCCCATTGGAACTGAATATGGCGAGATAGCTCAGCTGGCTAGAGCATACGGTTCATACCCGTAGTGTCGAGGGTTCAAGTCCCCCTCTCGCTATTACCTTTAAGAATGCGGAAAGCCTTGATTTATTGGCTTTTCGCTTTTTTTACCCTTAAAAATAGTCTTATCGTAAAACCCGTGCTTAAGCACTCTTGCGTCTGCTTTCGCATCCGTGTTTTAATGTGATATACGTTAAGTACGAATATAAGGGAGAGCGAATTCGCCGGATTATTAGAAGTGCAATATTTAACACGGCGCTTGCTTTCTGTCTTGCGTAAAGGAAGGAGCACAGTAGATCATGTTTCAATTTATCATTTGTTTCATTGCAGGAATCGGGGCAGGATTGGGCACCGGATTTGCAGGCATGAGCGCGGCGGCGGTGATCAGTCCGATGCTGATCACATTCCTGGGTCTGCCGGCTTATGAGGCTGTAGGCATCGCGCTTGCCAGTGATGTGCTTGCCAGTGCCGTCAGCGCTTATACTTATGGCAAGAATAAGAATCTCGACATTAAGAACGGCATTGTGATGATGGTCTCAGTCTTGTCAGTCACGTTATTTGGAAGCTGGGTGGCGAGCAAGGTGCCTAACACGACCATGGGTAATTTCTCCGTCTTTATGACGTTGCTTTTGGGCATCAAATTTATTGTGAAGCCGGTCATGACGACTAAAGAATCCATGAATCAGGTTGATGGCAGGAAACGGATCATTCAGTCCGTGCTCTGTGGTTCGGTGGTAGGGTTTATCTGCGGTTTCATCGGTGCAGGCGGCGGTATGATGATGCTGCTGATCTTAACAAGTGTGCTGGGATATGAGTTGAAGACGGCAGTCGGGACCAGCGTATTTATTATGGCGTTTACTGCTTTGACAGGGGCGGCCAGCCATTTTGTGATCGGTGGCAGTCCGGATCTGAGGTGTCTGCTATACTGTGTGGCTTCGACATTGTTATGGGCGAGAATCGCGGCGAAATTTGCCAATAAGGCGTCACCGGTGACATTGAATCGGGCTACGGGAGTGGTGCTGGCTGTTCTGGGAGCAGCAATCCTTGTAGTGAATTATGTGAAAGTATAGTTATAGTTTATAGAAGGGAAAGTGTACCCAAAAGCAATATTTGATAAATGCTTTGTTTAAAATGAAAAGAATTTTGCGGGAAGATACCCTATACTTATCTTTAAAGAGGTATAGGGTATCTGTCTGTACTGAGAATACAGATTTATACGCTTTGGAATGGAGGGGAAATATGGGTGAATGGAAACTTCCAAGACTGATCAGTAACGGTATGGTGCTGCAGCAGAGAAAGCGGGTGCGTATTTGGGGATTTGACAAGCCGGGAAGGAAAGTAATGGTCTCTTTTCTGGGAGAAGAATATGTTGCCCTTACCGATAAAGAGGGAATTTGGGAAACACGGCTGCAGGAAACGGAGGTGGGCGGCCCGTACACGATGGACATCCGGGACGATGCCGGAAACGAGACGGTCATAAAGGATATTCTGGTCGGGGATGTATGGATCTGTGCCGGGCAGTCTAATATGGAACTGCCCATGGAGCGGGTGAAAGACCGTTATCCGAAAGAAATCGCAGATTGTGCCAATCCGGCCATCAGGACATTTAAGATTACGGAGCATGCGGATTTTCACGCGCCCCTTGCGGATCATCTGACCGGGGAATGGAAACAGGCGGGGACTGACACGATCCTTCAATTTTCCGCGACGGCGTACTTCTTTGCCAGGCAAATGTATCAGCTGACAGGCGCGCCTGTCGGACTGATCAATGCCAGTCTGGGCGGCTCACGGATTGAATCCTGGATGAGCCGGGAAATGCTGGAAGGCTGTCAGGAAGCGCTGGATACGGCGGATCGGTATGCGGATGATGCATTTGTACAGGGCGTCCTTTTACAGAATCAGAAGCAGGCTAAAGAGTGGCATGAGAGGCTTGACGGCCTGGATGTGGGGCTTAAGGAGCATTGGGAAAAGGACGGCGTCGATCTGCGTGATTGGGCAGAGGTGAAGATCCCTTTCTTTTTCCGGGATACGGATTTGAAGGATTTTATCGGGAGCGTATGGTTTCGGCGGAACTTTCAGGTGCCGGAGGAAATGGCCGGTAAGGCGGCAAAGGTATGGCTGGGAACGATCGTGGACAGTGACACGGTATATATTAACGGCATTCGGGTGGGACACACGGATTATCAGTACCCGCCCAGGAAATATCCGGTTCCGGAAGGGCTTTTGCGGGCAGGAGAAAATAGCATAGCCATCCACGTGAAATGCGAAAACGGACACGGAAGGTTTACCCCGGATAAGACATATGCACTCTGGAATGAAACGCATGAAATTGACCTGGAAGGGTGCTGGAATTATAAGATCGGTGGGTCCTGTGAGCAGATCTTGCCGACCGATTTCGTCAACTGGAAACCCACCGGGCTTTTCAACGGAATGATGGCTCCCTGCCGGAAGTATACGATAGCCGGATTCCTGTGGTATCAGGGAGAATCCAATACGCATGTGCCAGAGGTGTATCTGGACCGTATGCGGAGAATGATAGCCGGATACCGGAAGGACTGGCAGGAGGACACACTGCCTTTCCTGTATGTACAGCTTCCGAATTTTGCCATTGATATATACGACAGTGATGCGGACGAGACAGGACAGGGCTGGCCGGTGGTGCGTGAACTGCAGAGGCAGGCACAGGCCATACCGGATACCGGTATGGCAGTGGCAATTGATCTTGGGGAGGACAATGATCTGCATCCTTTAAACAAAAGAGATATCGGCGGCCGGCTTGCCATGCTGGCGGCAAAGAAGCTTTATGGCATTGATGTGCAGTGCGAAGGTCCTCAGATTGAAAAGGTCAGGACTATGGGCGGTCAGGACAGGACTGTGATCTTAGAGTTGAGCGCCGAAGCGGTTGCAAGGAATGGAGAAAAGGGAAGCAGGATTCTGGACTTTGAATTGGGAGAAAGAAAAGCGAACGGTGAAGTTGTCTGGCTTCCGGCAGAGGCGGAGATTTCCGGAGACAGGATCGTTTTGAAGTGCGGGGAACTTTCGGGGCCTCCGTCAGCGGTTCGGTACTGCTTTGCCAACACTAACCGGGGAGCGCTGCTCTATAATATCCAGGGATATCCCATGAGTCCTTTCAGCATGGAGATTCCCGCAGATAACGAGTAGCTGCTTGTGAAGGAAAACAATCCGATCAATTAATATATGGAGAACCAAGATGCGTAGATTATGGAATGAAGGATGGTCTTTTTTGAGGCTGGAGGTTGGAACGGAGCTTTCGGACGCACTTGACCGGGAGCAGGATTTTGTGCCGGTGGATATTCCGCATGACTGGCTGATCTATGATACGAGCCGGCTTTACGAGAATGGAACCGGATGGTATCTGAAGAATTTTACGTGGACGGGCGATGGGGCTAAACGGCTTTTCCTCGTTTTTGAAGGCATCTATATGGACAGTGTCATCTATGTAAATGGGCATAAGGCGGCGGAATGGAAGTATGGGTATTCCACTTTTACTGTTGAGATCACGGAGCATGTCCGGAAGGGTGAGAATCAGATTCTGGTCAGCGCATGCTTTCAGGCACCCAACAGCAGATGGTATTCCGGTGCGGGAATCTACCGTAACGTGTGGATGAAGGAGACGGAGAGAACCTGTATCGTAGAAAACGGCATTTATATCAGTACCAGAAGACAGGAGGAAGATTTTGTGCTCCGCGTAGAAACGGCCGTTGATGTGCCGGCGGCCGCATCGGCTGACAGGGAAGTGGATATGACCTTTGGCGGACAGAGGGACTACGAGATTATGCACAGGTTGTTTTACCAGAACAGAGAAGTTTTGCTGAAGCCGGTAAAAGACGATCGAAACGTCAAGGAATATTTGGTGGAAAAGCCCGTACTGTGGGATGTGGAAGAGCCGGCGCTTTATACGCTTAAGACCTGTCTCGGCGGTCAGGGAGAAATCTGGCAGCAGGAGGAATGCTCCTTTGGGTTCCGGTATACAGCCTTTGATCCTGACGAGGGCTTTTCTCTGAATGGGCGACATGTAAAGTTGAAAGGTGTTTGTGAGCACCACGACCTTGGTGCCCTGGGAGCGGCGTTCAACGAGGCGGCCATGATACGCCGGCTTAAGAAGTTAAAAAGTATGGGTGTCAATGCCATCCGCGGTTCCCATAACATGATGGCGCCGCGGTTTATGGAGCTTGCCGATGAGATGGGATTTCTCCTGATCTCGGAAGCGTTTGATATGTGGGAAAGATCGAAGAATACTTATGATTACGGGCGTTATTTTGTTGAGTGGCATGAAAGAGATGTAGAAGCGTGGGTATGCCGGGACCGCAATCACCCGAGCGTGATCCTGTGGAGTATCGGGAATGAAATATATGATACCCATGCCGGGGAGCGCGGACAGGAGTTGACCAGGGAACTGAGAGAGCTTGTGGAACGTTACGATCCTTATCAAAATGCCCGCGTCACGATCGCTTCCAATTATATGCCCTGGGAAAATGCATGTAAATGTGCGGATCTGGTGAAGATTGCCGGTTACAATTATTCGGAAAAGTACTATGAGGAGCACCACGGAAAGCATCCTGACTGGGTCATATACGGCAGCGAGACTTCTTCCATTGTACAAAGCAGGGGAATCTATCATTTCCCGCTCAAGGCGGAGATCCTGGCAGAGGATGACCAGCAGTGTTCGGCCCTTGGAAACAGTATCACCAGCTGGGGCGCAAGATCGCTGGAGGATTGTGTTACTGTTGACCGGGATACGGCATTTTCCATGGGGCAGTTTCTGTGGACGGGCTTTGATTATATCGGGGAGCCTACCCCTTACCATACCAAGAACTCTTATTTCGGGCAGATCGACACCGCAGGGTTTCCCAAGGACTCTTACTATGTGTGGCAGGCGGCATGGACAGACCACCACGAGTCGCCGATGGTGCATGTGTTCCCTTATTGGGACTTCAATCCCGGACAGCTGATCGACCTAAGAGTTTGCTCTAATGCACCGGAGACGGAACTGTTTCTGAACGGTAAGAGCCTGGGCAGACAGAAGCTTTCCCATGCACCGGGAAGCGGGCGCAAGATCCTGGCGGATTACCAGGTGCCTTATGAGAAGGGCACCTTGATCGCGGTGGCATATGATGAGGAGGGAAGGGAGATCGCAAGGAGCGAGAGACGATCCTTCGGCAATTCCCATGCCGTCAGGATTTATCCTGAAAATAAGGTGATCAAAGCGGATGGGAAGGATCTTCTGTTTCTGGAGATCGGTACGGTAGATGAGCAGGGGAACCCGGTAGAAAATGCCTGTGATCGGGTGCGGGTACAGGTGACCGGTGCGGGAAGGCTGGTGGGACTTGACAATGGGGACAGCACTGACTATGACAGTTACAAGACAGACAGCAGAAGACTCTTTAGCGGAAAACTGCTGGCAATGATCCAGTCTGTGGGAGAACCGGGAGAAATTCTGGTGCAGGTCAGCGCAAGGGGACTCATCGGTGCTTCCCTGATCTGCCACAGTGTGGCGTCTGCCGGTACGTCGGGCATGTCAAATTTGCCCTGCGGCATAAAGAGAACCGAGGATATGTCTGTCCGTACCGGAAAGGCGGATGAGATCCCGGTGCGTAAGATCACGCTGCACACGGAAGAGAACCGGGTGTTTGGGCCAAAGAAGAAGGTGTTGTCGGTGGAGGCGAAGATCGATCCGCCGGAAGCTGATGACAGAGAGCTGCTCTTCCGGGCAGTGGATGACCATGGAGTGGACTCCAATCTGGTCAGACTGACTCAGGACGGGAACCGGGCGCAGCTGGAGGCTCTTGGTGACGGGGCCTTCCGCCTTCGGTGCATGTCAAAGAGCGGTACGGATGCCATCCGCCTGATCTCCCAGCTGGAATTTGAGATTAAAGGACTGGGCAAAGCCTATCTTGACCCTTACGATTTCATTTCGGGAAGCCAGTATACTTCCGTGAAGGGAGAGGCGGGAAACGGGAATGAAAGAGGCGTCGCAACCGCGCGGGACGGGGAGACGGTCGTGTCCTACGGCGGCGTTGATTTCGGAAAGACCGGGTCGGATCAGATCGTGATGCCGATCTTTGCGCTGGATAGCGGGGAATATCCCATTCAGATCTGGGAGGGCATTCCCGGGGAGCCGGACAGTGAACTGATCGGGGATGTGGTCTATCAGAAGCCTTCTATCTGGAATGTTTATCAGGAAGAAACTTTCAGGCTGCAAAGGGTGGTGAAGGGAATCACCACGATCAGTTTTCTCCTGAGACAGAAGATGCATATCAAGGGCTTTTCTTTCGTGCGCCGTGAGAAGGCATGGATGCGGTTGGAAGCCGCCGGTGCGGATAACCTCTATGGGGACAGCTTCCGGGTTATCGGGGATGCGGTGGAAGAGATCGGAAATAATGTATCGCTGGAATTCACGGAAATGGATTTCGGAGAAAAGGGCGCGGAGAAACTGACCATCTGGGGTCGGGCGCCGAAAGGAAGTAACACTGTCCATGTCCGCTTTTTTGACGGGAATAACGAGAGTAAACAGATCGTGGAGTTTCCCGGAGGGAGCGAATATGTCACTTCGACTTTTGCGCTGCTGCCGGTGACGGGCAAAGTGACTGTAACGTTTGTGTTTATGCCGGGGAGCTGCTTTGATTTCCAGGCGTTTCAGTTTGCGTAAGATAAATCCGGGATGAGCTTATTACTGTTTCAGCCTGTTCAGATTCTTATACTCTGACGGCGTACAGTTTTTGGCCGCCTTAAAGATCCTGTTGAAAGTGGACAGGCTGTTGAAACCGGAGAGCATCGCCACTTCCGTAATGGAAATATGAGGCTCGATCAGGAGACGCTCCGCGTGGGCGATGCGTTTTTTCATCAAATATTCATGGCAGGACATATTGGAAAACTGCTTGAACAGGCGGGCGAAGTGGAACTTGGAAAAGCCCGCCAGGTTGGCAAGTTCATCTATCGTAATATTCTCCGTACAGTGATCGGTGATATAGTTGCACACCAGCATGAACTTTTCTACGTATTCGTGCTGCTTATTGCGGGTGATGCCGGGGAATCTGGTGTTGGCATTAAAGTTGGTCCGTCCCAGGGCAACAAAGAAGCGGATCATCAGGGAATAGACGCAGGCTTCGGTAAAGGGCATGGGATTGTCGTATTCCCGAACCACTTCGTCCAGATAAAACTGCAGGCGGCTGTTAAGCTCCGGGTATTCCTTCTTGGAGATCAGCGTGTAGGGAAGGAGCGTGTGGAGCAGGGTGTCCATGGCGTTTACATTGCAGATCAGGCTGTAATCAAACAGCAGGATCAACCTCTCGCCGTCGGGAGGTGCAATTAGCTCGTGAAGCGTACCGGGGGGGTGATCCAGATATCACCTTCATAGAAGGTGTGCGGGGCTCCGTCAATGATCACGGTATATTCTCCACGCATAGGCAGAATGATCTCCACCGCGGTGTGCCAGTGGACGGGATAGTTTTCCGTCTCGTGATTGTGATAAAGTTTCAGTCCGCTTAAGGAGTCATAAGCAACTGTTTCATGGATTCCATTTAATATCTTGATCATATCTTATTTCCTCTCCCGAACGTTTGACTTCATGGGAAATGTGCCGGCAGATCAGTGAATGCTTCTATTGTTCTAATATTAATTCCGTTCTCTCGTTTTGGCAAGTGCCAATTCAAATATTGCTAACAGGTCTGTATAGTAAATCTGTACAAAATTTGTTGTGAATAAATAAAAATGTTACAAAAGAAATATAGAAATATGCAAAAGTCATGAAAATCAGGAGAAAAAATGTGGAAATAAAAAAGAGAGAAATGCTTTTTTGATATTCACAACGGAAACTTTCGCACTATTTGACAAGTAAAGAACAAGATATAGGGAGAAAAACGTGGCAAAGTGCAATATAATTTAAACAGATTTGAAAAGAAAGTGTACAAATTTCCGGATGGAGTTAAGACGGCAGGAGATTACATATGGAATTGGTAAGAAATGAAGTAAAAATAGAAGAGTACAGAGAAAGAGCCAGAGAGCTGGTAGGACGGATGACTCTGGAAGAGAAGACGTTTCAGACGATAAACAGTGCGGCCAAAATCCAAAGGCTGGGGATCAAAGCATATAACTGGTGGAATGAGGCGCTCCATGGGGTGGCGCGGGCCGGAGTTGCCACGGTGTTCCCGCAGGCGATCTCCCTGGCAGCTACCTTTGATGAGGATTTTATAGAGCAAGTGGCGGATGCCATTTCCACCGAGGGACGAGCCAAATTCAATATGCAGCAGAAATATGAAGATACGGATATTTACAAAGGGCTTACCTTTTGGTCTCCCAATGTAAATATTTTCAGGGATCCCAGATGGGGCAGGGGACATGAGACCTTCGGCGAGGATCCTTACCTTACTTCAAGGCTTGGGGTGCGTTTTGTGGAGGGGCTGCAGGGGCACGATGAGAATTATCTGAAGGCTGCGGCATGTGCCAAGCATTTTGCAGTACACAGCGGACCGGAAGACCTGCGCCACAGTTTTAATGCGGTGGTAAGCAGACAAGACCTGTACGAGACATATCTTCCGGCGTTTAAAGCCTGCGTGCAGGAAGGAAAGGTGGAGGCGGTGATGGGCGCCTACAACCGTACCAACGGGGAACCCTGCTGTGGGAGCAGGACGCTTCTTCTGGATATTCTGCGCGGGGAATGGGGTTTTCAGGGTCATGTGGTTTCGGACTGCTGGGCGATCAAGGATTTCCACGAAGGCCACGGCGTCACCGGCGGAGCGTTGGAATCCGTAGCCATGGCAATGAACAATGGATGCGACTTGAACTGCGGGCAGCTGTTTGCTTATCTGACATCGGCGGTGGAGCAGGGCATGGTACCTGAAGAGCGACTGGATGAAGCGCTGGTCAATTTGTTCACGACAAGGATGAAGTTGGGAGTGTTTGAGGAGAAGGGCAGCACGCCTTACGATGCTATACCCTATACGGTGGTAGATTCCAGGGAGATGAAGGAATTGAACCTGCGGGCAGCGGAGAAATGTATCACACTGCTTAAGAATGAAGATCATTTGCTGCCACTTAATAAATCGAAACTTAAGACCATCGGCATCATCGGACCCAACGCAGACAACCGCAAGGCGCTTGTGGGCAATTATGAGGGAACTGCCTCCAGATACTACACGGTTTCCGAAGGCATTCAGGACTATGTGGGAGATGAGGTGAGAGTTCTTTTCTCCGAAGGCTGCCATCTATATAAAGAAAAGATCAGTAATCTGAGTCAGGGAAGCGACCGGTTGGCCGAGGTAAAGGGCGTCTGCGATGCGAGTGATGTGATCGTTTTGTGTCTGGGCCTCGATCCGGGACTGGAAGGCGAGGAGGGCGATCAAGGCAATCAGTATGCCAGCGGCGATAAGCCGGGACTCGACCTTCCGGGTAAGCAGCAGGAGCTGTTGGAGACGGTTTACGCCAGCGGCAAGCCGGTGGTATTGATTCTCCTGTCAGGCAGTGCCTTGGCTGTTCCCTGGGCAGATGAACATATTCCGGCCATCATCCAAGGCTGGTATCCGGGCGCACAGGGCGGCAGAGCGATTGCCAGAGTTCTGTTTGGAGAGAAGAATCCGGAAGGAAGACTGCCTGTTACGTTCTACAGGTCGGCGGAGGAACTGCCGGAATTTACAGACTATTCCATGAAAGGCAGAACCTACCGGTATATGGAAAACGAGGCGCTTTATCCTTTCGGCTTTGGCTTGTCCTATACGGAATTTACATATGGCAATGCTGCGGTATCTTCCGACGCGGTGGAGGAAGAAGGCGTCACGGTTCGGGTGGAGGTTGCCAATACCGGCGATAGGGAAGGCACCGAGACGGTTCAGGTATATGTGAAGGCATGCAGGGAAGGTACGCCCAACCCACAGCTCAAAGGAATACGCAAGGTATCCCTAAAGCCCGGGGAGACGAAAGAGGTCAGCATAGCGCTTTCTCCCGCCGCGTTTGCCCTGTATGATGAGCAGGCGGTGAACCGGGTGGAAGAAGGCGAGTATGTGATCTACATTGGAGGGAGTCAGCCGGATCGCAGAAGCGTGAAGCTGACAGGCAAAGAACCTGCAAAGCTGCGGATCATGGCAAAGCAGGAAATGATTATAAAGTAACAGACCGTTACCTGTCCCCCGGCTTTTGATGGGAGCATGCAAAAGCCGGGGCAGGAGAGCGGTTTGAATCAATGCGGGAGGAGCAGCAGGATGGGATTTGAACAGGCATGGCTTTCCTATCGGAGGATAAGGGAAGACAGTGAGTGGAGAGGAATCGGCAGAATATATGCCGATGAGGATGATTTCATTACAGGGAATGCGGTAAGAGAGCTGCAGAAGGCATGGAGTGAGATGACGGGAGCGGCCCTTATGCTGTGCCCAGGTTCCCAGGAGGCGCATCAGGACGGAAGCATCATCTTCAGGCAGGATGAAGGATGCGGGCCGGAAGGGTATCATGTGTTTGAAGAGGAAGGAAGCGTGGTCATTGCGGCTTCCACGGACTGTGGATGGCTTTACGGCGCTTTTGAACTCATTCACCAGATGCAGATGGAAAATCCGCTTCCAGGGATGGATATCAGGAAAGAACCGGTGATGCCGCTGCGTATGTTGAATCACTGGGATAATATGGACGGAAGTATCGAGCGGGGCTATTCGGGGAATTCTTTCTTCTTTGAAAAGGATGAGATCCTGATCGATGAGAGGACGGTTACTTATGCAAGGCTGCTTGCATCGGTGGGGATCAATGGAGCAGTGATCAACAATGTGAATGTGAAGGACGCTGCCACATGGCTGATCACGGACCGATATTTCGACAAGCTGCGCAGATTATCCGAAATTTTTGCCGGTTATGGGATCAAGCTTTTCTTATCCCTTAATTATGCCGCACCGGTGGAACTTGGACAGTTAGACAGTGCGGATCCTCTATTGGAAGAGGTGAGGGAATGGTGGAAGAGGCGTATGCAGCTTGTCTTCGAGCAGATACCTAATCTGGGCGGTTTTCTGATCAAGGCTGATTCGGAAGGGCGTCCCGGGCCATTCACTTACGGAAGGACGCACGCGGACGGCGCCAATATGTTGGCCGAGGCGGTGGAGCCTTACGGAGGACTTATCATCTGGCGCTGTTTTGTATATAACTGCAAACAGGACTGGAGAGATTACATAACCGATCGAGCGAGATCGGGCTATGACAATTTTATAGAGCTTGACGGCGCTTTTCGCGACAATGTGATACTGCAGATCAAGAACGGGCCTATGGATTTCCAGGTCAGGGAACCGGTACATCCTCTGTTTGGTGCTCTTAAGGCCTCCAACCAGATGCTGGAGGTACAGATCGCACAGGAATACACAGGACAGCAGAGGCATGTGTGCTACCTGATTCCCATGTTTAAAGAGGTTCTCGCGTTCCGTACCTATGCGGCCAAAACGGATGATACAGTGATGGACATTGTATCTGGTAAGACTTTTGGTCAGACAACATGCGGCATGGCGGCGGTGGCAAATACCGGAAATGATGAGAACTGGACCGGTCATGATCTGGCAGCGGCGAATCTTTACGGATTTGGCAGACTGGCGTTTACCCCATCGGCCACGGCAGAGGAACTGGCCAAGGAGTGGATCGTCAGGACCTTCGGTAAAGATCAGGAAGTTCGCGAGGTTCTGTTGTTCATATTGATGAATTCCTGGAAGGCGTACGAGATGTATAATGCGCCGCTTGGAATCGGATGGATGGTCAATCCCAATTTTCATTACGGACCGAGTGTGGACGGCTATGAGTATGACAGGTGGGGCACTTATCACCGGGCCGACCATGCGGGAATCGGTGTTGACAGGAGCCATCACGGAACGGGATATGCAGGACTTTACGAAGAACCCAATGCTTCCATGTATGACAGTCCGGAGAGCTGCCCTGACGAGCTGTTACTTTTCTTTCATCATATGCCATATGAGCATAAGCTGCACAGCGGTAAGACGGTGATCCAGCATATTTATGATACCCATTTTGAAGGGGTGGAGCTGGTAGATGAGATGGTGAAGCGTTTCGAGGGTCTGGAAGGAAAACTTCCGAATAAGGCGTTCGGGAGAATGCTGGAGCGGTTCCGACATCAACAAGAACATGCCAGGGAATGGCGGGATCAGATCAATACCTATTTCTACCGAAAGAGCGGTATTGCGGATGAAAAGGGAAGAAAAATATTCTGATAAGATCAGGATGGGAATTTGGGAGGTGTTAAAGAAATGACTAAGGTGAAAACAAGTAAACCGGCCGTCGCAAAGAAAGACAGTACCCGTTCGTATCTGAAAAGATACTGGCAGCTTTATCTTCTTTTGAGCCTGCCGCTGCTGTACCTTTTGATTTTCAAGTATATACCGATGGTATATATCCAGATCGCATTCAAAAAGTACAGCATTATCCAGAACGTATGGGAAATGCCATGGGCCAAGAATCATGGATTCGAGTACTTCATCCAGGCCTTTGGCAGCAATGATTTCCGCCGTGCACTGCGTAATACGGTGGTCTTAAATCTGATGGATCTGGTGATCGGGTTCCCGGCGCCGATCATCTTCGCATTGATTCTGAACGAATTGTGCTTCAAACGTTTTAAGAAAGTAGTGCAGACAGTTGCCTATATGCCGCACTTCCTTTCCTGGGTCATCATCTACAGCTTGGCGCTGCAGCTTTTTGCACCCGGTGAAGGTCTGGTGAACATGGCGATCGAGCGTCTGGGCGGTTCTTCTATTCCGTTTTTGAATGATGCGGCCCACTGGGTAGGAACATATATCGGTGTCGGCGTATGGCAGAACTTTGGCTGGGGATCCATCGTATATCTGGCAGCGATTGCCGGCATCAACTCGGAACTTTATGAGGCGGCTTCCGTGGATGGTGCGGGACGTTTCCGCAAAATGTGGAATATCACCCTTCCGGGTATCAAGCCTACGATCGTGGTCTTACTGATCATGAATCTGGGTAATATTCTGGGCAGTAATTTTGATCGTCCTTTCGCGTTCCAGAATAATCTGGTCATGAATGTGGCGGATGTAATTTCTACTTATGTATATCGAACCGGTATTAAAGGCCTGCAGTTCTCTTTGACAACGGCAGTCGGCCTGTTCCAGTCGGTAGTCGGCGTGCTCTTCCTGCTGATGGCTAACTGGCTGTCCAGAAAACTTGGAGAAAGGGGGATCTGGTAATGAAAGTAAAATCAACTTCTGCAAAAATCGGCGATTGGATTTTTGTCCTGATCTGTGTGCTGATCAGTATCATCTGTGTAGTACCGATGATCAATCTGCTGGCGAAGTCCTTAAGTTCAACGGATTATCTGGTAAAGAATGCGGTTTCACTCTGGCCCAAGGGCTTTAACCTGGACGCGTATAAGACGGTCCTGAGCGATCCCAAGTACATCAGGGCATTCTTCTGGACGGTATTTTTGACAGTGGTCTGTACGTTGGTTTCTCTGACCATGACCGTGCTGTGTGCTTATCCACTTATCTTTGACAAGTTAAAGGGGCGCGGCGTGATCAATATTATCATCACGATCACCATGTTTTTTAACGCAGGTACGATTCCCAATTACCTGCTCATGCAGAACCTGGGGCTTTTGGATAATCCGCTGGTGTTGATCCTGCCCAGCTGTCTGAGCGTTTATAACATGATCATCATGAGGAGCTTCTTCTATGGCATCCCGGACAGCTTAAGGGAGTCTGCGGAAATAGACGGCGCCAGCTTTTTCCAGATCATGATGAAGATCTATGTACCGTTGTCCAAACCGGTCATGGCCACACTGGCATTGTTCTATGCGGTGGGACGCTGGAACGGTTATTCGGACGCACTGTTATATATGAAGAAAACGGAATTCTATCCGCTGCAGCTGTTGCTGTACAACATCATCAATAATATTAACTCGGTAGAGGTTGCAACGCAGGAGGGCTTCTCATCCCCGGGACTTACGGCATCCTTGAAAGCAGCGATTGTTATGTTTTCCACAATACCGATCCTGTGCGTATATCCCTGGCTGCAGAAATATTTTATTCACGGTGTGACCATGGGGGCTGTAAAGGAATAACCGGATCCTTTCTACGGATTCGTTCATTCAAAATAAACTAAAAACAGGGAGGTAAGACGATGAAGAAAAAACTAATTGCGATTCTGCTGTCGGGTACTATGGTAGCTCTGACAGCATGTGGCGGCAATGCAGACGGCTCATCCACTCCGGATGCAGGTTCTTCCACTGGGGATTCTCAGGAAGCGGCGGCAGAGGATTCCGGGGATGCGGGAGAAGAAGCAGAGTCAGCAGGAGATGCGGCAGCGACCGGTGAGCTGGTAGACGGCAAGTTTGCAGAGACCAGGCACATTACAGTTGAGGTCTACGACCGTGGTAACGACGGCGGTTCCGATCCGACCAACAATATGTACACTGAGTACATCAAGAAGGGAATGCTGGAAGACCACAATGTTGAGGTGGAATTCGTAAAGGTGCCCCGCTGGACTGAGGTGGAGGAGATCAACAACCTGCTTGCGGCAGGAACGGCTCCTGATATCTGTGTATCGTACAGTTATCCTACGGTCCTTACTTATGCCGAGATGGGAGGAATTCTCGATCTCAGCGGTTATGTGGAGGATTATAAGTCCGAACTGACCAATCTGTGGGATTGGCTTGGCGAAACCAATATCTATTGGGACAAAGATCCCGTAGACGGCACGATCTGGGCGATTGAAGGAAAGATTGCAGTTAATAACCGTATTAATACTTTTGTCCGTAAGGACTGGCTTGACACATTGGGACTTAGCGCACCTACGACGACAGAAGAGTTTGAAGAGATGCTGATCGCGTTTGAAGAGAATAAAGATACGCTTCTCGGTGCGGATGCAGATAAGTTGATCCCTTATTCCGTAAGTTACGATGTTGGCTGGAGAGCTGCTACTTTGATCGAGTCCTTTATCGATCCGGATATTTCCGACAAGGAAATGTATGTTAACGGATATGATGACAGAAAGCTGACCCAGAACGGTACCAAGGAAGCCGTAAGACTTTTGAACAAATGGTACAATCAAGGCCTGTTGTGGGATAATTTCGCATTATACGGCAGCGGCGATACAACGGAAGACGATATGATGAAGGCCGGTTATGTGGGCGCTTTCACACATAACTGGGATTATCCTTTCCGTAACGGTGAGGACAGCATCAATGTTAACCTGCAGAGAAACGTAGGGGAAGATGCATGCTATATCGCAATCGATCCTTTTGATGATTCCAAGGGAACCCATACCAAGTATGTATCCAGTACGGCCGGCGATCGTAAGATCTTCTTCCCGCACACCAACGATGAGCCTTTGGCTTGTATGCTGTATCTTGACTGGATCAGTAATCCGGAGCATATTCAGTATCTGCAGATCGGTGACGAGGGCGTGACGCATAATGTATTAGAGGGCGGTGCAATCCAGACGGTTGCAGCGACAGGCGATGCTATCATGAACTCCGGAATGAATATCGACTATACCATTACGTGTAATGGCTTGCACTTTGCAGACGAAGAGCTGACAAAACTCTCCCAGGCGTACAATTATGCAGGTATTGATCCTGATATTGTTGCAGAGGCGGATAAGATCGCACAGACCGATGCGGTTCCGGCCAAGAATGTTAACGTAGGAGCGATCGAGGCGGAAGCAAATATCGGTGATACTTTGAGTGCGAAACGTGACCAGGTTTATGACAATGCAGTGATCGCATCGGAAGCTGATTTCGACAGTGTTTGGGACAGTATGCTGGCAGATTATCTGAATTCAGGCGGTCAGGCGATCATGGACGAGCGCGCTGCAAAATGGCAGGAGACATTCGGCGATACAGATATGCTTCCTTAAGTGTTCGGCCAGATTAATTAAAGCAACGATTTAAAGGGGCTGTTGTAAAAGCGGATAATAATCTGCTTTTACAGCAGCTTCTATGGTTACATTTTGCAGTAGATTTATTCCCGTGGGCAATGAGCCGAGTGGTTGCTTGCAGCGGGGGCTTTGATTATAATAGACAGTAGTTGTGAACAAATGGATCAGAGGCAGGGAAAGAACGTTAGGGACGCCTTGGAACGGAGGTAAGATTGAAAATTTAAATTTTCAATCGCGAGATTTGTGTCTGCGCGTTGCTTGCCACAAACTCGTCTAATGCGACGTCTCAACATAGTTGAGACGAAAGCAGCGCAGAAATGGAGGTAACTATGGAAATGACACTCAGATGGTATGGAAGTAAATTTGATACGGTCACGCTTAAGCAGATCCGTCAGATCCCGGGGGTGACAGGTGTGATCACCACACTTTATGACGCGGCACCGGGGGAGGTGTGGAGCCGGGAGAGAATTCATGCCCTGAAAGAAGAGGTGGAAGCATCGGGGCTGCACATTGCAGGGATTGAGAGCGTAAATATCCATGATGACATTAAGATCGGCGGGGGCGACAGGGACCGGTATATTGCCAACTATATTGAAACTCTCGAGAATTTAGGCAAAGAGGGCATCCACATGGTATGTTACAATTTCATGCCGGTGTTTGACTGGACAAGAACGGAGCTGGCAAGGGTAAGGCCGGACGGTTCCACAGTGCTTGCCTACACGCAGGAAGCGGTGGACGCGCTGGACCCGGAGAAGATGTTTGCGTCTATCGCGAAAGACACGAACGGAACGGTAATGCCTGGCTGGGAGCCGGAGCGTATGGCAAGGGTAAAAGAGCTTTTTGAGATGTATCAGGATGTGGACGGAGAGAAGCTGTTTGCCAATCTGCAGTATTTTCTGGAAAAAATCATGCCGGTGTGCAATCAATATGATATTAACATGGCGATCCATCCTGACGATCCTGCATGGAGCGTTTTCGGGCTTCCCAGAATCATCATCAACAAAGAGAACATCCTGCGGATGATGAAGATGGTGGACGATCCGCACAACGGTGTTACCTTCTGTTCCGGTTCTTATGGGACGAATCTGGAAAACGACCTGCCGGATATGATCCGTTCCCTGAAAGGAAGGATTCATTTTGCCCATGTGCGCAATCTGAAATTTATCACGCCCGATAATTTTGAAGAGGCGGCACATCTATCTTCGGACGGGAATTTTGATATGTATGAGATCATGAGAGCGCTTTATGATATTGGGTTCGAGGGACCGATCCGCCCCGATCACGGAAGGATGATCTGGGATGAAGTGGCAATGCCGGGCTACGGCCTGTACGACAGGGCATTGGGAGCGGCCTATCTGAACGGACTTTGGGAAGCCATTGTGAAAGGAGCTGAAGGTTGAATAAATTGCCCGATAGTAATTTACTCAACCAGGAATTTGTGCTGAAGCGTCACAAGTTCCATGATGGCAGAGCGAAATCTGACATTTCGCTCGCCTTCCTCAGCGTGAAACGCTTCGGAATGGAGGAAAAGAAGATGAGATTAGACGAACAGGGGCTGCAGAACCGGCAGGCCTGGGAAGCTGCCGGCTATGAGCTGCCGGGATTTGACCGGGAACAGATGATCGCCAAAACAAAGGAAGCCCCCTTCTGGGTGCATTTCGGAGCAGGCAATATTTTCAAGGCCTTTCTGGCAAATGTGGTGCAGAGACTTTTGAATGACGGCACATTGGACAGAGGGCTTGTGGCGGCGGAGGGCTTTGACTATGAGATCATCGAGAAGATGAACCGCCCTCATGACGATCTCAATATCCTGGTCACGCTGAAGGCCGATGGAAATGTGGAAAAGACGGTGATCGGGAGCATTGCGGAATCGTTGATGCTGGATTCTGAAAACCAGGATGCATCCTTGCGGTTAAAGGAAATCTTCCGCAAGGATTCCCTGCAGATGTGCACCTTTACTATCACGGAGAAGGGGTACAGTCTGGTGGATGGAACGGGCCGTTATCTTCCGGCGGTGGAAGCAGACTTTAAGGAAGGGCCGGATGCACCTTCCAGCTATATGGGCAAGGTGGCGGCGCTTCTTTATACCCGTTATCTGGCAGGCGAAAAGCCCATCGCCATGGTCAGCACGGACAACTGTTCCCACAACGGGGATAAGCTGTATGCAGCCATCAGTACCTTTGCAAAGAAATGGGTGGAGAATGGGAAAGCAGAAGAAGGATTCGTCCGGTATGTGGATGATCGGGAGAAGGTGACCTATCCATGGACTATGATCGACAAGATCACGCCCAGACCGGATCCCTCCGTGGAAAAGATCCTGCTGGAGGACGGCGTGGAAGGGCTGGAGCCGGTGATCACTTCCCGGAATACCTATGTAGCCCCCTTTGTCAATGCGGAGGAGTGTGAATATCTGGTGGTAGAGGATGCTTTTCCCAACGGCAGGCCCGCGCTGGAAAAAGGAGGCGTGATCTTTACTGACAGGGAGACCGTAGATAAGGTAGAGAAGATGAAGGTCTGCACCTGCTTAAATCCCCTCCATACGGCGTTGGCGGTTTACGGATGTCTGTTGGGCTACCAGAAGATCTCAGAGGAGATGCAGGATGAAGAACTTGTGAAGCTGGTGCAGAGGATCGGTTATACGGAAGGGCTGCCGGTGGTGGTAAACCCCGGAATCCTTGTGCCCCGGGAATTTATTGATACGGTCCTTACGGTGCGTGTCCCCAATCCTTTTATGCCGGATACGCCCCAGAGAATTGCCACGGACACTTCGCAGAAGCTGGCGATCCGCTTTGGGGAGACGGTGAAGGCTTATCAAAGATCGCCGGAGCTTACCGTGCAGAGTCTCGAGATGATCCCTCTGGTATTTGCCGGATGGCTGCGCTATCTGATGGCGGTGGATGATGAGGGGAATGCTTTTACGTTGAGCCCGGATCCGCTCCTTGACACGGTCTGCCCTTATGTGAAAGGGCTTGCGTTAAAGCCGGATCAGGATGTAGAAGCACATGTAGCCGAGGTTCTTAAGATGAAGCAGATCTTCGGGGTAGACCTGTATGAGACAGGACTGGCAGGGAAGGTGTGCGGATATCTGCAAGAACTGACGGCAGGAGCCGGAGCTGTGCGCAGTACGTTGAAGAAGTATGTGTAAGGTGGCGGAATAAAATAGAATTTAGACATTCCTGGCAGAGTGTGGTAAAATAGGAACGCAGCAGAACGTGATCTTATTGGAATCTGTTAAGGAGGAGTTATGAAATTCGCGGTACCTGAGGCTTCTGTGCTGATCGTAGATGATAATGAAATTAATTTGGAAGTGACAGCGGCCCTTCTGGAACCGCTTAAGATGAAGATAGATCTGGCAGACAGTGGAAAGCAAGCGCTTGTGTTAGCACAACGAAAGAAATACCACCTGATATTCATGGATCAGATGATGCCGGTTATGGACGGCATGGAGACGACGAGAAAGCTTCGCCGCCTGCCGGATGTCTATTACCGCACGGTGCCGGTCATTGCCCTGACGGCCAATGCGTTTGAGGAAGTCAGGGAGGAATTGCAGAAGGCCGGTATGAATGATTATCTGGCAAAGCCGGTGGAAGTGAAGGATCTGTACCGCTGCGTCCTGAAATGGCTTCCGCGGAAGATGATCGTAGTCTCACAGGAGCAGCAGAAGTCAGGAGGTTCGCTGACGGCAGACAGGATGGCAGCAGGCGGGAAAGCCGCTGTCTATAAGGCGCCGGAAAGTGACAGTACACTTCCAAAGCTTCCCGGTATCAACCCTGCGGACGGGATCCGCTATACCGGCAGTGAGAAGATGTGGCTGAAGCTTCTGGGGGATTTCTACAAACTGATCGATTCCAAATCAAGAAAGCTGGAGGACTGTGTGGCGGACGGTCTGATCAGGGATTACACGATAGAGGTACATGCGCTGAAGAATACGGCGCGGATGATCGGGGCAGCCCGGCTGTCCGAGTGGTTCTTTAAGATGGAGAAATGCGGCAAGGCAGGAGATGTGGAGACTATCACGAAGGAGACGCCGGGTTTGATTCGGGCGCTGCAAAGCTATAAAGAGATTCTGCGGCCCTACGGGGAGGAGAACGATCGGAACAAACGGGAAGTGCCTGCTTCGGAATGGATCACACAATTGACGATCCTGAGAGATGCGATGGAGCGATTTAGCCTGGATACGGTGGATATGGCTATGCAGCAGTTGGAGCAGTACCGAGTGCCTGAGAAATGCGGTGAGCTGATGGAACTTCTTCGGGCGGCAGTGGCGGATGTCAAGATGAAGGATGTCATGGATACCGTGGAGCGGATGATCGCAGAATTACGGTCCTGAAGATACCCCTGGACTTTGGATCATCAATAAGAAAAGAGTCTGTATCATGGTGTGTAGTAGAAGTCATGATACGGACTCTTTCTATATGACAAAAGTATTGACCGCATTGCGGCAGCTTGGCCGTTACAGTTTCTCTCCGGTCAGCAATTCATATCCCTGCAGGTATTTATCGATCGTCTTTCGTACGATCTCATCCGGAAGGGTCCAGTCGTGGCCTTCGTTGCTCTTCAGCCAGTCTCTCGCGAACTGCTTGTCAAAGGAGGGCTGCCCGTGGCCCGGCTCATAGCCTTCTGCCGGCCAGAAACGGGAGCTGTCCGGTGTGAGCATTTCATCGCCCAGCACAATATTGCCGTCTTTGTCCAGACCGAACTCAAACTTGGTGTCTGCGATGATGATACCACGCGTCAGAGCATACTCCGCACATTTCTTATAGAGGGCAATGGTATAGTCACGCAGCTTGGAAGCATATTCCTCCCCTTTGCCGGGAAATCTCTTTTCTAAATAGTCTACGCTCTGTTCGTAGGAAATGTTCTCGTCATGGTCGCCGATCTCTGCCTTGGTGGAAGGGGTGTAGATGGGTTCGGGCAGCTTGTCCGATTCCTGTAAACCTTCCGGCAGTGTGATGCCGCATACGGTACCGTCCTTCACATAGCTTGCCCAGCCGCTTCCGGTAATGTAACCGCGCACGATACACTCAATGGGCAGCATCGTAAGCTTCCGGCATAACATGCTGTTGCCGTCGAACTTCTCCTGGCGGAAGAACTCGGGCATGTCCTGTACGTCCACAGAGACCATGTGATTGGGCAGGATATCCTGTGTCATGTCAAACCAGAATTTGGACATCTGAGTCAGGACCGTGCCTTTCTTTGTCACCTGGTTGTTTAAGATTACGTCGAAACAGCTGATACGGTCTGTCGCGACCATGATCAGGCTGTCGCCGTTGTCATAGATCTCTCGTACCTTACCTTCTTTGATGGGTTTTAATGCAGTCATGATCAACCTCCGTGTATTTGTACTTTCATTGGCTTATTATTCCGGAGTCCGTATATTCATGTCGTATAGCGCCGGTCCGGAACTAACAGCTGTTCACTGTGTTGCAACAGAGAACGGTAACAGATTACAGCAAATATTATAGCGGATTCTGCAGTGAGTGTAAAGCATGTCACAGTAGATATTTAAGCTTATGGGTTTCCATGGTTCTTTCGGAAAACCCTGATCTTACTGAAAAAGCAATAGTACACGATAAAGAGCACACTGGTGATAGTCCAGGTGAGCGGATAACTGAAGGTCATGGTATAGACATCCGGTCTTTTGGGTACGGCCAGTATGATCCACAGAATACGGATCACGCAGATGCCGCTTAAGCAGATGAGGGTTGGGATCCAGCAGTCGCCCACACCGCGCAGGGCGCCGGAAAGCACTTCTACACAGACATAAGTCACGAAAGTGGGCACCAGGAAATGCACGATCTGCATACCGATTCGCAATACTTCAGGATCCGAGGTAAAGAGGCTGTAAAGAAAATGGCCGCCGATGGTCAACAGAATACTGATCAGGATGGTGGATCCGAAACACATGGCCAGACAGCTGCTGATCCCTTTGCGGACCCGGTCCAGCTTGCCTGCTCCATAATTCTGTCCGGCAAAAGTGGTGATGGCGATGCCAAAAGAGCTGATCGTCATCCAGAAAAGGGCATCCATCTTGCCATATACGGTCCAGGCGGCCACGGTGTCTGTCCCCAGCCCGTTGATGGCAGCCTGGATGATGATATTGGACAGGCTGTACATAACGGACTGCAGTCCGGCGGGAAACCCGATGAGGACGATCCGGTGCAGCATCTTGCGGTCGATACGAATCTTGCGCAGTTCCAGCCGATGCATGTCCTTTACATGTAAAAGTACAAGGATCACCAGCAGGGCGCTCAAAGCCTGGGAGCAGATGGTAGCGATGGCTGCGCCTGCCACGCCCAGATCGAAGCAGACGATCAAAAGCAGATCGAGCAGGATGTTGGTAAAGCAGCTTGCGACCAGAAAATAAAGAGGCCGTCTGGAATCGCCCACGGCCCGCAGAATGCCAGCGCCCACATTATAGATCAGATTACCGATGGTCCCGACATAGTAAATGCGGATATAGAGGATGGATGGGGCCAATACATCTTCCGGGGTATCCATGGCAGTGAGGATGGCCGGTGCGGTCAGGATACCGCCTACCATCAGCACGAAGCCGCCCAGGATACTGAATGCAATGGCCGTATGCACCGCATAATCTACCAGTTCGGCTTTCCTGGCGCCATAATATTGGGAGATCACTACGCTGGCGCCGCTGGACAGACCAACGAAGAAACCGACCAGCAGATTGATGACCGTACCGGTGCCGCCGCCCACGGCGGAGAGCGCTTCCTTACCCACGAAACGGCCCACGATCACGGCATCCGCCGCATTGTAGAGCTGCTGGAAAAGCGTCCCGAATAAGATCGGGAAGAAAAACAGGAGCAGCTGTTTCCAGATGACTCCCTCGGTGATCTTGTTTTCTGTTGACTGCGTGATCTTGGTATCTTTTGCGCTCATGGAAAAGGCCTTTCTTTTAGTACAATTTCCACGATTGTATCACTGTCCGAGGCGACTTGCAAGAGCGATTTTGAAGAGATAAGAGAGAAGGCAGATCTGTATGAGCAAAGTGGTATAAAAAAATATTGTCAAAATTTTATCAACGTGGTATGATGACACCGTATTGTATCTCGAATGGCGGCCGTCCTTCCGGACAGCCGCCGCCAATGAGAATAATAACAGGAGGAATTGTACCATGAAAAATGAAAAAACCTACGAACTGGTGCTGACGGCACTGTTCACTGCCATAATCGTTATTATGGCATTCACACCGCTGGGGTATATCCCGCTTGTCGTGATCAATGCGACGATCATTCATATCCCGGTGATCCTGGGAGCGCTGTTTCTTGGACCGAAGAAAGGTGCATTTTTAGGATTTGTTTTCGGATTGACCAGCTTTATCAACAACACGTTTAAGGCAGCTACGGCATCGGCTTTTGTGTTTTCGCCAGTGCTGGCCTACAATGCAGTCGGCGTTTCGGGCATCTTTAAGAGCCTGTACATCTGTTTCGTGCCGAGAATACTTGTAGGGATCGTGCCCTATTTTATTTATCTCCTGATCCGCAGGACCTTAAAGGACGAGAGGCAGACAGGAAGGATTGTGGTCAATGGGCTGGCATCTTTGATCTTATGTATTTCTCTGAGAGCTTTTTTGATACGGCTGCTGCCGGATGTGTTGCACGCGGCGGTGTACACTGTCATCGGCGTGGCGGCAGGCTGTGTATTGATGGTGGTGCTGACAGTCAGCGGCCGGAACAAAGGGTCGGCGAATATCGCTCTGGCCTATGCAGGGCTTGCCGGGGCATATACGAATACGCTTTTCGTGATGAGCGGTATTTTTATCTTATATAAAGATGCCTACGCACAGGCAGTAGGTGTGGCAGGTGAAGCAGTGCTTGACGTGATCATGGGCGTCGTGACTTTCAACGGTGTGGTGGAGGCAGTGGTAGCAGCCATTATCGTTGCGGGTGTGGGATTTGCGCTGACACGTGTGAAGCCCGTCTATGCGAAGCAGAAGGCATAGAAGAGTGCGCATAGCATGGAACGGATGACAATATAGTTTACTGCAGACGGCAGTGGGAATCATCTTGGAGACAGGGTTTGATTTAGAATGCAGAAGGAAGGGCATAGATATGATCTTGGCGATTGATATTGGAAATACAAATATTGTGATCGGCTGTATCGATGGAGAGAAGGTATGTTTCGTGGAACGCGTTTCCACGAATCTGGCCGGCACGGAACTGGAGTATGTGGTGGAGTTTCGGACTCTTTTCGACCTGTATCACATTGGGTTGGAGGATATTAGCGGAAGCATTATCTCCTCAGTGGTACCTCCGCTCAATAATATCGTGAAATCCGCCCTGGAGAAGTTGTTTCACAAGACACCCCTTCTGGTGGGGCCTGGCCTGAAAACAGGTCTGAATATCCTGATGGATAATCCGGGGCAGCTGGGTTCCGACCTGGTGGTCAATGCGGTAGCGGGCCTGCAGTATTACGGCGCGCCTATCATCATGATCGATATGGGGACGGCAACGACGATCAGTGTGGTCGATCAGAAGAAGAATTATATCGGCGGTATGATCCTGCCGGGTGTCAAAGTTTCCCTGGATTCGCTGGTCAACCGGACTTCCCAGTTACCGAGGATCAGCCTGGAGGCGCCGAAGAAAGTGATCGGCAGGAACACCATTGACTGTATGAAGAGCGGTATCGTGATGGGGCAGGCGGCCTGTCTGGATGGCATGATCGAGCGTATCTATGAGGAACTTGGCTACGAGGCGCCGGTGGTGGCGACGGGAGGGCTGGCCGGAAGCATTGTGCCCCACTGCAAGCGAAAGATTGTATGCGATAATGAATTGACGCTGAAAGGTCTGGGTATTATATATAGAAAGAATGCAGAGAATTAAGGAGTGCAGAAGTTGCGCAGTTTAGGCGCGGAACATAATTTCGAGATAAATACAGAATACCTCGCTGCTTGCGGCGGGGTATTGCATTACGTAAATTGAAGAGAAGGTTGAATAAATTCGTAACAGTTCAGCCTTCGGCTTTCCTGTTACGACTGATGCACACAAAATGCTCTAAAGTCGCATTTTGGCGCTTTCACAACTCGTAAAATCGCACACAGAGCGATTTTACTCGCGAAATATCATGTGGCTGAATTGTTACATAAATTCAGCTCGCGTTCTCAGAGCAAAGTGCTTTGGAATGGAAGAAAGAACGGAGGAATGGATCATGTTGGAAGGAAAACATATCGTATTGGGAGTGACCGGCAGCATCGCGGCATACAAGATCGCATCGCTGGCCAGTATGCTGGCCAAGAAACACGCGGATGTGACGGTGATCATGACCCGGAACGCCACGAATTTTATCAATCCGATCACATTTGAATCGTTGACGGGCAATAAATGTCTGGTAGATACTTTTGACAGAAATTTTGAGTTTCAGGTGGAGCATGTGTCACTGGCGAAGCAGACGGATGTCTTTCTGACGGCACCGGCGTCGGCCAACGTGATCGCTAAGGCGGCTCACGGGATCGCGGACGATATGCTGACCACGACGCTGCTGGCCTGCACCTGTCCGAAGATCTTTGCCCCGGCCATGAATACGCGAATGTATCAGAATCCCGTTGTGCAGGACAATATGGAGATCCTGAAACGATACGGCATGGAGGTGATCACGCCGGCAGACGGCTATCTGGCCTGCGGCGATACGGGGGCGGGCAAGATGCCCGAGCCGGAAGTATTGTATGAAGCGATCGTCAAGGCTTTGACACCTAAGGATATGGCAGGGAAACGGGTACTGGTGACGGCAGGACCTACTCGTGAGAAGATCGATCCGGTGCGCTATATCAGCAATCATTCCACCGGCAAGATGGGCTATGCCATCGCCAGGGCGGCAATGCTTCGTGGGGCAGATGTGACGCTTGTATCGGGCAAAGTGAATCTGGAGCCGCCGAAGGGTGTCAGACTGCTTCCGGTCGTGTCTGCGGCGGACATGGCGCAGGCGGTGAAGGAGAATGCGCGGGATCAGGATATTATCATCAAGGCTGCTGCTGTGGCCGATTACCGGCCCAGCGTGACGGCGGATGAGAAGCTGAAGAAGAAGGACGGCGAGATGACCATCGAGCTGGAACGGACGGAAGATATCCTGGCTTATCTCGGGGCGCATCGCAGGAACGGACAGTTTCTGTGCGGCTTTTCCATGGAGACCGAGCATATGCTGGGGAATTCCCGACTCAAATTGGAGAAGAAGAATATCGATATGATCGTGGCTAATAATCTCAAGCAGGCGGGCGCCGGCTTCGGCACCGATACGAATGTGGTGACGTTCCTGACGGCGGACGAGACGGTACAGTTGCCGATCATGAGCAAAGAAGATGTGGCGGACAGGCTGCTGTCGTTTATCATGGAGAGACAGTAAGCGGCCGATGTGCTATGTCGCAGGCGGAAGTTTTGATCGATGAAGGGAAAGGTGTGGATAACAAGATGAGAATTGGAATGGGTTATGATGTGCATAGATTGGTGCAGGACCGCAAGCTGATCATGGGCGGTGTGGAGATACCTTATGAGAAGGGACTGCTGGGCCATTCGGATGCGGACGTATTGCTGCATGCTATTATGGATGCGCTGTTAGGAGCTGCGGCGCTGGGGGATATCGGGAAGCATTTTCCGGATACCGATCCTGCCTACAAGGGGATCTCATCGATGAAGCTGCTTACCCATGTGGGAGAACTGCTGGAGGAGAACCGATTCCTGATCGAGAATATCGACGCTACCATTATCGCGCAGGCGCCAAAGATGAGGCCGCATATCGAACAGATGCGGGCCAATATCGCCGATGCGCTGAAGATAGAGACAGAGCAGGTCAACGTGAAGGCGACGACCGAGGAAGGACTTGGCTTTACCGGTGCCGGTGAGGGGATCTCTGCCCAGGCGATCTGTCTGTTGACGAGTCCGAGGGAGGTGTACAGCCGACAGGTGTATGGCGAAGAGGAAAAGGGTTACTATTCACGGTGCCCTGGATGTAAGGGTTGACACTGTCCGCAGAGGCGTGTATAATTTTCAAAGAACTAAGTTACAGGAGGATTTTTGTATGTTAAGTGTTATTGTAATGGAGAAAATTGCAAAGTAAATCGTCATGATGCATAGCTTACCGTCCGGCAGGCCGCATGGCCATCAATGCTATGAAAGTCGAAGATTTTCATAGTAAATCGTCATGATGCATAGCTTACCGTCCGGCAGGCCGCATGGATGGCAGGGGAGAGTTTCACCGTGTGGGAGTCTGCCCATAGCTGGCAGAAGAAGTGGAACTGCCAGTATTTTCGCCTTACAATTGCTTAATATTATGGTATAGATCTTAAGACAGGATAGGCATGGCTGTCTGGCCATGCTGTTGTATGTTCTTTTTTCTCACGGCGTGTTTTGTCTGACATAACGCAGAGGAGGATGATAGATCATGGTATTGACGTTTATACGGCAGCCATGGTCTTTTTTTGCATAGGAGATACCTGTGATTTTTCATGATCTGCTGCAGGGAACGTGCCGTTGTCGTTTTGATGGCAGGTGTGGTGACTGCAGAGGACGCTGTACATTTATGCGGTAATTTGTAGGGCGATGACGATTTTTACCTGTGCAGTTGGACGCTCCAAAGAGCGTTCAACCTGACTTTCGCATTCGCAAAACTCGTGCTTATGCACTCTTGCATTTGCTTACGCATCCGTGTTTTGCTCATTTGGAAGTGGATTGCAACCGCACAGGTAGAATAATCTTTATGAAAAAGGAGCAGGACAGAATGGATACGGAAAAACAGATTGAATTTGATAAGATCAAGATGATCTGGTCAGAACTGGCAGTGACGGGAAAGGCCAAAGAGAGTATAAAAGAAGCAGGGGTCTATCTGGCGGAGAGGGAGCTTGGAAAGCAGTTGCGGGATACGACGGACAGCAGAGATATGATCGAGAAGCTGGGAACGCCGCCCTTGCAGAACGTAGATGAGATCCGGGAGATCATGCAGATCGCGGAGAAGGGAAACTGCCTTACACCGCACCAGCTGGAGCGGGTAGAAAGGGTACTGGCAGCGGTAAGCCGATTAAAGGATTATCTGAAGCGAGGAAAAATGTACGAGAATCAGCTCGCTTATTATGAAGAAGATCTGGATGCGGTGGAAGAGGTGCGGGAAGAGATCGGAAGGCAGATCAGAGGAGGAGAGGTGGATGACCACGCATCCAAAGAATTGCTACAGATCAGAGTACAGATCTTAAAATGTGAGGAACAGATGAAACAGAAGGCGGAACAGGTCATGCGCGCCGAGAAGGCCTGTATGGCGGACCAGTACTGTACCTTCCGCAATGGCAGGCTCTGTGTCCCGGTGAAAAAGGAATATAAGTTCAAGGTGGCCGGCAGCGTGATCGACAAGTCTTCTACGGGCAGCACGCTTTTTATAGAGCCGGCAGGAGTGGCCAGATTCTATGAAGAATTGCAGCAGCTTAAGATCAGCGAAGAGAATGAGATATATCGGATTTTGTATACTCTGACGGCGATGGTCGCCACGGCAGCCGGGGCCATGAACAGGAATATATCCATGATCGAGAAACTGGATTTTATCTTTTCCAAAGGAAAGCTGAGTATTGATATGGGAGCGGTGGAGCCGGCGATCAATACAGAACGCAGGATCGTGCTGAAGAATGCCAGACACCCGTTGATGGATAAGGATGTCAATGTGCCGCTGCAGTTCGAGATCGGGGAGCAGGCGCGGGGGATCGTCATAACCGGCCCGAATACGGGAGGAAAGACGGTGGCCATCAAGACTGTTATGCTAAGCTGCATGATGGCGCAGTGTGGGCTTCATGTGGCCTGTGAGGAGGCGGATATCTGTATGAACAACGCCTATCTCAGCGATATCGGCGACGGGCAAGATCTGGCGGAGAATCTGTCCACCTTTTCCGCCCATATCACCAATGTGCTGGAAGTGCTGCGGGAAGTGGACCGTGAGAGTTTTGTGATCATGGATGAACTGGGATCCGGCACCGACCCGGCAGAGGGGATGGGAATCGCCATCGCCATTTTGGAACAGCTGCGTAAGAGTGGTGCACTTTTTCTTGTGACGACCCACTACCCGGAAGTGAAGGAGTATGCAGGACAGACAGAGGACATGTGCAATGCGCGGATGACTTTTGATAGGGAAACGCTCAGTCCTACCTATCAGATGGTGATCGGGGAAGCCGGAGAGAGCTGTGCCTTCTATATCGCGGATCGGCTGGGAATGCCGCAGGAAATGCTGCGGACGGCAGTAGCGGCCGCTTACGGGGAGGAGGCAGTTGACGGATACCGGTTCCGGTCGCAGGAGAGCGAGATAAAGAAGGCGGTGACGGCTAAGATCACAAAGAACAGACAGGGAAAACGCGCCACGGGTCTGAGTCGGAAATACAAGCGGGGAGACAGCGTGATGGTCTATCCGGATAAAAAGATTGGGATCGTGTGTGTGCCCATCAATGAGAAAGGGGTTCTGCGGGTGCAGATGCCCGACAAGAAGATCTGGATCAATCATAAGCGAGTGAAACTGCATGTGGCGGCTGATGAACTGTATCCAGAGGACTATGATTTCTCCATTCTGTTTGACAGTGTGGCAAATCGGAAGATCCGCCATGATATGGACAGAAAGTATACGGAAGAGACAGTCCGGTATGAGGAATAGGCAAAGATTCGCTTAAGATGGATTTCTTGTTACTGTTCACGGACCAAGGGCCGCTCATAGTAACGATTCGGGGCGATACTTAAGAATTTTGCTCCGCAAAAATCGCCCCTCACTCCTGAATCATATTCTCACGGAATGCGCAGTTTGGCGCATTCCTGAACCGTGAATGGTAACATTTCTTTGCCGCTGACAGCAAAATCTGGTTGACAAAACGGCTGTTTTTGCATATCCTATTAGCAGAAATAAATGATACTGTACACAGTGCAACAGACAGTGCGCAGATGGACGTGGAAAGGGAAGAGTACCATTTAAGAAGCAGCAGAGAGGAATCGCCGCCGGCTGTAAGCGGTTCTTGCGGATCGAATGGGAAAGTGCGCCCCGGAGTCCGGCAGATGCCCGGTTAAACCCCGTTATCGGTTATGAGTGGAAGAGTGCTTTCGGGCAATCTTTAAGTAGAGTGGAACCGCGGATCATTTCGTCTCTATTTCCCAAGGGGAGTAGGACGGAAGCCGCGGATTTTTATATCACAGGGAAGTGTCCGTGATAGTTCCATGGAGCCGGGGAGATGTGGTATGGGTATGGTATCATTTGATCGGATTTGAAATGAAGAAGGAATACGGTATGGGTTTTGTACAGAATATTAAGGAAGAGATCAGGATCATCCGCGAGCGGGATCCGGCAATCCATTCTAACATGGAAGTTTTCTTGTATCCCAGTTTTAAGGTGATGCTATATTACAGACTGGCGCACAAGATGTATCTGCGCAGGCATTTTTTCCTGGCCAGATGGATCTCCCAGAAGGGATCCAGAAAGACGGGGATAGAGATTCACCCCGGGGCCAAGATCGGGAAAGGCTTTTTCATTGACCACGGCAACGGCGTTATTATCGGGGAAACGACAGTGATCGGTGATAACGTGACACTGTATCAGGGGGTGACGCTGGGCGGAACCGGCAAGGAACAGGGCAAGAGGCACCCGACCATCGGCAATAATGTGATGATCAGCACTGGGGCGAAGGTGCTGGGGTCTTTTAAGATCGGGGATAACAGTAAGATCGGTGCCGGCAGCGTAGTGTTGAAGGAAGTGCCGCCCAATTCCACGGTAGTGGGAGTGCCTGGTCAGGTAGTGAAGCGCAACAATCAGTCTTTTCCGCAGGAGGAATTGGATCAGGTGAATCTGCCGGATCCGGTGCGGGAAGATATTGTCAACCTGCAGCGGGCCAATACGGAATTGACGAACCGTCTGCTGGATTTGGAGCAGGAACTGAAGGAACTCAGGAAAAGGATATAAGGGCAGACTACTAAAGTAGAGAGAACAGGCAGGGAACATTGCGTTACAGAGTATACAGGAGGGACAGAGCATATGAGAATTTTTAACACACTTTCCAGACAGAAAGAAGAATTCGTACCTTTGGAGGAAGGGAAGGTCAGTATGTACGTGTGCGGGCCTACGGTGTATAATCTGATCCATATCGGGAATGCGAGGCCGATGATCGTTTTTGATACGGCCAGGCGTTATATGGAGCACAAGGGTTATGCGGTCAATTATGTCTCCAATTTTACCGATGTGGATGATAAAATTATCAAGAAGGCGAATGAGGAAGGGGTGGACCCTTCCGTGATTTCCGAGCGTTATATCGAGGAGTGTAAAAAGGACATGCAGGCGCTCAACGTGAGGCCGGCCACCACGCATCCGAAGGCGACGGAGGAGATCGGGGGCATGATCGAGATGATAAAGACGCTGATCGACAAGGATCATGCTTATGTGGCGCAGGACGGCACGGTGTATTTCAAGACCAGAAGCTTTGGGCAGTACGGGAAACTGTCCCATAAGAATCTGGATGATCTTCGCAGCGGCGGCCGTTCCCTGCTGGTGTCCGGGGAGGACCAGAAGCAGGATCCGCTTGATTTCGTGCTGTGGAAGCCTAAGAAAGAAGGAGAGCCTTACTGGGAGTCTCCCTGGTGCGAGGGACGTCCGGGCTGGCATATCGAGTGCTCTGTCATGAGTAAGCGGTATCTGGGAGACGAGATTGATATCCATGCCGGCGGCGAGGATCTGATCTTCCCCCACCATGAGAACGAGATCGCCCAATCGGAGGCAGCCAACGATAAAGAATTTGCAAAATACTGGATGCACAACGGATTCTTAAATATCGACAATAAGAAAATGTCCAAGTCAGAGGGAAATTTCTTCACGGTCAGAGACATCAGTGAGAAATATGATCTGCAGGTGCTGCGTTTCTTCATGCTCTCGGCTCATTACAGGAGCCCGCTGAATTTCAGCGCGGAACTGATGGAGGCGGCCAAGAACGGTCTGGAACGGATCGTCACCAGCGTCGCCAATCTGAATTATCTCATGAAAAGCGCGGCAGACGGGGAGATGTCTGAAAATGAGCGGAAGCTGATGGAAGAGGCGAAAAGGTATATCGCACAGTTTGACACAGCCATGGATGATGACTTTAACACGGCGGACGCGATCTCTGCGATCTTTGATCTGGTCAAATTTGCCAATACTCATGTGTCGGAAAGCGCCGGCAGAGCTTTTGTGCAGGCAGTCAAAGACGAGATCGTGCTGTTGTCCGATATCTGCGGGCTGATCGTGGATAAGCAGGAAGAAATCCTGGATGCGCAGATTGAAGAATTAATCTTGGAGCGGCAGGCGGCAAGAAAAGCGAAGAACTTTGCGAGAGCGGACGAGATCAGGGATACGCTGGCGGCCCAGGGTATCATACTGGAAGATACACGCGAGGGTGTGAAATGGAAGAGAGCGTAACGATACTGGAGGCCATCAAAAGGGAGTTTGCCTGCAAGGAGACGGATATCAGAACTTATTCTCCACTGACTCTGGCTTATATCGGGGATGCCATCTATGATCTGGTGATTCGGACTATCGTGGTGGAGCGGGGCAACAGCTCCGCCAACAAGCTCCATAGGAAGACAGTGGCCTATGTGAATGCCAGAGAGCAGGCCAGAATGATCGATGCGTTGGAAGAGGAACTGACGGAGGAGGAGACGGCGGTCTATCATAGAGGGCGCAACGCCAAATCTTACACTTCGGCCAAGAATGCCTCCATCATCGAGTACCGCAAAGCTACCGGGATGGAAGCGCTGTGTGGTTATCTGTATCTGCAGGGCAGGCAGGAGCGGATGCTGTATCTGATCCGGGAGGCTATTGTCAGGACGGGAATGGAGATATAGAAGTGAAAGCAGTGCTGACGGATGGTATATCGTGAAATCGGTAATGGCTTTGAGAAGTGCAGGGGAAAGTCCGGGAGATTATGTGGATAAAAGAGAGGAATCAATGAGAGAATGAATAACAGAAGTTTTCATAAAGGGGAGGACCGTGCGGTAAAGCGGCAGAATGCCCATGATGTGGAAATGCGGGAAGCAGGAGACGAGACGGAGCGTTTTGCAATAGAAGGTCGCAATGCCGTGATCGAGGCTTTTCGTTCCGGCAGGACGATAGACAAGCTGTATGTGCAGGATGGCTGTAAGGACGGGCCGGTGCTGACTATCAAGCGGGAGGCAGCCAAACACGGCACTCTGATCAAGTATGTGGCGAGGGAGCGTCTGGATCAGCTTTCGGAGACAGGGAAGCATCAGGGTGTGATCGCCTATGCGGCGGCCTGCGCCTATGCGGAGGTGGAGGACATCTTGTCTGCCGCGAAGGATAAGGGAGAAGCGCCTTTTCTCTTCCTGTTGGACGGCATAGAAGATCCTCATAATCTGGGGGCCATCATTCGCACGGCCAATCTGGCAGGCGCCCATGGAGTGATCATTCCGAAAAACCGTGCTGTTGGTCTGACAGCGACGGTGGCGAAGGCTTCTGCCGGGGCGCTCAACTACACACCGGTGGCCCGGGTGACGAATCTGGGGCAGACGATCGAAGAGCTGAAGAAAGAAGGATTGTGGTTTGTGTGCGCGGATATGGAAGGGACGCGGATGTATGACCTGGATCTGAAGGGACCTGTCGGGTTGGTGATCGGCAGTGAAGGAAACGGTGTGGGCAGACTGGTGAAAGAGAAGTGTGACTTCACAGCTTCCATTCCAATGCGGGGGAATATTGATTCTCTCAATGCTTCGGTGGCGGCGGGCGTGCTGGCGTATGAGATCGTGAGACAGCGTTTGGGATAAACAGGAAGTGAGTCCAAGTAAATAGATGAAGAAGTTAAATGAAATCTTAGTAGTGTTTATCTTTATGCTGACAGCAGTTTTAACGGCGGCTGTCGGCCTGAAAGCCTATGACATATACGATACAAGGAGGCAGCTTGCCAGAGAGCAGGAGGAACTGGAACTGGCCCGGATGATGGTTCGGAATGAGGAGGCACATGCGCGTGTGGCCCAGATGAGGACGGAGATTCTGGAGCTTGCAGAGGATAAAGAAGAATTAGAGCGTTTTATCAGCAGAATACAAAGCAGTGAACAGACGGTATCCGGGAACGGATCGGTGTCTTCAAACGGCACGGTATCCGGGAACGGATCGGTGTCTTCAAACAGTACTGTATCCGGGAACGGATCGGTGTCTTCAAACAGTACTGTATCCGGAAATGATTCGGTGTCTTCAAATGGGAATGTTACGGGAAATGGGATCGTTTCTTCCAATGAGTTCATTACAGGAAATGGTACAGTGTCGGCCAATGGCACGGTATCCGGTAATGTGGATATATTTGGCAATGAGATCCCTCGGATCGGAAGAAACGTTTCCGGCAATGATGAGATCAATTATTATGATGGCACCATGACGGACAGCAGCATATTTGATGAATGGAGATCGATCTATAAGCAGGAAGAAATGTCTCTGAACGAACGCAGACAACTGCGTACCTCCTTGGAAGAAACGCTGGAAGTCAATCAGGCGGACAGGGAGCGGATCGCCGAGAATAAGACGGATTTTTCAGGGGTCAGGATCGCCTGTCTGGGAGACAGCATCACGGCGGCGGCCAATCTGGAGGGAGAAGAAGGATACCAGCAGTATGCATATCCGGCCCGCCTGAAAGAATTGCTGGGAGCTGAAGAAGTCTATAATCTGGGAATTGGCGGTTCTTCGATCGGCAGATATTGGGCAGATGCATACGTGGACCGTTATCAGGAGATTCCGGAGGATACGGATATCATTATCGTGATGGGAGGGACAAATGATGCTTTCTGTGCTTCCGATAAGGAATTCGGGAATCTGGAAGAGAGGAAGTATCGTACTTTCTGCGGTGATCTGAATGAGTTGATGAAAGGAATTAAAGAAAAATATCCCGATACGGAGGTTTTCTTTGCGACACCGCTGCCAAATGTGCTGCAGGATTATCTGATGAAGGAAAGGGATTATCTCTTGCCACAGCAAAAGTATGTGGATGTGATCAAAACATTGGCGAAAGAATATGATTATGACGTGATCGACTTATATAACTCCAATATTCTGGATTCTCATGACGCGAATGTTGTCGCGGACTATATTCCGGACGGCGTGCACGGAAATCATGAGGGATATCAGATCATAGCAGAACATTTTGCGTCCGAACTGGTGCAGCATTATGAGGAAGAGACAGTGGAGACAGCATCGGTCTCTGGAAACAATGCGGACGGTAATTTATGAAGCGCACCAAACTTACGAAAAGGAATAATGTGAACGCAAAGTTATGGATAAAGAGTATGGCAATTACAGTGATGAAGAGCTTATCGGCCGACTGAGAGACGGAGAGGAAAGTATCACGGAATATCTGATGAATAAATATAAGAATCTGGTCCGCAGCAAGGCCAGATCCATGTATATTCTGGGCGCGGACAGTGACGACCTGATCCAGGAAGGGATGATCGGACTTTTTAAGGCGCTGCGAGATTATGACAGTGGCAGAGATGCCAGCTTCCTCACATTTGCGGATCTGTGCGTGTCAAGGCAGATGTATACAGCGGTACAGGCATCCAGAAGGCAGAAACATATGCCGCTAAACACTTATATATCCCTGCATGGAAGTGTGGTCAGAAATCGCGACGGGGAAGAGGAAGAGCTTGTCAATATGATCTCTGATGCGGCGGGACAGAGCCCGGAAGATATGGTGATCGACAGGGAAAACGTGATACAGTTAGAGCAGACGATAGAGCGGGAATTGAGTAATTTTGAAAAACAGGTACTGGATCTTTACCTGACGGGGATGGGCTACCAGCAGATTGCCAAGGTGCTCGGAAGGGACGATAAGTCCACGGATAACGCGCTGCAGCGGATCAAGACAAAGCTAAGGAAGGTAATAGGAAGAGACGCCAGATGATAGACGTGAGCAGAAGAGAGATCAAATATCAGATAAGCCCGCATGAGATTGCCGGATTAAAACGGAGATTGGCCTCGATCATGCGATGTGACCGTCATAATGGACGAGACGGGTACCTGGTGCGGTCATTGTATTTTGACACGCCCTTTGATACGGATTATGAGGATAAGATCGACGGGTATAACGAACGACAGAAGATACGACTTCGTCTGTATGACCCGCAGGAAGATACGGTAAAGCTGGAATTGAAAGAAAAGAAAGGAACTGTCCAGAGAAAACGATCCCTGATTTTAAACAGAGAAGAGGCAGAGCAGATGATCTGCGGCAGGTATAGATTTCTGCAAGACCGCAATGAGGAGTTGGCGCTGTGGCTTTATACTTTTATGGTCACAAAGTGCTATCGGCCCAAGTGCATTGTGGAGTACGACAGGTTTGCCTATTATCTGGAGCACAACGATACGCGGGTCACGTTTGACACTGGATTGCGTTCCGGGGAGGCAAATTACAATATCTTTGACAAGAATCTGGTGCTGTATCCGGTCAGAAGTGCTTTGGAAAATACTCTGGAAGTGAAATTCAGCGGATTTCTGTTCACCTCTGTCAAAAATGAGCTGAATCGGTTTGAAGGCATGCCGGTATCCAGCAGCAAGTACTGTCTGGCAAGAATGGTCAGCAAGAGAATATGAAATATAACTGTCGGTCAGAACAGTGCACTTGCTGCGCTGTTCGAGAACATAAAGGGTAAGAATCCGAAATTCTGCCCGCGTCCTCAGCGTAAAACGCTTCGGAATGGAGGTAAAGATGAAAGAACTGCTATATGAAAGTTTGGTAAATACAACAGAAGGAATGACGTTGGATGAAGTGATCCTGAATTTTGCGGCTGCGGCAATCATTGCATGCCTGATCTATATTTCTTACAGGGTCTCTCATTCCGGGACTGTATACAGTGAACGGTTTAATGTGTCACTTGTGATGCTAACACTGATCTCAACACTGGTCATGAGCGTGATAGGTAATAATATTGCGTTGTCATTGGGTATGGTAGGCGCGCTGTCGATCGTAAGGTTTCGTACGGCGATCAAGGATCCGCGGGATACGGCGTATATTTTCTGGGCGATCGCGGTGGGAATCTGCTGCGGGGTGTCGGATCATATGATTGCTGCGATCGGCTCGGCGGTCATCTTTGTATTCCTGCTGCTGTTCGGGTTTGTGAGAAATAACGAGAGGATCATGTTTATCATCAACTGCAGTATCGAGGCGGAAGAAGAGGTTGAGGCGAGTATGACAGCGTTATTTGCAGGCAAGGCTTTGATGCGTGTACATAATGTCTCCCTGGAGGGAAATGCCAGCGAATATATCTATGAGATTTCAGATAAAAGTCTGAGAAAGTCGGAAAGCGTAAACGGTTCGGTGCAAAAGAAGATTGCTGAGATAAAAGGGATCTTTAATATGAGCATTGTGAGACAGGACGATGAAATTAATCAGTAATTGAGGATATATGATGCTTGACAAAGCAGAAATGCCTGTGCTATACTATGACTCGGTGATTAGAGAAGTGGTCACTGCTAGTATGTTGCTGTAGTACAGTCGGTAGAGCGTCGCATTGATAGAGATCCACTACAGTTTAATTATTTGTTAGATAAGCTGATGTAGCACAGTCGGTAGTGCGTCGCATTGGTAGTGCGGAGGTCACGGGTTCGATTCCCGTCATCAGCTTTGTAAAGGCTATAAATGAAGGCGTTTCAAGGAATTTACTCTTTGAAATGTCTTTATTTTTGTTCCCGGTGCCTATAAATGTATTATGGAAAATTGCGGTTCATCATGCAAAGTGGTAAAATCGATGTTGATGATGCACGGAAAAGGATTTACGGAGAGGCATCCGTATAAAGCAGGGAAGGAGAAGGCGGTGAAGTGATATGGCTGATCTGACCATAAAATAAAACCAATCAAAAGTGTATTTGATTGGCTCGTTGATAGATCTAGATATTCAACTATTCTGAAAATTCTGGAGAATCAAGAGTTTCAACAAGCGGATAACGGGAATCGAACCCGCCTCTCCAGCTTGGGAAGCTGGCGTTCTACCGATGAACTATATCCGCATGTGATTATTATAACAGCAAATGAGCAAAAAGAAAAGCAAAAGATTGGATGAATTAAAAAAATGTTATGGATACCGTTGGTTTTATTGTATGGAATTTTAAAAGGCGTCAGAGAAATATTGAAAAAGAAGGCTTTGGAGAAAAACTCTACCATAGAGGTATTGTTTATGTATACCTTTCTTTCCTTCCTGATCGTGCTGCCGGGGGTACGAAATGCCACGGGACTGGAGCCGAAGTTCTATCTTTACATAGGAATAAAATCATTTGTCATTTTTCTCGCATGGATGTTCAGTTTTAAGGCGATCAAGAAAATGCCGATCAGCCTTTATGGGGTGCTGGATCTTTCTCGTGTTATGTTTGCCATGCTGCTCGGTGTGATCGTGCTGCATGAGGTATTGAATGCGTATCAAGTGACAGGGCTTGTCTTGGTGTCGGTGGGACTGCTCTTGCTGAAATACAGGCCGGGACGGTTCAAGGAACTGCGGGGTAAAGATCGGGCGGCAGAGACAAAAGAGCAGGGAGTAGGAAAGCTATACATAGTGATGGCATTTGCCTCCTGTATGCTGAACGCATTATCAGGATTATTGGACAAGATCTTGATGAAGGATATCAGCAGTACGCAGCTGCAGTTTTGGTATATGCTGTTCCTGGTCCTGCTTTATCTGCTGTACATTCTGATCTCACGTACACCGGTGAGGCTGCGGAGCGTGATATGCAATAAGTGGGTATGGATGCTGAGTATCTTGTTTGTGATCGCGGATAGGGCGCTTTTCATCGCCAATGGCATGCCAGAAAGCAGGATCACCGTGATGACACTGCTGAAGCAGGCAGGGTGCATCGTGACGATCCTGGCCGGCCGTTATCTGTTCAAAGAGAAGAATACGACGCATAAGATGATCTGTGCGGCGGTCATTATTGCAGGGATCGTGATCGGTGCGCAATAAGTGGCGTAAAAAACTTGTGGAGAAATTACAGTCTGTGCTATACTGATTTCATGTTTTTTTAATCGGTATTTTTTTTTCAAATAGAATGGAGGATGACTAGTCATGGGATTTTTGAAGAATCAGTTTTCCAATTTGGTGGAGTGGAACGAGAGCGATGAGGGTGTTATATTCTATAAATGGCAGAATGAGGAGATCAAGAAGGGATCCAGGCTGATCATTCGTCCGGGACAGGATGCGGTTTTTCTGTATAACGGCAGAGTGGAGGGAATCTTCGAGGAAGACGGTGATTATGATATTGAATCGGATATCATTCCGTTTTTGACGACGCTGAAGAGTTTCCGCTTCGGGTTCAATACGCCGCTGCGGGCAGAGGTGCTTTTTATCAATACCAAAGAATTGCTGGTGAAATGGGGGACTAAGAATGCCATTAATCTGCAGGCGCCGGGACTGCCGGGCGGCATGCCGATCAGGGCTTTCGGCACCTTCAACTGCCGGGTGGCAGAACATGAGGTGATGATCGAGAAGCTGGCCGGCATCAGACAGCGGTATACCGTAGAGGATGTGAAGGCACGCATCATTGCCAGTCTGGATCAGCTGCTGATGAGCTGGATCAGCAAAGAAGGCAGGGATATGTTCAACCTGCAGGCGGATGCCAGGAGCATAGCGAAGGGGATCGAATCAGATCTGGATTCGGATATGCGCAAACTAGGTATCGGCATTACTGATTTTACCATTGAGAGCTTTTCCTATCCGGAAGAGATCAAGCGCATGCAGGAGAAGGCAGCAGCACAGTCCATGATCGGAGATATGGGTAAATATACGCAGATTGCGGCGGCTGACAGTATGGCGAAGGGCGGCCATGGTTCAGGCATGGCCTCGGATATGGTCGGACTGCAGATGGGGATGGCGATCGGGCAGCAGATGGTGAACCAGATGAATCTGAACGTCAATGCAGGAGCAGGGGCAGCGGCGCCGGTACAGCAGAATGCACAGGCCGGACCGAAATTCTGTCCTGAGTGCGGCACACCCACGACAGGTTCCAGATTCTGTGGCAACTGTGGCAATAAATTGTTTTGATGACGATCAGGATCGCGCACCTGCTGCGCCGTCCGTACACGTGATTCTATATAAAGGAACAGGGAACAGATGAGCATATATGATACGTTAAACGAGAGACAGAAACAGGCGGTGATGCAGACCCAGGGGCCGGTCCTGATCCTGGCCGGCGCAGGTTCCGGCAAGACCAGGGTGCTCACACATAGAGTGGCCTGGCTGATCGAGGAGGAGGGTGTGAATCCGTATCAGATCATGGCGATCACCTTCACCAATAAGGCGGCGGGTGAGATGCGGGAGCGGGTAGACAAGATCGTCGGTTTCGGCGCGGAGCAGATATGGGTCTCCACATTCCATTCCACCTGTGTGAGGATCCTTCGCAGATACATTGACAGGCTGGGGTATGACAATAACTTTACTATCTATGATACAGACGACCAGAAGGGCGTGATGAAGGAGGTCTGTAAGAAGCTGCAGATTGACACGAAGATGCTGAAGGAGCGGACGATCCTTGGCGCTGTCTCTTCAGCCAAGAACGAACTGATCGATCCGCTGCAGTATGAGATGCAGGCGGGATTTGACTATAATGCGAGCAGGATCGCCAAGGCGTATAAGGAGTATCAGGCGGTCCTGCATAAGAATAATGCATTGGATTTTGACGATCTGATCATGAAGACGGTGGAGCTTTTTAAGGCGGATGCGCAGGTGCTGAACAATTATCAGGAGAGGTTTCGCTATATCATGGTAGACGAGTATCAGGACACCAATACGGCGCAGTTTGAACTGATCAGGCTGCTTGCGGGGAAGTATCGCAATCTGTGTGTGGTAGGGGATGACGATCAGTCCATTTATAAGTTCCGTGGAGCAAATATCCGTAATATTCTGGATTTTGAGAAAGTGTATCCGGAAGCATGCGTAATCAAGCTGGAACAGAACTACCGGTCCACGCAGATTGTGCTGGATGCGGCAAATGCGGTGATCAAAAATAACACAGGACGTAAGGACAAGGCACTCTGGACAGATAAGAAGGAAGGAAACCGCATTCATTTCAGGCAGTTTGACACTGCATATGAGGAGGCGGAGTATATAGCGGGCGACGTGGCGGCGAAGACCAGGAGTGGTGCGGCAGAGTACGGTGCGTGTGCGGTTTTGTACAGGACCAATGCGCAGGCCAGACTGTTGGAAGAGAAATTCATTATGGAAGGCATACCGTATGATGTGATCGGCGGCGTCAATTTCTATGCCAGACGGGAGATCAAGGATATTCTGGCATATTTAAAGACCATAGATAATGGGCGGGATGATGTGGCCGTGAAGCGTATCATCAATATTCCGAAGCGCGGGATTGGTATGACTACCATTGTGAGGGTACAGGAGTATGCCGACAGCAGGCAGATCAGCTTTTACGATGCGCTGAAAGAGGCGGATCAGATCATGACGATCGGGAGAAGCGCCTCTAAGCTGAAGCCCTTTGTAACGATGATACAGACATTCCGCTCTAAGCTGGAGTTTTACAGTCTGGAGGAACTGGTGCGGGATATTTTAGAGTCAACAGGATATGTGAAGGAGCTGGAAGAGTCAGACGAGGAGGATGCGGCCGACCGGATTGAGAATATCGACGAGCTGGTCAGCAAAGTGGTGGCTTATGAGGAGACCCATGACGAACCGTCTCTTGGCGAATTTCTGGAGGAAGTGGCACTGGTCGCCGACATCGATAAAGTGGGCGAATCCGACAACCGGGTACTGCTGATGACCTTGCACTCGGCTAAGGGACTGGAATTCCCCCATGTGTATCTGGCTGGGTTAGAGGACGGCATTTTCCCCAGTTATATGACGATCATGTCCGATGATCCCATGGATATTGAGGAAGAGAGAAGACTTGCCTACGTGGGCATTACCAGGGCGAAGGACGATCTGACGATCTCCTATGCCAGACAGCGTATGATCAGAGGGGAGACTCAGTATAATCCTGTCAGCCGTTTTGTCAGGGAGATTCCGCCTCAGCTTATGGATAACAACCCGCCCCAGGCAAAAAGGCCGGATCACCGGGAGTATGAGGAGAATTCCAGAGAACGAAGTTTCTTTCAGGCGAAGCCCTTTGAGACGAGAAGCCTGGAAACCAGATCCTTCAAGACAGGAGCGGAAGGAAGAGACGGCCTGGGAAGCCGGCCGACAGAGCCGTCGGCGCCATACAGACGGGTGCCGGACAATGTATTCGATAAGCCGGTGAGCTTTGGAAACGGTACGGCGATGTCCGGAGAAAAGAAACCTGTGGCGGCCATGGGCAGACCCAAGGCGATCGTCAGACCCAAGCGCACGGCCGTGGAAAACCAACCCTATATTACCAGGGCGACGCAAGGCGTGGGCGCCGTGGCCATTGAACCGGCAGGCAGCAGGTCATTAGAGTACGGCGTGGGCGACAGAGTACGGCATCTGCGCTATGGCGAGGGAACCGTGATGAAGATCGAACCTGGACCGCGGGATTCTCAGGTGACGGTTGTATTTGATGAAGTGGGACAGAAGATCATGTATGCGGGATTTGCGAAATTGAAAAAGGTCTGAAGGGAGAACAGCGGCAATGTCTTTGACGCCGGTCAGGAATTTACAGCTACATAATCAGATCGAGAGAGTGCTGCATGTACAGGGCAATTACCGGGGCGGCATTCTGGAGATGGCCATCGTTGTTGACCGGGAGTTTGACAAGGCGACGGCCCGGGAGCTATGCAGAGATATCATAACATCCTGCAAGAAGCAGAGCGAAGTATTCCGGAACGTACGTCTGAACATGGTCCTGTGGGGACGGCAAGATATCTGTGCAGAGGCAGTGGCAGCGGCCTATGTGCAGATGGGTACCTTTTTTGATACTTATGAGCCGGAAGAATCTACGAATACCGGTAACGGACAGATTGCGGAGGAGTCGGAGAATGGCCGGCCAGTCATCGAGATCATGGAATACCTGAAAAAGTTTCAGGCCAGAAGTAAACTGATTCTTCTGCTGACACCGGCCAGAGAAAAATTGTACCGGATAGCAGACCGGGATAGGCTAAGACAGGCACTTAGCCCGTTCTTAAAGCAAAAGCTGGTATTGGTATATCCGGAGACAATGGAGGCAGGGATCGCTCTTTTTCTGTCATAAAATTTATAACAGTTTAGTTCGCATCATTCATATAAGCATCTGCTTCTAAAATTTTGATAAATTTCCATATTTTTATAGTAAAAAGAAAAAAGAAGTGGTATATTATATATTAATGATTCTTACCTTCAATGGAAGGTATCGGAGACGAAAAAAGAAAGTGAGGGTTATGCTATGAGCAAGGCAGAGATTTTGAATAAATTGGATGATATATTGGATAATGCCAGAGTGAATGAACTTTTGGGCAGGAAGAAAGAAGAAGAGAAGAAGTGTGACAAAGTACTGTGGATCTTTGCGATCATCGGCGCTGTTGTAGCGGTTGCTGCAATCGCATTTGCGATGTATCGTTATTTCAAACCGGATTATCTGGAAGATTTTGAGGATGATTTCGATGATGATTTTGACGATGACTTCTTTGAGGATGAGGAAGACGAGGATGTTACAACCTCTGACATAGAGTAATAAAGTGAAAGCGTACCGTTCGTGACGATTTGGGCAGATATTTGCAGTATTGTGCTGTCTGTTTCGTGAAGAATGGTCTTAAAGTGAGTTGGTCTGGCGGGGATCCGGAACGAGCGTACCGAACAGTCAGCTGATCTGAAAATTGCAGCGGGTAAATGAATGACAAGCGGGGTGTATAAAGCATCCCGCTTTTTTTGAAAAACAGCGTGAAGGAAACATTGGAGGAAGGCATGAAAAAGGGACAGATCATAGAAGGGATCGTGCAACGGGTAGATTTCCCGAACAAAGGAATCGTGGAAACTGAAGACGGCATCTGTGTGGTGAAAAATGCACTGCCAGGGCAGCGGGTGCAGTGTGCCGTGAATAAAGTGCGTAAAGGAAAGGCAGAGGGGAGATTGCTGAAAGTACTGGAATCTTCTTCGCTGGAATGCGGCAGTCCCTGTCCGCATTTCGGAAGCTGCGGCGGCTGTACCTTTCTCTCATTGCCATATGAGGAACAGCTGAAGATCAAGGAAGAGCAGGTCAAGAAGCTGCTGGACAGTGTATTGGACAGGCAGGGTCCATGGCAGTTTGAGGGGATAAAAGAAAGTCCCGTTTGCTTTGGATACCGAAATAAGATGGAGTTTTCTTTTGGGGATGAGATCAAGGACGGTCCGCTTGCGCTGGGAATGCATAAGAGGGGCAGTTTCTATGATATTGTATCCGTAACCGGCTGCCAGATCATAGATGAGGATTATCGCCAGATTTTGTGCTGCGTGAAAGAATATTTCACACAGCTTAAAGAGCAGGGCGTATCCGTCAGCTTTTATCACAGATTGCGTCACATCGGTTATCTTCGGCATCTTCTCGTGCGTAAGGCATCGAAGACAGGGGAAATCTTGATCGCGCTTGTGACGACTACACAGTTGCCGGGGGAAGGAATAGTACCGGGACGGGCGGATGCTTTCCCGGGTGAGACAGAAGAAACGACCGACGGAGCACCAAGAGATGATATGGCTGCAAGACAGCTTGCTGAGGATGAGATCTTATGTGGTTTTAAGGACAGACTGCTGGCTCTGGAGTTGGAAGGAAGGGTGACCGGCATTCTACACATCAGGAATGATGCAGTCGCGGATATCATACAGAGTGATGAGACAAGGATACTTTACGGCCAGGATCATTTCTATGAAGAACTGCTTGGATTACGATTCAGGATTTCTGTATTTTCCTTTTTTCAGACAAACAGCTGTGGTGCGGAAGTACTGTATCAGACGGTCAGAGATTACATCACAGATTTTATTGATCCGATAGATTCTCGTAAGATCGTATTTGATCTGTACAGCGGAACCGGTACCATCGCCCAGCTTATGGCACCGGTGGCCAAGAAAGTGATCGGTGTGGAGATCGTGGAGGAGGCCGTGGAGGCAGCCAAGAAGAATGCGGAGCTGAATGGTTTACATAATTGTGAATTTATTGCCGGAGATGTACTAAAGGTGATCGATACGATAGATGAAAAACCTGATTTTATCATTCTGGATCCGCCCAGGGACGGGATCCATCCGAAGGCGCTGGACAAGATCATCCGGTACGGCGTGGAGCATGTACTATATATTTCCTGTAAACCGACGAGTCTGGTGCGGGATCTGGAGGTGTTCCTGGAGAGAGGTTATGAGGTGAAGAAGGCCGTAGCGGTGGACCAGTTTCCCTGGACGGCGAATGTTGAGACGGTGTGCCTCTTGAGCAACCGAAAACCTGACACGAAAGTAAGGATCGATGTGGATCTGGAAGACTATTACCGTATAAAGGACGCAAAGCAGAATCAGAACTGAAAATGAAACACCGAACTAAAAGCGAAAGCTGCTGATGTGTAAAAGCATTGGCAGCTTATTTTTTCGCCGAAGGGAGGTGGTGCCTATGATTTGGATTCGGTGATCTTGGAATTGAAATTGACGATCAATGACAATCTAAGGGCTTTCGGTATTGCTGAGGAAGAGGCTTTCTGTATCGGTACAGGAACCGGACAGCCTAGCGGTATTTTTACTGCAACCGGCAGTACTGTGGGTGTAACGGCTGCAAACGCAACAGCGATCACGGCAGATGAGTTGATCAATCTGATTTATTTGCTGAAGAGCCCTTACCGCAGAAACGCAAAGTTCCTTATGAATGACGCCACTGTTTCCGCGATCCGTAAGCTGAAGGATAAGAATGATGCTTATCTCTGGCAGTCTTACCTTCAGGCAGGCGAGCTGGACAAGCTTCTGGGGTATGACCTTTATACTTCTCCGTATGTGCCTGCTTTGCCACGATCGGCGGGGAAGGACTGGCAGTTCCAAGGAAGAGCAGGTAGCAAGGACTACAGTTGAGGATTTCAGTATGACGGTCTCTATTTGTTATTGTCAGAAAGCTGCTGCGATCGATTCCACTCATTTTCGGGTAATGTTACTGGGTGAGATTTACAACATCGTGAACATCGACCATATGAACTTCCGGAAGAAGTCACTGAAGTTCACCTGCAGGAAGGAGCGGCGCTGATGGCACAGATGATAAGAATTGACCAGCTGGCGGATACCGTGATGAAGGGCATGGAGGAATACGCGAAGCTTGTTGCGGAGGAACTGAAGAAGGATGTCCAGAAGGCAGGCAAGACTGTAAAGCAGCAGATTGAAAGCACGGCTCCGAAGAAGACGGGGAAATATTCCAAGAGCTGGGCGGTGAATCTGTCGCTGGATCCTGAGGGGGAGACCGAGCAGTTCTATGCGGATGACATGGTGTATTAAACCACGGTGGTCAATAACGGTTATTCGGGTGATCTGGCGATTGCACTCATTCCGGACAGTTTGAAGGAAACAGAAGACAGCAATGGCAAGGAACGGTAAAAGAAAATCGTCTGGAGATGCTCGAATCGCCTCACAAACGGGGTAAAGAAATGCGGCAATTCCGAAACGCTGGAAGAGGGCGCACTGAACAGGGCGGTCATGGAGGCTATCCACCGCATCACAAGAAATGAAGGGGACTTCGTAGGCGCCTTCCGCCAGAATGTCATCCGGGTGATCGGCAGCTACGCAGAGAACAGCAGCCGGACGAATACACAGACGGAATAAAAGCCAAACAGGAAGAAATGGTCGCCCTGATTGCGGAGAATGCAAAGGCAGGGGCCTACACACGGGAGTTCGATGAACGCTACCGCAGGATTGCAGAAGAAATCAATGCACTGAAAGAAGAACAGACGGAAGCAGGAAAAAACTAGCGGAAAACTATGAACAGCGGGTGAAGGATATGGACGCTTTCCTGAGCGGTAACAGTGGTCGGATACCGGAGTTTGACAATGACCTTGTCAGACGGCTGGTCGCAAGCATCAAAGTAATGTCAGCAGACAGGATACAGATACAGATACAGTTCCAGTCCGGTATCGTCATGGAGCAGGAGATCGGGAATGAG
>CAJUQJ010000002.1 GCA_910588215.1 uncultured Lachnospiraceae bacterium
TATATTGCTTCTATATCAACATGAATCACACATACAAACTTTACATTGCTATTATGAAAACATATTTCGGTCTTCCAATCGCACTGAATTTTATCATGGTGTATCAGTTCATATTATATTGTACTCTAACCTTTGCTTCATTCTAAAAGTGGCTGGGTGTATCTATGTACCTATTTTGTACGTTTTTCTGTATATAAATTTTAAGTAAAATGGAAGTAGCGGAAGTCACCTGTACTTCCGCTACATCTTTATTGTCTTTCTCTTGGAAACTGTAATAATTCCCTCCTATGCATCCGCTGTTTTTTATCATTTTTTCCCATACTGTATTATATTTTGCTGATAAGTCCAACTTTCCCAAATAGGTGCATTGATGAACTTTATAACCTATTTCCATATTTTACAGAAAGCCAGAATATTCATTCCTCTGTTTAGCCTGCTGTTCATCATACTGCTTCTTTACTCTATATACTGTTGACTTTGAACAGTGTAACATTGCAACAATACGTTTGACAGAATATCCCAACCCCAGATAAGCTTTTATGCTGTACTTGTTGCAGTTATCCTTTTGTGCAAGTCTGGAACCTTTATTCAACCGCCCTTTACTGTCTCGTTTGACGTTACGTTCAGAATCAAATGCTAACTTTTCAACTTTATCCATGTCAAAAAATAAATCATATTCATCCGGATAGTATTCGTTCCCCATGTTAAGTTCTCCTTTCAAAAATCTATCGGCTTATTATCCGCCTCATATGCTGTTACTTTTCTGTAAAATGTACTTCTGCTTATATTCAGTTGCATACTTGCAAAAGTAGCCGTTATATTTCCAGACTTCCATTGTTGATAAATTTCATCAAATGTATCTAATTGTTTTGCTGGTCTGCCTTTGTATTTTTTCTGTTGTTTCGCTATCTCTATGCCTTCTTTCTGCCGTTGCCTTATGTACTCCCTTTCTAACTCCGCCACCGCTCCAAATATCGTAAGCATAAACTTTCCTGCCGGAGTGTTTGTATCAATGTTTTCCTTTTGAGAGATGAACTGAACATGTTTATTATTTAATTCCTCTGTCAGTTCAAGCAAATCTTTTGTATTCCTTGCAAATCTTGAAATGCTTTCCACGACTACGGAATCACCCTCACGCACAAAATTCATCATTTCTTGTAAGAATGGTCTTTCTGTATCCCTGCCGCTCATTTTATCAATGTACACCCTGTCAACTCCCAGTGACTTCATAAGTTCTTCCTGCCGTGCCGTATTCTGCTCTTTTGTACTTACCCTGACATATCCGATTTTCATAATGTCCTGCTCCTTTCCTAACCAGACTGATTAATGAGACAAACCATAAAAATTTCATCATTTCATAAAGGTGTCCCAAAAAGCTATACCCTACCCATGCGAAACAATCATACTATTTTTATACACCAAAATTGTTTCAGTAGAGCAGGAATACTATTTTTGAAACACTTTTTAAAACATATCTCATATATATCCATTCTTATTTCAGAGCAGGTTTACAGGTACATTCCAGCAAAATAAAATGCCAGAAGAAATCCATATACCGCATATGACTTTCCACTGACATTTCCATTTCTTGTGAGTGTACTTACAAAATCACTTTTCCACTTTTATATACTGCTCATTACAATCCATACAAAGTACACGAATCTCTTTCGTTGCCCGAAAGCTGTTCCCACAACAGGGACATTGATATTTCCGTGTGCTTGTCTTTCTTTTCCCTGTTTGAATCCCCTTTCCGTCTGCGCCGCCCTTTCCATTATCATCACCAGAGCCATTCCCTCCAATGCCTGCAATTCCCATAACACCGTCACGGTTTATATTCATAGGTTTTTCTATTCCATTGCTCTGTAATACCTCTATAAACTCCTGTGAAGGTTCTGTAACCGAATAGCCTATATACTTTGCATAACTGATCGACAATCCCCTTGCCTCTGCTTCCCTCTTAAAATTCTTATTATGATAACGTCCACTCTGGCTTGTATCTGCTATATTGTTTAACTGACAGTAGAAATGGATTAACTCATGCTGTAATGTCGCCATGACGTTTTCTATATTCCTATCCAAATGCTCCGCACTTATATTTATCTCGTTAAAATGGTTTTCCTCCGCTTTCCATACCTTGCCCACTGTAAAATGACCATATGTCCTCGGACTGCTCATAATTGTTATGACTACTGGCGGCAGGGCATTATCAAAATAAACCTCATTGAGAACCTCAAAGCCATACTCCAATACTTCCTGCATATTTTTCAACATCCCTATGTACCTCCAATATATTTCATTTTTTATTTTTCTTCATTCTAACGCCGTGTGCAATGCCTGTCTGTGGTGTTAATGTACGGTTTTATCAGTTGCTTTTTATGCAGGGTGTAGAATGTTTTCCATACCTAAATCCATTGTCTGTCTCAAATAAACTTAAAATTTTAATTTACTGCTTTATTCATTTTTCTATATTGCTTAGTCAGTCTTGTATTGTCCTTTCATCCTTTTTTATCTGTTGATTTTTTTCAAAACTTTCATCTACACTTCACTTACTAAGGAAATATTGCTGGCAGTTTTTCCCCACTGCATGGGTCGATGTATACATATTTTTACCCTACTGCATACGAAGTGAAATTTCCCACCAGATTTTTTTACCACGTCTAAACGCTTTTCATTCTTGTAAATGTACTCACAAAATTACACACGGATAATAGAATCAGTACTGATTCCATTATCCGTATCAGGCAATATTTATTCATTATCCTGCTTTAAAAACAATTCCTCCAACTCCTCCTCTTTAAATATGAACTTCTTCCCTTTTTCCCTGCGGCGTTCCTTTTCCCCTGATGACACCACCAGATGCCCCGAACCATTTAATTTTAGCACACTCCCCTCACGGTTGATTGGCTGGCGCAACGCCTTGTCCCAATCAATCTTAATATGGGTATCAAAATACTCTATGATGTCCCTCCGTTCAGGCCATCGGTCATTCCAATACTCCCTTGTAGTTGTATTATCCATATCCGGCATTACCACCTTGTGGCCCATGTTATAGGAAACCTGCCACTGTATGATATACTTTAACAGGTTGCTGTGGGTATGCCGAAGGTCATGATACCTCACCAGAGGTATCGGTTCAAGTCCGGCCTTTATCATCCGTTTATTCCGTCTTTCTTGATACTCTTTCCACTTTCTGCCCATCTTCTGACTGTTGAGCGGCCTGTTATCAATGATATTGATAAGCGGCACATACACATTTTCCTCACTGTCAATCTCCCTGCCTGTAACGCCATAAATTTCACGTCTCTGCTCCATGGCATACTCTACAATCTTTTTCAGGCAGTCCGGCACGGCTGAAATCCTTACCTTGTCACCCTTCGGGAGTTTTTCCACATCCTCCGAGCCTATATGCATGATTGCCGTGTCAATCAGCATCAGGTTATCATGTTCCTCATAATATCTCCTGTCAAATCCCCCTTCTTTCAATGCCGCATCCGTGACCGCCATATATTCATCATGCATGAACTTACCCAGCCGGAGTCCCAAGGTCTCCGAATGACGTAATGAGCCAATGGAAGCCAGTGCAATCATAACCGCTACGCTCCGGTCAAACTCGTTTTGCAAAGCGTCATTGAGCGTATAGTTCAATTCGTCCAGCGTCAATGACCTCGGATGATATTCAATTTTTGACGTTTTCTTTTTCTTTCCATCTATGCTTACTTCCACTTTCGGAAGACGCGCTGACGGGACAATGTTTTCCGTGACCCCATAATTTTTTGAATCAATCATAAACTGCCATAACTTTTTTAATGCACATTTGTGCTTTCCCAATGTATTCACTGAAATCCCCTCCTTCTTACTTACACTGCCGTCTTTGTTTTTCTTTGCCGTTGACCGTTTTCCACGTTCCAACTGCCATAAGAAATAGTTTTCAATTTCCAGCTTCGTGATATCCTTCGGCTGGATATTGATAAAATAATCACACATATGCCGGAAATAGTTCTCGTGATGGTCTTTTGCGCTCTGCGAACTGTCCTTCCACTCCGCCGACTGCTTGTAATCCTCCACCATCTTGTCAAAATATACTTTTGACGGCGCTTTCGCTATTGTACCTAATCTTATTTCCTCTGCCTGTCTGCGGAGCGCCTTTGCTTCTTTCAGTGTGTCTACACGTTTGGCAGACTTATCCTGCTTGTACATTAATTTACCTGTTTTCCTGTCCAGCTTCTGTTTTCTCCCATAATCAAGGAATACCAGAAAACCTCCCTGTCCGCTTACTACTTCCTTGATGCCTTCATTCTTTGTGTCTATATACGCATAGTTTCCTGACCTGCGTACCTTCTGCCCTTTTACCATGTTCCCCTCTGCCGGAACTGTATTCATCAAATTTACTAATGACATATCCTTTCCTCCTCGTTCAAAATTTAATCTTGTTGCATTATTCATTACATACAGGCTGACTGAACCATCCAGCCTGTATGCCGCTATTTTATAACTGCTTTCTATTTACGCCCCCTTTCTCCGTCATTGTCACCCAGACTCTCATACCATGCACAAAAACTGTTGTACGGCACAACGTAACGGCTATTGATTTTCAGCACGGCAAATGGACAATCCGCCCCCTGCATATACTCATATGCCAGCGACTTACTGATGTTCAATATCGCCGCCACCTCGTCCACTCTCATAAATCTCATGCCTTCAGTATTCATATTTTTACCTCCGTTATTTTAAAATTTACTTGAAATACTGAAATGCCTGAAACCATGCCCGAAACATTTCCTACGTATACCGTTACCTCCAAAATAATTATAAATTTATCAAAAAAATTTGAAATTCTATTTCCTTTCCCCACCTCCATATCCATGTAACACGCTCATACAAAATATCATAATTTCCTAATGCGGAGTCAAGAAACCCAGTGTTTATGCGGCTTTCAGAAATTACCTTACCTAATTTGGGGCTAATAAAAATATAATTCATGCTAATTCACGGAAAAAATGTAAAGGATTTTAGCAGATATGGCAGGCCTTTCCATGCCCTTTGACAAGCCGGGGCTGGTTGAAATCCATGTCAACCAGCCCCGGTAAAAACCTGCTATGAAATTCGTAAAAAATGATAGAAAATAATAGAAAATTTACTCCACAAAAACCATATATTTGGTAGTATTTTGGTAGAAACTCCCCCACCCGGCGCATCCTCAAAACCCGAAAACGCCCATAAATACTGACTTTAACGCACACCGCCTTTATTCATTCACCTCGAATTTATAACCCATGCCCCAGATCGTCTTGATCAATTCCCCTTTCTCGCCCATCTTACTGCGCAGTTTCTTCACATGTGTATCGATGGTTCTGGCGTCTCCGAAATAATCATAGTTCCAGACGCTGTTCAGGATCTTCTCTCTGGACAATGCAATGCCTTTATTCTCCATAAAATAGGTCAGCAATTCAAATTCTTTATAACTCAGGTCAACAGGCTTTCCGTCTACAGCAACACTATGCGCCGCTTTATTGATCAAAATCCCCCCTGCTTCCATCACTTCGTCTGCATTTGCCTGGCTGGTCCTGCGCAGGATCGCCTCCACTCTTGCCACCAGGATCTTGGGACTGAAGGGCTTGGAAATATATTCATCCACACCCAATCCGAACCCCTGCAGTTCATCCTGCTCATCGGATTTCGCTGTCAGCATGATGATCGGCACTTTAGAATATTCCCTTATTTCCCTGCAGACCTGCCAACCATCCATATTCGGCATCATAACGTCCAGAATGATCAACGCGATATCATTCTGTTCAAAAAAAATATCCACTGCTCGTGCGCCATCCTCAGCCTCTATCACCTCATAGTTGCTTTTGGTCAGGAAGTCCCTGACCAGCTTGCGCATACGGCTCTCATCATCGACCACAAGAATTTTCAACCGCTCCATAAATAAAATCACCTTTCATTCTTATCCAAGGCTCTCTCCGCCTCACGCACCACTCTTTCCCGCTCCTGCAATTCCTGCTCCCACTCTGAATACTCATTGACAATTGCAGTCCTGTAATTCACGATCGTAGGCAGGTCGCTTCTGAGAGATAGCAAGATCAGCACCCCGATGGCTGCAGCCAGCAGTACATTAATGCAGACTGATGTGACAAAGCGTCCCTTATATTCCGGCTTCACACCTCTCGCTTCCAGGCTTTTCCTGATAAATCCACTGCTCTCCGTCTTGTTGCTGAAGGTCGAATAGAGGGGGACAGGTCTGACCTTCTCCTCCGACATACCGCACTTGATCAGCTGGTTTCGCATTCTCTGCAGGTAGGCCGATCCTAATGGCGTCAGGAACACCCGATTATCGATCGCCTTGTTATATACCATTAATACATTCTGTATATTACGAAAATCAAGATGCTGTTCCAGGTTATCAATTTTCTTCTTCTCCAATCTGGCCGTCTCTGCATCTGCGATCGTCGCAAATCTATAACCTTCTACAACCAAACTTTCTTCTTTCTTCTCTGTAGGATCCATCCTTTAGTCAACTCCCTCAAAAATTCATCTGAATATGCCAAAATACTGTGGCATCGCATTCCTTCCCGTCTGCAATGCATTATCATCGTTTACCTTCCCCAAACGGTATGAAGTTCAAAACAATATTATATGAAAACAGTCCATGACTGTCAAGAATCCTCATGATTTTTTCAACACTGTAATCTTATTAAAATCCCGTCTAAATGTGTAGATCCTTCTTACAAAATGCACGTCGAAAAGAGTAAAGAATGTAAAAAACTTGATCACATCTGCTTTTTCACCTGCATTCGCAAGCATCTGAAGGATAGAAGCCAGCAGTTCCGGCATTACTTCATAAAAACTATCTAAAGTTGCCATCATCTCAGGATCATACTAAAATTCTGTTCGCGTCCACAGCGTAAAACGCCTCGGAATAGAGGTAAGTATGAAAATAGCCGCAAATCACTGATTTTGCTAGAAAATCTATTGATCTACGGCTGCTTCTCCTTGGTGGAGTTTAAACTCATCTCGTCGAACCGCTCCGACGTTCGACTCTAAATACTTTACATGGACCAGACGGGAGTCGAACCCGTGTCCAAAAGCCCATTCCCTGTCCTTCTACTATCATAGTCGCTCATTGCGGATTGCTCCTCATTCCCTCGTGCATCAGGAGACCGACACCCCGATGCCCTCAGTAGCCTCTGCTACGCCCGCAGGATAGAGGCGTCACCTGCGTCGTTTCCTACATAGTCGATGCCCGTTTCTTAATGTGTAGGTGCACTAAGGCGGACAGCTGCCATTAGGCAGCGTATGCTAAATTATCTTCAGCGTTTATATTTAGGTTTGCGATTTGACGCATCGCCTGCGGATAGCTTCTCCAGCTGCAAGACCCCTGTCGAAACCTTGACTGGCCCTGATATGATCTGCTCCTGTTCTGCATGACCTGCAACAATCTCAAAACCCGCCTGCATCACAACAGCATACTTCCTGAATACAGTGTATCATAGTTTTTGTATCTTCTCAACCCAGATTCTTAATTTTAAATTCTCTCTCGTGTTCCCGGCGCAGATCCTTCTTGGCAATATCCTGCCGTTTGTCATAGAGCTTCTTACCTCTGGCAAGACCGATCTCTATCTTGGCTCTCCCGTCCTTAAAGTATACCTGCAACGGAACGATCGTATACCCCTGCTGCGCGATTTTGCCTGCCAGCTTACGTATCTCCACCTTGTGCAACAAAAGCTTACGTACGCGCAGCGGATCCTTATTGAAGATATTACCCTTCTCATAAGGGCTGATATTCATGCCGCAGACAAACGCTTCCCCGTTATCTATCTGCACATAGCCTTCCTTGATGCTGCATTTCCCCAGGCGCAGCGACTTTACTTCCGTGCCGTGCAATTCCAATCCGGCCTCATATTTTTCTTCGATAAAATAATCGTGGTATGCCTTCTTGTTGTTTGCCACCAGTTTCATGGCTTCTTTGGCCATATGCCCACCTTCTTTCTCTTCTACTCAACTCTGCCTTACTCCATTATATCCTCCGGCAACATAAAGTCAACTGTACCAGCCAGGCGGTCCACTCCTTTGACCTGTATGGTGATACGCTGCCCCAGTTTAAAGGTCTTCCCTGAATCCCGGCCGACCATCTCGTAAGTCTCTTCATTGTAATAGAAGAAATCTCCCTCCAGGGTGGATACATGGATCAGCCCTTCCACCGTATTAGGCAGTTCCACATAGATACCCCACTGGGTAATGCTGGAGATCACGCCCTCGTATGTTTCTCCGATATGTGCCTCCATGTACTCTGCCTTCTTCATCTTGTCGGTTTCCCGCTCAGCTTCGTCTGCCCGCCGTTCCATCTTAGAGGAATGTTTCGCCACCTCAGGCAGCCTTTCCGTATAGTGCACTATGCGCTCTTCATGCAGCCTTCCCCGCAGCTGGTCCTTGATGATACGGTGGATCTGCAGATCGGGATAGCGTCTTATTGGAGAGGTGAAATGACAATAATACTGGCATGCCAGGCCGAAATGCCCACTGCACTCCACTGTATATCTGGCCCGTTTCATGCTGCGCAGCGTCAGGCGGCTGATCAACATCTCCTCCTCCGTGTCTGCAATCTTATCCAAAAGCTTCTGCAGTTCCTTGGGATGAATCTCTTCTCCTGTCAGCTTCACGTGATAACCGAAATTATGGATAAAAGCAGACAGCTTCATGATCTTCTCCGGATCCGGCTTCTCGTGCGTCCGATAGACAAAGGGCAGATCCAGCCAGAAGAAATGCTGAGCCACGGTCTCATTGGCGATCAACATAAAATCCTCTATGATCTTCGTCGCCACATTGCGCTCATAAGGCTTGATCTCCGTCGGGTGACCTTCCCCGTCCAGCAGAATCCTACTCTCCGCAAAGTCAAAATCCACGGCTCCCCGTTTATGCCGTCTCTTTCTTAACAGCGTCGCCAGTTCCTCCATCAGTTCAAACATCGGGACCAGTTCCGCATACTTGCGCCGTTCCTCCTCATCTTTGTCTTCCAGGATCTTCTTTACAGAGGTATAGGACATCCTTCTGTCCACGCAGATGACCGTCTCCACAATCTCGTAATCCGTTACTTCCCCTTTATGGTCAATGGTCATCAGACAGCTCAAAGCCAGACGATCCACACCCTGATTCAGGGAACAGATACCATTGGACAATTTATGCGGCAGCATGGGAATGACCCGGTCGACCAGATATACGCTGGTGCCACGTTTCAGAGCTTCCCAGTCCAACGCCGAATTCTCCTGTACATAATTGCTCACATCTGCGATGTGTACCCCAAGCCGGTACCGTCCCGCCTCGTCCAGATGCAGACTGACTGCATCGTCCAGATCCTTGGCATCTTCACCGTCGATGGTCACCATCTGCAGCCCGGTCAAATCCAAACGTCCCTGTCTGTCCGACTCCTGCACCTGTTCCGGCACCCGATCCGTCTGATGCAGAACCTTCTCCCCAAACTCCACGGGTAGTTCAAATCTATTTACCACAGAAAGGATATCTACTCCGGGATCGTTGATATGGCCAAGGATCTTGGTCACTTTCCCCTCCGGTTTATGTCTCTCATCACCGTATGAGGTCAGTTCCACCACCACCTTATGGCCGGTCACCGCCCCTTTGGAACGCTCCAGCGGTACGAAAATATCCGTACCAACCTTATTGCTGTCCGGAATCACGAAGCCGAAATTATCACATGATTCCCAAGTCCCTACGACCTGCTTCATTCCCCGTTCCAGTATTTTGACAACGCAGGCCTCCTGTCGTCTACCCTGACTGCCGGGCATAAGCTCCACAAGCACCCTGTCCTGATGAAAAGCACCGCCCCTTCTGTCCTCCGGGATATACAGATCCTGCTCCATGCCCTCTACTTCCACGAAGCCGAAACCTCTGGCAGTACCGGAATAAATACCCGTGTGCCGGTTATCCTGCGGTTTAATATATTTCCCCTGGGTGGTAGTCTGCAGTCTGCCTTCTGACACCAATACCTGCAACAGCCTGCGGAAATCTTCCCGCTCTTCCTTTGACACCTGCATGAAAGCCGCCATTTCTTTCTCCTTCATCGGTATATACATCGCATCCGACACCAGCTCGCAGATCAACTCGCTACGTCTTTTATCTTCCGCATTCTGTTTTCGTAATGCTCTCTCAAAATCCATTCTTTTCCCCATTCCTGCTGTTCGCGCCTGACTATATTGTTCTCCTGCGGACTGTTGTATAACGCTGCCGCCGCGTTCATGTTCAAACGAAAGTGCGTCCGGGATGAACTATACTATCAGGATATCCAACTATTTCAATGATATTTGAAATTCTTAGTAATTTCCCATATGACAAAAAAAGCACCCTTATGCAAGAGTGCTTTCACAATTAAAACAGGTTCAAATTCAAAATAACGGCCAATACCATAAAACCCAAAGCCAGACCGGTCGTGATCTTAACCAGTTTTCCTTCCATGGACCGTCCCTTATTCTTGCCCCAGTATGTCTCAGCGGCCCCGCTCACTGCTCCCAAGCCTGCTGACTTGCCTTCCTGCATCAATACCAATATAACAAGTGCAATACAAATAAGAATAAAAATAACCATCAACGTAATTCTAAGCGCTCCCATTTCCACACCTCCTAATGTCAAGCAGGTTCTATATTACCACAAAAAATCTGCAAACGCAACCTTAAAATCATATTTTCATGGCTGAACTGTTACTATTAAAATTCAGCCGTTTATAATTCAAAGTCCGCGAAGGCATCTTTCTTCGTATGATTCTTGCTGTAGTAATTCATCAGCCATGCCTTCATCTCTGTATGCCTGTCTCCCAAATCCTCCATCATGGCCTGAAAATTGTCCTCCCGCACGCCGCCAAGTCCTGTCAAAAACTGGTAATACCGCAGATCATCCCCGTGCTCTTCAAGCACTACCAGCCAGGTTTCCTCCGTCTCCTGTCCTTTGATATGATCCAGAAGATAGGCTTCCAGTTCCTTTCTCACAGAAATATCCAGCGCGTGATCATGCATCAGCCTGAGCATCGCCAATCTGACCTTTGCCTTCCTGCGCTGTTCCATATAGTAGTCCAGGTTATTCTCCCGGCTGCCATAATCCTCCTCCCCACATAAAAGCATCTTGGAAAAGCCTTCTGCATCCGGTGTCTGCATCAGCTGGCGCATTCTCACATCCCATCTGAAGATCCACTCTGCCGTACCTGCATTCTCGAAATCAAATAGATAGAAAGCGTCCAGCTGGCTCATAACAGCCGCCAACAGATAGGAGATATCTTCTGTTCTGGAATCCTCTTCATCGCCATGCTCATCGATGATCTGCACCAGCGCCGGACAGTCTTTAAAGATTCCCTGCCCTATTTCCATACTATGATAAGGCAACAGGATCTTCGACAATTTGCTACAGAAGGCAAAGGCCCAGTCCTCGATACGCAGAATGGATTCCGGCAAAGAAATCTGCTTTACCATCTTGTTGCTCAAAAAAGCCTTCTTGCCAATGCATGTGACAGGGCAGCCGTCCATAATAGCCGGAACCTCCACCGCAGTATCTTTCCCCCGATATCCGGTGATCCTTATCGTATTCTCAATCCTCTCATACTCCAGAACCCCTCGTTCTGTTGCCAGTTCTCCGCTGCTATTCATGCTAACCCCCCTTGGTCCCACTTCTCGATATCCCAAATCCAAAGACAGGCATCACTGCCCCTTCTTTCGGCTTAGAGCATCAGCGCATCGATCTGTTCCAGGATACTGTCTCCCCGCTCCGTCAGCATCAGCTCCTCATTGTGCCGCTGATAGTCCTCACAGCCATACGTCGCAATAAACCTCGCACAGTCTGGCTGCACCGTACACTCTGTCATCAACAGAAGCATCTCATTCCCGGAACCAAACGTATCCTCCACAAAACCGAACAGGCAGTGCAGCCGTTCCCCAATCTGTTCTGTATCCTTCTTATAAGCAGTCACCCGCCCGTCAAAGCTGCCCTTAAGCAGTGCAAACGCCGCCGTCGCACTTTCTATGTCCTCCGTCCGCAGCATCCGCTCTGCCTCAGTCAGAAAACGAAGCATAGCACGGTTCTTTTTCTTATCCCGAGCAGACAGGGCGCCAGCCTTTGCCAAGGACTCCATACTCATCCGTCTCGCTTCCGACTGCTTCTCCACAAGCTGAGTGAATTCCGCCACACTGTATCCTGCTTCCGCCTTGTTCTTCAGCGCCTTCAACGGATTCATCAATTCATGCAGAAGTTCCGATGTCTGCATATTTTCCCGGATGTCCTGCTGCATCTTATCGATCAGCATCCCCATCAGCGAGAGACGTTCGTCGAAATCAGCCTTTCTGGCCTTATCTTTGGCCTGCTCACTGACAGTTCCCGACAAGATCTCCTCCACTTTATAATCATTCTTATATTTCTGGTACAGATCATAATAAGCACCGAACTCTTTAACCACCCGTTCATTGCGGATGTACTGCCCGATCAGGGATTCCTCCACCGGAACCTGTTCTTCCTCGTAAAGTTCCAGCATCTTGGAAAGATCCTCCCATCCCCTGGCCGTAATATAGTTCTTGCCTCGTACCGTAGTCTCTATCTCATAGAAATCATCCTTTTTCAGATCCAGGAAATTCACGATCGCCGTATGCAGTCCCCGCTCCTTCGCATATTCTTTCCAGGTAGCAAAGTCTGCCTCCACTTCCAGTATCTTCAGCCGGTCGAGAGTCACCACGTCGAATTCCCGCACCGATTTATTGTACTCCGGCGGATTACCGGCCGTCACAATGACCCATCCCTCCGGTACCTGATGCCTGCCAAACACTTTATACTGCAGAAACTGCAGCATCGAAGGCGCCAGCGTCTCCGACACACAATTGATCTCATCCAGGAAAAGAATGCCTTCCCGGATACCGCTCTCTTCCATCACCTCATAGACCGAGGCGATAATCTCACTCATCGTATATTCTGACACCTCATACGATTTCCCCTCATACTCCTTGTGCGTGATAAACGGCAGTCCAAGTGCTGATTGTCTCGTATGATGGGTCATAGAATAGGACACCAGTGCGATTCCCAGCTCCTGCGCAATCTGCTCCATGATCGCCGTCTTTCCGATGCCCGGCGCTCCCAGGAGGAAAATCGGCCGCTGTCTGACCAGCGGGATCCGATACTCGCCCTCTTCGTCCTTTTTCAGATACAGTTTTACCGAATCTTTGATATATTTTTTTGCTTCTTTGATCGTCATCTTGCTGCCTATGCCTTTCTTGTTACCATCCGTCTATAGTAACCCTTTCTTCCACACTCTCTATACTCACTCCAGTTCTTCCTCGTCTAGCACGATCTTGATTGCCCAGGGCGGCGTCTTCGGTGCATTCTCGTCCTCCTGCAGAAACACGAAAGCCACGTCGTAATCCGGCATCCGCTCCGGATAGATACCGTAGCCATCCGTAAAATAGAGTAGTCCTTTCAGATTGTCAAATTCCTGCTTCTCCTGCAGATTTTCCACGTAAGCGAACACCGGCCGAAAATCCGTGGAACCGAAACCCGTCAGTTTCCCATGCGCTAGGAAATCATCGAACTCCTCACGCCTGGTAATCTTCGTGTCCTGCCTGACTTCACTGTCACACTGTAGAATATGCACATTGATCTTACTGAAAAAATTCTCTCCCGCCTGCAGGATATTATAAGTCTTCTGCAGAAAAGCCTGTACGATCTCTCCACGACAGGAAGCCGAGGTGTCAAGGGCGATCACAAAATCCCTGATCTTATTGCTGTCCTTATATTCCAGCGGTTCTACCAGCGGCATATTGCCGTAGGTCTGCAGCCCGTAAGTATAATAAATATAGTCAAATTCATCGTCGTTGACCTGCACCGTCTCTCCCATGACCATAAACTTCCGCAAAAAATCCGTGTAATCGTACCGTTCCCTCGTGGCCTCTCTCAGATTCTGCTCCATGCTCTCGGCATTGTCTCTGTCCCTGCTGAAGCTTTTCAGATCTGCCTTGATGCGTTCACTGAGCCTGCGCCACTCTGCCTGGGACAAATCAAGCTCCTCCTGTCTGTCCCAGTAGATATGTTCGTCATAGTGACAAAGCTTATGCCATTCTTCCATAGCCTTCTTCGAAGGCTCCTCGACCCGGAAATGCCGATATAACTTCTCCGCCGTCAATCCCCCGGCCTGTTTGTGCAAAAGCTCCAAACGGTTCTGCAGCAAGTCATCCGAAGGCAGCCTGGTCAGATGCAGTCCCATGTCCACGATCGTATGCTCCACCGCGATATCCGTGGCCATATCCCAATAAGCCCTGTTCAGCTTATCCGTGTTTCTGCCGTGATAGAAAATACAGTGCAGCAGCGTATGGAGATACAGCCTTGCCGCATAATGGGGCGCCGACTTGTACTGTCCAAGCAGCAGCGCCGGATCATAATGGAGCATCATCCCGTCAAACAAATGCGCACCCGTCTGCTCCCTGCAGACTACCTTAAGCCTGGACAAGGCCACATCCAAAAACCGCATATTGATCAGAATACCGTCGTGGGCAAGCCTCATCACCTCACCAGCAATATTCCGTATCTGAAGTTGTCTGTCGTCACGTGACGTTTCTATCATTTTCCCTCCATGCCGAAGCGTTTTACGCTGAAAATATATTCTTACCTGGCTACATACTCTTTGAGCAGATACAATACCAGCAAGTGGCCCGGATAAAAAATATAGAAAAACCACTTTGAAAAAGTTCTGCCCCTCCTGGCTCTTTTCCCATTATAGAAAAGAAGGATGACAACCGCAGACGCAATAATCCCCGTCCCGGACAAAAGTCCGAGAAGCACTGCCTTCTGTATCGCATAGCCAGATTCGACCATATAGCTTTGTGTCATAACGAAGGCATAAAAAGCATAGCCCATGATATACCCACGGGCCAATCCCCGCTTCTCCCCTCCACTGTCATGAAAGAGAATGGTAAAAACAGGCGCGATCAGCGCCCAATCTGCCACCATGGTGGCAAGCGTCAGGCTGATGCTGAGCACTCTCTGCAGGAATTGATCTTGAACCTTCTCCCTGACCACCAAGATCAGGAAGCAGCACAGCAGCGTATAGATCATATTTAAATTGTTGAATTGAAAAACCAGCGAAAACGGAATCTGTGAAATTACCGCAAAGAACAGCAGCCGCTGCCCATATCTTTTCTTGGAACCGGTATATCTATACCCTTCCACCAGAAAATAGCACATGGTGGGTGTCGTAAAATACCCGATAAATTCAAGAGCAAAAGCAGGTGCACTGCCCGTTGGCAGGAATATACGTGCGATATGGTTTAACAGCATCGCAAACACTGCAATATACTTAATGATATCCCTGTTAAGTATCTGCATGTTTGTCCCGAACGATTCCATCTTATATCTGCCACCCCTTGCCACAGTATCTTGTCCTGACATTGTCATACCGTCTTTACTGCGAATTTCTTACACTTCCTGACCTTTTCTATATGAAAGATATCACATACATTGAGATAGGCGATTGAAACCTTTCGGGCAATCGCCTATTTACCGCATTCTACACACTAATCCGCTCCATATCAGGGCAGTTTGCTGCAATGACACACGTACATCTCTCTTTGCCGGACACGGTGTCGCCTACGGATTCGTCAATCATAACAGGAACGGATTATACTTCTTCTCGTGGCCGATGGTCGTGGCTTCCCCGTGTCCCGGATATACCTTCGTCTCCTCCGGCAGCACGAACAGTTTGTCCCGCACCGACCGGACAAGGGCGCTCATACTGCCCGTCGCCAGATCTGTTCTGCCCACAGAATCCTGAAAAAGTGTATCTCCCGCGATCAAAATATCCGCCTCTTTAAAATAATAACAACAGCTGCCCACCGTATGACCCGGTGTCGCGATCAGCTTACAGGTCATATCCGCTATGGTAAGCTCCTCACCATCTTTCAGGTATCTGTCCGGGCTCACCGTGTATGGCCGCCCCACCTGATCCGACACATTCGTGACCGCATCCTCGCAGAGTATCTTCTCTTCTTCATACGCATAGAGCGGCGCACCTGAAAGCTCCTTCAGCCTGTTGACGCCCCAGATATGGTCGAAGTGTCCATGCGTGAGCAGAATCCCTTTTACTTGAAACCCCTTCTCCGCAAGCGTCTCATAGATATAATCTCCCTTATCGGCCGGGTCAAAAAAAATTACGTCCTTCGACCCTTCTCGATATACAAAATAGCAATTCGTCTGACAGATTCCCAACATCAGCCGACCAATCTTCAAATTTCCCATCCTGTTTCTCCTTATCCGGATTCTACCTTCACTCTATCAATTTATAAAACAAATTTTCTCTAACCGGTCGTTCTCTCGATATCGATCACACTCTCGATGGTCCTGATCTTATCCGTGATACGTTGCAATTCTTCTCTGCTGCCGATCTCGAAGCTGACCAGTATCGTAGCCGTTCCCTGCTTACTCACCCGGGTATTTAAAGACAGAATATCGATCTCCTTCTCTGTAAGCGCCCGCGAGATATCCGCCAGCAGGCCGTTTCTGTTGTTGGCATAGATACTGATCTCTGCCAGATACTTGCCGCCGACAGCTTCTGTCTGCTGCCACTCAGCATCGATCAGCCGGTTACGGTCAATCTCCGGAAGATTCATGATATTGATACAGTCTGTCCGATGAATGGAAATACCTCTTCCCCTCGTCACGAAACCGATGATCTCATCTCCCGGTACCGGACTGCAGCACTTGGAAAAACGTACCGCCACGTCATGGATTCCCCGGACTATAATGCCGTTGCTGCTCTTGTTCGTCCGCTCTCTGTTGATCTGGGCATTCTCCTCTACCTCGGCCATGATCTCTGCATCGGTCATCTCCCGGCGGTGATCCAGATCATACAACTCCTGCATTCGGTTAAGGATCTGCCCCTCTTTCAGCCCACCGTGGCCAATCGCCGCCAACACCGAATCCCAATCCTGAAATCCGTAACGCTTCATAATGGCTTCCTGATACTTTGGAACCATCACCTCCACGGGATTAATGGTCTTCGCCTTACAGTAATTGGCGATCAATTCCTTACCCTTCACAATATTATCTTCTTTTAACTCATGCTTGAACCACTGGTTGATCTTGTTTTTGGCCTGAGTGCTCTTGACCACATTCAACCAATCACGGCTTGGCCCTTTGGAATTCTGGGAGGTCATGATCTCCACCCGGTCGCCGTTCCTGATTTCATAATCGATGGTCACCAGCTTACCGTTAACCCTGGCGCCAATCATCCTATTGCCGACCGCACTGTGAATGCTGTAGGCAAAGTCGATGGTAGTAGACCCGGCCGGCAGGTTCTTCACATCCCCGGTAGGTGTAAAGCAATATACACTGTCAGAGAAAAGATTCAGATCGCTTTTCAGCAGATTTAAGAATTCCTTGTTATCCGACATATCCCGCTGCCACTCCAGAATCTGCCGCAGCCATACTAGCTTCTCTTCTTCCTGAGCTTCCACCTTCTTACCGTCAGAAGTCTCCTTATATTTCCAATGTGCGGCGATGCCGTACTCCGCCGCCTTATGCATTTCGTAAGTCCTGATCTGAATCTCAAAGGGCTGTCCCGTGCTGCCGATCAGTGTCGTGTGCAGCGACTGATACATATTGGCCTTAGGCATGGAAATATAGTCCTTAAAACGTCCCGGGATAGGTTTATACATCTCATGTATCACACCCAGCGCCGCATAACAGTCCCGCACCGTATCCACAATGATACGCACCGCGAACAGATCATAGATCTGGTCTATCGTCTTATTCTGGTTCTTCATTTTCTTGTAAATGCTGAAGAAGTGCTTGATCCGTCCGTCAATCTGTGCTCTGATCCCCGCATGTTCTATATGCTCCGACACTTCATCCACGATCGTCTGAATATACTGCTCACGGTCGCTTTTGCGAATCGCGATCTTATTGACCAGATCATAGTATGCCTCCGGCTCCAGATATTTTAACGCCAGATCGTCCAATTCCACCTTGATCCTGGATATGCCAAGCCGCTGTGCGATGGGGGAATAGATATCCAATGTCTCCCTGGCAATCTCCTGCTGTTTCTGCGGCCGCATGTGCTGCAGCGTCCGCATATTATGCAGTCTGTCCGCCAACTTGATCAGAATGACCCTGATATCCTTGGCCATGGCAAGAAACATCTTGCGCAGGTTCTCCGCCTGCCGTTCCAGCTTCTCCGCATCCCGATCCCTGTCGCCGCTGTTGTCTCCGTGGAAATTGATCTTCTCCAGCTTCGTGACACCGTCCACCAGAAGCGCCACGTCCGCGCCAAACTGCTCCTTGATCTCCTCATCTGTCATGATCGTGTCTTCCACCACATCATGCAAAAGTCCTGCCACGATCGTCTCCTTATCCAGCTCTAAGTCAGCCAGGATGATGGATACATAAAGCGGATGTATGATATAGGGTTCTCCCGATTTGCGTACCTGCCCCCGATGCGCATCGTAGGCCGTCTGATAGGCCTTCTCTATCAGCGAGATATCTCCGGAAGGATGATATTTGCGCACACGGTTAATAAGCTCCTCGTACAAAGCCTCGGGAGACTGAAATTCCTCGATTGATTCAATTCTGCCATCATCAATGATGACTTCTTTCTTTTCTTCTGTCGCCATAGCCTCTCCAGACATTCTGCCTTATTTGTGATCTGACATAACAGTCAACTCTGATATCATTATTCCCTATTATAATCGCAAATCATAAGCAAGTCAAAATATTCTTTTTGCAGATTACTTTATGACGCTACAACTGCCCTTTCACTATAAGTGGACTCAGCCCTGTTTCATAGACATCATCAAAAACCCCTGATCTGGAAAACTCCAGACCAGGGGATTCAATTCTGTTCGTCCGTCATACAGTCACGATATACCGCTTCAGCTTACATCATGCCCATTCCGCCGCCACCTGCCGGCATTGCAGGCTCTGCTTCCTTGATATTCGCTACAACAGATTCTGTTGTGAGCAGTGTGGACGCCACACTGGTAGCATTCTGCAGTGCGCTTCTTGTTACTTTGGCAGGATCAAGAATACCTGCTTCTACCATGTTCACATACTCTTCTTTCAGAGCATCGAAGCCAACACCAACCTCAGACTCCATTACCTTATTGATGATCACCGAACCTTCCAGTCCTGCATTTGCCACAATGTGATACAAAGGAGCCTCCAGTGCCTTCAGCACGAGCTGCGCACCTGTCTTCTCATCACCTTCCAATGCGTCCGCCAATTTGGCAACTTCCTTGGATGCATGAATATATGCGGAACCGCCGCCTGCGATGATACCCTCTTCCACTGCTGCTCTTGTCGCTGCCAGAGCATCTTCCAGACGAAGCTTTGCTTCCTTCATCTCTGTCTCGGTAGCCGCACCTACTCGAATCACTGCTACACCGCCTGCCAGCTTCGCAAGGCGCTCCTGCAGCTTCTCTCTGTCGAAGTCGGAAGTGGTCTCCTCGATCTGCATCTTGATCTGACTGATCCTTGCCTGGATCGCATCTTTGTCGCCCTCACCGTCAACGATGACTGTATTCTCTTTCTGTACTTTAACGGATTTCGCACGGCCAAGCTGCTCCATAGTTGCTTCTTTCAGCTCCAGACCAAGTTCGGAACTGATCACCTGTCCGCCTGTCAGGATTGCGATATCCTCTAGCATTGCTTTTCTTCTGTCACCGTAGCCAGGAGCCTTTACTGCTACGACATTGAAAGTTCCGCGCAGCTTGTTGACGATCAATGTGGTAAGTGCTTCCCCTTCCACATCCTCTGCGATGATCAGCAGCTTCGCACCGGACTGCACGATCTGCTCTAAGATCGGCAGAATCTCCTGAATATTGGAAATCTTCTTATCTGTGATCAGAATATAAGGATTCTCAAGAACCGCTTCCATCTTATCCATATCGGTTGCCATATATGCGGAGATATAACCTCTGTCGAACTGCATACCTTCTACCAGGTCAAGTTCTGTCAGCATAGTCTTGCTCTCTTCGATGGTGATAACACCGTCTCCGGATACTTTCTCCATAGCGTCCGCTACCAACTGTCCTACTTCCTCATCACCGGAAGATACTGCGGCAACTCTTGCGATATGCTCCTTGCCTTTTACCTTGGAACTCATCTTTGCGATCGCTTCCACTGCACAGTCAGTCGCCTTCTTCATACCTTTTCTTAAGATGATCGGGTTCGCGCCTGCCGCCAGATTCTTCATCCCTGCATTAACCATTGCCTGCGCCAAAACGGTCGCCGTTGTGGTACCGTCACCTGCCACATCATTCGTCTTAGTCGCCACTTCCTTCACAAGCTGTGCACCCATATTCTCAAACGCGTCTTCCAGCTCGATCTCCTTGGCGATCGTCACTCCGTCGTTTGTGATCAACGGAGCACCATAAGATTTATCCAGGACTACATTTCTACCTTTCGGTCCGAGAGTCACCCTGACGGTATCCGCCAACTGATTTACACCTGATTCCAAAGCCGCTCTGGCCTCTGCACCATATTTGATTTCCTTTGCCATGATTCATGTCCTCCTACTATTGATTTATTCTGCGCTTCCTTACGCTTCCGTCCTCCCGTCCGCGTTTATTCGATAACCGCAAGAATATCATTCTGCTTAACGATGATATACTCTTCTTCTTCCAGTTTCACTTCCGTTCCTGCATACTTGGAGTAAATTACCTGGTCACCGACCTTTACTTCCATCTTCACTTCCTTGCCATCTACTACACCGCCAGGTCCTACTGCGATCACTTCTGCCTGCTGCGGTTTCTCTTTGCTCTGTCCCGGCAGAACAATACCGGACTTCGTCGTCTCTTCTGCAACCAACTGTTTCAATACTACTCTGTCGCCAAGTGGTGTTAATTTCATAACTGTTGCCTCCTTATAGAAAAATCTTAGTATACATCTTGTTATTAGCACTCATTCATGTCGAGTGCTAACCGTTGAACATATATTATCTTTATATGAGAACGTTTGCAAACTGATTTATCATCATTTATCGCATACTTTTCTTTTATTATCTTCTATTTTCTATGTTTTACTCATTTTATCTCGTTTTGTACCCTGATACGCAATTTAATATTTATTTTATAATTTGTGTACCGCCGCCTGTTTCCCCTGTACGGACGGCCAGTAGGGCATTGTCTACAGAAAAAGCTGCTGCAAAACCTGACTTACCGTTCTGCAGCAGCTTCATAAAGCTCTTAATATGGAATCATTCTATACCTATTGTACGCCGTGTGCCAGTCTCTCGCGGTAGCCGGGTGCATTCTTGATCTCAAACTTATTGTTGAACATCTCGTACTCCGCATCCGGCAGCTTATCCTTAAGCTGCTCCTCCACGTTCGTCTTATAAACAACCCCGCAGGCCACAGAAGGCGCCAGAATCCGATCCTCATAGGCCAGACATGCCTGCTGTACATGCGTACAGTATTCTTCCGCTTCACCGTCCTCCGCCATAGGGATCAGAATAATGAACACATCACCATCCACACGGCCGATGACATAGTCCGGTTTCGCCTCCTGCTTCAGGATATCGGCGATCGTCCGAATCAATCTGTCACTCTCCTCGTCTCCGAAATGATCATTGACAAACTTCCAGTCATTGATGTTGGCGTTGACCACCGCCACCGGTGCGACGCTCAGGCCGTCCAGACGCTGCATCTGCTCCTCGAAGTAATGCTTATGATAGACACCCGTCAGGACGTCTTCTTTCTCTCCTCTGGCTGTCTGCACATGCTGCACACCTACCTTCTCTTCCAACTCATCCATATAAATTGAAGATTCCTTATGTAAGTATGCTTCTTCTCCCCACTGGGAAAGCATCTTCGTGAATTCATCCAGAAGATTGCCCACTTCCTGCTGCATCGCATCCGGCACTTTCTCCGTCTGCGCATATAAATGCGCGATAGTTCTCCCATAAACTCTCACTTTACGCCCCGGGTCTCCGACCACATCCGGCGTAAATCCGGCAAAGCCGCCAACTGATACCACTTTCTCACCATGTCTCTCCGTAAGCAGAATGTCTACACCGGTCAGCGCATGAAGCGCCTTACAGTATTCTCTCAGCGTGTCGATAGCATATAAATTATCCAGCGCATAATTTCTGATATTACTCTTGATCCTCTTCTCAAAAGGAATTGCCTTGTAATCCATAGTCTGTAACCTCTCCTGTCTTAGTCCCTGTAAAAAGTAAATCTGCTCCGCAAGATCAACAAAATAGGCAAATTTTGTTATGAGATCTGCTTCCAGTCTCATAAATCCGGAGCAATTTATTGTACCATAAATACCTCACGGTTTTGCTAAAATCAGTATACCTTTTTCAGGCAGTTTTGTCTAGGGACTCCTGGAAAAAAGACTACAGGAGACTGAAGTCCGGATCAAATAATTCCCTACTCAGCAATCCTCTCCTTATTATACACAATATTACCTGTCTTCCCATCCAAACGGCCGCCCTCCTTAGACAGCGCCTTGGCGATATGCGCCTTTCTTCCCCTGGATTCAAAAGGTACGTCATCCACGTTACCGTTCTTGATATCCTCGCACACTTCCAACACCTCATCCAGCAAAACTGCCGGATAATCCCTTCCCGGTCCGTGCGACAGATAAATACGGTCAAATTTACCTGCAGTCTTACTTTTCAGTTCTCGCAGATTCTTCTCATAGGTACTAAGGCCTGTGGAGTAGGTATCAAACAGAAATGTAAAACCATTGCAGGCATCCCCGGTGATCAGCGTCCGCTCTTCTCTGATCAGCATACACAGACTTCCCCTCGTATGTCCCGGACAGGCATAAATCTCGATCGATATTCCTCCCAGGTCAAACACGTCTCCTTCCTCCATATCAAGGAACGCATCCGGAGGTGTAACCGGAATATACTCTTCCTCCGCTACATCAGCAAACCTTGGCGATTCGGAAAGAAACCTTTTTCTTACTTCCAGCTCACAGTGCTGCACATAGATATAGTCGTCCTTCCTGCTCATGTAGACCGTATCAAATTCTGGTGCTCCCATGGCATGATCCACATGTCCGTGGGTCACAAGCACGATAACCGGTCTGTCCGTCATGGACTCAACATACTGTCGAAGGCTCCCCGCCCCACTGCCGGTATCGATAAGCGCCGCCTTCTGCGTCCCCTCCACCAGATACATCTGCTCTCCGGCAAGTCCATAGATTCTCGTTGCATGTTCCGAAATCTTTTCTGCATGAAATTGTACCATTTTTCTCCATTCCTTTCTACTATCCTCTATGTTCCATTACGGATTCACGTATGCAGTCATCCCTTCTGCGCATAGCGTCTGCCCGCTACTCCGGCTATTGCTATTGCTTCACGGATGTTTCCCTGTTCTGTAACACCATACGGCAATATCCGCGATCAACGCAAGCGGAAGCGGCTTATTGTATGGGAGTTGGATCGCACCCTTGCTTGTCTTATAATCACTCAGCCGCTCAGCAAATTCCACGACCGCCTCCGGTCCCGGATACAGGCCGATATGTTTCTGAAAACCCGCGAAATGTATGATATTATGCTTATCCCAGAAGGTCGGCATACTCCATGAGATGCGCTCCTCAGCCTCCGGCAGCGCCGCTCGTATCGCGTCACGTACCGCTCTCAGATATTGCCTCATCTCCTCAGGCTGCGCTTCTATATATTCGTCGATCGTCTCTGGCGCTTTCCCGCAGTAATGATCCTGTCCCTGCCTCTTAAAGCTGCGTCCACATTTCGGACATGTCCACATGTGCTTCTGCCTCCTTATGCTTTCATTCTTTCTATATCCTATCACACCGCCGTCTGTTTTACACCGGCATCCCATATCCATATCATCCGTAGATTCCGAACCGACTCCGCCGCCTGAGAAGATAGTTCTATACCAGTGGATGACGGCCTCACATTTCACTGTTCCTGTCTGTCACGATTGCCGTTTACGAAAACAACTCCGCCATTTCTTCATGCTGCCCATCTGCCGCATAAAGGCACACCCCGTCCAGATCCGTGCTCCGGTTGTTGAATGCCGGAAACAGGAACCCGCACTCCGGTTTTCCCGCTTCATAATCCCCGCTCACCGGACAGACCGCGCAGATCAGAAAACGATACACTTCCTCCGACTCCCACTGACTCGCCTTGTCTTTCCCCTTTACCGGAACATCATAGTTCCCATAGAACATGTAGATACCGTAAGGATGATCGGAACGGTGCCGCTCCCCTATGTATTCGTAGAGAGAAAGCAGCAGCGCATCATTCTTCATCTCACAGTCTCTCAGCGCCATCAATAACTGCCAGACACCGCCCGGTTTCCTCGCTCCCGACCCCAGACGATGATCCATCAGCTGTACATTCGTCTCCGAAAAGGGAATGACTTTGGCGATCTCCAGGTTCTTTGCCCTGTCCGCAGAGGATAACTTTAAGAAATTCGTATGGAATGTACCGTCTATAAATCCTTCCTCATCCATATAAGCACCCGCTATCCTGCTGAAACAGTTTCTCGAAACCGTCATCCGTCTGGTCAACTCCAGCATATCTTCGCGATCTATCTTCATATTGCTCCCCCATTCCTCTGCTCATGCTATATGTCATGGTTACCTTATCATAAAATGTACGCCGTTTCAACGTCTTTTCCGATCGCGGACATCACAGTACCCACGCAAAAGTCAAATTGTGACAGTGAAGCCGAAGGCTGAACTGTTACGTCAAATGATCATTTCTTGCGGACTCATACTGGTAATTCCGACAAAGATATTGTATTATGGAATCTAACTGGCTTTCCTGAAATACATAAATCTATGATACGAGGATATCTGACATGAAAGAGAAAAAGACAGAAATACAGATCAACAAGAAAGAGTTCTACAGAAATCTGACAAGGCTCGCCCTTCCCATCGCCCTGCAAAGCCTGATGCTGGCATCAGTAGCTGCAGGCGACGCATTGATGCTGGGAAAAGTGGCACAGGACGAGATGACTGCCGTCTCACTGGCAACCCAGATCCAATTTGTCCAGAATATGTTCCTGATGGCCATCACAGGCGCCGGCGCCATTCTCGGTGCACAGTACTGGGGCAAAGGTGACAAGCATACTCTGGAAGACGTTTTCAATATGATGCTTCGCTTCTGCGGGTTTACCTCCGTCGTGTTTTTCCTGGCCTGTGAACTGATACCAGAGATGCTGATGCATATCTTCACGCACGATACACCACTGATCGCTCTTGGCAGCTCCTATCTGCGTATCGCCGGCTGGTCTTATCTGCTTACGGGCATCTCGCAATGCTATCTGACAATCATGAAGGTGTCGGATCATGTAAAGCCCGGCGCTCTGATCAGCTCTTGTGCCGTACTTCTGAATATAGTCCTGAATGCGATCTTCATCTTCGGACTGTTTGGCGCGCCCAGAATGCAAGCGAGAGGTGCTGCACTTGCCACCACGCTTTCCCGCGTTATAGAACTTGCACTGTGTGTGGCCGTATCCTCACAGTCTTCCCATATCCGTCCGGCATTTGACCGGTTTCTTAAGCTGCCCAAACAGCTGAAAGCCGATTTCATCAGGCAGTGCCTGCCATTAATGGGCGGCTCTCTATGCTGGGGTGTAGGCTTCACCTCCTATACCGCTATCATGGGCCATATGGGCACCGACGCAGCGGCTGCAAATTCCGTATCCGCAGTTGCCAGGGATTTGATCTGCTGTATGTGCAACGGTATTGGTAGTGCTGCCGGAATCATCGTCGGCAACGAACTGGGGGCAGGGCGCCTGGAACTTGGCAAAGCTTATGGCATCAAGCTCAAGAATATTTCCTATGTCATCGGTTTTATCTCAACCGCCCTTGTGCTTGCCATAACCCCATTTGTCGTTCGGATGGTCATTCTGACAGATCAGGCCCGGGGTTACCTTACGGGAATGATGGTGATCATGTCCTTCTATATGATCGGCCGCTGCGTCAATACTGTCACGATCAACGGCGTGCTGGATGGTGGTGGTGACACCCTGTTCGATATGTACAGCCTGATCGTCTGCATGTGGTGTATCGCTATTCCGCTGGCGCTCATCGGTGCTTTTGTCCTGCACTGGTCTCCTCTGGCAGTCTATGCCTGCACCTGTCTGGATGAGGTGGGGAAGATTCCCTGGGTGATGGCACGGTTCCGCAAATATAAATGGGTGCAGGATCTGACAAGATAAATGTACGAAAATTGGAGCGTCCGCCAAAAGTACACACAACATCGCAAAAGTACCGGATACACAGGTTCTATTCCCTGTAGATCCGGTACTTTCTATAGCACTGATTGTGACCTATTTATAATTGACGATCTTGCCGAAATCAGCCTTCAAAGAAGCTCCGCCTACCAGGCCGCCATCGATATCGGGCTGTGCAAACAACTCTGCTGCATTACCTGCATTTACGGAACCGCCGTACTGAATGCGAACTGCCTCTGCGGTAGCCTCATCATAGATCTCAGCGATGCAGTCACGGATTCCCTTACATACTTCCTCTGCCTGTTCTGTAGTAGCCGTCTTACCGGTACCGATTGCCCAGATCGGCTCGTAAGCGATGACCATGCCCTTAACCTGATCTGCAGTAACACCTGTGAGGTCGGATTTGATCTGCAGTCTGATCCAGTCCATGGTAACGCCCATCTCTCTCTGCTCTAATGTCTCACCACAGCAAAGAATCGGAACAAGACCTGCTTCCAGAGCCTTCTTCACCTTCTTGTTCAGAAGCGCGTCGTCCTCCTTGAAATAATCACGTCTCTCGGAATGTCCGATGATCACATACTTCACGCCTGCATCCTTCAACATGGAAGCAGAAATCTCGCCTGTGAATGCACCCTTCTCCTCGAAATACATATTCTCAGCGCCAACTTCTACGTTAGTGCCTTTCACCGCCTCTACTACCGGTACGATATCGATCGCCGGTACGCAGTATACTACATCCACATCATCGGATTTTACCAGATCCTTTAATTCATCACATAATTTAACTGCCTCACTGGGAGTCATGTTCATCTTCCAGTTGCCGGCTACGATCTTTCTTCTTGCCATTTTTACTTTTCTCCTTTAATCATCTGATTTTCATCCCTGCACAACATGCCGTACAGCTGTTGTACAGGGGTCATTTATTGTCTTTATTTGTCGTCAGCTGCCACTACGCCGGGAAGCTCTTTGCCTTCCAGGAACTCAAGAGAAGCACCGCCGCCTGTGGAGATGTGGGACATCTTGTCCGCGAAACCTAACTGATTAACAGCCGCAGCACTGTCGCCGCCGCCGATGATCGTCGTTGCAGACGTCTCAGCCAGAGACTTCGCTACTGCGATCGTACCTTTTGCAAGGATCGGGTTCTCGAATACGCCCATCGGTCCGTTCCATACAACTGTCTTAGCAGACTTCACTGCATCTGCATAAAGCTCAGCCGTCTTTGTACCAATATCCAAGCCTTCCTTATCAGCCGGGATCTTGTCAGCGTCAACTACTTCTACCTCTATCTCGGCATCGATCGGATTCGGGAAGCCGGAAGCAACTGTCGTATCAACCGGAAGCAGCAGCTTCTTGCCCAGCTTCTCTGCCTTATCCATCATCTCTTTGCAGTAGTCAAGCTTCTCATCGTCAACCAGGGAATTACCGATCTCCATGCCCTGTGCCTTTAAGAAAGTAAATGCCATACCGCCGCCGATGATCAATGTATCACACTTCTCTAACAGGTTGTTGATAACATTCAGCTTATCAGCTACCTTAGCGCCGCCAAGGATTGCTACGAAAGGTCTTACCGGATTCTCCACTGCGTTGCCCAGGAAGTCGATCTCCTTCTGCATTAAGTAGCCGACTGCGTTCTCGCCGCCTTTCTCAGAGATGTATTTCGTAACAACAGCCACGGATGCGTGTGCTCTGTGTGCAGAGCCAAATGCGTCGCATACATAGACATCAGCCAACTCAGCCAGCTCTTTCGCGAAAGCTTCGCCTGCATCTGTAGGCTTGGTCTCTTCCTTGCCACGGAAACGGGTATTCTGCAGAAGCACTACATCACCTTCATTCATAGCTGCAACTGCTGCCGTAGCTGCCTCGCCAGTCACATTGTAGTCTGCCACGAAATTGACAGGCTTGCCCAGCTTCTCGGACAGTCTCTCTGCTACCGGTGCAAGGGACTCGCCTTCGTTGGGGCCGTTCTTAACCTTACCCAGATGGGAGCAGAGAATAACCTTGCCGCCGTCGGCGATCAGTTTGTTGATCGTAGGGAGTGCCGCCACAATACGTGTTTCGTCTGTGATCTTGCCCTCTTTCAAAGGCACGTTAAAGTCACATCTTACCAGAACGCGTTTGCCCTTTACGTTAATGTCATCTACGGATTTCTTGTTTAAAGCCATTTTGAAATTCCTCCTGATTTTATTGTTCTATTTGCCTCTTGCCCCATAAAAGAAACCTGCCTGCAGGATTCTCCGCCTGCGGCGGGTCACTTTAACGATACAAAAGAAGCCCGGCCCAGCGGCCGAGCCTCTTAAAAAACGCATTTCATCTAACAAATGCACCTTTACTGATTCGAGTTCACAAAGCAAATCACACATATTTACTCTCTTATTCAAGTTCGTGAAGCGAATCTCGTAAGGTAAATTCCTCCGGAATTAACTCTTATGCTAACTCAGAGAAGTATTTGATAGTACGAACCATCTGAGATGTGTAGCTGTTCTCATTGTCATACCAGGAAACAACCTGAACCAGATTGTCTTCACCAACCATAGTCTGTGTTGCATCGAAGATAGAACCATAGGTGCTGCCAACGATATCGGAAGAAACGATCTCATCCTCGTTATATGCGAAGGACTCTGTAGCTGCTGCCTTCATAGCTGCATTGATCTCTTCCTTAGTTACGGACTTCTCAACAGTTGCAACCAAGATTGTGGTAGAACCTGTCGGAGTAGGAACACGCTGTGCGGAACCGATCAACTTGCCGTTCAGTTCAGGGATAACAAGACCGATAGCCTTAGCTGCGCCTGTGCTGTTAGGAACGATGTTCACTGCACCTGCACGGGATCTTCTCAGGTCACCCTTTCTCTGAGGACCGTCAAGGATCATCTGGTCACCTGTGTAAGCATGGATCGTGCTCATGATACCGGACTTGATACCAGCCAAGTCATTCAGAGCTTTAGCCATAGGAGCGAGGCAGTTTGTTGTACAGGAAGCTGCGGAAATGATGGTATCCTCAGCCTTCAATGTCTCATGGTTAACATTGTAAACGATTGTAGGAAGGTCGTTACCTGCAGGAGCGGAAATAACAACTTTTCTAGCGCCGGCATTGATGTGTGCCTGAGCCTTCTCTTTGCTTGTATAGAAGCCGGAGCACTCTAATACAACGTCAACATTTAATTCGCCCCAAGGACAATTGTTTGCATCGGGCTCTTTGTAGATCTTCAGTGTCTTGCCGTCAACTGTGATGGTATCTTCGCCAGCGGATACAGTATCTGCCAGAGCGTACTTACCCTGAGAAGAATCATACTTCAACAGGTGTGCCAGCATCTTCGGGCTTGTCAGATCGTTGATCGCCACTACTTCATATCCTTCCGCGCCAAACATCTGTCTGAATGCAAGACGGCCAATACGGCCAAAACCATTAATTGCTACTCTTACTGCCATTTTTAGTCCCTCCTAAATAATCTTTTTTATTATAATCTTACCAGTCTGTACATAATTATGATATCTTTAACTGGTAAAATTTAGTCGGCAGATATATTTTACCTAATTTGTCCAAATAATTCAAGATGTAATTCAAAAATCTGTGAATAAAATCTATAAATATAATAAGTAGATTTTATGAACTTATAGCTGAAACATCAAGAAATATATTTGTAAATACCGTTAATTTCCGCTATACTAAAGCTGTTATTGAAACACACCCAATCTACAACATTTATATAAGGAGGCTCTACTATGCCCATCACTGCTGACTACCACCTGCATTCTTCTTTCTCCGGCGACTCAGATACACCCATGGAGGAAATGATCCTGAAGGGAATTCAACTGGGACTGACCGAAATGTGCTTCACGGAACATCACGACCTCGATTACCCAATAACAGAATCCACACCTGCCGGACTCTTTGAGCTCAACCCTGATTCTTACCTGTACCACTTTCTGAAATTAAAGGAACGATACGCAGACCAGATCACTCTCTGCTTCGGCGTAGAGTTGGGGATGCAGCCCCATCTTGCCCGGCAGAATGCTGCCTTTGTAAAGGCCCATGATTATGATTTCGTCATCGCCTCCTCCCATATCTGCCACGGAAAGGATCCTTACTATCCTGCTTTCTACGAGGGACGCAGTCAGGACGAAGCCTACCTGGAATACCTTACATCCATCCCGGAGAATCTGCAGGCTTTCAGCAACTTTGATGTCTACGGCCATCTGGACTATGTGGTTCGCTACGGCCCGCAGAAAGATGAGGGATATTCTTATGAAAAATACCGGGATATTTTTGATCAGATCCTGCAGCGTCTGATCGATATGGGTAAGGGCATCGAGATCAACACCTCCGCACTGGCCAAAGGAATGCGTGAGCCCAATCCTTGCATCGGTGTTTTGAAACGCTACCGCGAATTGGGTGGAGAGATCATCACCGCAGGCTCCGATGCCCACGCTCCCACACAGATCGCCTATGCTTTTGACCGGGCTGCGGACATATTAAAAGACTGCGGTTTTCGGTACTATACGACCTTTGAAAAACGCAGTCCTTCTTTCCATAAGTTACCCTCAGTGAACAAAGGTACACACGGTCGGTAAAGAATCAATTTCAATCCCTGCTGGCAACACCGCACGCAACTCCTCAAAAGGCCGAAAATGCACCCTCAATCTTCTCCCGAAGCTGCAAAAGCGCCTCCCTACTCACCAGAAAAAACGTCCTGCCGTTTACCTGCACCGCCGCGTAAGTCTCATCATAAGCAAAATACTTCTGCGTAATCTTCGGCGCTCCCTCCATGTTTCTTTCATAAGTAATGCTCATGAGCAGTTCTCTGTCCGCGGATGCCGTCTCCGCCTCCCATTCTTCCCGGGGCAGTTCCTTTTCTAAGAAAACACTCATAAGCGTCGTATACAATGCATAAAAATCTTCACTTTCCACTGCCTGCTCCCCCAGCAGAAACGCCTCTGGCTCAATCCGCATCTCATACTGTTCTTCCCCGGTATCGATCGTCACCTTGGAGACTGTCTCCACATTGACCACACTCACTACCTTTAATATGCAGGCATAAGGATCCACATCAAAGATTTCCTCAACACTGCTGCCGTCGGCCAGCCAGAGTCTGCCCCAAGCCTCCACATAACGATTCCCCTGCGCATCCTCCCCGCCAAACCGAAGCAGAAGCCCCCGGTCCGGTTCCGCCTGTCCGCCCTCTGCGGTCTGTTCACTGTAATATGCCACAAATACCGTATCCTCACTGTCCTCTATCCCTGCCTGTTCTCTTGTGATGTCCATATCCTCCACGGAGGTCAGTTCCATCTCCGTCAGTATCCTAAAATACGCATACATGGCTTCCGTATCCACCACTGCCATAGACTGATAGGGCACGGAAATCGCCCAACAGTCATAAGAATTCTTATACACCCGCGGCTCATAGGAAACTGCGAAGCATGCCTCCCCGTCCCGCACCACCGATACACCGCGCATCGCCTCTGCCGTAAATGTCCCCGGCTCTCCTTCTTCCAGATCCTCCTCCCACTCTGCCAGACTGTTCTCCTCCGGCTTTACTTCCCCCGGTTCTTCCTCTTTTTTCTGCTGCTCCGGATTCCCGACTCCTTCTTGTGTCATGTTCTCAGCATGTCCACACCCGCCAGACAGCAAACCACCAAGTGTTAAAACGATAACTGCCAAACCAGTTGCGCACCGCGGCGCCGGCCGTCTTCTCACCTTATCAAACATAACCCTGACTCTCCCTCTTTGCCACTGTGCGCGGCTTCCGGCTGCTCACAATAGCTGCATTTCGTATTATCACGCTTTCTCCCGGTTCTGTACCTGCTCCCGATACCGCACCGGCGACACACCGATGTGCTTTTTAAAAGCCAGAGAAAAGTAATTCATATCATGATATCCTACCATGATCGAAATCTCCCCTACTTTCAACGTCGTCGTAGACAACAGCGACTTCGCCTGCTCAATCCTCTTACGCACGATATACTCGTTACACCCCTCCCCTGTCACTCTTTTAAAAAGCCTGGACAAATAGTTGGGCGTCACGTAATACTGCTCCGCCAAGCTGGCCACTGTCAGATCGTCCGACAGATTCTCATGGATTCTACGCTTCACTTTGCCAATCAGTTCATGAACTTCTCCATCCTCCCCCTCAAACAGATTCTCCAGAAACATAGCCGTCACCTGACACGCCCTCTCCCTGTCCACGCCGGACACTGCCTGCATCAGTTCACTCAATTTCTCTCTGGCACTGTTCCCCGTATCGCTGAATCGGGCGAAATAAACCGACGACGCCAGCTCAAAACAACAGCTTCTGGCATATCGGGCCGACAGATTATAAGATTCCACTGCCACACAAAACCTCTCAAAGATATGTCCTACCTTCTCCTTTTCACCTACATTGCACACAAGCGCATTACGAAACTCCCGAAAAACATCCTGAAAGATATCCTCCCCTTTCCGGTTCCAGTCCACCGCGCAGAATTTCTCAAACTCCTCCCGCTCATGTTCCAGCGCAAACACAGCATCGTTGTAGGAAATACGCAGATTCTCGATCCGCTTTCTCACACTGCCCCAGATGATCCGCGGCCTGGTCTCCAGCTCGTCATTCAGAATCGCCAACAGCTGTTCTGCCAGCTCTTCTTCCTTGCGTCCTTCGTCACAGAAAAAGGCAATCGTAATCCGCATCTTTTCATCCACAAAGGTAATGCCCCGTTTCTGCTCGTCGATCATCCCAATACAGATATGCTTCACGGTCTGCATGCGGAATCCTTCACTGTCCAAGTCCTCTTCCCCTGTCACGCCAGGAAGCAGGATGCCGATTCGCATCGTCTGGCTATCCTCAAAAGGATACTCTTTCCGAAATACACTCGCCCGTTCCAGACAGTCTTCTCTTCCCTGCACGAGCGAACGCATGAACTCCTCCATCTCCATCTGCTGTCTGACTCCCTGCGCACGGCTTTTTGTCCTGCTGTTTTCTTCTTTGATCCGCCTGCTTTCCAGCCAGTCCACCTGGGCAAGAATGCTCTTTTGCAGTTCCATTTCGTCAATCGGTTTCAAGAGAAAATCATGTACCTGCAGCTGCAGTGCCTGTCTGGCATACTCAAAGCGGTCGTATCCTGTCAGGACTATGACCCGCATATCCGCATCCTGTTCCCTGATCTGTTCTACAAGTTCCAGCCCCGACATCTCCGCCATGCTAATGTCCGTGATCATGATCTGCGGCTGGTGTTCTCTGATCAGTGCTGCCGCCTCCTTGGCGGAGGACGCCGTATACACTTCCGCAATCTGCATCTGTTCCCAAGGCATCGTGTTTTTAATCCCCATACGGATCATTTTTTCATCATCTACGATCAAAATCCTATATCTCACAACCGCTCCTTTATCCAGAACTTCCTGCTCTGGTTTACGTTCTTCAAACAGGAATCCTAACCTTCCCCTGGTAGCCGTATCTCCACACAGACGCCCTTCTTTCGGTCTTTTTGAAACCGTAGTCCGAACTTTGCTCCATACAAAAGTTCGATTCGCTTGTTGATATTCGAGATACCGTAACCGACATCCCGCCTCATATCCGATATGTGTTCATTGATATATGCGATCCGCTCCGGATCCATGCCGCCGCCGTCATCCGTCACCGTCAGACTGACCGCCCCCTCCTTTTCACAGACCGCGATCTCCACGGTTCCCGTCTCTCCTTCTTTTACCCGGATGCCGTGATAGATACAGTTTTCCACAAGGGGCTGCAGCGTCAGCTTCGGGATCGGCAGGGATGTAAAACGCTCCGGTACCTTTTCTGTCAGAGCGATAATATTACCATACCGCATATTCTGTATGATCAGATAATTCCTGACATGCTCCAGTTCCATCCCGAGGGTGATGATGTCTTCTCCTTCGCTTAAGCAGATTCGGTAATACTGTGCCAGCGCCTTCACCATCGTGGAAATCTCCTGATTGCCGCCCGCCAGCGCCTGCCAGTGGATGCATTCCAGTGTATTGTAGAGAAAATGTGGCTGAATCTGAGACTGCAATGCATTGAAACGCATCATATCCAGCTGTCGCTGCTCTTCCTTCACCTGTTCCATCAGTACGTCGATTTCGTCCATCATAATATTGAATCCGTCTGCCAGCTTCCTGCCGTCGCTGTCCATGTCTGTCAGCTCGATACGTGTGCCCAGATTACCGCCCGATACATCATTCATCTTGGAGACAACTTTGTTGATAGGGCGATACAGTCTTTTGATGATATTCCTTGCCAGCGTCAGCGCGGTCACGGTAGCCGCCAGTGTCACCAGGATCAACAGCAGAATCGAGCCGAAACAGTTCTGATATAGCGACCATGCCGGAACCTCGCTGATCATATAGAAGTTCCAGTCTTTTACACGTTGATAACTGACCAGCTTCCCGTCTTGCCAGAACATTCCGTGGTCTTTCCGTATTCTGTCCGCGAAGACGATCTTCTGGCCGATCTTGCCCGCGTCCTGTGTGGACACGATTCTTCCCTCCACATCCGTCAGATATAGATTCGCACTATACTGCAGCTTATGCTGACTAAAACGGGTCAGCAGATTGTCATCCAGATTCACAATGATCATACCGTTGCTTTTGCCCATTCTCGTCACGGAATAAGCCGGAAAATACAGCGTCAACGTATACTTCCTGCCTTTATGATAGTTATTCGAAAAGTTTACCCGCAGCGTCCCTCGGTACTTCGCCTGCATACTCTCTGCATAATCCTTTTCATAGCTGGTCTCGAAGCTGCTCTCACTGACCGCGCTGTTGCCGTTATAAAGAAACTGACCCAGCGCCTCATTTGTCACCGCAATGAAATTAGCGTTATGCTGCACATAAAGCATGTTTAAAAAGGAACTGTACACATTCCCCATCTCACTGTACAATTCCTGCATGTTGCTGCTCTCACAGTACTTCTGCACATGCGTATCCAGAATAATGGAAGTAGCAAGCGCTTTATACTGCTCCAGATTGTCCGCGTAGTCCTCCGCCAGAAACACTAGCTGTTCCTGCACATAGCGGCCGTTCTGATCCGTAACGGACCGGATATGGGAAAAAGTGGAAATCCCGATCGCCGCAACCGCAATCACCGTGATCGTCCAGATGATAACATAATTCATCTTCTTTTCAAAATTCCAGCTCCGGTTCCACTTCTCCCAAAATACCATACCGCTCTCCTCTGTATTTTCCCGTAATCCTTTCCGTTTTCCCACACACCGCTGCAATCTTAAAAAAAGTGATTCATCCTTTGACAGCCCCGGCCGTCATACCTTTTACCAGCTTATCCTGTGCAAAAATAAACAGCAGGATCATCGGCAGCACCGTCAGTGTGAGCACCGCCATGATCATCGGCGTATTCATGGAATACTGCCCCTGGAAATCCCACACCGCCAGCGGCAGCGTCCGGTTCTTCGGCGATTGGGTCAAGGTGTAGGCAAAGCTAAACTCATTCCAGATATTAACGCCGTTGTAGATGGCCAACGTGGACAGCCCCGGTTTTGCCAGCGGTAAGATCATTGCAAAAAACATCCTGTATTTGTTGCATCCGTCGATCTCCGCCGACTCCTCGATTTCCTTTGGAATCCCCATCATGAAGCTGGTGAGAATGAACACGGATATTGGCAGTGCGAAAGCCACGTTCGGCCCGATCATCGCCCAGATTGTATCGTATATTTTCAGGCTCTTCGTCATCTGAAACACCGGAATCAACGTAATGTGAATTGGAATCGCCATACAGGCCACGATTACTCCATAGAGAAAACCGTTCATTCGAAACCTAAACCGTGCCAGCGGGTAAGCCGCGCAAGCTGCGATAAACAGGACAAGCAGCAGTGACAGACAGAGCACAAACACACTGTTCCCGAAGTATTTCACGAAACCGCCGCCCAGTACTTCCTCATAATTGGCGAAATTCAGTTTTTCCGGCGGCGCGAAGACACCCTTCGTCAACATCTCAAATTTCCCTTTAAAAGAATTGAATACCATGAAAATAAAGGGAAGCACAGCTGTTATCGTCGCAATGACCGCCAGCAGAATGGCCGCTGCCCAGCTGACCCTGCTCTTTATGATGCTTTTTCGAAACTCCTTTTCCATCTGCACGCCCTCCTATACTTCTTTCTTACCGTTGATCATGCGCATCGTGACAAGAGAAAGCACCGTGATCAGGATAAACATGCCGGCCGCCACCGCGGAACCGTACCCCATGTTAAACTGCACGAAAGCGTTCTTGTACATATACGTCGCCATCAGTTCCGTGGCGGTTCCCGGACCGCCGCCCGTCATAACATAGATCAGATCGAAATATTTCAGGGAGCCGACCATGGAAAGGATGGCCGCGCTCTTGATCGACGGTGTCAAAAGCGGCAGCGCGATCCGCCAGAAATACTGCCCCTTCGTGGCGCCGTCGATCAGGGACGCCTCATAGACATCCTCGGACACATTCGTATAGGCCGCCATACAGTATACCATATAAAAAGGGATAAACTGCCATGCGATGACAAAAATTACCGTCATCAGCGCCGTGCTCTTGTTGCCAAGCAGATCAATGTTGCCGCCGCCAAACAGCTTCGACACTGCACTGATCATTCCCCCGTTGGCCGCCAGTGCATAATTGAAAAGAAAACCGATCGCCACAGAGGACATCAGCATAGGGATAAACCACAGCACCTTGCACACTGTCGCCCTGCGTCCAGCAAATTCGATAAAAGTCGCCTCCGCCAGACCAATCGGGATCTGGATGATGATGGACATCACCATGATCACGATATTGTTGCGGAACGCGAACCAGAATTCCCGATCCCCCAGAAGTTTACTCCAGTTGGATAGACCGACAAAGGTCTTATCGGCTGCGATGCCGTTCCATTTATAGGTACTGATCGAGAAAGAATCCACGATCGGATAGAAAATAAATACCGTAAGGATCAGGAAAACCGGCAGCAGAAAGACAAGAGCGGCAAGATTCGTGCTTCTCTGTCTGCGCTTTCCCAATGTATTTGTCTGATTGCTCATACTAACCCTCCATGCGTCTGTCTTAAGACGCCCCAAAATGTACACTTCTTTTAAGAAAAAGAGGGGGAATGCTCCCCCTCTCATAAACGCTCACGCCGACCGCTTCTATTTCCCTGAGAGATATTCCGCCTGCGCCTCCTGCATCTTCTTGTTGGCATCTTCCGGCGTCATGGTCAGGCCGAATACTTCCTGATTGCCGTCCAGATGTGCATTGGCAACTGTCGGGTTCAGATACTGGTCATACCACAACTGTACTGCGGAAGCCTTGTTCGCCGCATCGATGATGGACTTGGAAACCGGATCCGTGATCTTCTCTTCAACACCTGTAACGGGCGGGATCAGGCTTGCATTTACCATATAGTCGATCGTCTCCTCGCTGGAGAGATAGGTTGCAAACTCAAACGCCGCATCCAGCTTCTCATCGGTACAGTTAAAGGAAATGAACTGGTCGCCCATAGTACCGCACAGGATGGAAGCATCTGCGCTGGAATCATCCACTGCCGGGAAGGAGAACCAGTCAACCTTGCTGTAGAAGTCATTGCCCGCATCCTCACTGTCTGTCTTGAAAGCCGCCGTATTCCAGGAACCTGTCAGATACATAGCCGCTTCCTCGGTATAGAAGAATGCTTTTGCCTGTCCGTCATCTTCACTCATGGAGTTGAAGCCTTCCGGGAAATACCCCTTGTTCACCCATTCCTGGATTTTTTCGCCCGCATATACGAAACTCTCGTCTTCGAAAGTACCGTCGCCTGCCGCTGCTTTCTGGAATGGCTCCAGACCGCCTTTTCTCGCCGCAAGGCACTGGAAGTACATAGAACCTGTCCACTTCGGGCCATTTGCCAGTGTAAAAGGAATGATACCGTTTGCCAGGAACGTATCGCAGGCCGCTTCCAACTCAGATACCGTAGTGGGCACGTTCACACCACACTGCTCAAACAGGGCTTTATTGTAATAGATACCTGCAATGGAAATATTCTTTACAGGAATCGCATAGAGCTGTCCGTTGTAGCTTGCCTGCTCCAGCGCGCCTTCCATAAAGCGCTCTTTCATGCCGTACTTCTCATACAGATCGTCGAGCGGCTGCGCGTATCCGGAATCAATATACTCGTTCATCGGGCCTCCGGACCATGTGGTGTACATATCCGGGCACTCGCCTGAACTCATGGCAATGACAAGTTTCTCCTTGTACTTGTCGTTCTGGGTCGGAATATTCTCAATGGTATAGCCGCTCTGGGAATTCTCCTGGAACTGACGGATCGCCATCTCATAAGTCTCCTTATCCGCGCCCTCTGTTCCCACGTTCCAGAAAGTGATCACCTTGTCTCCGGAATCGGAACCCGTATCTGCCGTATCTGCATCTGCCGCTTCCACACCGCTGTCTGCGCTGTCTGCCTCCGCCGGCTCACCGCCGCCTTGGGAAGTCTCCTGTGCTCCGCCGCCGCAGGCCGTTACCGAAAAGCACATCAGTGCCGACAGACCAAGTGCCGCTATTTTCTTCATTCTGTTTTTCATAGTGTCCTCTCCCTTTCTTTTTGATAACACTATGATAACAAATCCAGGCTGTTCACTCTATTTAATAATCTGTCATGATTCTATAAAAATGTTACCGCTATGCGATTTTATTTGCAATCGATCGCTGTAGAAATACGATACAGCTAGAAAAATCGAATGCCCCTTATTCAGAATCGCCTTCCTTATGACGATAACCATTGTAAATCCACATGCCGCGCAATGCATCGCATGACAGATCAATCCATATATTCTTAATAGGGGAGGGTTCATAATGACAATTGAGACTTTAGACAGTATGGCACAGGTAATAGACTCTATGGAAAACGCCGTAAAGCTCCGCAGTCAGGCAAGAGCCGAGAAGCGGGCCGAAGAAGCCGAGCAGGCCAAGAAAGCCTTTCAGGAAAAGTTAATGTTCGCCGCTGCCACCAAGACAGAACTTGACAGCATGGCATCCAAGGCAAAAGGTTCTCATGACGCTGTTGTCAGAGACCAGCTGATAGGAATGATGATGGCCGGTTTCTAAACATCCATATCCCTTACCGCCATGATCGGGCGTGGATGTTTACTGTAGAAGTAACCTGCCAATCATGAGTACGCTTTACACTGCGGACTCCGTGAACGCGCATACATTCATACAGGCGGTCTGCATGATCTTATTCAATCTGGGCGATCAGACTCCAAAAAGGGGAACGGCCGCCCTCCTTTTTTCCCGTGCCGTCATAAAAATTGACCCGGTCAGGATAGTCGGGAACGACTCTCATAATAGAGTTTCTCGCCAATATCTCCTGGCTCTTATTGACACAGATGATGTATCGTCCTTCTTTCTGCTCCATCGGATTCTCCTTCCTCTCCTCCGGATCTGTATCCGCCAGATTCACCGCCGCGATCCCCGTCATGGCAAGCTTTTTCTTGAATTTAATATAAAAAGAGATGCCCTCTCTGAAAAAAACTTTCTTGATCCGTTCCTTCGTAGCGCTGTCATAAACTTCACACAACTCGATCTCATTATTTACTTTCACTTTAGACAATTTCGATTCTACCATAATAATTCCTCGTTTCCTGGTTCACTCTTTATCATATGCACTTTTTTTGTTTACAAGTACCTATCCTATCACATCACTTGTGAAAAAGTCGTGAAGGAAAATGGTAGAATTTCTTAATATTTTCTTACGCTATCATCCCGTTCCTCATAATGCTCCCGCCCCCCAGCACATAACCGTCCTCATAGAAGACCACCGCTTGCCCCGGCGTGATAGCTCTCACCGGCACAAGAAAGGTACATTTGATCACATCCGCCGCTACCCGTTCGATCACGCACTGTTGCCCCTCATGGGCATAGCGGATCTTGGCAAGCACCTCTCTTGGACGTGTCAGATCAGCCATGCCCATAAAGTTTATGTTATTGCAGTACAGCGTATCTCCGAATACCGCTTCCGACTCCCCGATCACCACCTCATCCGTCTCCGGTCTGATCTCGGTAACAAACACGGGATGGCCCATGGAAAGATTCAACCCTTTACGCTGTCCAACCGTATAATGCGTGATCCCCAGATGTCTCCCGAGGATCTGTCCATCTGCCGTCACAAAATTCCCGGCACCCGGTACCCGCTCCCCTGCTTCTCTATCGATAAAAGCCGCATAATCGTGATCCGGAATAAAGCAGATCTCCTGACTGTCCGGTTTGTTAGCTACATCCAACCCTTCCCGCGCCGCAATCGCGCGAATCTCCTCCTTGCTATATTCTCCCACCGGCATCAAAGTGTGAGCCAGCTGCTCCTGCGTCAGATTATAGAGCGCATAGGTCTGATCCTTCTTCGCAGTCACGGAACTGCGGATCGCATACCTGCCTTCCGGTGTCACTGCGATCCTGGCATAATGTCCGGTGGCAATATAATCGGCGCCAATCTCCAGACTGCGCCTTAACATTGATTCCCACTTTACATGACGGTTGCAGGCAATACAGGGATTCGGCGTCCTGCCGGCCAGATATTCCTCCACGAAATAATCCATAACCTTGCATTTAAATTCTTCCCTGAAGTTCATCACGTAATGAGGAATATCGAGCTGCCCGGCCACCCTTCTGGCATCCTCCACCGCACTTTGTCCGCAACAGCCTCCGTTTTCTTCCTGTACTTCCCGCGCTTCCTGCCAGATCTGCATCGTGGCACCGATTACCTCATAACCCTGCTCTTTCAAAAGAAAGGCCGCCACAGACGAATCAACCCCGCCGGACATCCCTACTACGACTTTATTCTTTCCCATATATTGTTCCTTTCTTTGTGCCTGTCTATCGTCCCTGAGCTTCCCGTCTGTAAAGCAGTCTTCCGCAGGAAATTCTTCCTGCACTGTTCTTCTCACCACACCCCACGCATAAACTTAAATCATATCCGATCGCAAAGATGGTGTATTATGAAAAGGAACTGGAAAAATCCTCTTATCACCGGCACTGTCATCCTGACACTGACCGGACTGCTCAGCCGCTTTATCGGTTTCTTCTACCGTATCTTCCTCTCTAACGCCTTCGGCGCCGAGGGAATGGGTATTTACCAGCTGATCGCACCGGTACTGGCACTTTCCTTTGCCCTCACTGCTTCCGGCATCCAGACCGCCATCTCCAAATATGTTGCCAGTGAAACAAGCACCCACGACTATCATACTTCCTTCCGCACCCTCTGGGCCGGTTTCCTGATGGCAATGGCTCTGTCTGTGTCCTGCGCGCTTGCCATCTATCTATGCGCCGATGCTATCGCCGTAACTTTCCTGATGGAGAGCCGGACCGCGCCCCTTCTGCGCATCATTGCCCTCTCCATTCCCATGGCAACCGTACACTCCTGCATCAACGGCTATTTCTACGGCATACGCAAGACTGCCATTCCGGCCGTGTCTCAGCTGGCGGAACAGATTTTCCGTGTGGGTTCCGTCTATCTGATCTATTATCATTTCAGACAACATGGCATGCAGCCAACCATCAGCTTTGCGGTGGCAGGTCTGGTCATCGGTGAGGGTGCATCTATGATCGTATCTGTAGTCGCGATCCTGTCCCGGGCACACCATGTCTTTCCGCCAGATACACACTATACGTATAAGATGCCTCACACATTCACATCTGACATGCATGGACTTTACACTGCGCCGGGATCGAAGAACCGTCCGGTTATCACAGACGCTCCTGGACTGCTCACCACTTACCGCCGCATCTGCGTCAACTTGCTGCAGCTGGCGGTACCCTTATCTGCCAACCGTCTGGTACTGAACCTGTTGCAGAGTATCGAAGCTATCTATATTCCCAACAAGTTGATGGCATACGGTCTGAATAACGCCGATGCTTTAGGAGTCTACGGTGTGCTGACCGGGATGAGTCTGCCGCTGATCCTGTTTCCCTCCGCCATCACCAATTCTATCTCCGTCCTGCTTCTGCCCATTGTCTCTGAAGCAGACGCGAACGGCAATCGGGATGCTGTCAAACGCGCTATTCTGACCTCCATACGCTACTGTCTCCTGCTTGGTTTCGCATGTACCGCTATGTTCCTCCTGCTTGGACGACCGGCAGGACGGCTACTGTTTCACTCCGAGCTGGCCGGCAGCTTTATCCTTATCCTCAGCTTTATCTGCCCTTTTATGTACATAGCCAGTACCTTGGGCAGCATATTAAACGGCCTTGGCAAGACCGCACAGACCTTTCTCTACAGCGTGGTCAGTCTCTTACTCCGGCTGCTCTTCGTCTTCGTGGTGATACCACTTTATGGCATCAAAGGCTACCTGTGGGGCATGCTCGCCAGCCAGATGCTGCAAACGCTGCTATGTACAGTCTCTGCACTGCATATTTGCAGTTCCCGCCGTACAAAGAACAGATATTCTACAACGGACACCAGATAAGATAGCGGCGGCTTACAGCGGGGTCTTTGATTTCATGGTCAAACTGTAACGCATCCAACCCATTCCAAGTCGCCTTCGGCGAGAGGCTGGATGCCCGAAACCGTAAAGTTATTGGCGAGTACTACGTACTCAATGCCCATGCAGCAAGGTGCAGGGCACCGTGAATAGTAACAACTGCTACTTGACCATATACGCCATATACAAATATAAGATAAAGTCTTGCGATTCTCACACTAATATACTATAATATACATGTTTTTGCCACAAAAAAATGAGCAAAACTCGTTTATGAGATTTCCTTCACAAACTCGAATAAGCGGAAGAGTTTCCTAAATCCGAAAGGAGTACACAGATATGTCATTTCATTTTGTAACCAAACTTCCGACTCCGGATGAAATCCGGGAACAGTTTCCGGTCCCGGAGCATCTCACGCAGATCAAACATCGGCGCGACGCCGAAATCCGCGACGTCATCACCGGAAAGAGCAATAAATTCCTGGTCATCATCGGCCCCTGTTCCGCTGACAACGAAGATGCCGTCTGTGATTACGTCAGCCGACTTGCCCGTGTCAACGAAAAGGTCAAGGATAAGCTGATCCTGATCCCCAGAATCTATACGAACAAACCCCGTACCACCGGGGAAGGCTATAAAGGCATCGTCAGCCAGCCAGATCCGGAGAAGAAGCCCGACTTTATGAGCGGCCTGATCGCCATGCGCAAAATGCACATTCATGCCATCGAGGAATCCGAAATGACCGCCGCCGACGAAATGCTCTACCCGGACAACTGGGGTTATGTGGAAGATATCCTCTCCTATGTGGCCATCGGTGCACGCTCCGTGGAGGACCAGCAACACCGCATGACCGTAAGCGGCTTCGACGTGCCCGCCGGCATGAAGAATCCCACCAGCGGCACCCTTTCCGTCATGCTCAACTCCATCTATGCTGCACAGCACCAGCACTCATTTATCTACAGAGGCTATGAAGTGACTACCGGCGGCAACCCGCTGGCCCATGCAGTGCTTCGCGGCTCCGTGAACAAGCACGGTCAGAGTCTGCCCAATTACCACTATGAGGACCTGGACATGCTCTTTTCACTTTATCAGGAGTATGATCTGGTGAACCCGGCCTGTGTTATCGACGCCAACCATAACAACTCGAACAAGCAGTTTGAGCAGCAGATCCGCATCGTCAAGGAAGTCATGCACAGTCGCAAGCTCAACAGCGATATTCACAGAATGGTCAAAGGCGTCATGATCGAAAGCTATATCGAGGAAGGCTGCCAGAAGATTGGCGAGGGTGTCTATGGAAAATCCATCACCGATCCCTGCCTTGGATGGGAAGCATCAGAAAAATTGATCTATGATATTGCGAATTATGAATAAAAGTGAGCAGGCGTGATCAGCCTGCTCTGTGTCTGTCTCTATCCGTAACTATTCCAGATTTGCCTTCGGCAAAGATGCCGGATTCTCCTCAGCCTTTATGCGTTCTCACGGCCTTTGCAGTAAATGCAAAGACCTGGGCTGAACTGTTACCTCTATCCTTCTCTTTCTTCACTTACACTCTTTACATCCCTGTCCATGACCATACAAACCACATCTGCACTCCGTAAAACCGCAAGATGCAATTCTTCTACCCTCTTGGATGAGCCTTCGTATACACTTCCCGAATATGGCTATGATTCATGCTCGCATAGATCTGCGTCGTGGAGATATCCGAATGTCCCAGCATCTCCTGCACACTGCGCAGATCGGCCCCATTCTCCACCAAATGCGCTGCAAAGGAATGCCGCAGCGTGTGCGGTGTGATATCTGCCTTGATATCTGCCTTCTTCGCATAATATTTGATCAGCTTCCAGAACCCCTGTCTGCTCATGGGCTGCCCCGAACAATTCGCAAACAGCACATCCGAATCCTTGTTCTCCAGCATTGCTTCTCTTGTGCCGTCCAGATACCTGGCCAATGCATTCCTGGCCGCCGCCCCAAAAGGAATGATCCGTTCCTTACTGCGGTCTCTGCATAAGATCACTCCCATCTGCATATTCACATCGGAATTCTTCAAGGTAATCAATTCCGTTACCCGAATACCCGTGGCATACAGAAGCTCCAGCATTGCTTTGTCCCGTATCTCCTTCGGCGTATCTCCTGAAGGTTGGTTAAGCAGTCGGATCACTTCCTCCGGCGACATGATCTCCGGAACTTTCTTCTCGATCTTCGGCGCTCTTAACTGTTCTGCTCTGTCTTCCTGTACCTTCCCCTCCTGCACCATAAAATGATAAAAAGCCTTAAGCGACGCTATATTCCTGGAAACAGTGGCAGCCGCAAATTTACTCTCTTCTAAGTAAGTGATATAATCATTCAGATCCTGTGACGAAATCTCGTCTATTTCATGAATTCCACGGGATTTCATAAATTTATGAACCTTATTCAAATCTCTTCTGTACGACATTTCAGTGTTTTCCGAAGTGTTTTTAACATTATGTAAATACGTTATAAACGATGTAATCTCTTTTTCCATGTAACCGGAAACCCTTCCCCCAAATCGTCTTTATGTAAATCAAATAAGACGTCTGCTTATCATTATAAGCAGAATCTCAGAGAAAAGCAAATGAAAATTTCCCGGATTTTACGGGCTTTTCAGCCATTTAACAAACAAAACACAACATATCGTCAGCAAAGAAATTTATGTCTACTATATGTTGGTTGCATTAACGAAAAAATATTCTTAAAAAATTTTTAAAACATACTGTAGTATTTTCGGATTAACATAACTCTCCAAAACACATCCGAGTAAAACGACTGCAATTATGCCCGCTATTTGTATTCCCTTTTTCAGATAGCTCTGTTTGCCGTAACCGCCGTAATACTCCCGGCCCATACCGTGGGCATACAGCATTCGATTGACCCCGACTGCCCAGAGAAACAGCGCCACATATCCAGGAATCAAAATGATCCCCTGGGGAAAGATACCCGCCACCATCAGAAACAAGCCACGTATCCCGTATCGGATCACCGCTACTGACAAAAGACATCCCGCCGAAAGCCCCATGTAACAGACATAGGCACACACAATCGGCATACCGATCATGGTCGTGGCCAGAAGCCCCAACAGGCATACCGTAAACATCCGATGCTTTAACACATAACCGAACAGGCCATTTCCATCCGGTATGCTGTTCTTCAGCCGCACGATCATATCCGTTCCCAGCAGACTACCCTCACCGATCCATGTGTCATAGCCCAAGTTGACGATCAAAATCCCCAAAAACAATCCGATGGTAAATAAATATACGATATAATAACTATTCTTCGCTACTGTTTGCTGCTGCACCGCTCTCCCACTCCCCACTGTTCATGCTTTCACATGCAGTATACTGACCTGCACATGTCAAATACCGCATGTCCTGTCTTTCAATCGTTAACGACACTGAAAATCCTACATTCCATCCTGTACCAGCCTAAATGCTTTGGTACAAGATCCAAAGCAGAAATTTGTCAGGTCGTTTGCTATACCTATGTATATGTGGACCGGTATGCTATTCAGAACAAAGAAATTTATGATCAAGCATGAAAATCCCTCTGGCGGAATATCAGAGCACCATCACCAGCGTCCCCGCTGAGATCAATGCAGCTCCGATCAAAGACTTAGTCGTAAAACTCTCATGCAAGAAAATGTATGCCAGCGCCAGCGTGATCACGACGCTCAGCTTATCGATCGGCACCACCCTGGATACCTCACCTGTCTGCAGTGCTCTGTAGTAGCAAAGCCAGGACGCCCCTGTCGCCAAACCGGAAAGAATAAGGAACAGCCAGCTTTTCTTATCGATAGAAGTTATTCCGCTCTGTGCGTTCGTCAAAAAGACCATCCCCCAAGCCATGGCCAGAACCACCACTGTACGGATTGCCGTTGCCAGATTGGAATTCACCCCTTCTATACCTACCTTGGCTAAAATAGAAGTTAATGCTGCAAAAACTGCAGACAATAAAGCGAATACAAGCCACATAGTTCTTATTTCCTTCTGTATTTGTTATAGTAGGCCAACAATGCGGAGATCGTCTTGCCGTCTTGAATCTTACAGTCGTAGATCAGCTGGATCAGTTCCTCAATATCATGACTCTCCACATTTAGGAACTCATCATCATCCAGATGCTGATGCCCTTTCTTTAAATCCGTAGCCAAATAGACATCAATCTTCTCATTACAGAAAGCTACCGTCGTATACAATGAGATCAACAGTTCCATCTTGCCCGCCGTATAGCCAGTCTCCTCCTCCAGTTCTCTGGCCGCCGCAATCTCCGTAGGTTCATCCGCGCCGTTCAAGCCGCCTGCCGGAATCTCCAGCGTCTCTCTCTCCAGGGCGTTTCTGTACTGTCTTACCATCAACAGCCTGCCGTCATCCTTCACGGCCACAACAGCCGCCGCCCCTTTATGCTTAATGAAATCCCACTTTGCGGTCGTACCGTTGGGTATTTTCATAGTATCCTGATAATAGTCTATGATAACCCCCTTGTGTATCAGTTCCCTGTCAATCCGTTCATAATTATCCATACTCACCTTAACCTCCGCCAATCTGTTGATTTGTAGCACTCCCATGCCTGCCCCATGTCGGCCCCATATAACAAATAGTGCGTATCCGGCTATATCACGTAGAATGTTCCTGCGGATACAAAATAGATCTTCGACAGCTCGACAATGGATACGTCCGGAAAATCTGGTCTGATTTCCGAGAATGCAAGTTATATCTCTATGCTGTATTGTAACACAAATTTGTTACAAAAATCAAAAACTATCTGCGCCGCAGTACGATAGAAGGTGTCAAAAGGTGGTACATCCCTGATGATCGGGATCGTACCACCTTCTCGCAGAAAATCTATTCAAGTTTTACTCTGCCAACAATTTCTCCACACTTACAAGTTTCACGCAGAGTACAAATAACTCAGCCGCCGCTGTCAGTTCCTGCGCATTAGGGAAAGTAGGCGCAATACGGATATTACTGTCTTTCGGATCTTTGCCGTAAGGGAAAGTCGCGCCGGCGCCTGTCATCACAACGCCTGCCTCCTTACATTTCGCCACGATCGCCTTCGCACAGCCTTCCATCGCCTCAAAGGAAATAAAATAGCCTCCGCGCGGTCTGGTCCATTCCCCGATTCCCAGATCGCCAAGTTCCCTGTCTAATATATCCAGCACTGCCTCAAACTTTGGCCGCAGGATCGCTGCATGTTTATTCATGTGTGCTTTTAATCCTTCTACATTCTTAAAATATCTCACATGGCGAAGTTGATTGATCTTGTCATAACCGATGGTCATGATCGACATAAACTTCTTCGTCTCCTCCACATTCGCCTTGGAAGACGCAAAAGCCGCAATACCGGCACCGGAAAAGGTAACCTTAGACAAGGAACTGAATTCATAGACCATATCCAGATTTCCTGCTTTCTCACACTCGCTTAAAATCTCCAGAAGCTCATCCTTATCCTCATCATAAAGATCATGGATCGAATACGCATTGTCCCAGTAAATACGGAAGTCCGCTGCCGCCGGTCTAAGCGCCGCAAATCTTCTCACCGTCTCATCTGAATACGTGTATCCTTGCGGATTGGAATATTTCGGCACACACCAGATTCCTTTTACAGCAGGATCCTCAGACACATACTTCTCCACCAGATCCATATCTGGTCCCTCCGAAGTCATAGGAATCGTGATCATTTCAATACCGAAAAGCTCTGTGATCGCAAAATGTCTGTCATAGCCCGGTGCCGGACACAAGAACTTCACGCTGTCAAGCTTACACCAGGGTGTACTCCCCATCACGCCATGCGTAACACAGCGCGAGATTGTATCATACATAATGGAAAGACTGGAATTACCATACACGATCACATTCTCTGCCGGTATGCCGCCCATCATATCACTCATCAGATGCCGCGCCTCCGAGATACCGGTCATCAGGCCATAATTTCTCGTATCAACACCTTCCTCATTCCTCATATCCGTTTTAGAATTAAGGACATCCATGATATCCATCGTCATATCCAGCTGCTCCAGCCCCGGTTTCCCTCTGGACATATCTAATTTCAATCCTTTGCCTTTCGCATCCGCAAACTGCTTATCCAATTCTTCTTTTAACGAAAGAAGCTCTTCCCTGCTCATCTCTTTGTATGCCTTCATCATCCATCTATTCCTTTCTCTCAGCTTGTGAATCTGTAACCGCAAAGCGTAAATTCTCGTGTAAAAATGTATCCACGCTATATCAACCGTGATATCCTTGTATTCATTTTCTATCTGGATAATTGTATACAATCATACACCGCTAAATATTCTACTACAATTTTTGCCATTTCACAAGTATGTAGATAAGACAATTTTTTCCTCTAATTCTTTCTTTTTCTGTTCATAGTGTACAGAGAATATCACAATTCAAGGGGCTTGGACACTTTGCAGTGCCGAGTTCATATTGCGCAGCAATAAATTACGCATCCGTGCGCATATGGTTTTATTTCATAAGGAAGTTATTTACTTTGTCACTTCATAGTAACAAGGTCTTTCCTATATGATAACAAAAAAACCCTGTAGATTTCTCTACAGGGCCTTTATCACTATTTAGCGTAGTCAATGACACGGCTCTCGCGGATCACATTAATCTTAATCTGTCCAGGATATTCTAACTCAGACTCAATCTGCTTGGAAATATCCCTCGCGAGTAATACCATATCAGAATCATTAATCTGTTCTGGAACTACCATAACACGAATCTCTCTACCTGCCTGAATAGCAAAAGATTTATCAACACCTTTGAAATTGTTTGTAATGTCTTCTAATTGTTTTAGTCTTGTTGTATATGTTTCTAATGTCTCTCTTCTCGCACCCGGCCTTGCCGCGGAAATAGTATCAGCAGCCTGTACAAGACACGCGATCAAAGTCTGCGCCTCCACATCTCCATGATGAGACTCTACCGCATTGATCACCGTCGGGGATTCTTTGTACTTCCTGCAGAGTTCTACGCCCAATTGGATATGGGAACCCTCCATCTCATGATCCACCGCCTTACCAATGTCATGCAGAAGGCCTGCACGTTTCGCCATTCTGACATCCAATCCCATCTCTGCCGCCAGCAGACCAGAAAGCTGTGCAACCTCGATCGAATGCTTCAATGCGTTCTGACCGTAACTGGTCCTGAATTTCATCTTACCAAGTAATCTTACAAGTTCAGGATGGATACCATGCACGCCAACTTCCAGTGTTGCCGCTTCACCTTCCTCCTTGATCATTACTTCTACTTCCCTCTGCGCTTTCTCGACCATCTCTTCGATTCTGGCCGGATGAATACGTCCATCCACGATCAACTTCTCGAGCGCAATTCTCGCCACTTCTCTACGGATCGGATCAAAGCCGGATAAGATGACTGCTTCCGGTGTATCATCAATGATCAGATCTACACCTGTCATGGTCTCAAGAGTTCTGATATTACGTCCCTCTCTACCGATGATCCTACCCTTCATCTCATCATTTGGAAGCTGCACAACAGAAATCGTGGTCTCAGATACATGGTCGGCCGCACATTTCTGAATAGCTGTGACAACGTACTCTTTCGCTTTCTTATCTGCCTCTTCCTTCGCTCTGCTCTCCATCTCCTTGATCATGACAGCAGTTTCGTGTTTCACTTCATCTTCAACAATTTTCAACAAATAATCTTTTGCCTGTTCGGAGGTTAACCCAGAGATTCGTTCCAGTTCCTGTAATCTTTGTTCGTTCAGCTTAGAGATCTCTTCACGCTGTTTGGCCAGAGTTTCTTCTCTGTGCGCCAGGCTTGCTTCTTTCTTCTCGATAGCATCCGCCTTCTTATCGATGTTCTCTTCTTTCTGCTGTACACGACGCTCATATCTCTGCGCTTCCGCCCGACGTTCCTTGATTTCCTTGTCCAGTTCATTCTTGGTACGAATGGACTCTTCCTTGACTTCGAGCAGGGATTCGCGCTTCTTCGTCTCAGCTGTCTTGAGAGCTTCATCAATAATCTCCCTGGCTTTCTCGTCCGCATTACCAATCTTGGCTTCCACAACCTTCTTACGATAATTAATGGCTGCCAGAGCGGATACTGGAACAGCGATCACCAGCGTGATGAGTATTGCTATCACAACATCCCACATTACAGGAGCACCTCCTTATTTAGTTTTCATTGTACATAATCTATTGTAGAATGTCTCATCTGCACAAAAACTGATGGTAAACAACATTCTATAATTAGCAAAATTACAACACTTAAATTCTATACTGTATTTGATGTTATGTCAAGCAGTCTTTTATAATACTAATGTCGTTTCCATTCCATTCACGATCAAATTCAGTGCTCCAGTACAACGAAAATTAACATGCTCTTACAAAAAGCACAGCCGCTACGCATTCGCACAAGTGAAAATCATTGCGTAAGCTCCCGCGCGATCGCATCGGCATGAAATCCCCGGCGATACAGGAAGCCGTACATTCTCTGTTGTTCCTGCCTGGTAGCTTTCTCCGCACAATATTGCTTCTTGCTTAACAGTTCACGGATCATAGCCGCTTCATCCTGCTCAACGCCGAGTTCATCCAGTTCCTCAAATGCCTGGCGAATCAGATCACGGCCGATTCCCTTCCGCATCAGATCCATCTCCATCCTTCCCCGGCTTCTGCTGTCTATATGATATTCTATAAAATCTTTCGCATAACGAAGATCATCAAGATAGCCATAGGATTCCACATAGGCTATGGCCGCTTCGATGCACTCCTGCGGATACTCTCCCTGGAGCAACTTGTCCTCCAGCTGTTTCCTTGTATAATCTCTGGACTGAAGTAGATTCATACAGCGCAGCTTCGCGCGCTTTGGCAACACCTCTTCCGTAATCTCCCGATAATGATCCGGAGGAAATTCCTGTCCCTCTTTCAAGTGAAACTTACGCAGTTCGCCCTTGTATAATGCAAAGGCGAACTGTCCGTCAATATAGATCCGGCAGCGTGACTTTGATGCCTCAGATATTTGTGTTATGATCACGTTTCTCTCTCCCTGTCAATATTAATAGACTCCGGAAACTTCTTTCTGCCCGAACTATTTAGCTGCTTTCGTCTTCTCCTTCTCCGCTTTCTTGTCTGCCTCAGGCGCTGTCTCTGCTCCTGTTCCATCGTCCTGCCCTGTCTCCAGATTGAACAATTCTCTCACTTTACGCTCTATCTCCAAGCATACCACCGGATTGTCTCGCAGATACTGCTTCGCATTCTCTCTGCCCTGTCCGATCTTGTTGCCGTCATAAGCGTACCACGCACCGCTCTTATTGACAATATTGTTCTCTGCCGCCAAATCCAGTATATCTCCCACCATGGAGATACCTTCTCCGAACATGATGTCGAACTCCGCTTCCTTGAACGGCGGTGCAATCTTATTCTTAACAACCTTCACTCGTGTTCTGTTACCAATCACTTCTCCGCCCTGCTTCAGTGACTCGATCCTTCTGACATCCAAACGAACGGAAGAATAAAATTTGAGTGCGCGTCCGCCGGTGGTAGTCTCCGGATTGCCAAACATCACCCCCACCTTCTCACGCAGCTGGTTGATAAAGATCACCGTACAGTTGGATTTACTGATGACCGCTGTCAGCTTCCGCAACGCCTGTGACATCAAGCGCGCCTGCAGCCCCACATGGCTGTCTCCCATGTCACCATCAATTTCCGCCTTCGGGACAAGCGCAGCAACAGAGTCCACTACAATAATATCTACCGCGCCGGAACGCACCATAGTCTCCGTGATCTCCAAAGCCTGTTCTCCACAGTCTGGCTGGGATATATAAAGATTATCGATGTCCACTCCAATATTCTTCGCATAGACCGGGTCAAGCGCGTGCTCCGCATCGATAAACCCTGCAATACCGCCCCGTTTCTGTACTTCTGCGATCATATGTAGAGTAACGGTAGTCTTACCACTGGATTCCGGTCCATAAATCTCAACAATCCTGCCCTTGGGGATTCCGCCTAGCCCCAAAGCCAGATCCAGGCTTAAAGAACCTGTAGGGATCGTCTCCACGTTCATCTGTACGGAAGGGTCGCCCAGCTTCATCACGGCGCCCTTACCGAACTGCTTCTCTATCTGTACCAAAGCCGCATCCAATGCTTTCAATCTGTCTTCTCTTTCCATGTTCTGTGCTCCTTTTCTGTAGAACATCCGTTCTTATTTCCTCTTAGTAGGATAAAACAGATGTTCGATTTTGTCAATATGATTTTCGCTCTATTGTAGATACCAAGCAATATTCCCGGAAAATCTACATGCAGGCATGCAATAAGGTTCTCTCAAGCCGCCCTGCATAACAACACTTTATCATTTTATAAGTCCTATAAATGACACTTCAACCCTCCTTCCTCAATAAATTTGAAATAATGGAAATCATGGCGAAATGCCTGATGTGCATGACAGAAATCCATTTCTTCAGATGAATATAGTTTAACAAAAAAAAATAAAATGCGCAATGACCCTTACGCACATTCCAAGTCGCTTTCAGTGAGGGACGATTTTTGCGAAGCAAAATTCTAAATATCACCCCGATGCGTTACAGTTTGTGGCCGGTTAGGCCGTGAACTGTAACGTAATGCTAACTTACCGACATTGATGATTGAACTGTTACTATCATTTTCTTCCTGTCTGCTGTATAATGATAGTAGCTACAAATTTCTGTCTGAAATAGCAAGATCGAAGCTGCACAGCATGACCAAGAGTTCAATGCAACCTACGACCAATCACACTTGAGGGGGATTTCCTATGAAATTGAATTACAAAAGAACTGTACTCATCGGTATGGCCTTCCTGTCTATCTGTTCTTTCTGGCAGATGTACGACAATATCATACCGCTCATTCTCAAAAACACTTTCCATCTTGGCGAGACCGTCACCGGTGCAATCATGGCCGCTGACAATATTCTTGCTCTGTTTCTGCTTCCGCTGTTCGGCTCCTTATCCGACCGCATCGACACACCGTTCGGGAAAAGAATGCCCTTTATCCTGACAGGAACCGGTTGCGCTTTTGTCTTCCTCCTGCTCTTACCCATAGCGGACAGAAACGGCAATCTGCCTCTCTTCATCACCGCCCTGTTCTTTGTGCTGATCTCCATGGGGCTCTATCGTTCTCCCGCCGTTGCATTGATGCCGGATCTGACACCTAAACCGCTCCGCAGTAAAGGTAATGCCGTTATCAATCTTATGGGTGCCGTAGGCGGTGTCTATGCACTGGTCATGATAAGTCTGTTGGTCGGCAGCGGCGCAACACCGGATTATTTTCCTCTTTTCCTCTCCATCGGCCTGTTGATGCTGTTCTCCATTGCGATCCTCTATTTTACCGTGCCGGAGAAAAAGCTGCGTGCGCAAATGGACACGCAGAATGAATCCGATAAAACGGCGCCCGCATCCACCGCAAACCTTCCTCGTGAAGTCAAACGCAGCCTATTCTTTATCCTATTATCAGTGGCTCTTTGGTATATTGCCTATAATGCAGTCACCACTGCATTCTCGCGCTACGCGACTCACGTATGGGGCCTGGAAAACGGCGGTTATGCAAACTGCCTGATGGTGGCCACCGTGGCAGCCATCATCAGCTATATCCCCATCGGCGCTTTGTCCAGCAGGATTGGCAGAAAGCGCACGATCCTGATCGGCGTAGCACTCCTGACCTTCTGCTATCTGTGCGCATCTTTCTATACTACTTACCATAGCACGATGAACCTGTTCTTCGGTATCATCGGGTTTGCCTGGGCAGCGATCAATGTCAATTCGTTTCCCATGGTCGTGGAGATCAGCGCCAGCGGTGACGTCGGTAAATACACCGGATATTATTATACGTTCTCGATGGCAGCACAGGTTATCACACCGATTCTATCCGGCTTCCTTCTGGAACATGTATCCTACAGGACTCTGTTCCCCTATGCCGTAGTATTCAGCATTCTGGCCTTCTGCACCATGCTTATGGTAAAGCACGGAGATTCAAAGCCTCAGCAAAAGGCCAGCATACTGGAAAATTTTGACGTAGACGATTGATTACCGCATAAGAAAGCCGACCGTATCTTACTGTATTTCCAGCGCCTCGGCACATTGTTGTAGATACCTTGCAATCTCAAGATGCTGCGGACAGGCCTTTTCGCACTGTCTGCAGTTAATGCATGCAGATGCCTTCCCGGCTGTATCGGTAGCTTTCTGGTAGTCAGATACGGCTTCAGCCATCTTCCCGTCTCCGATCTGTTTATTCATGGCTGTAAATATCTCCGGAATCGGAATTTTCTTCGGACACCCCTCTGTACAATAATGACAAGACGTACAGGGAATCGTATCTGTCTTTCCGAGTATCTGCTTTGCCTGCTCGATGATCTTCTGTTCCTCATCGTTAAGTGGCTGGAAATTTATCATATAGGACAGGTTGTCCTCCATCTGCTGCGTATCCGACATACCGGAAAGTACGGTCAGAATGCCGTCCAGCGATGCTGCAAAACGGATGGCCCATGAAGCACATGACATTTCTCCGTTATATTCCTCAAATAATCTTCTTACCGCCTTGGACGGTTTCGCCAGGCTGCCACCCTTCACCGGTTCCATGATCACAACCGACTTACCGTGTTTTCTCGCGATTTCATAATTAGCCCTGGATGTGATGGACGGATTCTCCCAATCCGCATAGTTGATCTGCAGCTGCACGAACTCCACTTCCGGATGCTCCGTAAGCAGCTGGTCCAAAAGCTTCGGACCACCATGGAAGGAAAATCCCAGATGACGAATCAATCCTTTCTCTTTCTGTTCCTTCACAAAATCCCAAAGATGGTAAGTGTCATACTTCGTATAATTACTCTCCATCAAAGCATGCAGCAGGTAATAGTCAAAATAGCCGGCCCCGGTCCGGTCAAGGCTTATCTGAAACTGCTCTTTCGCTGTTTTCTCATCACTTGCCACAGACGCATTCAACTTCGATGCCAGCGTATAGGCTTCCCGCGGGTAGCGTTCCACCAGCGCTTCCTTTGCCACTGCCTCCGACCCCTGATAGATATACGCAGTATCAAAATAAGTAAATCCTGCCTCCATAAACAGGTCTACCATATGCTTGATCTGATCAATGTCCATCTGCTCTCCCTTTTTCGGCAGACGCATCAGTCCGAATCCTAGCTTTGGTACCTCTTTCCCAAAATAATCCGCCATGTTTCTTCCTCCTTTGTTTTTATAAAAGCTGCAAGAGCCTATTTATGTTTGATCTGTATTTAAGTCCGCAGAACTTTGTCCATAGACTTTCCCTTAGCCAGCTCATCTATCAGCTTATCCAAATATCGTATCTCCTGCATGAGAGGTTCTGTGATCTCTTCCACCCGCACACCGCAGACTACACCCTTGATCAATCTCCTCTTTTCATTCATCTTTGGCGCATTGCGGAAGAAATCACCGTAAGCGATCGACTGAGTCGTCATATCCGCCAGCGCCTCCCTGCTATATCCGGTGAGCCAGCAGATCACTTCATCTACCTCTTCTTTTGTTCTTCCCTTCTTCAAAACTTTATTGACAAGAAGTCCGTAAATCTTTGAAAAGTCCATCTGATATACCTTCTCATTCTCCATCTATGCACTCCTCCTGCTCCCTGATCGTAACATTTACCATATCCCCCGGCTGTTTTCCAATCTTCGACCGTATATCCTTCCTGATGCCAATGATATAACATATACTGCCATCTGCATTCTTGACCCCCATATTGACAATACTGCCGTCATAAGGTTCTCCGTCAAAAGCAGCATGCACCTTCACCCGTCCTCTGCCAAACTCCTTCCTGATATCATAAGGAAAGTTCACGTAGGCTCCGCCATTCCTGCCCGCATCACAGATCACGGCTTCATATTCGTAAATTCTCTGTTTCATAGATCACACTCCCTCTTTACCCGGTTATTTATTGGTAATATTGTGATCATTAGTATATGCAATACCATATCTTAACACCTCATATATCCTGCCATAACAAATTTCGCCCGCATAAGTCCGAAAAACTATGCGAGCGAATGATGGAGATAGCGAGACTCGAACTCGTGACCTATACGTTGCGAACGTATCGCTCTCCCAGCTGAGCTATATCCCCATGCGCTTTATTATAGCACATATATTAGAAAATGCAAGAAAAATACACTAAAATATCAACTCAGAAGATCATGCTGTTACTATTCACGGTGCCCTGCACCTTGCTGCATGGGCATTGAGTACGTAGTACTCGCCGATAACTTTACGGTTTCAGGCATCCAGCCTCTCGCCGAAGGGCGCTAAACGTCCGGGGGACGTTTGTTAAGCGCCGACCGGAGTGGAACGTAGACACTTGGAATGGGCTGGATGCGTTACAGTTTGCGGCCGGTTAGGCCGTGAACTGTAACATCATGCTGCCTTCACGTGAGAAGTTTCCTACTATTATAATACAAAAACCTGCAGTACTACCCTTCATCAGGATATCCTGCAGGCTTTCTGCCAATTTATTTTATCCCCTTTAACTCTCACATGCTAAGAACGGCGCGATCTTCGCTCTGATTTCTTTATCATCTGAATGATATCGCAGTTGGAGTGGTCCTGAGAAATCAAGCGCCATCACCCCGATAATGGACTTCGCATCTACCACTCTATGCCCGGAACCAAGATCGAAATTAGTATCAAATTTGTCAATTGTCTTAATAAACTGTCTGATCTGTTCAACATCGTTAAACTTAACATTCACCTGCTGCATATGATTCAATCTCCTTTAATTCTTCATTTTGCCTTTGTTATGTTTTACGTTCTACTTCCTGTTTTGCAGAACCAGCACCGGACCGATTACATTCCCCTTATAAACAGCTTATCCATAACGCTCCGTTCTATTCCATCACCTCCACTTTTATTTTCAGGTCTTGTTCTATTATAGTTAACGGCACTATAAATTTCGTTTTCGGTCCTGCAAAAGCTTCCGTATATGGCTTTGGCAGGAACCTGTTGCGGAAATTTGTTATGTCGTTTACTATAGTCTAGTGTAACACTTGTATGTTACCGATTTCACTTATGTCTATATCATACATTCCTTGCTAAATATTGTAAATTGTCATTTTTCATAATTTTTCCTGCTTTTCCATATATATCATTGTGAAATCTATTTCATGGTAGTTTTCTACTGATCAATTAAACATTTCACGGCACTTGGCTCATGCTACAGCCTGTATTCCAACTGACAATCATAAGGCTCCCTCTCCACATGTTCTTTATTGTACTCCTGCGCTTCCACACAGCCCATTGCCTGATAAAAGGCCTGGGTCTCCACCGCCGAATGGGCCGAAATGTACAGTTTACCTGCCCCCTTCTGTTTCGCCCACTCTGCAGCGGCCCTAAACAACATTTGGCCGATTCCTCTGCCCCTCATATCCTCGGACACATGAATACACGACAGATCCAGATACCGATTCACCCCGCCGAACAGCACCGCTTCCACAGAAGTAAATCCCTTCAGTCCCCCGTCAGCAAACGCTCCATATACAAAACCGCCCGTGCAAATCGTATTTTTAAGGCAAGTGATCAGAACCTGGTAATCCGCTTCTGTCCAATCGTCAATAAAAGGATCCTCTCGAATGACCCACTCTCCCTTCTCTCTGCGACGACACAGCGTTACCGCCTGACGGCGTATAAACTGTGCAAATAACTTCCTATCTATCTCATCGGCATGCAGCTGGCGATACACAATCGCATCTGCCTGCATAACTGTTTGTGCCAGACTCCTCTCTTCTACCTGATATTCCCTTGTCTGTTCCATTTTCTTGTCATCCTTTCCTGTATGTTGCATCCTTATCTCCATTCCGAAGCGCTTTGCGCTGAGTCCGCGATCAAAATTTCAGATTCTGCTCTGCGATCAACAGAATTTGTAATGCTTCGGCACAAATCTTAACTGAACTTGTTTGGTTTGTTGAACTAAATCGCTCATCAGAGAATCCATTCAACCTTTTCCACATAAAGTTTACGGCTGGTTAGACCGTGAACCAATGCCAAGATGCCAGGGTCAATAGGTTTTTGCCCCCTGAAGGCGTCTGTCTTATCAGTCGACAGACAGCATGATATGTATTATAGTATAATTGAAATGTTTTTCCAACAAAACCTGAACAGGAATGTTTTATGATCTGATGACCCCAACAGCACTGCATTATCTACTGTAGAAGTAACCTGTCAATCAGGAGTACGCATTACACTGCGGACTCCGTGAACGCGCCAAAATCTCCGATTTTGTGTGCATATTTTATTAAACACCCACTTCTATTTATGGTGGTATCATAATGTAGGATATGGGTGTTTAGGAAGGAAATCTCACATGAAGATCACAACGCTCTTAGAAAACACCACGACAAGACCGAATCTGGCTGCCGAACACGGTCTAAGCCTGTATATCGAGACCGCAGGACACAAGATTCTTTTTGATATGGGACAGACAGATCTTTTCTCACGCAATGCCGCCGTACTCGGCATTGACCTTGCAGCCGTGGATATCGCCGTTCTGTCCCACGGCCACTACGATCACGGCGGCGGCCTTGCCCGGTTTCTTACGCTTAATCATACCGCGCCCGTCTATGTTAACCGTCATGCATTCGAGCCCCATTACCATGGTACCGCAAAATATATCGGTCTGGACACCACCCTTTCAGAGCATGGACAGCTGCTCTATACCGGGGACATTACCGTAATCGCCGACGGCATAACTCTCCATTCCTGCAAACAGGTACGAAAGCACTACGATCTGGGCGCTTTCGGCCTTACCATCTTGGAGAACGGTGTCTTCCGGCCAGAAGATTTTCGTCATGAACAGTACCTGCTCGTGGAAGAAGGCCGCAGGAGGATCCTGTTCAGCGGCTGCTCCCACAGAGGCATACTGGATATTGTCAGCTGGTTTCAGCCCGATATCCTGATCGGCGGCTTCCATTTCTCCAAACTGCCGTTGAATGATACCCTCAGAAGTTACGCCAAATATCTAGACAGGTTTCCTACAGAATACTACACCTGCCACTGTACAGGAGAAGAACAGTTTTCTTTTATGAAAAGTTATATAAAGAATCTGCATCGATTATCCTGCGGTGATGTGATCGAAGTATAAAACCATCCCCGCCTGCATCTCTGTTGTCTTCGACAGCCTTACAGGCTCTTTACCGAATAATTTATTTTATGATCTTATAATACGTCTTTGCCGTCATAAGATAGCTTGCGCCATACACTGCCACGAACGCAACGATCACGCCCACCGTACTGAAGAAAAGCAGATCCAAGCGGAAAAATTCCAGCGCACCCATCAGCCCTTTGACCATGAACATTCCGGCCGTCGTATGCATCACGGCTCCCACAAGAGGCAATCCGAACACCATCAGGATCTGCCTGCCCACCGTGCTCCGAATCTCCCGATCGCTCATGCCTACTTTCTGCATGATATCGAAATTATTCCTGTCCTCATACCCTTCCGTGATCTGTTTATAATACATGATCAGGATCAGACACATAAAGAAGATCAACCCGAACAGGATGCCGAGAAACAAAAGCGCTCCGTACATGGTTTCCAGATCCCGCCTGCTCTCCACATTGTTTGTCATATCATAAAAACCCGGCTGGTTCTGGCACCACTGAAGGAATTCTCCCAGAAAAGCACCCTTTTTCGCATCTTCTCCTTCCAGGACGATGCCCACGGACCGGTATCCGCTCTCCAGAAAAGATTCCATATCCGTCACACCGTTAGCCTCGGCCCAAGCCCGTACACATACATCCTGAGCCTGTCTATCCTTCACCACCATGATATAACAGGCGCCGAAGGTATTATCCGACGCTTTCGGATAAGGGAAAAAGTCCATAAGTTCCTTCTTGACCTGTAACTTAACGCCAAAGAAATCAACACTGTCATACCCATAATCCTTGCCGCTGCAATAGATCAAAGCTTCCTTCTCTGTAAGACTGACCGACTGCTTCTCGATCCTGTTATAATCCTGCGCTGTCAGGACAGTCAACTGGTAATCTTCTGCATGGTCGCTAAAGCTCTGATTCTCCTGCCTGATCCCGAAACGGTCTCTTTCCTGCCTGACAGCAAGTGTTATCCTGTCATAGACATCCACTCTATCGGCTACCAGACCATATTTCTCTTCCAACACCGCAATTTCCTGCTCTACCGCTTCTGTCCCGATCTTTTCCTCCCCGTAAAGCACCTTCACATCATAGGGGTGGACAAAATGGATCAGACTGTCCATACCCAGATAGAGCGAAACCGTACAGATTAGGGTAATGATCACCATTGTGGAAAAAATACAGATATTGGAAAGCCCGGCCGCGCTCTTCTTCATGCGGTAAAGCATACCTGAAATGGTAATAAAATTACCTGGCTTATAGTAAACTTTCTTCCTGCCCTTCATCCATTTAAGGAAAGCGATACTCCCCGATGCAAACAACAGGTAAGTCCCCACGATGACCCAGAAGACAGCCAACACAAAGTTGGTGAAGATCATACTATCCAATTGAGAGGTGATAGAACAGTAATAGCCAAATACAAGCGCTGCTACGCCCATAAGTGCATAAAGCCACAAAAACCTCGGCTCCTTTTCCCCCTTCTTACTGCCGCTCATCAACTCAACGGGACGTGCCTTTCCAACCTGTACGAGCCCTTGTAGGAAATTCACCCCATATACACACAGAAAATAGACTACCGTCTCCCGAAATGCTTCCGGATGAAACACAAATCGCACATCCACCGACAGACTGCACATCCGCAGCAGCAGCAGGAACAAAAGCTTTGACAATACCATACCAAGGATCACGCCGCCCGCCATCGCCCCTGCATAGAGCAGAATAGCTTCAAAGAACAGCATACTACCTATATGTTTCTTCTCCAGCCCCAGAATATGATATAGTCCGAACTCCTTCTGTCGCCTTTTTACCAGAAAACTATTCGCGTAGATCAGAAAAAGAATCAGGATCAACGAAAGGATTCCCTTTCCCAGATACAGTATCATCCATGCATAACCGCTTCTCGGCAGTACCTTGATGATATCGTTATGCAGGATGGATGAAAACACAAAATAGGTAAATACCGAGAAAATGCCTGCTGCTAGATAGGGAAAATACACATTCCCGTTTCTTAAAATTCCTTTCCATGCCATAACCGGAAGAATTTTTTTGGCCGATGCTCTGTTACCTGCCGCTTCTTCCACGGACAATTTACTTCCTCTCTTCATCTATGATCACACCGCCTTTCTCTCGATATTGACCGCTGCATTCTGTGACGCCGTTTCCGTCTGCATTACCGTCAGGGCATCGGAGATCATCTTGTACATAGCCTCCTTGCTCTGGTTTCCTTTATAGATCTGATGGAACACGCAACCGTCCTTGATAAACAACACGCGCCCCGCATGACTGGCTGCCTGAATGCTATGGGTGACCATCAGGATCGTCTGCCCCTCTTTGTTCACTTCTCCAAACAACCCCAACAGCTTATTCGCCGCCCTGGAATCCAACGCTCCGGTAGGTTCGTCTGCCAGGATGATATCCGGCTTTGTGATCAATGCACGACATACGGCTGCCCGCTGTCTCTGACCACCCGACACCTCGTATGGATATTTTTCCAGAATATCCGTGATGGACAACTTCGCCGCCAATGGCTGTAATCTTCTTTCCATCTCCCGGTGATCTGTTCCCGCCAACACTAACGGCAGATAGATATTATCCTTCAATGACAACGTATCCAACAGATTAAAATCCTGAAAGACAAATCCCAGATGCTCCCTGCGAAACGCACAAATGTCTCTGTGCCGAATCTGAGAGACATCCTTTTCGTTTAAAAGTACCTGCCCGCTGGTGGCCTTATCCAGAGAAGCAAGAATATTGAGCAGCGTGGTCTTGCCTGAACCTGACTCTCCCATGATCGCTACATACTCCCCTTCCTCCACCGAGAAATTCACGTCACACAGCGCCTGCACCTTGACGGCACCTAATCTAGTGGTATATACCTTCTTTACATTCCTAACTTCCAATAATGACATACTATGATCCCACTCCTTTTCTGCTTTTTCTACACTAACCTCCATGATTCCACCTTGCAGAATCATGAATCTGTACACGATCATTTCCTCTTACACATATGATTATAGACAAAGAAGAAATGTCCTGCCATGCATCCAGCTAACATTTCTTCCTCTCAACCTTACATTCTTGTCACATATGCAGTTTTATGTTTTGGATCATACATATCATTCTATCGCTTGCTGTACAAATCCTAAGATCACTTTCGTTCCTCTGCCCGGCGTAGAGATCACCCTGATCGTATGAGACAATCTGCGCATGATCTGCTCACACAGATACAGACCGATTCCCGTCGATTTCCTTTCCATCCGCCCATTGTAACCGGTGAAGCCCCGTTCAAAAATCCTCGGCAGGTCACTCTCCCGGATGCCGATCCCCGTGTCCTCGATCACGAGATAAGAAGCCTGGCCATGCTGCCTGTTTCCTTCCTCGTCTGCACCGTAGATCGCTATACCTCCCTGGTTTGTATATTTCAGTGCATTGGAAAAGACCTGTTCCACCACAAAGGACAGCCATTTCTCGTCCGTCACTGCCCATACCTCAAACTCTTCCATCTGAAAAGAAAGCCCGCTGCTCAAAAACAGGACCGAATACTTCCGTACCGCCTGCTTCACGATTTCCTGCACATCACACCTTCTAAACAGCAGATCTGATGAAAGATTATCCAATCTTGCAAAATACAGCGCCATCTCTGCATACTGTTCAATCTTAAAAAGTTCCTCCCGTTCCGCCTGTCGTCGTCTGCTGCACTGCCCGCCTTCACCCGCATCGTCATCCTGTAATAGCAGCCGCAGTGCCGCTATTGGCGTCTTGATCTGATGTGTCCACATGGTATAATAATCCGTTATGTCCTTCTTCTTTTCGTCGTATTCTGTCAAAAACTTCCGCTTCTCTTGTCTCATCTCTTCCAGCAGTTCCTGATATAAGGATTCCTGAAGCCCCATTACCTCAGGCAGGTTCTCTATCCTTACTTCTTCCTGCTCAAGCGCCAGAAACAGAGTCCGACAGCGTCCATAATACCGCAGAAAATCCACTGCCAGAAATACCACACCAAAAAACAGCGTGAGAAACACTGCATACAGCATATTCAAATAAATCTGCTCATATCCATATAGGAAGGCGATCAGAAAAAATACCGTCACGATAAAGCCATAAGCAAGTACTATTTTATATTTCTCTTTCAGATAGGATCTTCCGATCTGAAAGTTGATTTTTGTCTGTTCCATAGAAGCCTCTTTCTTTTCCCCAAACAGCTATACCGCCATAGCACGTTGACTGCCATTATAGTAACCACACTTCTTCTGTTTACACAAGGATTGGCAGTACGAAGTACTAATCGCCAAGATGATACCCCACACCCTTTTTCGTCACGATAAAGTCATGGATACCTGCCTCCTCCAGCTTTCTGCGCAGACGGTTCATATTCACCGTCAGCGTGTTGTCATCTACAAAGCACTCATTATCCCACAGCCTTTTCATGATCGTTTCCCGGCTGACGGTCTTCCCCGCGTTCTCGTAGAGCAGCTGTAAGATACGGAACTCGTTCTTCGACAGCTCCAGCCTCGTGCCTCGGTATAACAGGCTCATATCAGCAAGATTCAAGATCGCATTTCTATGTTCCATGACTGTCGACTGATTCTGGAAGGCATAAGTCCGCCGCAAGATCGCCTGCACCTTGGCCAACAGCACCTCCAGATCAAAGGGTTTCACAATAAAATCATCTCCACCCATGTTCATCGCCATCACGATGTTCATATTGTCTGACGCTGAAGACACGAACACCACCGGCACCTGCGAAAGCTTCCTGATCTCGCCGCACCAGTAATAGCCATTGTAAAAAGGCAGTCCGATGTCCAGGAGCACAAGCTGAGGAACATAAGAAACAAACTGCGGTAATATATTCTCAAAGTCCTCTGCACAGGTCGTCTCATATCCCCATCTGGCCAGATATTTGCTGACCTGTTCCGAGATCACGGCATCATCCTCAATGATCAATATTTTATACATGTCTGCATGCCTTTCTGTCATTTCTCTATTTTCATACCCGCATCTTCCATGGCGCAAATCTAGAACTTCTTCGCGAAGCAGCCATTGCTGCAAGTGATCAAAAGTTCTTCTCACGCCATCCCACATGATTCAGTTCCGCGGAATCTCAAATCCGTACGGAGAATGCCGTATTTCAGGCATTCTCCTGCGTGAGATTGATTTGCAGAGCAAATCTAGAACTTCTTCGCGAAGCAGCCATTGCTGCAAGTGATTAGAAGTTCTTCTCACGCTATCATAACAGAAAAAGTCTTTCCCGGCAATCTGGCCACATGCTGTTTCCTGGTATTGAAAAGAGGCCTTCCGAAGAACTCTCGTTCTCCGAAAAGCCTTTCCTGCGCATCAGATCTATTATTCCGCTCTCGCCATTGCCATCTTGAAATCCTTCTGATCCTTAAAGATCTCATTAGTATACGGATTCCGCTTCTGCTGCCTGGCACGCACAAGAATGACCGCAAAGACTGCCACATTGATCACGATCGAGAGCACAGAGACGATCCCCTGTGCAGTGGGATTAGCCATGGCCGGCATCGCCTCGCCGAAAGCTGCCGCAGCCCCAGCTTCTCCATATACAGAAGAAACGGTCGTAAACCTGCTGCCGTCCTGGAACAGCGGAAATACCTGAGCAAACATACACCACAGTGCCAACGTGTTGGCACGGTTCTGGATCCAGCCGCCTTTATTCCAGAGTGCATTGGCCACCGTGGGTGCCAGCAGCAGGGCAAAGCCGCAATACCACGCATGAGTCGGCAGATTCAGATAAGTATACTGGAAGTTCCAGATATCATAAGCCAAAATATAATACCATATCATGTCCGGCCAGAGCATATCCTTCTTGTCTCTGGAAGAATAGATACCCCACCAGCCTGTCATACAGAAAATATTGATCAAACCCGCTATGCCGTTCAAAATATTCCACCAGCCGCCGTAAAGCCATACGCCCTCGGAGGACTTCCACCAGCCGCCCATGATCGAACCGGCCCTGACAGCCGACTCGAAATCTGAGACAACGGCAATCAGAATATTGATAGCCACGATCACAAAAGGAAATACCTTAAAAGCATGGGATTTCCCCAGACCGCCCCAGTGATACTTGATGATCATAAAACCGATACAACCGGCCAGCGCTGCATAGAGCTTGGCATAGTGGAACCAGCTGTTCATATGCACATAAGTTTGATTGTTCAACGCCCACTCCGCTCCTTGCGCTGCGCCCACATAAATCGAAATAAAGTAAACCGTCAGAGCCGCCGGAATCACAAAGAAGCAGACTGCGCCGCCGGCTTTGGAACGCCGCGCGATCTCATTCATGATGATCAATCCTGCAAAGACCATAACCCAGCCTAAGATCTGCCACCCTATCGTGCCACCACTTAAATGAAACATAAATACTCACTCTCCCCTCTCATTGTAAAACACAGTATCAATACACTTCTATCTCTTTAATATTAAACTCATTCCCCTGCAAAAGCCACGTATCCGGGCTATGGCAGCAGGGACATATCTTCCCATGCTCCACAGTTGCATACGTCTGACCGCAGCCTTCGCAATAAGTAAGCGCCGGGATCGTCTCCACTACAAGTTCCGCCTCCGAGAACAATTCTCTCTTCTTCGCCGCCCACTGCCAGCAGTTGTGCAGATAGGATTCGATCACCGTGGATACCTCACCCAACTCCAGAACCACCCTGGAAATACCGGTCACCTCATTCTCGGCCGCGACCTTCTCCAGACTGTCCATAATATGAAACACAACGCCTAATTCATGCATCCTTACCTCCATACCGAAGCGGCACAAATTCTAACTGAACTTGTTCAGTTTGTTGAGCTAAATTGCTCATCAGAGAATTTATTCAGCCTTTCTTCCTGCCTGTTCTCTTAATGCCTTCTGGCTCAAACTGCACTGACTTCCCAAACATCCTTAACTCTTTTTAAATTTAATCTTCAAAGACTGCTTAATCATATTAGGCAGCACATATTTCAACTTATCTTCTGACTTGACCATCTCCGAACAACCTGGCAGTTCTCGGTGCAGACTGATGGCGTCGAAAACACATTTCGTCGTACAGATGCCACAACCGATACACTTATTGGGATCCACCACCGATGCGCCACAACCCAGGCAGCGGGATGTCTCCGCCTTCACTTGTTCCTCTGTCAGCGTATGAGAGAGATCACGGAAAGAGCGTGCCTGCGCCTCTTCTGCTTTCTCCGGCCGCTGACGATCCGTATTGTCATAACTGGCAATAAAAACATTCTCCTTATCCAGCTCGATAAATTCCCTTCTGTTCCTGCCAATGGTCAGCGTACAATGCTCGTGTACGAAACGATGCAGGGATACCGCACCCTCTCTACCTGCCGCTATGGCATCGATGGCGAATTTCGGCCCTGTATACACATCACCACCCACGAAGATATCCGGCTCAGCCGTCTGATAAGTCAGGCCGTCTGCAACAGCACCGCCATTTGGTCTCAACGCCACGCTCGTGCCCTGCAGCAGATCTCCCCATACGATACCCTGTCCCACGCTGAAGATCACTGCAGAGCAAGCAACCGTTATTGTCTCTTCCTCATCGTAAACCGGTGCAAATCTATGGTTATCGTCAAAGACACGGATACACTTCTTAAATACCACACTCACAGCCCTGCCATTCTCCGTCAGGATTTCCTTCGGTCCCCAACCGTTGTGGATAGCAACCTCTTCTTCCGTCGCTTCCAGGATCTCTTCTCTGCTGGCAGGCATCTCGTCCCGGTTCTCCAGACAGAACATGGATACCTTACCTTCACCGCAGCGGGTGCTTACCCTGGCCGCATCAATAGCTACATTGCCGCCGCCAACGACTATCACATCACCGCCTAAGTCGAAGCCTTCCTTCTGTCCTGCCTCCCTCAGGAATTCCACTGCCGTATAGACCCCTTCGGCATCCTCGCCTGGGACGCCGGGCTTCCTGCCGCCCTGGCAGCCGATGGCAAGATAGAATCCCTTATAGCCCTGCGCTCTGAGCTGCTCAATGGTAACGTCTCTGCCCACTTCCACACCGCACTTGATCTCCACACCCATGGCTCCTATGACCTCGATCTCCGCCTCGATCAGATCCTTCTCCAGTTTATAAGAAGGAATGCCATAGGTCAGCATACCGCCGGGTTTCTCACTTTTCTCAAAGACGGTGGGACGATACCCCTTCTCCGCCAGGAAATAGGCGCAGGAAAGTCCCGCCGGCCCGGAACCGATAATGGCGATCTTCTCCTCGAAAGCGCCCTTTAGAGAAGGCACGACCTTCTTCGGTATGTATCGCGTCTCGGCATGCAGATCTCGCTCTGCCACAAAGCGCTTCACCGCATCAATGGCTACCGCCTCGTCCAGCGTCGCGCGAGTGCAGGCATCTTCACACCGCCTGTTACAAATGCGTCCACAGATGGCAGGCAGCGGATTGTCTTTCTTGATCAGCGCCAGCGCCTCTTCATAACGCCCTTCTTTCGCCAGCTTCAAATACCCCTGCACCGCGATATGAGCCGGACATGCCGTCTTACAGGGCGCCGTACCGGTATCGTAGCAGTTGATCCTGTTTACGTCCCGATAATTGTGGGTCCACATATGCTCTCCCCACTTCTGCTCCTGAGGTAGCGGCACCTTCGGATAAGTAACCTCGCTGCCGTCCTTCTTACACAACTTCTGTCCCAGCTTCACCGCACCTGCCGGACAGTGCTCAACACATTTGCCGCAGGCTACACATTTCTCCTTATCTACCTTCGCGATATAGGCAGAGCGGGACATATTCGGCGTATTAAAAAGCTGCGAAGTACGCAGTGCGTAACACACGTTCACGTTACAGTTACAGATAGCAAAGATCTTGTTGGCGCCGTCAATATTCGTGATCTGATGAACGAATCCGTTCTCCTCCGCCTGTTTAAAGATCGCAAGTGCCTCTTCCTTCGTGATATAACGTCCGTCCTTCTGAGTCTCCACCACATAATCCGCCATATCACCCACTGCCACGCACCACCCCTCCGGATCGTCCGCGCAGCCCTCGTCATGCTTCAATCTGGAACGCCGGCAGGAGCAGGGACTTGCCGCATACTTGCCCTCGTACTTCGACAGCCAGTAGGAAATATGCTCCAGATTGATGGATTCGCTTTCCATCTCGATGGCCTTCTCCACCGGAATGACATGCATCCCGATGCCGTTGCCGCCCTCCCCCACGAAAGGCGTCACATGCTCAAGCGGCAGTCTCGACATATGCTCGAAGAACAGCGTCACTTCCGGATGTTCCTCGATCACCTTAGTGTTCATATTAAAAAACTCTCCCGAACCGGGTACAAACATAGGCAGCACATACTGTTTCTCCCGCTGCGGGTTTTCCCAGTTATATTCCAGTATGCCTTTCACCGACATCTCCTGCAGCTTCGGTTCCAGTTCTCTGGCAGGAATACCCGTAAGCTTCACCATCTCCGGCAAGGTCTTCGGCTTGCGTACCCCCATCTTCAACGCGATCTCAGCTTCCTCGTCAGTCACCACGCCCGCCAATCCCCAATACTCCGGATCGTCTCTGGTGATCTTCTTGATCCCCAGCTTCTGGGGAATCCTATCCGTTATCATCTTTCCCAGCTTTACGATGCTCTCCCGCTCCGGCTTGCTGTGATCCGGCTTATGTTCCGGATAAACATACTCCGGATATTTCTCTTTGTCAAATTTGCTCTCCATACCCCTCTCCTGTCCTTTCCTGCTATGCTTCTATCTTTGCCTTATTATTACATCCGATACTTCCTTGAAATCATCCCCTATCTACAATCACTCTATCTTCATATCGCCGCCGGAGAATATATCCCTGCTCTGCTGTCAGCTCCTGCCTTCCGTCTCCTGGCATCCTCTCACTTCCTGCAGCAACCAGTCTGTCCACTCCCCTATCCCTTCTCCTGTCTTGGCGCAGATCGGAATGATCTTTGCCTGCGGATTACGCCTGTGCACATATTCCCGGCATTTCTCCAGATCAAAATCAAAATAGGGCAGCACGTCAATCTTATTCACCAGTACCACGTCACAGAGAGAAAACATCAACGGATATTTTAACGGCTTGTCATCCCCCTCCGGCACCGAAAGAATCATGGCGTTCTTAGTCGCTCCGGTATCAAACTCCGCCGGACACACCAGATTCCCCACATTCTCCAGGATCACCAGGTCAAGTTCTGCCGTATCCAGTCCTTCCAGTCCCTGTCTGGTCATTTCCGCATCCAGATGGCACATCCCACCGGTGTGCAGTTGTATGACTCTCACTCCGGACCGGGAGATCCTCCTGGCATCTACGTCGGAATCGATATCCGCCTCCATAACCCCTATTCTCAACGTGTCACGCAACGCTTCTATTGTTCTCATCAGCGTGGTAGTCTTACCCGATCCCGGCGAGGACATGAGATTTAGCAGAAAAAGTTTCTTCTCCTTTAGTTCCTGCCGCAGAAGCTGTGCCTGTCTGTCGTTATCCGCAAAAACACTCTGCTTGATTTCCAATATTCTGACTTCTTTCATGTATTTACTCCTTTTGCAGATATAATTCTTTAAAATATAAGTCTATTTTATCATTACAACGCCGGCATGGCAACCCGAAACGAAGCGGCGCATGTACAGAATGCGCAGTCGGCGCATATTCTTGGCCCGTGCACAATGAATACCGTTAGTCATCGTTTTATCCATTCACAGTTTCTCCGAAAAGTCAATAGGTAAAAATTATAATTTTCTTCGACTTTTTTCGGATTTTTCTATTATTTTCCATGATTTTGTTATATAATCTTTTTATAAAGTTTAAAAGGAGGAATATTAATATGGCAAAAGAAATGATTGCAATGCTTCTTGCCGGCGGACAGGGTTCCCGACTGTATGCGCTGACCGAGAAGCTTGCAAAACCTGCAGTTCCTTTTGGCGGTAAATATCGTATCATCGACTTTCCGCTTTCCAACTGCGTTAATTCAGGCATTGATACCGTGGGAATCCTGACCCAGTATCAACCGCTGGAATTAAATGAATACATAGGCAACGGGCAGCCTTGGGATCTGGACCGGCTTTACGGAGGTGTACACGTACTACCGCCCTATCAGAAAGCCCACGGCTCGGACTGGTATAAAGGAACCGCAAATGCAATCTATCAAAATATATCCTTTATTGAACGTTATGATCCCAAGTATGTCATCATCCTTTCCGGTGACCAGATCTGTAAGCAGGATTACAGTGCCTTTCTGAAATTCCATAAGGAGAAGAATGCAGAATTCAGCGTAGCCGTTATGGAAGTACCCTGGGAGGAGGCTCCTCGCTTCGGCTTGATGGTAGCCGACGAGAATGACAAGATCACCGAATTCCAGGAGAAACCTAAGAAACCTAAGTCTAATCTGGCTTCCATGGGTATTTATATTTTCAACTGGGATATCTTAAGACAGTATCTGGAAGAGGATGAAGCCGATCCAAACTCCGAGAACGATTTTGGCAACAATATCATCCCTAACCTTCTGCGCGATCACCGTCAGATGTATGCCTATCATTTCAACGGCTACTGGAAGGACGTAGGAACCATCGCTTCCTTATGGGAAGCCAACATGGAAGTCCTGGATCCCGAGCACAGCGGCATCAACCTTTTCGACGAGGACTGGAAGATCTACAGCCGCAACGCCGGCATGACCGGACATAAGATCAACCCCGGTGCAATCGTGGAGAATTCTATGATCACCGACGGCTGCCGGATCAAGGGCAGCGTAAAGCACTCCATCCTTTTCGGCGGCGTGAAAGTAGAAGCCGGCGCGGTGGTGGAAGATGCAGTCCTGATGGGCGGTACGACCGTCAAGGCAGGCGCGGTGGTGAAACACTGTATTGTAGCAGAGAACGTAACGATCTGTGAGAATGCCGTGGTAGGCGCGATGCCTTCCGGAGATGAGAACGGCGTGGCTACTATCGGCTCCGGAGTTACCATCGGTGAGAATGCCGTGGTAGGCCCTAATGCAATGGTCAGAAATAATGTAGAAGGTGGTGAAGAGCAATGGTAAAATCAAACACTAGTGTAGTCGGTATTATTTTCCCAAACAGTTATGATGCTCTGGTTCCGGAACTGGTCAGCGTGCGTTTGATGGCTTCCATCCCTTTTGCCAGCCGTTACCGTGTCATTGACTTTATCTTATCCAGCATGACTCATTCCGGCATTGACAACATCTCTGTGGTAGTGAACAAGAACTATCACTCCTTAATGGATCATCTCGGTTCCGGACGCGAGTGGGATCTGATCCGCAAGAACGGCGGTCTGCGCATCTTCCCTCCTTTTGCTGAAAAAGAAGTAGGAGGTCCTTATGTGGGACGCGCCAGCGCGCTGGCAAACCTTCTGGATTTCTTAAAAGACCAGAAAGAGGAATACGTGATCATGTCGGATACCAACGTAGTAGTCAACTTCGATTTCAGTGCTATGCTGCAGGCTCATATCGACAGCGGTGCTGATATGACGATTGCCTACAATGAACAGGAGATTCCGGAGGAACTGCTGAACTATCCGACCAATGATAAGATCTTCTACTACACCTTTGATGTCGAAGACGGTCGTCTTAAGAAAGTATACATCAATCCGAAGACAGATGGCATACAGAAGATGTCCATGAACATCTTCGTCATTAACAGAGAATTGTTGATCAGCATCATAAATGACGCTTATATCCAGGGACGTTCCTTCTTCATGCGCGACGTTATCATGCCGCAGCTTGGCAAACTGAATGTACAGGCTTACAAATACACAGACTATGTGGCACGCATCAGCGGCATGAAGAGTTACTTCGATGAGAATATGAAGCTTCTGGATGACTATAATCTGGATGCGCTCTTCTCTTCCGCTCCCATCTATACGAAGATCCGTGGCGATAACCCGACCCACTATAAGGATGGCGCTAAGGTGCAGAACGTGATGATGGCTGACGGTTGCGTGATCGAAGGTGAAGTGGAGAACAGCGTGATCTTCCGTGGTGTCAAGATCGGCAAAGGTGCTACTGTGAAAAACTGCATTCTCATGCAGGATACAGTAATAGAAGCAGGTGCAAATGTAGAATACCTGATCACAGATAAGAACGTGACGATCTCGGCCGGCAAAGAGATGAAAGGCACTGACACTTTCCCGGTCTACATTGAGAAATTTAAGGTTGTTTAATACTGTAGATAACTCAGATATCTGCTTGGAATCTGAATCCTATAAAAGATTCAAGCTGCGGGATAGGAAGCCCTGTCCCGCAGCTTTTCAAATTACTTTAACAATACATACCCTGCTGGCGGAGAACCTCATCCGCCTCTTTATTCTGACAGCAGCCCCTTCGTCACAAGAAACTGTCTTGCCACTTCTTTATCTTCTTTGCCGTTTACTTCCACTTCATAATTCAACTGCTGCATTTCGTCTTCCGAGATCAGTCCGTTCAGCTTCTCCAACACATCCTCCAGCTTCGGATACTTCTCCAGCGCATCTTTTCTCACGATCGTACCTGCATCGAAGCGCTCAAAGAAACTGCCGTCATCGGTAAGTAGGACCAAGCTGTTAGCCGCAAGCTGCGCATCTGTCGTAAAGGCATTGATCACGTCCACCTCTCCGTTTATCAAAGCCTCATATTTTAAGGCGATCTCCATCTGCTTCACGTCTTTAAACTGCATACCATATGCCTCGCAGAGCCGGGGGTAGCCGGTTTCCAACTCAATATAATCCGGATTACCGCCAAAGGTAAGTTCTCCGGAAACCGCTGCCAGATCCGAATAAGTGCCCAGACCATACTGCTCCGCCGTCTCCTGTCTGAGCGCCAGGCCATACGTATTGGAAAAACCATATAAACCTGTCCAAGTCAATCCCAGATCAGCATACTCTTCCTGCAGTTGTGCATACAGCTTCTCATCATCCTTCTCCATCTCTTCTCTCTTCAGGACATTCAACCATGCCGTCCGTGTATATTCCGGATACAGATCGAACTCTCCCTTGACTAAAGCCGGATGGATATTGGTCGTGCCGCCACCCACCCCTTTGGTAATCTCCGTCTCATAATCTGTCTCAGCCTCGATCAGCTGTGCAATGATCTCCGTCAGGATATACTGCTCCGTCATGGGCTTAGAGGCAATGTGGATCACCTTTTTCTCCCCACAACCGCATAAGCCGGACATCATCGCCACGACCAGAAACAATACGAATACCTTTTTCAAATTTCTCTTTCCCTGTTTCTTCTTTGCCATCTCTTTCATTCCCCTTTCATACTTCACTTGTCTATATTCCCGTCTGTTATAATTCTGCCGCTTATCGGTTCAGCAGCTTCCTCACAAATGCATCCCGCGGCGCTTCCATCAAATCCTTTGCCGTACCCTCCTGCCAGATACAGCCTTCCTTCATGATCAAAATACGACTGCCCAGCTTAAAAGCCTCATCAATGTCATGCGTGATGAATACGATTGTAACTCCCGTCTTCTCCTGCAGGGAAAGCAATTCCTCCTGCAGCCCTTTCCGGGTGATCTCATCCACTGCACCGAAGGGCTCGTCCATGAGAAGTATCCTGGCATTCGCCGCCATGGCCCTGGCGATTCCCACCCTTTGCTGCTGACCACCTGAAAGCTGCCGCGGGAAACGGCTCGAAAGCTGCGCCGGCAGCTGAACCATCTCCAGCATACGTTCGACCAGATGTTGCTTCTCTTCTGTCGTCATCTTCTTCTCCAGGCCAGGAACATAGCAGATATTATCCCGAACCGTCATGTGCGGAAAAAGTTTCGCTCCCTGTACCGCATAACCGATCTGTCGGCGCAAGACAACCAGATCGCACTCCGCCAGTGCTTCTCCGTTAACGATCACTTCTCCTTCACTCGGCGTCACGATGCCGTTGATCATCTTGAGCAACGTCGTCTTTCCGCATCCGGAAGGCCCGATGATCACTACCAACTCCCCCTGCTCTATCGTAAGGGAAACCTTATGCAGCACCGCATTCTCTCCGTAAGCTGCCGAACATTCCCGTATCTCAATCACCTTATTCAATGCCGTACCTCCTGTTAACCGCTTTCTCCGCCAGAGAAAGCAGGCGGTCACAAAACAGAGCCAAAAGAGCGATCAGTATAGAACCCGCCGCCGTCAACGTCATATTGTAGGTTGTGATTCCCCGGTAGATCGCAACACCAAGGCCGCCTGCCCCGATAAAGGAGGCGATACCGCCCATGGCGATGATCATGACCACCATATTACGAAAACCGCTGATGATCACAGGTAGTGCCAGCGGAAACCGAATCCGAAACATCACCTGCCGGTCATCTGAGCCCAGCCCTTCCGCTACCTCCAAAATAGTGGCATCCACGGTCGTCAGACCCGTGTACGTATTCCTGACAATGGGTAGCAATCCATAGACAGTCAAGGCAATGATAGCCGTCCGGTTACCAATCCCTGTCAGGGGGATCAGAAATCCCAGCAAAGAGATTGACGGAATGGTATAGATCACATTGACGATCCCCAACACCACACCTGCTGCCTTCTTATGTCTGCTGATCAGAATCCCCGTCAGGATACCGAGTATCCCTGCACACAGCACTGCTGTCAGTGATATTCTGATATGTTCCAGCAGACAGGTTATAAACAGTTCACGCCTGTCCCAAAATATCTGTAAGATCTGCATATCCTCCACCTCGCATCGCAGAACAAATGTTCTGTCAATTAAGAATAGAACATTTGTCAGATTCTGTCAATGTTTTTTTGCAGTTTAATACACTCCTTTTTAACAGTTCACGCAAATACTGAGGTGACATGGGCTAGTAGCCCACATCACCTCAGTTCTTCCCGTAATCTTCCACGCGCTTATGCAGTAACCGGCTATTCGGCCACGCTGTCTGCGGGCGGTACTATAAGTCTTGGCATCAATAATTCTCCGCCTTAATCTCGAAATATGCCTGCGGATGTGCACACACCGGACAGATCTCAGGTGCATCACATCCCACCACGACATGTCCGCAGTTGCGGCACTCCCATACCTTGACTTCACTCTTCTTAAATACTTCCTGCATCTCTACATTCCGAAGAAGCGCCCGGTAGCGTTCCTCATGCTGTTTCTCAATAGCCGCCACCTGACGGAACTTAGCCGCCAGTTCCGGAAAACCTTCCTTCTCCGCAGTCTCCGCGAAGCCTACATACATCTCTGTCCATTCATAATTCTCGCCCGCCGCTGCCGCCGCCAGATTCTCGGCCGTAGTACCGATCCCATAACGTTCTTTGTACCAGAGCTTAGCATGCTCTTTCTCGTTGTCTGCCGTCTCCTGGAAGATTGCTGCAATCTGCTCAAACCCTTCCTTCTTCGCTTTGGATGCGAAGAAAGTATAATTATTTCTCGCCACCGATTCGCCTGCGATTGCCGCCTCCAGGTTCTTCTCTGTCTGAGTCCCTGCGTATTTGCTGTTTCCTGCTGTCTGTGCCATAGTCTCCTCCATTCTATGCGATATCCCACATCTCTTCGTCTACTTGTATCTTTCCGTCCAGAGTCCTCATGATAGATGACCATATTGCCTTGCATTCTTCATCTACTACGTCCACTGAAAAATACTATTCTATAAAAGTATCTCCTACCTTTAAATTCCTATACAGATATATTCCCTGTTCATAAACACAAAAAATCTGCGCCGAAAAGTTACAGACTCTCTCTTTCCTGCGGATACACGATTCCCCAGTCTGCCCGCAGACTGTCACATTGCTTCAGGATAGCCATCGTATCCTTCCACGTCAGCACCGGTGACTCGACCACACCTTCCCGGATGCATTGATTTACATGCGCGATCTCGTACTGGTACCCTTCGTCCTCCACACCCGCGATCCTCTGTGCCACCTTTCGCTCAATGCTCATGGTCTCATTCCCGACTGTCACAAGCATCCGCGTCGGTTTCCAGAAATGAGGCACTGTGATATACCCTTCGGTCCCATAAATCCAGGCTGTGTCCAACATCCCGGTGCGTATCCCGCTTCCCATCACCGCCAGCTCACCCCCGTCATACTGCGCGATGTAAGCAGCCTGCTCATCTATCTGAAGGTGATGCTCATCCGTATCCATAGATGCTTTCCCGATCAGATACAGCGGGTCTTTCTTCAGGATCATCCGGGAAAAGTGTAGATTATAAACGCCCACATCCAAAAGTCCGCCGCCCGCACGCTTCGGGTCAAAAAGCCTCGACGCCGGATCGACTTCGTTTCGAAAAGCAAAATTTGACTGTACGACCCGTACCTGTCCAATTCCTTTCTCTCCGATCCTGTTCTCTATTTCCTGTATGATCGGGAAAAATTTCGTCCACACGGCCTCCATCAAAAACGTATGATTTCTCCTGGCGCAGTCGATCATTTCCTGAAACTCTCCCGCGTTAATGGCCGCTGGTTTTTCCACCAGAACCCCCTTCCCGGATTCCATTGCCCTCACTGCCAACTCTTTATGCGCCGTGTGCGCTACCGGGATATAGACCACATCGATATCTTTACGCGCTAACAGTTCCTCATAGCCTACGGTCTCCGGAATATGAAATTTCTGTGCCATCTTACGGGCCCGTTCAATGCTTCTGGATGCAACCGCAACGATCTCCATATCCTCTACCTGCTGCGCACCGTTCATCCAGCGGTTCAAGATCTCTCCTGCCCCCAGCAGACCCCATCTGATTTTCCTTTGTTCCATGATTTTCCTTTTCTGCCCTGTTTTTGTCCGGCTTCTCTTCGTACTGCATATGCTCTTCATACTTGCACCCATGTCAACGATGGAACAGGCATTCTTTGCACACTTCTGTTACTGTATCCGTGCCGTCATTTCCTTCAGCCAGCCCTGCTCTTCCTCGTCCAGATGCGGTGATAAAGCTTCGTACACCCTCTGGTGATAACGATTAAGACATTCCAGTTCTTTCTCCGTCATCAGTTCCGGCAGGATCGCTTCCCTGTCAAAAGGCACCATCGTCAGCGGCTCAAGATACAGGAACTGACCATGATCATTCTTCTCTCCCTTACGGCACAGGACCAGATTCTCCAATCGGATGCCAAAACGACCTTCCAGATACAACCCTGGTTCGTCGGATACGATCATTCCCTCCTCTAGCGGAATACTCTTCGCTCCCGGTGCGACACGCCAGTGGATCCTCTGCGGCCCTTCATGCACCCCAAGAATATAGCCTACGCCGTGGCCGGTTCCATGATTGTAATCCATACCCAACTCCCATAATGGGCCTCTCGCCAGCACATCCAGGTTCTGTCCGCTGACACCTTCCACAAATTTCGCTGCGCCCAATGCCAGGTTTCCTCGCAGTACCGTCGTATAATACCGCTTCTCCTCCTCCGTCAGATCCCCCAGCGCTATGGTACGGGTGATATCCGTAGTGCCTTCCTGATAATGACCACCCACATCCGCCAGACAGAAGCTTTTCGCCTTCATCTCCACATCTGATTCCTGTGTAGGCGCATAATGCACGATCGCACCGTGAGGGCCATAGGCAATGATAGAAGAAAAGCTGGGTTCCAGATACCCTTCCATCTGTGACCGGAGCATCTCCAATTTCCCGGCAGCACCTACTTCCGTGACCGTCTCCCTGTCCACATTTGTCTTCAACCAATGAATAAATCTCGTCACTGCAACGCCGTCCTTTATGTGGGCGGCACGCATATGCCTCATCTCCTCCGGTGTCTTCACTGCCTTCATAAGCACGATCGGGCTTTCCTGATCCAGAATCTCCACATCCTTAGGTACCTTTTGTGTCAGTCGGTAATTCACGGTTCCACTGTCCAGCCATACCTTCGTTCCCGCAGGCATATTGCCCACCGCCTGCCCGATCTCCTCATAGGGCTTTATCGTCACACCTTCCTGCGTCAGCCTTTCCAGTATCTGCACCGGAAATATCTCCTCATGTGCAAACAACGTGATCTGCTCCTTCGTCAAAAGCAGATAAGACAGGAAAACCGGCGTATGCGCAATATCTCCTCCTCGCAGATTAAAAAGCCACGCTATCTCGTCCAGTGCGGTCACCAGCAGCTGATCAGCCTTCTCTTCCTGCATTTTGGCCCGAACTTCCTTGATCTTGTCCTCTCTGCTCTTACCTGCATATTTCACATGCAATTCCCAAACCGGCTTTTTTGAAAGGGGCGGGCGATCTGTCCAGATCACATCCACCAGATCCTTACTACCGTCAAAGGAAATCTGCTTCGCGTCAGTCTTATCTCCAATCGTCTCCACAAAACGCTTCGTAACCGTGCGGCCATCGAACCCGATCACTGTTTTCTCGCCCAAATTCTTCTCCAGATATTCTTCTATTTTGGGCACATCCGGCTGTCCGGAACGCATCAACTCAATAGTGCTGCCCTGAAGCTGTCGGGCAGCCTGAAGGAAATATCTGCCGTCCGTCCACAATGCCGCCTTATCCTGCAAAACTACCAGGGTCCCTGCAGACCCGGTAAATCCTGACATATATTCTCTCGCCTTAAAATAGTCACCTACATATTCCGAACTATGAAAATCATCAGTCGGTATGATATAGGCAGAAAAGCTGTTCTCATTCATCAACTCGCGTAATCGGGTTAATTTCTCGTCTATTCTCATCGTTCCCTGTCCTTCTTCGTTATTTCTGCATTCTGTCTGTCACATGTCCGTATCCCGCGCAGCACTGATTTGACTCGCGGCATCAGTATACCGTACACTCTCTAAATCTGAACAAGCTCATATTGATCTGTACCCAAACCAAGCTTCACCGCGTGAGCAATACAGCTCTTCCACTCCGTATCCGGATGTGTCATATGGAAGTGGTCATGTCCCTCTTTATTGCCATGCTTCTTCAGGTTCTCACCCAAAACACTGCTTTCCACCGGTGTCATCTGATTGCACAGATCCGCGCACGCCTGATCCAACGCCACCGGATCGAAAGAAGCAAGCATTCCTACATTGGGAATGATCGGAATATCATTCTCGGAATGACAGTCACAGTTGGGTGATACGTCGCAGATAAGAGATACATGGAAGCATGGACGATCTTTGCATACCGCCAGGCTGTATTCAGCCATCTTACAGTTAAGCACCTTCACGGAATTAGAAAGATCCGCCGTGATCGCATCCTTCGGACACGCTGCCAGACACCGTCCACAGCCGACACACTTCTCATGATCTATATGCGCCTTACCGTTCTCTATGATCGGAGCAGCGTGTGCACATATTCTGTCACATGCGCCACAACCTATGCAGACAGACGGATCCACGCTCGGTTTACCTTCATAATGCTGCTCCATTTTACCTGCTCTCGAACCACATCCCATTCCGATATTCTTCAACGTTCCACCAAATCCGGCTGCTTCATGTCCCTTAAAATGTGTCAGCGAGATAAACACATCCGCATCCATGACTGCCTGCCCGATCTTCGCCTCTTTCACATACTCACCGTCAATCGAAACCAATGCCTCATCAGTTCCCTTCAGGCCATCTCCAATGATCACATGACATCCCGTCTGATAAGGAGAGAATCCATTAATGTATGCCGTCTCCAAATGGTCAAGGGCATTCTTCCTGCTGCCTACATACAGCGTATTGCAATCCGTCAGGAATGGTTTGCCTCCCAGTTCCTTCACATAATCAGCCACTACTCTGGCATAGTTAGGCCGCAGGAACGCCAGGTTGCCATACTCCCCAAAATGAATCTTAATCGCCGCATACTTGTCGTTGAAATCAATCTTCTCAAACCCGGCTGTCTTCATCAAACGATGCAGCTTCTGCAGAAGGTTCTCATGCGCTGTCGCCTTGAATGTTGTAAAATATACATTTGCTTTCTCCATAGTAATAACCATACCTTTCTCAGCCTGCGGCATTTGCTGCCACAAAGCACAAATTTACCTGTGAAAAATTAATTTTCACAGTACACTACCTCCGTTTACTCATTATGATCTGAACATTTTCTTATCACAATGTAAAAATTTTATCATATCTAAGCCTTTACTGCTAGCCGTCATTTCAAAAATTTCAACAATTTTGGCTCAATTCATCGTTTCCATAGTTTTTGGCTTGCCAAACATACGTTCGCGTGTTATGCTTTGTATAATTGCTGTCATTGCATGATCCGGTAATGGACTGACAGCGCTGCCGTATGTGGCCTGACGCTGAAATATTCTTTCATAATTCCGTGCAGGGAGTATTATCATGAAACAACGCACCTACCTATGTATCGATCTGAAATCCTTCTACGCTTCCGTGGAATGTGTGTCCAGAGGTCTGGATCCCATGACTGAAAATCTGGTGGTAGCCGATCCTGAACGCACCGAGAAGACGATCTGCCTTGCCATCACACCTGCCATGAAGGCACTTGGCATCAAGAATCGCTGCCGCCTTTTTGAGATTCCGAAGCATGTAAAGTATATCGTTGCCCCGCCCCGTATGCAGAAATATATCGATACCGCCGCCGATATTTACAGTATCTATCTGAACTATATTTCCAAAGAAGACATCCATGTGTACTCCATCGACGAAGCTTTCATGGATGTGACTGACTATCTGGAACTGTACCACATCTCTGCCCGCGAATTGGGGCTGCGAATCATGGCAGATATCTTCCGTATCACCAAGATTCGTGCCACCTGTGGCGTCGGCACGAACCTTTATCTGGCCAAGGTAGCTTTGGATATCACTGCTAAGCACGCAGAAGATTTTATCGGCGAACTGGACGAAAGCAGCTACCGGACACTGTTGTGGAACCATCGGCCTCTCACCGATTTCTGGCGGATCGGCTCCGGCACTGCAAGACGGCTGGAACCCTACGGCATCCGCACTATGAGAGATCTCGCACAGGCCGACGAAGACTTCCTTTATCGGCTTTTCGGCATTGACGCCGAGCTCCTGATCGACCACGCCTGGGGCCGTGAACCCGTTACCATGGCTGATATCAAATCCTACAGATCGCACACCAACTGTCTGAGCAGCGGGCAGGTACTGGGCAGTGACTATTCTTACGAAAAAGGATTGCTCGTTGCCAAGGAAATGATGGATCTGCTCTGCCTGGATCTGGTAGAAAAGAATCTGGTCACCAGCTCCATCACTCTTCACGTAGGCTATGCCAACCGGCTCAATGTTCCTTCCGCCCACGGTACTGCCGCTGCTGACGTGGAGACCAACTCCGATCTTCTACTCATACCCGTAGTGACAGATCTTTACCGGCAGATCGTTGATCCGGCTTACCCGGTCCATCGCATCAATATCACCTGCAACAATGTGATGCCGGAGGAATACCACCAATATAATTTCTTCATTGACAGCGCACAGTTAGAGCGCAGCCGCAAGATACAGCAGGCTGTCATCAGCATCAAGAACAAGTTCGGCAAGGACGCCATCTTAAAGGGCATGAACCTGGAAGAAGGCGCCACCACCAAAGAACGGAATCATCAGATCGGAGGGCACAAAAGTGGCGAGTAAACCCAAACACAAAATGCCAATAGAAGACAGGGCCAAGCAATTTATGCCCTTCGCAGCCTTAAAGGGTCTGCCGGACGCACTGGCTGCCCGTGAGAAGATCACCGTGCCAAGAATAGAATTATCTGAGGAGATGGCAGAAGAGCTGGACCGCAAAATGCACTGCCTGATCAAAGGCCAGATCGCCTCCGTCGTTTATTTCAATAAAGACGAATACATTAAAGTAACCGGCATGGTCGCCCGAATTGACGAAACCAGCCGGTTGCTTCAGATTGTAAATACTAAAATTGCATTCGATGATATACTGGATATCACATAAGATCAGAAAACCTTAAGATACTCATCGTATTCCTCATACGTAACGGTTACCCATCCTTCTTCATAGTTGAATCCGATCTCCATTCCCTTAGGAGTATAGAAAACAATAATATTTGAAGAGTTAAAGTGATCCGTGATCTCCTGGTCAGTCATACCTGTAAGATAGATGATCTCACCATTTTGCACATCGCTCTTCTTTCTGAACTCCACGGAAAAGTCATCGTCGATACTCAGCATGTTCTCATTCTCCAAAATGACACCGTTCTCCATATCGATATTGATACTGTACAGAAATGCTTCATTATAATAATCGGTATATATATACTCCGCAAAAGCGATACTCATCTTCTCTTCATCCATATAGGTGACATATCCGGAAGAAAGCGCAGAAAAATACCCATTATACTCATCCATATAATCCGCATATTCTTCCTCGAAATAATCTTTAAACAGATCGATCTCCTCTGCTATCACACTATTCAAATGCTTCAGATTCGGTACCTTGTCGCCTTTGATCACCGGATAGGACACCATGATCTCCACATTATCATTATCGGTGTCATATTCATAATGCTCAAATTCTACGGAATAAGAAAGATCCGTCTTGATATCGTCGTGCAGCGTATAATACTGATCATTGTCATAATCATAATCATTCCCATCGCCAAAATCATCATTATTATAACCATCGTTAAAGTAATCGTCATTAAAGTAACCATCGTTAAAATAATCGTCGTTAAAGTAATCGTCATTAAAGTAATCATCGTAATCGTATTCATCATAATTAAAATAACCATCATGATCGTATTCATCATCAAAGCGATCACGATCATACGAGTCTATCTCTTCTTCACTGCTCTTCTGCCGTTTCTCCTGCCTGTCATCATTAAACTCATGCTCTTCAAAACCATTATGAGACTTTTCCCATCTTTCGGCGTACAGTGATACCACTCTATAAGTCAGGGCAAAAACAGCGATCAGAAACAGGATCACGATAACCGCGGCGATCCCAATGATCAATGGAATGTTATTATTCTTGGCCGGCCGTGCCAAGGGGCTGTACTGCGTATTTCGATAAGGATCATCATAATAGGAGTTATTGCCATAACAATTGCTATTATAAGAGTCGCTATGATAGGGAGCATTCTGATAATTCTGCTGCCCATTCAGATCATTTGCATCCTGTGCCTGCTCCACATCCTGCAAATCTATAGTCTGCCCTGCTGCAGTGTCCGCCATAGAACAGACTCCTGAATCTTCTCTGGACGATGATTCCTCGGAAAGCATATCTATTTCTTCCCTGTTACTGTTATTACGATCCTCAAACTCTTCCGGTCGGCTCATTTATTTTCCCCTTTGCCTTTCAATTACATGCGCTATTTTACTTATCTTTCCCGCCAAACGTCACTTCACTGTAATACTGTAAAATACATTCCCGCATCAATGACAACGCGGCTGAGACCGTATTATCCCTGATCTTGGCACGATCACCGCTGAAAAGACATTTCTTGACCGTATACCTTCCACATACATAACACCCGATATACACCAAGCCAACCGGCTTCTCTTCCGTACCGCCGTCAGGTCCGGCAATGCCGGTAACACTGACCACCACATCCGCCTTAGACACTGTAGCTGCGCCCTTCGCCATGTCTCTGGCAACCGTCTCACTGACTGCCCCATGCTTGGCCAGTGTATTCTTCTTGACTCCCAACAGTCTTCGCTTGGCCTTATTGGAATATGTGATATACCCGGATTTGAAGACCTCAGACACACCCGGTACATTGATCAACCTGGCCGCTACAAGTCCGCCTGTGCAGGATTCTACCGTGCTCACTGTCAGTCCATTGGCCAGCAGAAGATCCACCACCGCTTTCTCCAGTGTCACATCATCTTCCGTTGTATAGATATTATTACCAAAACGCCCTTTTAATTCCTTGACCATGGGTTTTACCAGCTTTCTGGCCGCCTTCTCATCCTCGGCCCGGGCTGTCACCCGCAGATGCACCTCTCCGGTCTTAGCATAGGTGGCTAATGTCGGATTGCTCTGCTCTCTGATCAGATCCGCCACCATGGTCTCTGCCTTGCTCTCTCCCACTCCGCAGATCTTCACTGTCTGTGAATAGATCACACAGGACTGCAGACTGCTTAAATATGGCATGATCGACGTCTCAAACATAGGAATCATCTCATTCGGCGGTCCAGGCATCAGTATCACATGTTTGCCGTTTTCCGCCATGATGATGCCCGGCGCCGTGCCGTTGGGATTAGCCACCACGATACAGCCCTCCGGCACCATGGCCTGCTTCCAGTTATTATCTGTGATCTCCAGCCCTCTTTTTTCAAAAAAGTTCTGGATAGCTGCCTTACTCTCCTCATGAAGGTATAACGTCTTGTTCATTACCCTGGCCGCCACTTCCTTCGTCAGGTCATCCTGGGTCGGCCCAAGTCCTCCTGACAAGAGCAGGATATCGGCCCTGCCAAGAGCCGTCTTTATCGTCTCGTACAGCCTGTCCTCATTGTCACCCACCACATCCTGATAGTAACAGGAAAGGCCAAGCCCCGCACATTTCTCGGACAGGAAAGCCGCGTTGGTATTCACGATATTGCCCAATAGAATCTCTGTTCCCACTGAAATCAGTTCTACGATCATATGCTCATCCTTCTATGTTCTCTCTACGTTTACTTCGTATCCTTCATAACGTCCTTGTTCTTCACCAGATAATCCACCAATGACACCACCGTCAGGATCACGGCTACCCAGGTTACGATCATAGTCAAAAGCTGCAGTTCCTCCAAATCCGCGATCATCAGGCAGATCATAATTATCTGAAATGTCGTCTTGAACTTTCCCCAGTAACTTGCCGCTATCACTACACCATTGTCCGAAGCCACCAGCCTGAAACCGCTGATGATAAACTCTCTGGCGATGATGACGATGACCATCCAGGCCGGGATCCTTTCAAGCGCTACAAGACAGATCAACGCAGAACATACCAGCAGTTTATCAGCCAGCGGATCCATAAACTTGCCAAAGTTCGTCACCAGATTGTATTTGCGGGCGATCTTGCCGTCCAACAGGTCTGTCAGACTTGCAACAATAAAAATAGCAAGTGCTATCCACTTATCTACAGATGTTATGTCAACTAAAAGGAACACCACAAAAAAAGGGATCAAGATCACACGAAACATTGTCAATTTATTCGGTAAATTCATCTTCTACTAACACTCCCATCAAATCATATTCATAGACGCCATTAACTTTCACTTTGACAAAGTCACCGGTCAGCAGCTCCCGTCCCGTATTCACGAACAACAGCCCATCCACTCCTGGGGCGTCTTTGTATGTCCGCGCCACATAAGCGTTCTCATCGACAACTTTGCCCTCTATCACTGCTGTGACCACTTTGCCGACCATATCCTGTGCCGCTGCAAAAGCGATCTCCTGCTGCAGTTCCATCAATTCTGCAAACCGCTGCTGTTTGACTTCTTCTTCAATCTGGTCTTCCATCAGCGCCGCCGGCGTATCTTCCTCCTGAGAATAGGGGAACACTCCAAGTCTGTCAAACTCCATGCGATCGATAAAATCAAGCAGTTGTTCGTGATCCTCCTGTGTCTCACCCGGAAAACCCGTGATCAGCGTAGTCCGCAGACAGATATCCGGAATCTCCTGACGCAGCCTGCCGATCGTCTGCTCCAGTTGCTCCCTGTCCGTCCTACGTCCCATCCTGCGCAGTATCCTGTCAGACGCATGTTGAATGGGCAGATCCAGATAATGACAGATTTTCTTCTCCTGCCGTATCGTCTCGATCAGTGCTCCATCAATCTCCTCCGGATAACAGTACAGGATCCGTATCCAATACAATCCGCTGATCTCGCATAACCTATGCAGCAATTCCGACAGAGACTTATGTCCGTACAGATCCACCCCGTACAGTGTCGTCTCCTGGGCTACCAGAATCAATTCCCTGACTCCTTGCTCAGCCAGCTTCTCCGCCTCCTGCACCAGATCCTCCATCGGTACGCTGCGGTAATTCCCCCGCACCTTGGGAATGATACAGTAGGTGCAGTGCTTATCGCACCCCTCCGCGATCTTCAGATAAGCATAATGGCCGCCGGTAGTGACCACACGATCCACACCGGTCAAGGGTTTCTCATCCAGGCTTTTATAACGATTGGTCCTAATACCCTGCCCCACTTCCTCCAGGGTCTTCGCGATCTCATCGATCGCCATCGTCCCCAGGATAGCATCCACCTCCGGAATCTCTGCCTGAATCTCCTCTTTGTATCGCTGAGCAAGACATCCTGTAACAATCAGACTTTCGATAGCGCCGCTTTTCTTAAGCTCTGCCATCTCAAGAATCGTATTGATGCTCTCTTCCTTAGCATCGTTGATGAAGCAACATGTGTTGATCACCACAACGTCTGCCTCACGCTCATCGTCGGTAAATTCATAACTGCTTTTTGCAAGCAGCCCCAGCATCATCTCGGAATCTACCAGATTCTTGTCACATCCGAGAGACACGAACAATATCTTCTTTTTCATTATTATGCTTCTTCTTCCGTTTCCTCGTCCTGCTCGTCTTGCTCTTCCTCACCCAGAATCTTGATCTTACCCTGGTTCAACTCTTCCACAGCCACGGAAAGCGCCTTCTTACCTCTGCCGTCCACCAGTTCCTCATCGCCGGCAATGATCTGTCTCGCTCTCTTGGATGTCGCCATTACGATCGAATATCTGCTGTTTACTACCGGATCCTCTCCTTCCTCAACTCCACTGTTTACTACGTTGATCAAATCTGCATAAGATGGGTGTAACATCACATTTCTCCTTCCAGTTCTTTTCTAATATTATCGATAAATTCTATATTTCTATGCGCTGCATTATGGGCTGCCATGATGATCCTGTGTACCTCATCAACACACTTCTCCAAATTATCGTTCACCACGATATATTCATATTTCTCGATGCCCATCGCCTCCTTGGCGGCACGCTGCATACGCTTCTCGATCACTTCCGCACTCTCTGTCCCCCGGCTTTCCAGCCTGTATCTGAGTTCCTCGGCATCGGGTGTCATCACGAAAAGCGTCAGTGCATCCGGATACTGCTGCTTCACCTTATGTGCTCCCTGAATCTCAATCTCCAGGATCACATCCCGGCCGTCCTCCAGCTGTTCCTCCACATATTCCCGCGGTGTCCCATAATAATTATCACAATAGCAGGCATACTCGATCAAGCCGTTCTCGGCGATCTTACTCTCAAATTCCTCTTTTTTCAGGAAAAAATATTCACGGCCGTCCACTTCTCCCGGCCTGGGTTCTCTGGTAGTTGCAGAAATAGACAATGCATACCCATCATATTTCTCCACCAGCTTCTTGACCAGGGTTCCCTTCCCCGCTCCGGAAAACCCGGATATAATGATCAAAATACCCTTACGCTTCATCTGACTCTCCGCCTTCCATCTGTGCTCTGCCGGAAATGGTCTCCGGAAGTAAAGCCGACAACACGATCTGGTTGTTTTCCATCACCAGCACTGCCTTCGTTTTACGCCCTTGTGTAGCGTCTATCGCTGTTCCTGTCTCTTTTGCCTTCTGTACCATGCGCTTGATCGGCGCAGAATCCGGGCTGACGATCGCAATGATCTTTCCCGTATTCACCACATTGCCAAATCCTACATGAATCAGCCTTCCCATATTTGATGCCCCTCTTTCTCGCTGCATCCTGTTCCTGCCTGTATTCATGCCGCCCGCTTTGGTTCTTTCTCCGAAACCGACAGGCAGACATGCCGTTTACTCAATGTTCTGGATCTGCTCGCGTACTTTCTCGATCTCCGTCTTTAATTCAATGGCGTGATTTGATATCTCCAAGTCGCTGGTCTTGGATAAAATCGTGTTCGCCTCCCGATTCATCTCCTGAGCGATGAAGTCTAACTTACGTCCGATACTGCCGCCCTGCAGAAGATTCTCCTTCGTCGTCTCGATATGACTGCGCAGACGCACCAACTCCTCGTCTACGCATACCTTATCCGCAAAGATCGTGACCTCCATGAGCAGACGGCTTTCGTCCACATTCGCATCTTCCAGAAGATCCCTGACCTTATCCCGAAGCTTATGCTTATACTCCGCAATGATCAGCGGTGACCGCTCTGTGATGTAATCCACATGCGTTAACATGCCATCCAGTTTGCCGATCAAGTCATTCTTCAGGTTCTCGCCTTCTTTGACTCTGGTCTCCACAAATCCCTCTGCTGCACCCTTGACCGCCTCCTCCAGAAGCTGCCATAATTCCTCTTCGTCAATCGTCTGTTCTTCCATGCTCAGCACTTCCGGATACCGGGACAAGACAGACACACGGATGTCATTCTCCAGAGCAAAATCCTCCGCCATTTTATTTAAGTACATCATATACTCCGAGGCCAGTTCCCTGTTGTATTTCACGCACACATTAGACTCCGTCAGATCTTCATAATTAATGAAAAGATCCACCTTCCCGCGCTGGATGTAATTCTTAAGTTCGCCTCGTATCGCCGCCTCGAAGAAATTCAACTTCTTCGGCATCTTGATGCTCACATCCAGATATCTGTGATTGACGGACTTCATCTCTACGCTGATCCTGCGTTCCCCTCTGGCGATCTCACATCTGCCGAAACCGGTCATACTCTTTATCATAGTCGTGTACTTGCCTTTCCTCTGTTCTGCGAGCACAATAGTCCTGCAGCCTCTCCGGCCTGCCGTCATGTCTCCCCTGACGGCGCCATCCGTTCCGGCACCGCTGCAATTTGCCTGTGCGTACAGATTTTATTATAGAATAATTACCCGTAGTAGTCAAGAAAGTTGAAAATTCCCTTTACTTATTATAAAATAAAAAAAACAAATTTGCTTCACAGTCTCGTAAATCTAATCGATCATCTGCACCATAATTATATCATATATATTTTAACAATCAATGTATCGAGTAAAGTTTAACTTTATTTCGTTTATTTGACCAGATAAAAGGAGGACCATCATGGCTTTTGACGGCATCACTATTGCAAATATCGTTTCAGAACTGCGGCAGACTCTTTCCGGCGGCCGGATCTACAAGATCGCCCAGCCCGAAAGTGATGAACTACTGCTGACTATTAAGAACAATGGCTCCCAGTACAGGCTTCTCCTGTCCGCGGACGCCTCTCTGCCCCTGGTCTATCTGACCCAGACTAACAAGCCAAGTCCCTTGACCGCTCCGGGGTTCTGTATGCTGCTGCGTAAACATCTGCAGAATGCACGTATTTTAACGATTGCCCAGCCCGGGCTTGAACGGATCATCCATCTGGAATTGGAGCACCTGAATGAATTAGGAGACCTGTGTCGTAAGAAACTGATCATCGAAGTGATGGGCAAACACAGCAATATCATCTTCTGTGATGACAAGAACATGATCATAGACAGCATCAAGCATATCTCCGGTATGGTCAGCTCCGTCCGTGAAGTGCTGCCCGGAAGGGATTATTTCATCCCCCAGACACAGAATAAGTGGAATCCGCTCCGCTTCTGCCCCCAGTACGAAGAAACCACTGACAGCATTGCCGGCTCTTCTCCTACCACAGTAGAAGCTGACCGGTCTCTTCTGACTTATGTAAACTTTTGTGAACATATGCGCACACAGCCCATGGCGGTCTATAAGGCTCTTTATACATCTTATACCGGTCTCTCCCCCATTATGGCCCAAGAGATATGCTACCGCAGCGGTATCGACGCCGATCTGCCCGCCAATGTTCTGGAAGAGACCGTTCTGCACAGACTGTATGATACGTTTGCCGGCATGTTACAGCAAGTTATAACAGGTATTTTTACCCCATCCATTTTCTATGAAGGACTGGTGCCCATAGAGTTTGCCTCACTGCCGCTGACGCTTTATGCAGACAAGACAGTCAAAACCTACTCTTCCATCAGCGCCGTTCTGGAACAGTATTATGCGGAACGCAGCATGATAACACGCATCCGTCAGAAATCCGTAGACCTGCGCAAGATCGTACAGACCGCTCTGGAACGCAATGTCAAGAAATACGACCTGCAGATAAAGCAGATACAGGATACGGAGAAAAAGGACAAGTACAAAATATATGGAGAACTGATCAACACATATGGATATAACATAACGCCTGAGTCTAAATCAATGGAAGCCTTAAACTACTATACCAACGAAATGATAACGATTCCTCTGGATCCCACTCTCACTCCGCAGGAGAATGCACAGAAATATTTCGAGAAATACGGGAAGCTGAAGCGTACCTATGAAGCGCTCTCAGAATTGACCGTACAGGTCAAACAAGAGATCGAACATCTGGAATCCATTCTGGCTGCTCTAGATATCGCCATGCAGGAAGAAGATCTGGTACAGATCAAAGAAGAGCTGATCGAAAGCGGTTACATCCGCCGGAAAGGCAGCACAAAAAAGGCCAAAGTTACCAGCAGGCCTTTCCACTATATTAGCAGTGACGGTTTTCATATGTATGTGGGCAAGAATAATTTCCAGAACGACGAACTGACTTTCAAATTCGCCACCGGCAACGACTGGTGGTTCCACGCCAAGAAGAAAGCCGGATCCCACGTAATCGTCAAGACAGAAGGCCAGGAACTTCCAGACCGCACCTTCGAGGAGGCTGCCAGACTGGCCGCCTACTATTCTAAGGGGCGCGATCAGGCTAAAGTGGAAATTGATTATATCCAGAAGAAGCACGTCAAGAAACCTGCCGGCTCCAAACCCGGATTCGTGGTATACTATACCAACTACTCGATGGCTATTGATTCGGACATCTCTTCAATCCGACACGTCGATAAATAACAGGTAGTACGACCGTAAGGTCATCTGTATCAGACTGCAGGAAATAAAATACTGAACATAAAATACAAAACATACAAGACCCCGCAAGGATCCGTCCGATACGTTCAGGACCTTTGCGGGGTTTGTACCTTCAGTTAATTTCCTAAATCGTGCTGGACGTAAACAGTGATCTCACATGCGCGATCTCTTCCTGGGTCGCCTTCGCAGCCGGCACATAATAAGATTTCTCGCGTGCGATCTGATACAGTTCTTCCTGCGACTGCTCGCATGCATTACGGAACTGCTTCAATGTCTGTTTCAGCTCCTTGTTCTCCGTCTGGGCGATCATCTCCCCAAAACGTACCAGTTCTCCGTTAATTCCGGTCAGCGTATCCGCTACCATTGTCTTCTCTTCCATTTGCATAATAAGGTCTCCTTTATCCATTTATACAACATTCTATTAACTGCTACACTTATCAACTTCCATATCCTTTTGTCCTGTTGCGACTCTTAGCCGAATGTCTCCCGATTTACAGAGAATCATCTACACCGGCCTTCTGCTCATCGCAAATATTCCATCAGCTGCTGCTTATTCTGCATTGCGGATTGTGCACCTTTTTCAAAGAACTGTTTCACCTTCGTGTCGGATGCGCATTCCGCATACTCCTTCATCTTGCAGTGCGTTACGTCATAGCCGCCCATAAGATGACGAAGATTCTGTAAATCTAACTCTGATAAATTTGCCATATGATTATACCTCCTGAAATTAAAAATGATTGTCCCAAACAGTATTTGTATTTGGACAATCATTTATTCTTGCTATTTCTATATTTATTTACTTTTCATATTTACTTTTCAAAATCTCTCGATTGCTCGAACTCATTCTGGCTTTTATCCAATATCAAAACAGAAAGATTTCAAACATCTGCTATTTTAACAGGCGCATCTTCTTCGCCACATGCACAAGCATAGCCCCCTTCGGGAATGCCCGCAGTTCCTGTTCATTCACACCGCCGATAAAGAGGATCATCACAAAATAGACACAGGCCCCCAGTCCAATAGCGATCAAAAGTACGACCCGGCTCACCGGCAATACGAGATACAGCCCGTGATAGACGCCAAACGCAACGGCTCCCATCACCACTGATGAGACCAACGGCTTGATAAAAGTCTTCATGATCTCCTGCTTATATTTCAGATGTTTTCTTACAGAGATCTGGTTCAGGATACATACCACCAACGAATAGATGATATTGGCACACACCAGCGCATACAGATTCAGATCCGTATATAACAGCAACCCGATCAAGGCACCCACTTGAACCACCAGGGCTATCGCCGCATGGATCACCGGTGTGTTCACCTTACCGATTCCCTGTAAGACCGCATTCGTCAACGTGGACAACCCATACAGGACCACGGAGACCGCTAATGCCGCCAATAGTCCTGAAGCCCTCTCCAGCGAATCTTTCTGCGGAAAAATAAACTGCATCACCGGCTGTGCCAGAAGGCCGAGTCCCATAGCCGCCGGTATGGATACCATCATCGTCATACGTATAGCCTTTGATACCTGCTTCCTTGTCTTCTTATATTCTTTTCTGATAAAAGTAGTAGAAACCCCTGGTATCGTCGCCGAGGACATCGCCGAAGCGATGGCGATCGGAATATTGACCACTGAAACCGCCTGTGTAGCAAAAATCCCATAATCAATAGCAACCGTTACGTAATCCACATCTCTGAAATCCATCAAGATCCACTTGTAAATCTTCATATTGACTACCGTAGAACAATTGTAGATAAAGGTACTCAGGATAAACGGCGTGACTACCGTAAAAATGGTCCTGATGATCTCACCGTAACTCTCCGTATGCTTCGTCCGGTCATACCGCACTCTTCTGTCGATCATCTTACGGTTCAGCATGTACATACCGAACATAAGCAAAAGCGCCGTCAAAACACCCGCACCGGTTCCCAACGCGCTGCCCGCAGAACCGTAGATTGCCTGCGTGGTCTGCCCCTCTCCTGCCACCGTCTTCATCAACAGCCAGGCCGCCAGAATACTGACAACCGCGTTCAGGATCTGCTCCAGGATCTGAGACAGAGAGGTATGCATCATCGATCCGTGTGCCTGGAAATATCCTCGGAACACTCCCAGAAATCCAGAGAAAAAAATCGTCGGTGCAAACACCCGAAGCGCCACCACCGAATTTTCTCCCACCAGCCAGGGCGCCGCAGCAAAGGTAATGACCGCCGCCGCCCCACCCACGATCAATACATAAAGAAGAGAACACCGAAAGACCCGCTGTGCATTCCCATATTCTTTGAAGGCCATTTTCTGGGCGATCACCTTAGAGATTGCCGAAGGGATACTGTAGGAAGAGATCAACAGAATGATCGTATAGATATTGTACGCCTCGCTGTAGTAGCCGTTTCCCTCCAGACCGATGATACTCAGAAGCGGACTGCGGTAGATCAGGCTGATCACCTTGACGATCATACCCGCTGCTGCCAGAATTCCCGCCTGCAGCACAAAATTATTCTGTTTCTTTTGTCCGCCCATGCGCACCTCCGAGTTACTGCTGACGTCTCATGTTAAAAAGAGCAAGCACGGCAGCCTGTCAGGCAATCACTATGTCTGCGCTGACAAGTCCGACACTTGCTCCGATATCTTTCGCCTTGCTCTAATCTTATCCGATCAACCAGTCGTACATCTCCTGATACTTCTTCGCTGATACGTGCCATGAGAAGTCAACTGCCATTGCTCTGTCCACAATCTTGTTCCATTCACGCTTCTTATCATAGTAGATATGCTCCGCGTAACGAATCGTGCCAAGCATTTCATGGGCATTATAGTTCTTGAAGCTGAATCCTGTCCCGGTTCCTTCATACTCATTGTAAGGCGCTACCGTATCCTTCAGGCCTCCGGTCTCACGCACGATCGGTACCGTACCATAACGCAGAGACATCAGCTGACTCAATCCGCAGGGCTCAAAGAGAGACGGCATCAGGAATGCATCGCTCGCTGCGTAGATCTTATGTGACAGCGCATCCGAATAATAGATGTTCGCCGATACCTTGCCATGATATTTCCAGTCAAAGTGGCGGAACATATTCTCATACTGCTCCTGACCGGTTCCCAGCACTACGATCTGCACATTATCCTGACAGAGCTCATCCATCACATAAGCGATCAGATCAAATCCCTTCTGATCTGTCAGACGGGATACGATACCGATCATCATCGCCTTATCATCCTGATTCAAGCCCAACTCCGCCTGCAGCGCCCGCTTATTCTTCACCTTCTCCTTGCGGAAGTTCACCGCGTTATAATTAAACTCAATATTCTTATCTACTTCCGGACTGAAGTCTGTATAATCGACGCCGTTGACGATACCGCGCAGATCTGCTGCCCTAGCACGCATCAGACCGTCCAGTCCCTCACCGTAGAACGCCGTCTTGATCTCTTCTGCATAAGTATCGCTGACTGTAGTGATCGCGTCCGCATACACAAGACCGCCCTTTAAGAGATTGGCATCCTTATAAGCTTCCAACTTATCTGAAGTGAAGAAGTAATCCGGCAGTCCCGTAATCTCCTTAACCTCCTTAACGCTCCATTTCCCCTGGAACTTCAGGTTATGTATCGTCATAACAGTCTTGATGCCTCTGTAGAAGTCACCTCCCTGGAATCTCTCTTTCAGATATACAGGAATCAACCCGGTCTGCCAATCGTGGCAGTGAATCAGATCCGGTCTGAAATCAATCACCGGCAGGATCGACAAGGCTGCTTTACAGAAAAAAGCATACTTCTCTATCTCAAACAGTGCATTATCGCTGTAAGGCTTGAATCCACTGAAGAAGCCTTCGTTATCGATAAAATAGTATTTCACACCTTCCACTTCGGCTTCCATGATTCCCACATATTCTTCCTTCCAGTGGAAATCCATATAAAAATGTGTCTTATACGTGAGCTTATCCTTCATCTCCTGCTTCATACAGGTATATTTAGGAAGAATCACTCTGATGTCAAAGTATTCTCTGTCGATACACTTGGGCAGAGAACCGATCACATCCGCCAACCCACCTGTCTTGATAAAAGGAACCCCTTCCGATGCAACAAACAAAATATTTTTCATACTAACCCTCCAAAATATAAATTGTCCTGTCCTCTCCAGTCATTAACTTATATTATACAGCATTTCCAGTAGCAATAAAAGGATTATTTTTGAAAATATCTCTGCATTCTAAGCAGTCCCCATCAAAATAATACGACTTGGACATTGTAGCAAAAGAGGTGGCATCAATGTCTGTACTGCAATCGTATCTTATCCGCGATCAACGCAATAAATTCCGAGTTGGTAGGTTTCCCCTTTCCGGTATTGATAGTATAGCCAAACAGTGCGTCCAATGTCTCCATCCGCCCTCTCGACCAGGCAACCTCGATCGCATGGCGAATAGCACGCTCCACCCGGCTGGGTGTAGTCTGGTACTTCTTCGCAATAGTCGGATACAGCACCTTCGTGATGGAGCCAAGCATTTCCACATCCTCTACAGACATCATGATCGCTTCCCGCAGATACTGATACCCCTTGATATGTGCTGGCACACCGATCTCATGGATCATATCCGTCACATCTTTCTCCAGATCTCTTGCCACATAAGATGACAAAGTAACATCTTTCTCCTGTACCATCGTATCTTTTGTTCCCGAAGGAACCGTTATCATGATCTGGAATTCCTTGTTCGTGCTGATCAAGTTATCCAGAAGCTTGTAAAATTGCTTTTGGTCTCTCGCCGCGGTCATGTTCAATGTCTCCATAAGTATTCCTCCATTTTCCTGGTTGGTCCGTTACTGTCGCCATTCCACGATAATACACATTCATAATAGACAATAACCTTATTCATACAATTCTTACATATTTCTTGCCGGTCTGTTGACGCGTTCCGACATAAACCATTATAAACAATAGAAGAATACTATGGAATAGTAAGGCATCGCACTGCCTGTTTTATTCCAGAGCCACCGCCTAAACACTATTCGCAGGCAAAACAACATTCGTGATTTTCCCTTCCGTCCGCAAGTGTATCATCTTCCTGCCCTTACCGGTGTACAGGATTACCACTGCCACCATGTCCTTCGTCGTCTCGTCCACGATCTCCTGACGCTTCGGCACCGTCTGTCGGCTGCTTTGTCAAACTACTGTCAACTCTAATTTAAAACAAGAGCACCGAAACATTATTTCTGCACGGCGCTCTGTTATCATACAGTAAGACTGCATTTCTTTAATAAATATTTTAAATGATCTGTCCGTTTTATACAGCCAGATTCTTTTGCCTGACAAGCATTCGATCACTAATGACTTGCCGTATACTCATCCAACTGTCTCTGTGCCTCTTCCATGATCTTATCAAGGCCTGCTGCCTTCATTTTTTCCGCATATTCTGCCAGCCCTGTCTCTCTGTCTGTATATGCCAGCTCAAGAGGCCACCAATACTGCTGCCAAACATTGTTACAAGCTGCCAGTTCTGTCTCCACCGTGCTCGTATCAAAAACAAATGCCGAATATTTTTCTGCGGTATTGTTCGCAGCGATCGTCTTTTCAAATTCCCCTTTCATGATATCAAACTCTTCCGGTGTTCCCACTGGATTCCTGTTGAGTTCATTCGTACGTGCAGCCCACATAGCACCCTCGCTATATAAATCTTTGTCCGTGATATCAAACTGATCATCTTGCAGCGTATACGTAACATCCAGAACACCGTACATGAACGCATCATATACTTCCTGATCCGTTGTGATCAAATTCCAAAGAGCCATCGCTCTCTCCGGATTCTTGGAAGTATTGGAAATTACCATACAGTCCTGTGTATACGGAAGATGCGACAAATTCTTAACAAAATTGGAATAGCTTACACCCCAATCCGGATGCAGGATCGCCTGACCACGGTAAGTATCAATATTATGAACACGCAGTGCAGCCTTACCGTTCTGGAATTTTTGAGAATCCGTATCTGACAGGGCAGACTTTGTAAAGAATCCTTTTTCATTCCATCTCGCCATCATTTCCAAGAATTCCGGCGTCTTTTCATAACTCTCATTGGCAACTACCTTCGGATTTTCTTCTGTTGGATCATACCAAAGATAACGGATGCCCTCTGCCAAAGCATTATAGCCCTGGTGTCTCATATAAGTGAGAGACCATTCCGGCGCCGCCGAATACTGATCAAGCGGCTCAATCTCCGGGTGCAGTTCTTTGACGATATCACAATATTCTTCGATATCTTCAAAAGTTTCCATCACACCGTCCCAGTCACTTCCCTCAACCAGATCTTTACGATAGATTGCTCCATATGCATTGGTCGTAGCAAACTGCTGTGGAACGCAATAATAATGTCCCGCTACTGTAGCCTGCTCTTTGGCCGCCTCCGGAGCGGCTGCAAAATTATCCGGTGCATATGTCGGCCACAGTTCATCGAGGTTCATGAAAGCGCCCTTCTGTGCAAGGGATGGATAATTCAGCCAGCTGGCAGCATATGCCATATCAAATTCCTCTCCTGAGGAGAACAAAAGCGGGTACTTGTTAGCATATTCCGCCCATCCGATATAGTTGATCTTCAATGTACAGTTCAGCTTCTCCTTCAAGATCTTATTCAGATTCTCATCCACTACATCCTGTCCTGCCGGACGGTCACTGATCACGTACATGGACAAAGCCACTTCCTTGGAAGTATCCAGTTCTCCGGCTGCCGCCTCGCCTCCTTTTGCATCTGCACTCTCTGTGCCGGAGCTTTCCTGACCGGACGAACTATCTGTTGAATTTGAGGATCCACCTCCGCAGCCGGTAAGCATACCTGCCGTCATGATGGCTGCCATTCCTGTAGCCAGCAGTCTTTTCAGTGTTTTTGTTCTCTTGATCATAAATTTTCCTCCTGTTATGATTTGTTAAAATGTTATATATAAATTGTTATTTTAACCCGGATATCATGTTTTCCATCTCTACCTGCATCTTCTGTGTATCAGCCTTTCACGGAACCTACCGTGACACCCTTTACGAAATATTTCTGTACAAACGGATATACCAGTACGATTGGGCCAGTAGCCACCACTGCCATAGCAAGTTTTAAAGAATTAGAAGGCATATCTATCATCTGAATGTTTGCCTGACTGGCGATCGCCGCCATTGCCTGTGTCTTCTGCATCAGGCTGTACAGCATATATTGTAACGGATATCGCTTCTCATCATTCATATACAGCATCGCATTGTACCAATCATTCCAGTAGCCCAGCGCCAGAAACAAGCCAATCGTTGCCAGGCCGGATTTCAGCAATGGTAAAATGATTCTGAAGAAGATCTTATACTCTCCCGCACCGTCAATCTTAGCCGATTCGATCAGTGCCGTCGGGATCGCTGCTACAAATGTCCTCATGATCAGTAGATAAAACACATTGAACATGGAGGGCAGGATCAATGCCAGCAGATTATCTTTCAAATGCAGGTACTGGATATAGAAAATGTATGTACATACCATTCCTCCATTAAACAGTGTTGTAAAATAAAAGAAAAAGGATAACTGATTTCTATATTTGAAATCTTGTCTTGCAATGACATACGCTGTCATGGTTGTAAATAAAAGTCCAAATGCAGTTCCGACGACCGTGATAAAGATTGACACCCCATATGCCCTGATGACCGTCATGGGCGTCTTAAAAATAAGCTCGTACGCCGCAGTCGAAAACTCTCTGGGCAAAAGTCCGTATCCCTGGAACCGGATAGCCTGTTCCGAAGAAAAAGATCCGGATATCAGCATGATGAACGGAAGCAGACATGTCAGCGCAACGATCGTTACCACCACATAGCAAATGACATAGAACAACTTCGTTGACGGACTCATTTTAATTTTTACACCTTGTATATTGTTAGCCATTTCTCATCCCTCCCTTTTTAGAACAAAGCATAGTCCGCATCAATCCTCTTCACTACTGCATTTACGACCATGATAATGATAAAGCAGAGTGCCGACTGATAGAAGGATGCCGCCGCAGTCATACCGATATTGGAATTCTGCATCAAAGAACGGAATACATAGGTGTCAATAACATCTGTTGCATTATATAGCTGTCCGTTATTACCAACGATCTGATAGAACATCTCGAAATCGCCACGCAGAATACGTCCCACCTGCAGGAGCAGCATAGTGATAATGGTAGGTTTGATGCTCGGCAGAGTGATCGCGCGAATCCTCTGGAAGATTGTCGCGCCATCAATAGACGCCGCTTCATAAATTTCTGAATCCACACCGGTGATCGCGGCAATATAGATGACCGAATTATATCCACACCATTTCCAGGAATTAAAGATACAGATAATGGCTGGCCATGCTCCCGGCTTGTCATACATGTTGACCGCCTCAAAACCAACGGAAGTCAGCAGTCCATTCATAAGACCTGTCTCATAGTTAAAAATATTGTATACAAATACACCAACAATAACCCAAGAAATAAAATAGGGCAGGAAAATAACCGACTGAGATACTTTCTTGAATATCTTCCCATTCATCTCCGTGATAAAGATCGCAATCAATACAGCCAGCATCTGTGATGTGATCAGATTCAGGAGATTATAGAGAATGGTATTCCTGGTGATCAACCAACCTGTACCAGATGAGAACAGGTAGGAGAAATTTGCCAGCCCGTTCCAATCACTGCCGAAGACGCCCATATCATACCGGTAGTTCTTAAATGCCAATACCAGCCCCGACATAGGCAGATACTGCATGACCAATACGAGAAGCACTGCCGGAGCCGCCATGACGAAGAGCGCCTTGTTCTTTTTTACCTCTTCCATAAAAGCTTTCATGTTCTTTTTTCCTTTCCTTTTATTTATCCTTTCACAAACATTACATAAATTATAAGAAATATTTTGTGCAATTTGAATGAGTCAAAACTATGATATTAAGGAATATCTTATGCTCTTTTCCTTTTTGTTGATTTTCCTCCTGCATTTTTTAGCTTTCATAAACTAAATGACGAAAACAGACCCTGAAACAGGACAAAAAAAAGAAAAGCAGCTGATTCACTGCTTTCCAACGCTAATTCCTTGTCAATTTTTGTGCTTTTGTAGAACATAAAAAAAGAATTTGTGTACAGATTATCCAAACATAGGTTTTACCACGGACTCACATGATCTTCTTCTCTGCCTCTTCCATTGTCATGGCCGGAATCAGAATAAAAGCTGTCGTTCCTTCTCCCAGTACACTCTCATATCGAACGCCGTATTCTTCTCCGAAACACAGCTTTATACGGAAGTTGATATTCTTAACCCCATATCCTCCTTTGATCTGGCTGATATCAAGCGTCTCCGCCTCCTCCATCTGCCTCTGCGTCATACCGGGCCCATCATCCTTGACCGTAAACAGAATATTATCCCCCTGCTTCTGTACCCGAATGGCAATGGAGCACTGGCTGATCTCTGTCCTCTCACCTATTCCGTGTAAGATTGCGTTCTCCACAAAGGGCTGCAAAATAATATTCAAACATGCCAATGACTTCAGTTCCTCCGGAATATCTACTTCCAGGTGTACCGCATCGTCATAATGAAATTTCTGGATATTGACATACACCTGTACATGCTCCGCCTCCTCACCGATACTGATCAGATTCTGCCCCCGATTGAGACTCAGCCGATAAAACCTGGCTAGATTCCATGCGATCTTCTCAATATCCTCAGCACCATAATCCATTGCGATCCAATTGATCAGATCAAGTGTATTATACAAGAAGTGAGGATTGATCTGTGCCTGCAGAGCGCGTAATTCTGCTACCCTCACATCCTTACCAAGCTGAAACTCCTCCTTCAATAATCTACGAACTTCACCAACCATGAAGTTAAAATTCCGATATACCTCTTCAATCTCGTCTCCTTGTTGAATCGAAGGAAGCTGTACATTTAAATTACCGTCCTGCAGGTGCTTCATCTGAAGCCCCAACTTCTTTAAGCGGCCCACATAATAATTGGAAAGGAAATAGGAGACCATCATGATCGTAAATGCCATAATGACAACTGAAATGACCGCCAACAAAACCATGCTTCGATATTGTCCATCATATTCCCTGGCCGGAATCAAAGAGACCATCTGCCATCCGGTATTCTCAATATCCTTTCTGTCTGCATAATAAGTAGTCCTTCCCATCTTTACAGACTGCCCGGAAATCTCTTCTCCCTTCAAGGGAAAAGAATCCCATTCTCTCAATTCTTGAAAAAGCGTTTCATTACTGGATACGATTCCCTCCCCTTCTGCATTGACCAAATATACCAATCCCCGTGAGGTAATATTTGCATTCTCCATAACCTGCACGATACGATCCATATCAATACTGATACTGCATATTCCCACGATCTCTTCGGTACTGCTATTTAAAATTTGATGATACAGGGTCAGCATCTTGGACATATCCCTGGAACCAATATCTTTCCGCTCTTCACTGAGCACAAGATAGTCCCTCCCACTTGCAAAGTATTCCTTCATTCTGGCATGATCGTTCCGTTCTTCCAGTCTGCTTTGTGGAAATATGAAATAATTATTATTGACATAAGCGATATCATCAGAAATATACAATCCGAACCGATATAAAGAATTAGAAAATTCCAGTGAATTAAAGGTTCTGTTCAGCATATAGAATTCCATATACTGCTCATCCGGCCTCTTCTCCCCCATAAATTGCTCGGCAGTCAAAACACCATAAATCTGTCCGTTGTTTTCCACCAGCTGCGTAAGATATTCCATATTATGAATATAACTTTCCAGGAAAGAAACTGCCTGATTGATAGACTGCCCCAGCAAGTAATCCATCTGTTTTCGGAATCTCACAAGGAGCGCCGGATAGCAGGAAGCCGCAATTACGATCTGTATGATCAACAAGGGTACCGCAAAATAGATCATCATCCGTCTCTGCATAGGCATCTTCGCCATCATCGTTTTCATCGAACCGATAAACTCTCCTTATACTCCGACGGTGTCATATTCGTCTTCTTCTTAAAGATCTTAGCAAAGTAGTTGGCGTCCATATAACCTACCATGGAAGCCACCTGATAGAACTTAAGCTGAGGGTCCCTCATCAACCGCTTCGCCTTATCAATCCGCACATCCACCATATACTGTCCGATCGTCAGACCGGCGCTCCTCTTAAATACATTGCTCAGATAGGTCGGCGTAAGATAAACATGATCCGCCAGTATTTTGATCGAAAGTGACGAGTCTGCGTAATTCTCCCAGATATAATCCATAACTTTCTTTACCACATAAGTGCACTTCTGTGCATCACCATCCTCAAAGAGTGCCGCGAGACGGCTCTGCAAATATTGATTCATCTCCGCAAAAGTAGCCACATACTCAAAAAAATCCCCATTTGCCACATCCGTCTCATGATTCTTATCGTTGACACGCAGCGTCAGTTCCGCCTGCTTTATGACCAGATTCAAGGCATAATAAACATGCCGGATCTCTCCATTCAAGAAGATCTGCTTCTCTTCCAATTCCTGCGCAAAATTATTCAAAAGTTCTGCGGCCGCATCTTCCTTCTTGCCGGATACTGCCTCGGCGAAATGCTCCACCACAGTCATATCCGTCTCAAATCTATGACTTCCCTGCAGATCTTCGGAATAGGCTACATGGTTCCAGCCCAGATAAGCCAGTGCATTCTTCACCTGCCTCGCCGTCTGCCAGGAGTCCGTAATATGTTCCGTCCCTTCTACTCGACGACCCATGGCCAAAAACCAACGAATCTTCTCCCCCAGAATCTGTTCCACAAGCTGCACATATTCCTTCCTTGCAGATGCTTCCAACGGCTCCCCATCTTCTCCACCCAGCAGAAAAGAGAGCGTCATCGGATCCGAAATCTCCATCAGCATCGCCAGACTATACTTTCTGAGCCATCCATCCATACCTTCCGTCAATTCCTGCTTGATCTGGGCCAGACCCTCCTTCTGACCCAGCTGCAAAATACCTACTCGGAACACATTCTTCCCTCTGATATTGATCGGAAAAGAAGCCGAATCAATGAACAGCGTATGCAGCTGCGCCTCCTTATGCTCCATCGTCTTCTGATACCTATGCACAGCCTCCTGTACCGCTTCCGAGATATCCTTCCTGTTGATCGGCTTCTCCACATAACGCACCGCATGCAAATCGATCGCTGCCTTCAGATATTCCTTATCCGCATAGCCGGTAACGAAAATGATCTCAATATCCGGGAAAAGCTTCCGCAATTTCCGGCACAACAGGATGCCATTCTCTCCGGGCATGGAAATATCAGACACCACGATATCCGGTATATAGCTCTCACAGATTGTAAGAGCCTCCTGCGTATTCGCTGCTACCCGGATCTCGCTGATCCCCAGACTCTTCCACTTGATATGCTTCACCAGTCCATTGCGGATGATCGACTCATCCTCCACAATAATGATCTTCAAACGGTCTTACCCCCCCCCGCCAAAAAATACACGATTGACCGTTGACTCCTGCATCTATCATAAGCGCCATAACAAATTTCTGCTTCCGGTTCCTGCCAAAGCCATATACGGGAGCTTTTGCAGGACTGAAAACGAAAATTTTAATACCGTTAACTATAACTATAATGCTCAACTTTTACTTAATCATTATAGCAAACCATACAAACCATGTAAACAAATATCAAAAAAGGACTGGCATATTCTACAATCAATCCTGCCTTTCTTTATTCATTTCGATAGAACCTTTCTTCTTCTCATTCGGCTGCATCTGTTTCTTCCATCACATCCTTAGCCAGAATCGACAGGAATCAGTGCCCCAGCATTTCCTCAATAAAGATTCCGTATCCCCGCGTCGAATCCTGCACCAGCACGTGCGTCACTGCCCCTACCAGCTTGCCATTCTGGACGATCGGGCTGCCGCTCATACCCTGTATGATCCCGCCGGTCAACGTCAGCAGTTTCTCGTCTACTACCTTCACCACGATCCCTCTGTTGATATTATCCCGGTCCAGATTTACCTCCACGATCTCCACATCATAGAATTCCGGTTCCCCGGTGACAGAACAGATGATCTGCGCAGGCCCCATCTCGATTTCCTGTTTGAGTGCGATTGGGATCGGTTCAAAGGAGGAAGCCGCTTCCACCTCATCATCACATACGCCGAAGATTCCTTCTTCCGTATTCTCTGTAATCTCTCCGATCACATTGTCACTGTCATATTCGATATAACCGGTCAGTTCTCCCGGGCTACCGTTAGACCCTCTGGTGATCCCCACGATCTGAGTCCTGTAAAGTGTCCCTTCCTCCAGGTTCATCAACAAAGAAGTATCCACATCATTGATCCCATGGCCGAGCGCACCGAAAGAATTGTCGGTATCTTCATAGGTCATGGTCCCGATTCCCTGAGCATTATCCCTGATCCAGATTCCCACCTTCCATTCCTGATTCTGGTTAGCTTCCGGTGTTACCATGATATCCGTAATTTCCCCGTTCCGCTTGATCGCCAGCACCATGCTCTCTCCATCGGAAGCTTCCACCATCCTGATAAAATGTTTCTTATTCTCTACGGTCTCCCCGTTAACCTGCAGAATATAGTCCCCCTTCTGCAGGGCGTATTTCGCAGGAGATACCTTCTTGCCCTCACTGTTCTCAAACTCTCCGATTCCGACTACCAGTACTCCGCTTGTTTTCACATAGATACCGATGGGTATTCCCGACGGTGTGAGCATCTTGTCCTGGATCACTTCCACATCCACATTTTTATAGGGAATCACCCCGAAAAGTTTCAGATCCATCTTATAAGTATCAATCGCATTTGCCTTGACTCTCACTTTATGTGCAAAATCTATCGGGATACTTTCCGTCGCCTGTTCCGCCACCTCTTTATCCGTATGATCCGACAGAGAGGATACGGGTGTAACATCCGCTTCATTCACACGATAGATCCTTCCCGATACCGGAACCTTAAAGTCCAGCTCCTGCTCCACTCCGGCGCGTAGCTTAATGGTTGATGGAATCTTATCCCAATAAGTCAGATATACCAATATTGTAATTGCGACCGTCGCTGCAGCAAGTATTGTATATAAGAAGACCCTGTATATTCTTTCCTGTTGCTTTGTCATATCTATTAATCGGTTCAATTTTCCACATCTCCCATCTACTACAATATATTTATGGTTAATACCCCTTACAGCCAATTAGGAATTGCCCGTCTTGTCACTCTCTAATGCACACATGCAGCAGGCTCTCTTTCCATCGAAAAAAGGACATACACTGAGCATGTCCTTTCTAGTATGTGAAAAATTTTAGATTTTAATATTAGTATTGTTTTGTTTTTCTTGCCAATTCTTTCATTTCCCGCGCATTGTTCATAACATTCTCTGTTATGCTGGCACTTCCAAGCATTCTGGCCACCTCGGCGGTACTTTCTTCTTCATCCAGCTTTCTGATATCCGTAACGGAACGGTTGTCTTCCACTTTCTTTTCGATGCAGAAATGCCGATCCGCCATCGAGGCGATCTGCGGCAGATGGGTAATGCAGATAATCTGATGGCCCTTTCCAAGAATTCCCATTTTCTCGGATACCTTCCATGCCGTCTTGCCACTGATACCCGTATCGATCTCATCAAAAATCAGAGTCTCGATCGCATCCTTGTCCGCAAGTACCGTTTTAAGCGCCAGCATGATACGTGACAGCTCACCACCACTAGCCACCTGCGCCAACTCCCGAGGTCTTTCTCCGGCATTTGTCGAGATCATATAGGTAACTTTGTCGAATCCGTTTCCGCTCACCAGATCCGGAGCAGATGCGATCTTAATCTCAAAGGCAACTTCCTGAAAATTAAGATCCACAAGCGCAGTCCTCATCTCCTCCGATAATTTTGCAGCAAAACGTCTGCGAATATCAGATATTTCCGTCCCTACTGCCGCAGCCTTCTGTTTTAAAGCATTGACCCGTTCATACAGTTCTTTACGATAGGTATCATAATCCCTGTATTTATCCAGTGTGCTCTCCGCCTTGTCACGGTATTGTAATATATCTTCTATGGAATTTCCATATTTTGTCTTCAAATGATTGATCAGATTCAGGCGTTTCTCCGTTTGATCAAAGAGTTCTCCGTCAAATTCCAATTCTGACAGGTAATCTGCCACACCGCGGTTATAATCGTTGAGCAGGCTATCTATATCCAGCAGCTGCTGTTCAAATTCCCTGAGTACATCATCATAAGCCGATACGGTCTTCATCTCCCTAAGAGCCCGCCCGACATTACTGCCAATGCCGCCTTCCTCATACCCGCAAAGCGCATGCGCAATATTGACCGCATCCCTAATCTTCTGTCCGTTCACGAGCTTCTGATAAGTCTGCTCAACCTCCTCATCTTCTCCCGAGATCAAAGCAGCCTCTTCAATTTCCTGACACTCAAACTCCGCCAACGCCACTTCTCTTTTGCGGGTCTCTTCATCCACCTCACTGTCAGATAACGCCTCCACGGCTTTACGATATTCCCCGTATATATTTCGTAATTCTTCCTTATAAGGTGTCAATACCTCTCCCGCATAGGCATCCAAGATCTCCAGCTGCTTTGCGGACTGCAACAATGATTGGTGTTCATGCTGCCCGTGAATATCGATCAAAATCTCTGCCAGTTGCTTCAATTGTCTGGCCGTCACTGTCTCACCGCACACTTTGCAGACATTGCGGCTTGGCATGATCCTGCGCTGCAAGATGATCTGTTCCTCCTCCACTGGCAGATCCAATTCCTGTATGGCTTTTAGCTGCTGCGGCTGTTCTACCGTAAAGATCAGTTCTACCAGTGCATATTCTGCCCCGGTCCGGATCAGATCTTTGTCTGCTTTCGCTCCCAGCGCAAGATTGATGGATCCGATGATAATAGATTTCCCCGCACCGGTTTCTCCGGTAAGGATATTCAAGCCTTCTCCGAATTCAACCTCAACTTCATCGATCAACGCCAAATTCTTCACATGTAAACTTTGTAACATTCTTTCACCTCTTATGTATTCTCTCCGGACACAGCTGCTTACCAGAAGCAGTCATCCAAATACATAATCATCCACGCTCTGACATGAACATGCCAGGCACACTCTCAATCCTGACATGCCAACGCGGCATTGTATCTTATTGTTCTATCATTCTTCGTAATTTATCCATGACCTGTGCTGCCGCACTTTCACTACGCATCGCCATCATGATCGTGTTATCACCTGCGATACAGCCGACGATCTCATCTAGTTTCAGCGCATCAACTGCCGCCGCTACCGCCATTGCCATACCGGATACAGTCTTCATGATAAGCAGATTCTGGGCCAGATCCATAGAAACGTATCCCTCGCGCAGCACGCGGATGTATTTATCGCCCAGATGCACCTCTTCCCTTGTAAAGGCAATATATTTCTGTCTGCCGTTTCCACCGGAGATCTTCGATAATTTCAATTCTCTGATATCACGTGACACTGTCGCTTGTGTCACCTGATATCCCTCTTCCCGTAGTCTATCGGCCAATTCCTCCTGCGTCTCGATTTCATATTGTCCGATCAATTCAATTATCTTTTCATGTCTTCTCTTTTTCATAGATCACTGTCTCATCATTTACTTATACTATTATGACTGGTCTTCTGCCGGTTCATTCCCACCGTCGTCATTCGCTCATCTTCTTATGTAGTACCGTCAGAAAACTCTCCGTATTCAGTTTCAGGATTCCTGTTGTCTTATTGGCCCGACAGACAACGATATGGTCGCCCGTCCGCAGCCTGACTTTACAGCTTCCATCATAATTGACCTCTACTAGTTGTTCACGGCCGTCCTTTCCCTCCGGGATCTCAATCCTGACCGTATCGTCAGGAGCCAGAACAATGCTTCTTGTATTCAAAGTATGCGGACAGATTGGTGTCAGCAGAAGCAGGTTGGCACCCGGTTCCACGATTGGTCCGCCCGCCGACAGATTATACCCGGTAGAACCCGTCGGTGTCGCTACGATCATCCCGTCCGCACTGTAGCTGTTTAAGAACTGTCCATTCACATAGATGTGGAAGTTTAAGACCTGCAGGGATCCACACCTGGATAACACAATATCATTCAAGGCAAAATTTTCTTCCTTCCCCGCTTTCCTTTCGACCTTCCCGACCAGCATCATCCGTTCTTCCTTCGTGAACCGGTCAGACAGCAGCTTCTCAAGTGCCTCCTCTATCGCTGCAATCTCAACTTCAGCCAGATATCCCAGCGTACCCAGATTAATCCCCAGCAGGGGAATATCCCTGTTCATCATAGTCCTGGCTGCACGAAGCAGAGTACCGTCTCCACCCAGGACAAGAACACATTCTGCCTCGTCCTGACAGGATTCCTTCTCTTCCCATCTGTCTGAAAACCGTTCCGTATTATCTACACATGTCACACTCGCCCCATGCATTTCCAGATAGGAGGTTATCTGCTGTGTATAAGATCCGTCAGGATCCTTCACTCTATTTGTGATCAGATAAAAATGCCTCATTCCGCCTGTTTCGCCTCATCCAAAACGTTATGCGCGTCGAGCACAACGGAACCGATCATTTCCTCCATATCCCTGCTGTGCGCCTTCCCGCTCTTTTCCTCTATTATCCTGCGAAGCTTCTCTTCCGCCTCTGCTTCAGACAGCCCCAGTACTTCTTCCGGGATATCTGCCTTCTTTGTTAAATAGATCAAATATTCTATATTGCCTTCCGGCCCTTTGATCGGTGAATACGTAAGACCCGCTACTTCAAATCCAACCAGGTCGGCATGATCTATCACTTTACGTATCACTTCCTCATGTACCGCCGGTTCTCGGACAACACCCTTCTTGCCGACCTTATCTCTGCCCGCCTCGAACTGCGGTTTGATCAGACAGACCATCTGCCCTTTCTCGCCCAGCAGATTGCGCGCCGGGATCAAAATTTTGGTGAGCGAGATGAACGATACATCCACCGAGGCAAAATCAACCTTCTGCTCAATATCCTCCCTAGTCACATAGCGGAAATTCGTTCTTTCCATGCATACGACTCTGGCATCGTTGCGCAACTTCCATGCCAGCTGTCCGTGCCCCACATCAATGGCATACACCCGGTCAGCCCCGTTTTGCAGCATACAGTCCGTGAAACCTCCCGTAGAAGCCCCGATATCCATACAGACTGTATGCATGAGTGTGATCGGGAACTGCTCCATTGCCTTCTCCAGCTTCAACCCGCCGCGACTTACATATTTCAGGTTGTTTCCTCTTACCTCTATTTGAATTTTACTTTCATCAAACGTCGATCCGGCTTTATCCTCCCGCTGTCCGTCAACAAAGACATTGCCGGCCATCAAGATGGCCTTTGCTTTCTCCCTGGAAGGGGCAAGACCGCGTTTTACCAGAATAACATCCAATCTCTCTCTCATCTGTCTGCGCCTGCTGTTTCCTCTTTCTGTTCCCGCTCTCCGGCCATCGACACGTAGCGTGTGAGAATTCTCGTTGTGACCGAATCCGCGTCGATCCCAATTTCGCGTTTCAACAATTCCACGTTACCATGTTCCACATATTCATCCGGAATCGCTATGTTGAGCACCTGCGCCGATGCACCGATCTCATCAACATACGCCCTGACCTTCTCTCCGTAACCGCCGCTCAGCACATTCTCTTCCAGCGTCACGAGCAGTCTGTGCTCTTTACATGCCTCACGCACTGCCGACTCATCTATCGGTTTTACAAACCGCGCATTAGTCAGTGAACAGGAATATCCTCTCTCCTTAAGCTGACTCCGCACCTCAAGAGCCACTTTAACCATACTGCCTACGGCAAACAATATGATATCTTCTTCTTCGTATAGAGGCTCACTCTTCCCATACAGAATGGGCGCACGATTATCTTTCAGTCCATCAAATGCCTCTCCTCTCGGATAACGGATCGCCATCGGCATGTCGGAAACCAAAGCAAATTTCAACATGTCAGAGAGTTCCCATTTATTCTTGGGCGCCATGATGTGCATATTCGGAATCGAAGACAGATAAGACAGATCGAAAATACCCTGATGCGTCTCTCCGTCACTGCCTACCAGCCCCGCCCTGTCAACCGCAAAGATTACCGGCAGATTCTGCAGACAGACATCATGCAGGATCTGATCATAGGCTCTCTGTAAAAAAGAAGAGTAGATCGCCACGATCGGTCTCAGCCCTCCGGCCGCCAACCCGGCCGCAAATGTTACTGCATGTTCTTCCGCAATCCCAACGTCAAAGAATCGGTCCGGGTACCTGTTCCGAAAGCGCTTCAATCCCGTACCGTCCGGCATCGCCGCCGTGATCGCCACCACGTTCTCCTGCCGCTGACCCAACTTACACATAACTGTGGAGAATATATCCGTATAGTTGGCCTTGCTCTGTGGTTTACTGGGAATTCCGGTCTCTATATCGAAAGGTTCCGCTCCATGAAATCTGGCCGGGTGTCTCTCAGCCGGCACATAGCCTTTCCCCTTCTGCGTGATCACATGCATGAGAACCGCACCTCTGATCTTTCTGGCTTCTCCAAGAAGCCGGACCATGGCCGAAATATTATGGCCATCCACCGGACCCAGATAAGTAATGCCCATATCCTCGAAAAACATACCCGGCACAACTAAATGCTTAAAGCTGCTCTTGGCTCTTCTGATCTGAGATACCACCTTATCTCCGTACTTAGACTTACCATGAAGCGAATTATAGACTCCTTCTTTCAGATCCAGATACATATCTGCCGTTCTGATATTATTCAAATATTTCGATACGCCGCCCACATTCTCCGATATGGACATATTATTGTCATTCAGTATAATAATGAAATTAGTCTCCAAACGCGAGGCATTATTGAGAGCTTCATACGCCATACCGCCGGTCAGGGAACCGTCACCGATCACGGATACGATGGTGTTCTTCTCCCCTTTGATGTCTCTGGCCTTGACCATGCCCAACCCGGCAGAAATGGAAGTGGAGCTGTGCCCGGTATCAAAACAATCACATTCACTTTCCTTGCGCTTCGGAAAACCGCTCATGCCGCCAAACTTCCGTAAATTAGCAAAGCCATCCCTTCTGCCAGTCAAGATCTTATGCGTATATGACTGGTGTCCCACATCCCAGATGATCTTATCTTCCGGCAGATTCAAAAACAAATGCAGCGCCATAGTAAGTTCTACCGCACCCAGATTCGATCCCAAATGCCCACCGGTCTCGCTGATCGATCGGATCAAAAACTCTCTGATCTCCTGTGCCAGTACACCATAGTCGCTCTCTGCGATCTGCTTGATATCATTCGTCTGTTCGATCTTCTCTAAAAGCATAGATACCCCTCTTTATTTCTCTCTGTAGACCAACTGCTTTGCCAACTTTTCCAGAAAAATATTCCTTTTAGGAAAATTAGCCAGCATTTCAACAGCTTCTTCGGACAGCTTTGCCACCTGACGCTTCGACTCTTCCAGTCCGTGCATCGCAACATACGTAAGCTTGTGATTCTTCTCATCACTGCCCACTTGTTTCCCCAGCACTTCCAGGGAACTCGTTACATCCAGGATATCATCCTGAATTTGAAATGCCACTCCGATATTATAGGCACATCTTTCCAACACGGCAATCTCCGCTTGTGCTGCCCCGGCCAGGACTGCTCCGATCGTCATAGCCGCCTGGATCAATGCCGCCGTCTTATGCTCATGAATATAAAGAAGCATCTCTTCCGTCACGTCATCACCCAGCTTCTCTGCTTCCAGATCGGCACATTGTCCACCTATCATGCCGTTGATCCCGGCCTTGCCGGATAGTATCTTCATCGCTGCCGCAGCCTTATAAAGTTCCTCTTTCGTCTCCGCTTCTTCGAAAGCACGCACTGCCGTCTCAAACGCATAGTTGAGCAGTCCGTCTCCTGCCAGCACTGCCATGCCCTCGCCGTAAACCACATGTGTCGTCTTGCGCCCCCTGCGATATTCATCATTGTCCATCGCCGGAAGGTCGTCATGCACCAGAGAATAGTTATGGATCATCTCCAATGCCGCCATAAATAAAGGCAGCGCGCGATCCACAAATGCTTCCCGCGCCGACGCATCCTGTTCTGCATCTATCACTGACGTATCTGCAAAAAGCGCCGCACTCTCTGCCATCAGCAATGGCCTAAGCCGCTTACCGCCTGCCTGTATTGAATAATTCATGGCTTCTGCAACTTTGCTCTGATATCCTGTCTCAGCCGGAAGATACCGCCGCAGGATCGGTTCTATAGCCGCTGTTTTCTGTTCTAACTCTGTCTCAAAATTCATCCAATCCACCACTCTCATTAATCTGAAGTACTTTCTTCTCCACTCTGTCAATCGCATCGTTGCAGTGCCGCAGCAACTGCATACCTCTGTTATATTCCCGGAAAGATTCCTCCAGCGTTATCTCCTCCGTCTCAAGATGTGCGATCACATCTTCTATCTGTCCAAACGCCTCTTCCAGAGAAAGATCCTGTCTGTCCTGCCCTGCTACACGCGACGTCTCCTCCATACTTACCTCCTTACATACCTCCACACCAGTGTTTTACGATAACAGCGAACTTCCTTCTCATCCTATCCCTCTATCAAACGTTCCTGATGTAATCTATCAATAACTTCTGCCCGCAGCCTGCCATCCTTCACATAGACCGTCACCGCATCGCCGATTGAAACCTGCCCGATCGATGTCAGTGTCTTTCCATAATCGTCAGCAACATAGGCATATCCTTGATTCAGTTTGTCTAAGGGCGACAATCCTTTCATCTGCTCTACGTAGATCGCCATTCTATACCTGCTGTCCTGGAGCTGCTTCTCCATCAGATTCTGCAGTCTCTCTTCCAGTGACAATACCTGCAGTCTCTTATTGCGGATAGTATTCAGTGGACTCAGATAACGCATTCTCACGCTATACTGTTCCGTGGCCTGCCTGTAATATCTGATAATACGTCTGCATAAGTGCTGCATTGTATAGGCATACTCTGACAGCTTGTCCTGCAATTGATCGATATCATAAACCGCAAGTTCTGCCGCTGCTGACGGTGTGGGTGCCCGCAGATCTGCCACAAAATCAGCGATCGTCGTATCTGTCTCATGTCCTACCGCTGAGATAACAGGAACAGGACAGTCAAATATCGCCTGTGCCACTATTTCCTCATTAAATGCCCAAAGATCCTCTATGGATCCACCGCCTCTTCCCACAATTATCGTATCTACCTGCTGCCGCTCCATAGCGTGAATACCATTTACAATACTGGCCGGCGCTGCTTCTCCCTGTACAATTGCCGGATACAGAATGATCTGTACATAAGGATTGCGTCTTCCAGCGATATTGATGATATCTCTGACTGCCGCTCCCGTAGCAGCGGTCACAACGCCGAGTCTCCGGATATACTTTGGAATGGGCTGCTTATACTGTGCCGCAAACATACCCCGCTCTTCCAGTTCACTTTTCAATCTTTCATATCGCTCATAGAGCGCACCTGCACCGTCAAGCTGTATCGCCCTGGCATACAGTTGATACTTGCCATCCCGCTCGTAAACATTCACACTGCCGCTTACGACGACCTGATGTCCCTCCGCCATCTTAAAGGATAGCCCACTGCGGTCGGACGCAAACATAACGCACGCTATCGTACCCTTTGCGTCCTTTAATGTAAAATAAATATGTCCAGAAGAATGATATTTGCAGTTACTCACTTCGCCCTTGACCATGATTGACTGCAACATATAATCCTGCATGAACATATTTTTTATATAAGAATTAACCTGTGCAACTGTATATACATTCTGCATATTGATACTTTCTCACGTACCTTACCGCCAGTGTAAAGTTCTGGTCCGATTCATCATTTATACTTTATATTACTATTCACGGCCCAGCCGCTCATAGTAATATGATGGCATATCAACCGTAAATAATAACTATCTCATACAAATTTAGCAAGAATTCCATTGACAAAGCTCGATGACGCGTCCTGCCCAAACTTCTTAGCAAGTTCCACGGCCTCATTGATCGCGACACTGCCCGGTACAGAATCATCATATTCAATCTCATAAACAGCAAGTCTTAAAATCGTCAGGTCCACCTTGCTCATTCGTTTGGTATTCCATCCCTTTGCTTTCTCATCCAACATTGCGTCCAGTTCGGTGAGTTTCTGGCAGATTTTATTATACTTATCGGAAATATAATCAGCGTCTTCTCCTTGTGCAGCATCTTCTTGATCAAAGAAAAGTTCTTCCTGCTCCGGCATATCCTCTAAACTGTTAAATTCCACACGGAACAGTAGCTTAAAAATCTGTTCCCGCAGTTCTCTTCTGCTCATACTTATCCCCCATATCTGCTTCGACGCAAATGTTCCGTATACTATTTCTCTTTAGACACATTGATTCCCGCTATCCGGATATTGACATCGGTCACTTCCAACCCTGTCATATTCTCAATCGCACTCTTCACTTTACTCTGCGCTCTTTGACAGGTCGCCGGAATATTAAACCCATATTCCATGACGATAGCCAGTTCAACCTTAACCTTCTTATTAAAAATCTCGACCCGCGCCCCTTTGGCAAGTCCCTTAACGCCGACTCTGCTCAATAGCTCCTTTGCCATATTGCCGTTCATGGCCGCGATTCCTTCCACTTCTGTCGCTGCTAGCGCCGCGATCATCGCAACTACGTCGTCCGCAATCTTTACCGTACCTATTTTCTCATCTTCCTGTAATACATAAATATTCTTAGATAATTCCTGATCCATATTCATCTCCCATTTCCATTGCTATAGTATTGCCTGATTACAATAACCCAGATAATAAGTATACCAAATTTTATCATTTTTGCCTAGAGTATGTTTAAAATTGTTACAATATTGGCAACAGTTCAATTACTCTACACGGTCAATGTCTGTCCGTTAAAGCCAGAAACTCATGCTGTATTGCTTCTCGTTATCCGAGTACGACACAATCCCTTCCGGACAATTCAAATACCGAAAGACTTCCTGCCGCTCGATCAGCGCCTCCTGCATTTGCCTGTATACATCCTCATTCACACACTTAAGCGTCACATACGCGCTGCCCTTCTCGTATTCCTCATGAAAGATCCTCTCCACCTGCTCTTCATTCCACTCTGTAAAGTAGAAACCTTCCCGTACATAATAATTGGCTGCCATAGAATTGCATTCCGGCAGTTCCACTACATTGTCCAGCGTATGGGTCAGATTCATCTGTTCTGTTGGCACACAAAGATAGTCGTAATTGATCGTAGGGATTTTCTCCGCAGGATAACCTGTAGAGGTACCTACTGCCTGATACGAGGCATCTCCCCAAGTCGTATCTACATAATAATATTCCCCATCGATCCGTACCAGATTCCACGCATGTCCTTCACCACCGACCACATGTCCCAGTACCAGAGTCGCAAAAACCCCGGCCTTATTCAACAGATACTGCGTTGCTTTCGCATATCCCTGGCAGACCGACCTTCCTTCAATGAACACTGAGCAAATATTCTGGTTGTCTCCCACCGCAGCATCGTATTCCGTATTATGGATCAGGTATTCATAAATATACTTTACTTTCGTATAGTCGTCCGCATATGCAGGCATTCCGCTCAGGCATCGCTCCGCATATGCATCGATCAATTTCTGCTTCTCTGCTATCTCTTCCTGCTTAAAACGATAAGAACCGGTGAATGTGATCTTCTTTAAGATCTCTCCCAACGTATACTCTGTATAGGTATACCCTTCCACATAGAAGATTTCCGGATGGTCATTCAAAACACACTGGAATACATCGGAGATCTCCTCTTTATCACAGCTTGACAATCTGACATCTTCCTCGAAGTTTATCAGTGCATCTCTGATTTCCAAATACAGTTCCTGTTTCTCCGCGGACAGCTTGCCATATGCATATCCTTGCTCACTCTCCCGCTGAACGACTTGCTCTGCCGGTTCCGGTTCTTCCTGCATAGCTCCGACGTTTTCCTGAATATACAGATCGCTCTCCTGACGAGGCAGTATCCGCCATGCATAAGTCAAACATCCCGTAACAACCAACATACCGATCAAAAATAAGCCTGTTCTTTTCATATGCATATCCTCTCATTCCGCAGCATACTGCCCTGTCTCTAGTACTCCGTACTGAAAACCCTTGTGCAAATATTTCGGTCTATTTTCCCGATTGCACAAGCCCAGAATACTCAACGTAGCCCGCTACGCCTCCGTTTCTGAACTTGTACACTCGAAAAAATATCCTCGAAAATTTGCACTGGAACTTCAAGTACGGAGTACTAGTTCCGACCAAATTCCGATAGGATCAGGCCTTCATTCCTATCCAGGGTCATGCCGACGCTCCACTGATTAACAAACAATAAGAGCGGATTTCCTTTCAGGTCCCTGATCTTCTTCATATCCGATGTCCCGGTCAGTCTATCCAGATCGATCTCCGTATTCTCGATCCAGCGGATATGCTCATACGGAAGATTCTCCAACCTGATCTCTACGTTATATTCATTCTCCAGACGATATTTCAATACATCGAACTGCAGTACACCTACCACACCTACGATGATCTCTTCCATACCCGTATTGAATTCCTGAAAGATTTGGATAGCGCCTTCCTGCGCGATCTGCGTGATGCCTTTCACAAATTGTTTTCTCTTCATCGTATCCAGCTGTCGCACTCTCGCAAAATGCTCCGGCGCAAAAGTAGGAATCCCCTCATATGCAAACTGTTCTTTCGGCATACAGATCGTATCACCGATTGAGAAAATACCGGGATCAAAAACACCGATAATGTCTCCGGCATAAGCTTCACTCAATATCTTACGCTCATCTGCCATGATCTGCTGCGGCTGTGACAGGCGCATGATCTTGCCTCCCTGTACATGCTTCACCTCAGCACTCGCATCAAATCTTCCGGAACAGATACGCATGAATGCGACTCTGTCCCTGTGCGCCTTATTCATATTAGCCTGAATCTTGAAGACAAAGGCCGAAAATTCATGTTCCACCGGATCGATCAGACCGACATCTGCCTTCCGGGGAAGTGGTGTTGTAGTCATCTGCAAAAAATGCTGCAAGAAAATCTCCACTCCAAAATTCGTAAGCGCCGATCCGAAGAAGACCGGTGTCAATTCTCCCGCCTGTATCTGCTCCAGATCGTATTCGGCACTGGCTCCGTCTAACAACTCTATCTCTTCCATGAGCTGCGCTTTCTGCGCCTCTCCGATCTGTTCCGTCAAGGCTGTCTCTTCTTCGATCGGTATTCGGGTAGCATGTCCCTCTTTCGTTCCCTTCTCTGTATCCGCATAGGTGATGACACTGCGGCTTGCACGCTCGTAAACACCCTTAAATCCTTTACCGGAGCCAATCGGCCAGTTGATGGGACAGGTCGCAATCCCCAGTTCTTTCTCGATCTCATCAAGCAGTTCAAACGTATCATTGGCATCCCTGTCCAACTTATTGATAAATGTAAAAATCGGAATATGACGCATAACACATACTTTAAAAAGCTTGCGCGTCTGTGCCTCCACTCCTTTGGATGCATCAATGACCATGACCGCCGAATCCGCCGCCATCAGTGTTCTGTACGTATCCTCCGAGAAATCCTGGTGTCCCGGTGTATCCAGAATATTAATACAAAATCCGTCATATTCAAACTGCAGTACAGATGATGTAACGGAGATTCCCCTCTCTTTCTCAATCTCCATCCAATCGGAGACCGCATGCCTTGCCGTTGCTTTCCCCTTCACACTGCCCGCAAGATTGATTGCGCCACCATACAGCAGAAATTTCTCTGTCAATGTTGTCTTACCCGCATCCGGATGCGATATGATCGCAAAAGTTCTTCTTTTGTTAATCTCCTCCGCGTAATTGCCCACGTAATTTATCCTCCAGCTTCTATAACTTAAATATCCGGCAAACTCCGGCATGATTACTAAACTGCTCTGATATGCCGCCGCTCCGCCCACCATCGTGTCAAATATCTCCGGCTGCTTCCGGAAAAATCCCTTTCGATCGGTGGGCATCGGCTGCTTTGCTATGATTTCCGCCGCAAAATGCCATACGGATATATTTTATCATAAATCTTTCTATTATGCACTTAATTTGCATTAACTGTACTGATAACGATCGATTCTGCTCCTACTCCTGTCTTACGGATCACAATATCCTCAATCTGTGCCCGCTGCGCCTCTGTCAGTTCTTCCGTATTGACCACCACGTCAACGCTCTCTCCGTCTATGCTGACAATAGCGTCCGAGAAGCCCTTTGCTTCCAGTAAGATCTCCGCCGCAGTCTCTTTCTCCGCAATGTCCGTCATGGAGATCATACTGTTCACCGCCTCCTGCTTCTGTGTATCACTGATGTTGGCATTGTTGATGATCTCCAACAATGTTTCTTTATTCTGCGCTCTGGTCTGTTCTTTCTGCATCTTAGCACCCGACATCTCAGAGACAGTGCCTGAAGTAAAGACCGCTTCGCCCGGTACATCCTCCAGCTGTTCTTCCGCCAGAGCTTCTGCCAGCTCCTCGTCAATGCCGCCATTTACCGCCATAGTCACATCACTATCCAGACTTTCAATGTCGCCGGCGGCCTGTTCCAAATCTTCCTCAGATAAATCTGTCAGGCTTGCAAGGTCCGCCTCATCCTGACTCTTTGCCAAATTCCCCATATCGTCTGTAGCAATCTCACCATTGACCGTCATGAGGTCTTCATCCGTTACCTTCGTACCTGCAAAATTCAGGTATCCTGCCACTGCGATCATGATCGCAAGTGCTGTGATCATCATTTGGTTCTTCTTGATCATATTTTTCAATTCTTTCTCCCCTTCACTGTTTATTTTTCATCTTTACTATTTTAATCTTATTCGCATCGATATCAAATAATACCTGAATTGCCTGAATAATATCTTCCTGTATGTTCTCCCGATCCGCCATCTGTGCGATCACCACAACCCCTTCCACGACAGGCGGTATTGTCATGACCACATAAGGTACATTCCCTCCCTGCGCATCGACTGTATAGATCGTATTCTTCTCGATCCGGCTCTCTCCTATCGTACGGTTCCCTCCCGCAGCATCCGTCTCTGTTGTCTCCGAATGTTCTTCCGGTCCGTCTTTCTCAACGATCTTCTGTTCAGAACTATGCAGTGTAATAAGCACCCTGACTTTACCCACTCCTTCTACGTATCTGAGCGCATCTTCGAGCTTATCCTCCCAACAGTCTACATAATCCACCGGCACATCTACATCATCTAAACCCTTATGATCATCCACTATATCATCCTTTATGTTCGATAAATCGGACTTTGAATCTTTTTTGTTAGTCGGAATTGCGATCACGCAAAGTAAAATGCCAACCAGAATAATGATCAGATACTGATCCTTCTGAAGCTTCTTTCCGTTGGTCAGTCTCTGTAATACTTTATTACTTTCCCCCACTGTAATTCACCTCCACCTGCGTCTCTTTTATTCCCAAGGCTTCGGCAAACATCCTGCAATATTCTGCTGTCTCCATATCCTGGTCCGTTTCCTGTTTCGCCTCACCACCGTTCTTCCTCTGACTGTGCTCCGGATTCGTCTCGCTATTTCGCCATTCCTGCCCTCCTTTCTCCACATGGATGCTCTCTATGGTGACCGGATCCACATGGTTTCCTTTCTCCACATCCTGATCCTCCTGTGCTGTCTGCTTAAGTGTTATCACAATGCTCCCAATAGTCTTCTCCCACGCTTCCACGCTTCCTTTCTCATCACCACCTTTCCATTCAACCGTAACATCTGCTATTATGAAATCTTCCAATACTACCTTACTGTTTAATCTTTCTTGTATCTCTTCCTCAAACTGCTCTACAAGCCTGCGCTCTGTTCCATGATCCATATCTGGCTTGACCTGTTCCCATATATCGGTCTGTTCTTTCATCTGTTCTGTCAGGCGTTCCATTTCCAGCTGCCACTGTACTTCAAAATCCATACCCGGAGAAGAAAACGGCCTGACGAACAGTAATAATACTATAACGCCTGCGATTATTTTCATATATTTCTCATACTGCTTTCCGGCAGCAAAATGGATAAATGTCTGCGCAACGATCATAAACAAGCCTATTCTCTTTATATTCTCTATCACAGATTCCCCTCTTTTCCTGTATATAGTCTCAAATCACTCTTGCCGCCGGCAGAAGCGCAGCTTCCAAACCGGTACAGGAGAGAATTCCAAAAGCCTGCACGTCACATCCTGCCGCTCGTTGTGTAAGTGATGACCGCAATCTGGATCACAAACATTCCTACGGAAGATAATGCTATCTTCAGCAGCATAAGGTTACCGTCACCAACTCTGTTTGCACAGTTTGTCATACGCCTGTCACTGATGATTCCCATCAGAGCTGCACTCAGCTTGATCACCCCGCCAAGAAGCAGCAACTTCAGCACAGGTACACAGCACACTACGATCAGGACCAGAGTAATAAACAACCCGACACTGTTCTTGACCAGAACTGCAGAGCCCACCACCATCTCAAACATACCTTCTGTCAATCCTCCGATTCCTGGTATTGCCGCCATGGCTTTCTTGATCGCGGAAGACTGCAAAGAATCAATAACAGGAGAAATCATTGACTGCAGTATACTAAACCCTGTAATGACACCCATCGTGATCTTAATACTGACTCCTATTACCTTACCGAGCAGTTCCAGGAGAAGCGCCAGCTTTTCTTCCATCCAGATTCCATTGATCACGGTGAGCAGAACATAACTGTATACGACCGGAAGCAGTATCGTCAGATATCCCCGCTCTATCAGATAGACAATGAACAGCAGTATCTGATAATACACTGATGCGGAAGCAACGCCGGCAGCACTGCCAACCGTTATCATATAAGTCGGTATGTAAAGTTTCATAAAGACCGTCACCGATTCCAATATCCCCCGCACGATGCTCATACCACTCTCAAAAGATTTCAGCAGTACTGCGATCAAAAGCATATAAACAAAATAAAATGCAAGATCCGATACTTGATGGTCTTGAAACAGATCTGCAAAATTTACAAAAAGGGCCGCTACGATTCCCAGCAGCAAGATTGTGAAGAACAAACTCCTTAATTCCCCCGCCTGAGAATTAATCGCACTCGTTATTCCATTGGTCAGTTCTTTCACGACATCCCATAATTTTCCCTGCAGGATAAGGTTCAAAACATGCTCACTGTCAAACGTGTATTCCGGATACAGACGCTGGAAGTCAAGCATGGCTGCATTCAAATCTACACTTTCCAGTATCAGGCTGCCCTCTCCCATTTCCATGTCTCAATCCCTGTCCTTTCCTTGACGATCATAAAATTACATCCGTAACTATTATCTGCTACTCTATTCTCATTAGTATTTATGCTGCTCGCGTCCTCAGCGCAATGCGCTTCGGAATAGAGGTAAGATTGAATAAATTCTCTGATGAGCAATTTATTCAACCAAGAGTTTGTGCTAAAGCGTCACAAACTCTATTGATCGCAGAACAGAATCTGAAATTCTGCTCGCGTCCTCAGCGCAATGCGCTTCGGAATAGAGGTAAATATGAAGGATTTCCTGCAAAACCTTCTATAAAAGCACAAAAACCATGTGCTCTATCCTGCAATCGACTGTATACTCTCAAGCAAAGTCATCAATACAGGCATTCCTGTCAAAAGAATATACAATTTGCCAAGTATCTCAACTTGTCCGGCTATGCCGCCGTATCCCGCATCCTTGCAGATACCTGCACAAAACTCACATGCATAGGTAGCTCCCACCGCTTTCAGGAGTACCGTCAAATAACTATAGTTATCTTCAAGATATTCCCGCAATCTCTCCATAGATGACAATATACCGGTAAAATACTGTATAGCATACCCAAAAATAATAAGGCAGACAGCTATCCCTATATAAATCCCATACTCCGCCTTGTAGCTTTTGAGCGGAACTGCAAGCAGGATCCCGACAATGCCGATGAATGCAATTTTAACGATCTCCATAACATCTTCTCCTCATATAGGTGTATGCCCATACCATACTCAGTGTTATTGTATTCTGCGGTAGCCTGCCGGATGCTGTTCTACATCGTAAACAGATCCTGCACCATCACAAACAGGTCATAAATATAAGGAATAATCCAACTCAATACCAGAATCAGTCCCGCCAGACTGATCAGGAATGCATGTTCCTCTCTGCCGCTGTGCTTTAGGACCTGATTCAAGATCGTGACCAGAATGCCTACTGCCGCTATTTTGAAAATAAGACTTACGCTCATGTATCCTCCTTATGTATCCCGCTCTATAACACCAGGATCACCAAAAATACTCCCGTCAGAATACTCAGACTGAATATCACTCTGGATTTGTTCTCATAGGCGTCTTCTGCCTGCCTGCACTTTCTGATGAGCAGGTCCATGGATTGTCCGATACTCTCTGCCTGGTACTTCTCCTCCTGCAATCCCAGATTCTGCGGCAGGTTTCTTAATATCTCCTGTTCTTCTTTCTGCAGAGATACGGACTGCATCAATCCTTTCATCTCCTGCGTCCAGATCTGCTCAAGACAGCTGTCATCCTCTCTGCCAGTTCTCTCGTAAATGGAGCCGAAACACGCACGAAAGGGTTCTTCACAGCATTCCGATAATATCAGACAGATTTCCGGCAGTGTATGTTTTCCATACCTGATCTCGCTTTGTATCCTTCTGATAATACGGATCAGCTCCTGCAAATGCCGTATTCTCTTTTTCTCTTCCCTGATCTTATTGCCGCCCCAGCCAACACAGCCCGCCAATATGCAGAGACAGCCAGCTAATCTCAACATCGCACCCCTTCCCGGTCATAAATACCCTCTATCTCACAGCGCCCGTTTTTTCTGGTAAGCACGAGATATCTCTCAAAAAGCCTGTCTGCGATAATATTACACATGTATTTTTTACTCCGCACCTCTTCCAGTGAAGTGCCATGAATCGTAGCCAGAAGCTTGCAGCCACATCCACTGGCTATCTGCAGCGCCCGAATATCACCCTCATTGCCCAGTTCATCCACGGCCAGAACCTGCGGAGACATGGCACGGATCAATAGCATCATGCCCTCCTGTTTCGGACACCCGTCCAGTACATCCGTTCTGATACCCACATCATTCTGGGCGATACCCAAATAGCTTCCGGCAATCTCTGACCGCTCATCCACCACACTGACATTCATCCCTTTTCCATAAACTGTCCCATTAGACAGATGTCTGATCATATCCCGCAGCATAGTTGTCTTACCGCAGCCGGGTGGCGAGATCAATAATGTATTAAACGCCTGTCCCTGTTCATCATACAGGTATGGCAAGATCCCGTCCGCCACCCCCTTGATCTCATGTGCGATACGGATATTTAAATAGCGTATGTATTTCAGATTGCGTATCTTATTTTCTTTTTCTAAAATGACCTGTCCCGACAAGCCTATTCGATGCCCGCCCTGTATCGTCAAAAAACCCTGCCGGATCTCATCTGCAAATGCATATACAGAATACTGGCAGAGATGCTTTAAGATCGCGTCCAATTCTTCCGGCCTGCAAACGCCTTCCTGCGGCCATCTGTTCACCAATCTGCCCTCTGTATCTATAAACCACTCTCTGTTATCGATCCAGACAGCCGCAGGAACATTCACTCGCAGTCGGATTTCCTGCAGACTATCCGCCTGCATTGCAACCTGTTCCCACCTTCTTCGCATATCCTGTGGAAACATACGCAGTATTTCTTCCTGTCTCATTTGCATTCCTCCTTACCTCAATATATGAACCTTTGTCCAAGTTATGACAGCAAGGTTATGAATCCGTTCCTTTTTATACAGTAATAGTCAACTTATCGGTCAGTGTTGCTTCCTGCTTAAATCACCGCAAGGCAAATGCGGTAGTAACAGTTCAGCCATGAAATAATCTGCGGACTGTGTGGGGGTGCTTGCACACAAAACACTGGCAGCAGATTATTTTATGAGCGGAGCGCCCTCAGATGAAATAAAAGTTGAGCCGCAAAGCGGCGTCGGCTGCGCAGCAGACGCTTTTATGAATGAGGAGGGCTGAACTGTTACATGCGGTAAAAAAAGGATAGAAAAAAATATGGATTTTTTTGAATAACAGAGGTAGAATATACTATGTAATCCTAAATGCAAGGATACATCCGCGATCATGAAAGATTCTTTATAAAGCTGGAAAGGCATGATAGAGTTATATGAAACTGGATATGCATTGTCACACAAAAGAAGGTTCTCCGGATTGTAAACTGGAATTACTGGAAAATATAGAAATACTGAAGCAGAAGGGTTACCACGGCATGCTGATCACAGATCACGATTCCTATAAAGCATACCGGTATTATAAGAAGCTTCCTCAGAAGCCTGAAGATTTCATAGTGTTGAAGGGTATAGAATACGATACGATCGACGCCGGACATATGTTGATCATTATGCCTGTCGGTGTCAAGCTGCCCATATTAGAATTGCGCGGGCTGCCCGTCATCCTGCTGATCGAGATTGTTCATCGCTATGGCGGTATCATCGGGCCGGCTCATCCCTGCGGTGAGAAATTCTTAAGCATACGCAATACTTTACATGGCAGACTTGCACAGATCATCTACCGGCGTTTCGATTTCGTAGAAGGCTATAACGCCTGTGAAGATGCAGACTCTAACATGCGCGCCATGCAGCTTGCCAGCCGATATCATCTACCGTGCATCGGCGGAAGCGATTCTCATAAGGCCGCCTGTGTCGGTTTTGGTTACACGATACTGCAGGAATACATTACCAATGAGACAGAATTGATCCATTACATCAAAGCCGGCAAGACCACCATAATCGGCGGCCGGCACTACGATCATACGACGAAGGATAAACTGGGCAAGATCAACGACGTCCTCGTTTATTCTTTCTGGTTCTACAACAAGGCGTGTGCTCTGTTTCGCCGCAAGGCAAGAAATCTTGAATTGATGGAGAATCAGATCATAGAATCGATCCGTTCAGGCCATCGATTACACAGACGTTATAGTTCGCTCGGTCACAAGGACGATCATGCCACTGTATAAGTGATCTGATCGTCCTTTTTTATTCCTGATCATCCTCTTCACGCTGTTGTTCACCACTTACGATATGCTTTAATTCTTCCAGAACATTCTTAAACTTCTTGGAGACCATAGTAGGATTGCTGCGGATCATATCCCGTTTATAAAATCCCAGCATCTCACTGTAGTTCTTCTGCGCATCAATATAGTGACTGAATCTTCCTCGAAGTTCTGCAATCTCTTCTCTGATTCCCTCTCCATACGCTGCAGGCATGTTCTGAATACTCTCCTTTAAACTTACAAAACGCTGTTTTAATCCGGAGCTCAGCTCTGCCAAGCTTTGTTCATTCTCCTGACGGCGCTGCAGTTTTTCCGCATCGTTAAAAGCAATGATCACATCCAAGCGACGTTGCAGACGTTCTACTTCTTCTTTTAGTTTCTGCATCTTATCAAGCAGATCCCGGATTTCCATAGCAGCCTTGAAAGACAACGTAAAATCAACCACAATATATATCGTAAGAAGCATTGTTAACGGAAATAGCAAACTCCCTGGTATCAACAGTACAAACTGCTCCACCGGCCTATGCACGACTCTGGTCATTAGAATCGTCAAAAACCCCCAGGCAATAGATGAGCTTAGACAGATATGTCCCTGAAAGTTGAAGGGCTGCTTTGAATAGTCCCAATACCTGACTTTGAACAAGGCTTCCATCGTAACACCCGTTATATATTCCAGCGCCGTGGCCCCGATCACACCGGCGATATAGGTAAGCAAAATATTATCCTGAAAAGGACTCGAAACGATCAGCATCATGATCGCCCCACTCCCATATAATGGCAAAAAAGGCCCTCGCATAAATCCTCTGTTTACGAGCCGGCCTGATTTCAAGGACACATAAGAGGATTCAAAACACCAGCCAAAAAAGCAATATAAATAAAAGAAAAACAACCATTGAAAAGCCTTATATTGAATCATATGAGATTATCTCCCTTTCGTATTTCCACCCTGTTCCCATGATTTTTCTTCATGTTTCCCCCATTTCTGCGCGGTTTTTTGCGCATATCGAGTTTGTGGCAAGCAACACGCAGACACAAATCTCGCGATTGAAAATTTTAATTTTCAATCTTTTCAACCTGCCTATCGATACATCTTTGCATCAACACGTATCCTGCCCTTCTTCGTCTCTCCCTGTATGCCTGCATAAAGGAAGCGGCCAAATCCTCTTACTGTAACGCTGTCTCCTTCCTTCAACGCATAACTGTTATTCTCAACCAGCCTTCCGTTCACATAAACCCGACCTACCCTAAACAATTCCATGCTCTGGTTTCTGGACAGATTATATATCTTGGAAATAACTGCATCAATTCTTGCTGAAGAAACCGACATAGATATTTTTTCCAAAACAGGTGTTCTTAATTCTTCTGCGACTTCTGTCACGATGCACTTCACCGGCGTACGTCTCACTTGCTTCAACTGCTCTGTCAAGTATGGCGTAATACTCTCCTGACAGAATACCATCGCTGCCTTATCCTGGACGAAGATATCTCCTACCGTATCCCGCTCAATTCCAAGATTCATGATCGCTCCCAGGAAATCTCGGTGGGTCAGTTTCTCTGCAAATTTAGGTGCAACAGGCTCAATCCCGACACACCGGATTGGATATTCTTCCTCATAACCAAGATGTTCCACACTGCCGAATCGTATCATCCTGCGTTCACATACGGGACTGCCACCTTCCATCCCAACCCCCGCATACGCCACTTCCTGCTGTATTTCGTAGAATGCCTGCTGCTGCGACAGTCCAAGAAAAGGAGTAAATGTATAGATCCCCTGTTCATAAGATCGTCTTGCAAGCTCTGTCAACCTTTTCTTCAGCTGCAGCAATTCCCGCTCATCCGTCATATCTGCTCCTTCCCTTTACCCCTGCTCATAAAGCTGTCAAACCCCGTGAAATCAAAGACCCGCTGCAAGCAGCCACTCGGCTCGTTGCTCGCGGGAATAACTGTCAATCATGACATAAAAAGGACACATAATCACAGTCCTTATGTGTCCCTGGCCTTCCTTCAAATTTCTCTGATACCATAGTTGATGACTTTGGAGATTTCACTTTCAGCCTTGCCGCCGTTTTCCTATACAGCTTTAGCAAGAATCAAGAGCAGGAATATAGTATGTCGTTACTTTACTTCACATAAAACTGATGATCTCCTCTTTGGGCGCCTTCGTCAGTTCCACTTCCACTGCGTGAAGCACGGGACCTTCCCCATGGTAATCTGCAAAATATTCTTTGGCAACCTCTGCGGTCACCTTCACCCACTGTCTTTCCTTCAGAGCATCCGCCTTGTCATATTCACAGGCAAATCCAAGAAAGGCCATATCCTCCGCACAGCAGGTCATGGCCATGCGTCCCGGCACAAAGTAGCCTTTCGGAAACTCCTTGGGTTTTAATACCATCGCTACAAACTGAATCGTCTTTCCCTCATAACGCTCCAGATGATCCAAAGAATCCAGGTACCAGATGCCATATCCTTCATTATTTAGTTTAATGACAGGTGATTTCAGATCGTATGGCAGATCATCTTCCATGATCTCATTGATCTCCCCGTTAGAATCTTCAAATATGATCTCAGCCTTAGGATTGATCGCCTTGACATTGCGTTTGTAGCTGCTAAGATCCTGTACATCGTCACACCGGTTAAAAATGATCATCTCCGATTTCCGAAGCTGTTCCGCCAATAATGATTTCATATTCGTAAAATACATTGGAAATGTAGAGGCATCAATCGTCGTGATCTGCTGTTCAATCTTCCAATGCCACGGCAATTTCATCTCCTTATAATTCCACATCCCATTATACTCGACTATAATGCGCTCCGGTTTGTGTTTCTTCTCCAACTCGATCAATCTGGCACTGTTAAATTCATCTTCACTCTCGATCAATTCCAATTCTGTCCGGCTCAACTTAAGCAGCTTCTCATCATATTCATTCTCACCCTCTTCACACAAGATCAGCAAAGTCTTTCCCCTCACCTGAAAATAAGGCTGCGCAAGTGTATATGTGATAAATTCCGTTTTGCCGCTCTCGAGAAATCCATTGATCATGTAGACCGGTTTCATAAATAAATCCACGTCCTTCCTGTTATATCGTTTATTATGATCATACTATCTGCGGAAAAGTTCCATAAGCTTATCTTCCTTTAACTTTGAGCCGATCACGCAGAACTTACCCGTCACATCTGGTTTCCCACTTCTGATATCGCTCTCCCCCGGCACATAATCAAAATAAATCCATCCACCGTCATGGGAAGCTACCATGCCCTTTGCTCGAAGGACCATACCATAGACCTCTTGCTGCTCCAACTGCTCCAAAATATGCGCGATCTCCTCCCGGCTGTATACAGCAGGTGTTTCCAGGCCCCAAGAAGTAAAAATCTCGTCTGCATGATGATGGTGATGGTGTCCCGCATGTTGGTGCTCATGCCCTTCATGTTCGTGATGGCAGCACTCCTCATGTTCATGATCATGCCCTTCATGTTCGTGATGGCAGCACTCCTCATGTTCGTGCTCATGCCCTTCATGTTCGTGATGGCAGCACTCCTCATGTTCGTGCCCATGCCCTTCATGTTCGTGATGGCAGCACTCCTCATGTTCGTGATCATGACTGCCACAAGTACAATCAGCCCCGTGTTCATGACTGCCGTCGTGTGCCATCATTTCCTGCAGCAGTTCTGCTTCCAAATCTCTGGCCCCCTCGATCGTCTCCAGAATATCCTTTCCTTCCAGCGCGTCCCAAGGTGTCGTGATGATCGTTGCCATCGAATTATGCTCCCGAATCAGTTCTACGCAGGCAGTCAGTTTGTCCTCACTCAACTTGTCTGTCCTACTTAATATAACGGTCCCTGCATGTTCAATCTGATTTACGAAAAATTCCCCAAAATTCTTGATGTACATTCTACATTTGCATGCATCCACTACTGCCACTGCACTGTTCAATTCCACTTCCCTGTCCGCCATAGCATCCTGTACTGCCTTCATAACATCCGACAATTTACCTACGCCCGAGGGTTCGATCAGAATACGCTCCGGTGTGTACGTATCCAGTACCTCCCGCAAGGAAGCCCCGAAATCGCCTACCAGGGAACAACAGATGCATCCGGAATTCATCTCTTTGATCTCAATTCCAGCGTCCTTCAAGAAGCCACCGTCAATTCCAATCTCCCCGAATTCATTCTCGATCAGAACCACCTTGGAATCCGCCAAAACCTCCTTTAGCAGTTTCTTGATCAGTGTCGTCTTACCAGCTCCAAGAAATCCGGAAATAATATCAATCTTCGTCATAAAAATAACACCTTACTTTCTTAAAAAATATGCCATCAGTATCAGAACAAAAGTACGCTTCACACACCCTCGCGTTTTAATTTCCATGGCAAGTGCAGCTTTTGTTCCGCGCGCGTAGCTGCGCATCCGGTTTTATATCATAGGATTCACTTTCCTATGATACAACAATAGGAAACGACAAAGTAATCCGCCGTTTCCTATATATAATACCAATTTTCACCGATATGTCAAGAAATCCCGGAAACTGGCCTGAATCTTCAGCTTTACCGTTACAGTTCACGGCCTAACCGGCCGCAAACTGTAACGCATCCAACCCATTCCAAGTCGCCTTCGGCGAGAGGCTGGATGCCTGAAACCGTAAAGTTATCGGCGAGTACTACGTACTCAATGCCCATGCAGCAAGGTGCAGGGCACCGTGAATAGTAACGCTTTATCGTATATAATAACCTAATCAAGATTCAGCTGCTTCTCCATGGTATACCAGGTCACAGCATAAAAAACTACCGTATAGACCAATCCGGCCAGCAGCGTCACTTCCCACGTCTGTCCATAATAATAGGTATCAAAACTTCTGTTGATCATCCCCAGAAGCACATAATATAAGGAGCGCAAAATCTGCTGCAGGAAATAAATCCCGAAATAATAAGCAAATGACATCAGAAGCTTATGATTTGCCGAAAGCTGTCCCAAAGACAAACATGCGGTCACTTTCAATACTCTGGACAGCACCGATACCACAAAAGCTATAACAGTCATAGCACCGACAAAAAAGGAAGGCCTGCCATCCATCTCCTTCGCGAGCACCCGCATGCTATCGACCATTTCCAGTATAACACCTTTCTCGCTGGCAAATATGAAAAGAATCGACAGATACATCAGAAAGCTGCTGAACAGTATCCATGCCGTACTGACCGCCACTTTCGCGATCACAATATGGTGCTTATCCACCGGCAGCGTATGCAGCAGATAGCCCTGATCGCCGTACGTCGAAGTATAGAAACGGTAGATCAGATAGATTGCCGTCCCGATCATAACCACAAACATGCTGCCCACATACGTTACCAGAATCATGACGGCAGCAAAGACAATACCTTCATTTTTGATATCCCCAAGATTCAGCCTAATCGCCATGCAGGCAAAGAAGGTCATCACAACGATCAGCAGATTTGCCGGAAGAAGTAATCTCCAGGTCGCCTGCCATTCATATTTCATCAACTTCCCTAACACGCAAACACCTCCCTGAAAAACCGATCCACAGATTTCCCTTCATGGCGCCTGATCTGCTCTGCACCGGCCTGGAGGATGATATTGCCGTATCGAATAAATACGACCTCATCCAAAATACTCTCCACATCAGCTATCAAATGCGTTGAAAGCAGTATCGTCGCATTTCTGTTATAGTTCTGCACGATCGTATGCAGAATATAGTCTCTGGATGCCGGGTCAACACCTGCGATCGGTTCATCGAGAATATACAGGTCCGCATCTCTGCTCATCACCAGAATAAGCTGCACCTTCTCTTTCGTTCCCCTGGAAAGGTTCTTCAGCCGCTCCTGCGGTTCGATCTGCAGTCTCGCCAACATATCATAAGCCCTGTCCATCCTGAAATCCGGGTAAAAATCCTGAAAATACCGGATCATCTCCTCCACCCGCATACCAGGATACAGATACGTGCGCTCCGGCAGATAGGAAATCCTGTATTTCGTATCCACACCGGGCCTGACACCTTCGATCAAAATATCTCCCGATGTAGGATTTAGCAATCCATTCATGATCTTGATCAATGTTGTCTTACCGCTTCCGTTAGGCCCCAGCAGACCGATGATCCTCCCCCGCTCCAGATTCAGATGAACCTGGTTCAGTGCGATTTTCCTGCCATATGTCTTAGTAAGTCCCATACACTGTACAATCGGTGCCATTCTTCTCCTCCAACAATTTCTGGTAACGATTCAGTCTCCGTTCTCCCTCGTTACCCTGTCCGACTTATTATCTCTGTACTTCCTTATTGCCAAACGCATGTAACTTTCGAAAATACCTTTTACAGTCTTCTACGACCGGTCAGCCCTTACGAGATCGTGATCGTATACGCAGTCTGAAATGTCCCACCCGGCGCAAGAGTCTGTCCCCATTCCCGTTCCGTCCAGTCTCCTGCAAAATCCGCCCTGTCACATCTTCCATACCAGGGCTCAATACAAATAAAAGGCGCCTGCTTCTTCGGCGGAGACCAAATGCCAAACAGAGGTGCATCAAAAGTTACCGTCAGATATGCCTCCCCGTCCGGCTTCACCAATGCCACACTGTGTGCCTGATCATGCTCGATCACCAATGCATCTCCGTCAAAAAGATGCTCCGTCACAGAAAGCATCCCCTGATCCAGACAATGATCCACTGTTTTCCCATCCACCAGGCCGTTATCCAAAGTGGAAGCCGTCACCTTCTCCCCGGCATCCAGTCGGATGCTGTAATCGGTCTGCTTCGTTCCTTCCTCGATCGGACAAAGGAACGCCGGATGCCCGCCAATCGAAAAATACATCTCTTCTTTTGCCGGATTCTTCACGATCCACTTCACAACAACGGTATTCTCCTTAAGTTCATAGCCCAATTCCAATGTAAACGGATAAGGATACTTCTGCATCGTCTCCTCATTTGACTCCAGCACAAACCAGATCTCACTGGCCACCTGACTTTTTAACTGAAATTCCATATCTCTGGCAAATCCATGCTGTCCCATCGGATATTCCCGACCGTCCAGTCTGTATATGCCGTCCTTTAAGCCTCCTACCAGCGGAAAAAGAACCGGCGAAGTCCTTTTCCAATACTGCGGATCTGCATGCCACATATATTCCCTGCCCGAGGCCACGTCTTTCAGTGATTTAAGCTCTGCCCCCATGCTGTCCACCTGTATCGTGATCTTGTCATTGCTGATCTGAAATAATGCCATACCCTTACCCTCCTTGCGCTCTTCCACGTTATTTTCTCAATTTTCTCTTTTGCCCCACCAAAGCCGGACACATAAAATAATCGTCTCCGCAATCATTTTACCACATTATGAAACTACCGTATATTATTATCTGACAATTTCTTCTGTAAACAGTAACAGTTCTGCCCTCTGCTTCACTGTCACGCCTGACTTTACTTTCCTGTCACACCAAGTCTGCCCGCGCTCTTTTGCAGCGGATGCCTGATAGAAAAGGATTCCATCCGGTATTTATGTCTTGGCATTTCCTTAGACAACATTTCCAGATACTGTTCAATCTCCTCTGTCAGCGTCTTCTCATCCACTCTTCTGATCCGTGTCCTCTCTCCAATCTGATAAGACCTGCATCTGCTCAAATAAGGCATCTGTATGGATATGATTTCTCCCCTTTGGTCCACGATATAGGCCCCATCCCTCTTCAGATATGCCTCCAATACACACTCATAATCTTCCGGCAGCTCCGCCATCCCCTCCGCCAGAGAACTCGTCCACTCCCAGGATCGCTTCCGTTTCGTCTGTTTCGCCAAATCTTCTTCCGTATATTCTGCAAAACCGATCTCCCATTCTACCTCAAATCTCTTATTTCGCTTCTCCCAATCCCGAAAGATCTTCTCCGCTTCGTCATAGAAAGTTTCTGCGCATTTGGCAATTTCCTCTGCACAGACTGCCGTCTCTTTCACGATCAGTTCCGGCAGAAAACTCTCCCGTCTGTTTCTCCGTCTGCCGTCAAGTTCGGTCTTTACTTTGTTATCCACCAGATACTGCAGAAATTCCCCCATACCCTGCATGCCAAAATCAAGTTTACATAACTTATCTCCAACCAAATCGTAAAGAATCATTGTTATTTTGCCGCCACCCACATCCAGCTTACAGAAACCGATCTCATCAAGTGTAAATAGTTTCGTTTTCTTTAATGAGTTTACATAACACATGTTCATTTCTTCTACGATCACTCTTCTGTTCCGGTAAACGATGCAAAGCCCGATCCCACTTCCCGCCATGAACAAAAGCGGCACATATAAGAGCAGGCCGCCGCCCTGCCCCTTAGGGTGCAAGATCCACATCACAAAGATGAATATCGCAAAACCGATCGACAGAATCCCTGTCACAAGCGACATCCGGCTCTCTCTAACCTGAAATGAAATTTTACTCTGCTCCTCCATAGCCTTCACAGCCTTTCAATCGATTGATTCTTCGCTGTCTTCACAACTTATTCTGCCTCTCCTGCTGCCTCACTCTGTCTGGCAGCAGACAATCTCCTGATACGCTTCCACGATAGCCGGCAATGGTACTCCGGCCACTTCGTTCTGCAGTGTCCCGCCTGTCACCATACCGATCAAATGTCCGTACCCGTCAAAAATACCACCGCCCGACATCCCCGTTCTGGCAAACCCGTACCCATACAGCATCTTAGTTCCGAACTCCTCAATGTAACGTGCACGTTCTTCCAGCTTCGCCTTATGGAACAGAAGTTCACCCACTTCCGGCCCAGGCCCGGCCCCCACACAGAACATCTCGTCTCCCGAGTCCAGCTGCTCGTAAACACTCTGATCCATGGCGATGCTTCGCAGTTCCTCCAATTCGTCATAAGTAAACTGTCCGTTGTCCACTGACAGAAACCCCACGTCATACTTTCCGGATACTCCCACGATATGTGCGTCCATATAATGGCCCTGCTGAAAATAGAGAAAGCTGTCTGTTTCCTGCCAGTAATCCAGCACATGTCTGTTAGTGGCAACGATCACGCTCTCTTCTGTCATCTCCCATACGATGCCGCTTCCATAAGCATTCCCCATATTGACCCGCACGACACATTCTTTAACATTCTCGAACGCTTTTTCACAGTCCGACACCTTTAGAACAGGACACTGCAGCATGCCGAGCGCGACCATGCCTTCATAGAGTTCCTGCTGCGTCACTGACTGGATCAAATGCGGCGGCAAGGTATCCTCACCTTTTGCTGCCGCCTGCACACAAAGCGGCATCGTCCATGTCAGAAGCAGACACAGTATGACCGAATGGAATATTCTGCCGGATTTCTTATCCACACCTTTTCCTCTGCTGCGCATTTTCTTCTGCTGCGCACTTTCCTCTAAGAAAACAGATTTACGCCGCGAACTTTTTATATCATACGCACCTTATCCTCAACAAAACAGGGCACATAAGATTTCCTCTCCTGTGCCCCTGATCCGTTTCCGGATAAAATCTTATGTAAACTAAGCAGAACGATAAGCCGGGTTATGTCGTGAATGATCATCTATCTAGGATATCCGTCGCCGGATACCTCAAGCGACCCACCTGAAAGCAGATCGGGCCAATCTGTCGCTTTCGTTTCGGTCTTGCTTCGGATGGGGTTTACACAGCCTGCAGCGTTACCGCTGCAGCGGTAGTCTCTTACACTGCCATTCCACCCTTACCGCGTAGCATTGCCTGCGCAAAACTACTTAAGCCGCTTAATGCGGCCTCCGGCGGTCTTATCTCTGTTGCACTGGCCTTGGAGTCACCTCCACCGGACGTTATCCGGCATCCTGCCCTGTGAAGCCCGGACTTTCCTCACCTGCACCCTTACGTCTGTGCAGCCGCGATCATTTATTCTACTTAGTATACTGTTTTATTATCCATCAAGCGGACGATTTTGGCAATAGCTTTAAACAGCATTTTTATGTGCCGCATACCTGAAACCGGTAAGTTATCGGCGAGTACTACGTACTCAATGCCTTTGCAGCCGGGTGCCGGGCACCGTAAATAGTAACGTATCTCTACTCTAACGGTACGATATACAGGTCTTCTTCCCTGCATTCATATGTTCCCCGTGCATTCGTCTGCGGAATCGACTTTTGGAACAACAGCGCGTCAACATCCTCTGGGTCGACTGCTGGCGTAATACTATAAGCCCACCGGTAAACCTCTTTCTCCGAATCAGGATAGCCCACCGTCCCTCCATTGATAATATAGGTCAACAGACTGCCGTCTTTCATCTTCAACCCCACAAAATCAGGTGCATGTACAAACGTCTCATTAAGTATCGTCTCTCCTTTTCCGTTCTCCGACTCCGTCTCCTCCTTCTGCAGGGGAAAATCCCCAAGCACATAAACCGAGATAGGCGATATTTCCGCATATTTCAGTGTGGCACCACTTTCCCCCAGCGAGGTATCCAGTACTATCTTCCTGACCGCGTCGGATCCTTTCAATTCCAGATCAAACGCCCATACGCCCTCCACAGCCGGAATATATTCCACCTTATCCATACTTCCAAGACCTTCCAGCTCGACATGCAGGGAAGCGCCGAGCAGTCCTTTCTCATAACTTGTACCGACAATCTCGATAATATACTCCATGCATCCTTCTTCATCCACATACTTTGGGAGCAGATTGCCCTCTGCATCATATGCCGGCGCTCCATCCTCACGCACAAATCCATCGCCGGTATACCGAAGTCCATCGTAAAATCCTCCGTATGACTGGATCGCCGCATCCTCGTCATCATCGACCGTTATTTTCCTCCCATAGACTCCCGGTTCTTTCCCTTCCTCCGGCGCAAATCCCTTCACCTGAAAAGAAATCCATGCAAACCGTTTATCAACGATCATCTGCATCGGTGTTATCGTAACACCCTGGCAGGTGACACCGTCACGCCTGCCTGTTTCCTCCACAATGGGCGTCATATACCCCTTTTCTTCCAAAATCTGCTTTTGCTCCGATGTCATCAGGAATTCCGTTTCCAGACCTCTGATGCCGTACTCATAGACGGCTGCACACACCGTTGTGCCAAGGGCCAGAATCGCTGCGGCGGCCGCGATCCATGCCGTCTTCCATTTTCTGTTTCCTGTCTGCATCGTGATCGCTGTCCCATTTTCTTTGCGGATCTTTTGAAATATCTGATCGGCCTTTGTCTGCACGATGTCCGGAATCACAATATCTTTCTGTAAACTTTCGATGATATCTTTTTCTCTCATGATCTTCCCTTTCTGTCTTACAATATTAAAGCACTGCTTATCTCAACCCTGCTTTTGTCCTGCTTCATCGCCTGCAGCAGGTGTTTTAACGCTACATCTGCTCCGCGCCGTAAAGCTTTGCCATCTGGTCTCTCCCTCTGGCCAGTCTCGTCCTCACCGTACTGACCGGGATATGTAAGACCGATCCGATTTCCGTCGTCTTTAACCCATTAACGTAATATAGGATCAAGACCATTCTGTACTTCTCATCCAACCTGCGCAGCATCTCCATCCATTCCACATTCGCGTAAGCATTATCCGGATCCATAACTTCTGCGATCTCCTCCACCGGATATACATGCTTTCTCCGCCTTAAGATATTATAGCATTCATTGAGCAGGATCCTGGTCATCCATGTCTTGAAAAATTCCGCTTTCCTCAGTTGTCCCATCTTTTCCCAGCAGATCAGGATCGTCTCAGATATGGCGTCCGCAGCATCTTCATCATTCCGAAGCATCATTCTCGCAGTCTTATACATACTCTGCATTTGAGACTGCATCAATTCGGTAAAAGCGTCCGCGTCCCTGCACTGCGCACGTTTTATAAGCTTATTCATCAACGGCTTCCCTCCTCTTTATTTCCTCTCTACTGATTAGACGGGTGAACCTGTACAAACGTCCCAGACATCGCAAAAAATACAGCATTCTGCTGCCCGCAAAAACAAAGGCCCTGCTCCAGCCACCTAATGACAAAAGCAAGACCTTAAAGTCCATTCCAATATCAGTTTAAATTTCCTACAGCACAAGCGACGGAGCCGAATACACACGTCCCGCCAACTCGCTGTTCAACATATACAGGCTGCGGGCATCATCTCCGAAAAGTTCCAGCTTAGTGATCAGATCCATAGAATTCTTCTCTTCTTCTCCCTGCTCCTTGATGAACCAGTCCAAAAACTGTGTAGTGCGGAAGTCTTTCACCTCCTGCGCCGCCTCATAGATAGTATTGATCAAAGAAGTCACATATTGCTCATGCGCAAGTCCTGCTTTCAGCGGATCCATCAGTACCTCAAAGTTCTTATCCGGCTTCGCGATCGCCTCCAAAGTAACCGTCTCCCCGTTATTCTGCAAATACTGATACATCAGCATTGCATGATCCTGTTCCTCCTTCGCCTGGATCTCATACCAGTTGGCAAAACCATCCAGGCCTTTCCGGCTATAGAAATTAGCCATATCCAGATACAGATACGCCGAATAAAATTCCTTGTTGATCTGATCGTTCAGTAAAGCCGCTACCTTATCATTCATCCTATGTTCCTCCTGTTTCTGCGATAATATATATTCTATCAATTACATCCATCCTCAACGTATCATTATACGCCTACGGCTTTTTTACCGCAAGAGAAAAATCTCAGTTGTCCTGCATCTGTACCGGAATCCGCAGTTCTACCACCGCGCCGCAATGCTCTGTCATATTAAAGAAACTAACCTGCGCTTTCTCGCCATATATGATCCGCAGGCGTTCCAAAGTGTTCTGTATACCTACATGTTTCCTGCCGTTGTATACTATGTTTCCTCCGTTTTGGATCTTATCCAGCGCTTCTTTTGAAAATCCATCCCCGGTATCCGACACACAGATGTACAGATAATCTTCCTCACGATACTGCTCCAGCGCAATATAGAGTGTGATCTCCACCTGCTTCTCAAAATTCACCCCGTGATTGATGGCATTTTCCACAAATACCTGCAGAACCAGTGGCGGAATCAAACAGGTCTCCACTTCTTCGTCCATCATCACCTCAAACCGGAAGAATTCCTCATATCTGAGTTTCTGGATATCAATATAATCCCTGATATGCGCAACTTCCTGTCCAATCTGTCTGAGCACATAAGAATCGTTGACCACATAGCGGAAATAATCTGACAGTTTCTCTGCGATCATGATAATGTCATCTGCATGATATTTCTCCGCCATACTGTGGATCACACTGATACAGTTCAGATAGAAATGCGGCCTGATCTGCTCTTGTACATATTCCAATTCCGTTTTACTCTGCATCAGTTCCTTTTCATAGATCGCGATCTTCAGTGATTGAATCTGCCGCATCATCTCTCTGAATTCCTTACTGGCCATCTCCAACTCCAGCAGTTGATGACTATCCATGTCATGAAGCCACTTTTCTTCTTCCGGATTACTAAGTCTCTTCACAAACAATTTCATAGGCGCCAAAATCCTCTTGTAATAAACAAAAGCAATCACAGTGACTGCCAGGATAATGGAAACCGCCAGCACCGTGCTCATGACTTGCAGCACAACGATCCTGTCCAGAATTCCCTCAGAAGAATCTATCAAAAGTTTCAGCTGACCGATCCTGCCTAGCTCATAAGTATGCACCTGAGATCTGAAAAAGAGGTTGTCCCGGACTGCCTGCATAACATTCTCTTCCTCTTCCTGTTTACGCATAAGGAGCTCACCGTCATCGGCGATAAAGAAAGGTATGCTCTCATATCCAAGATTACTGATATTGAAATCCGTCAGCAAGTCTTCCAGATTCACGATACATCCCACTGCCTTGCCATTCGTCTCATAGAAACAAAACAGGTAAGTCTCTTCATCTGCCTTAAAGTAATTCCACTCAGAGCGCTTCTCTTCTCCCGACAGATAGCCCCTGATCATTTCTTCCAATCCTTTGGCTTCCCCGGTTTTCTGACTCACCGGAAAATAGGCATGGTTATCCAGTATGAGCAGGTCCGCCGCTTCCACATACTCATAGAAGAAATAGTGTCCGCCGTAACGCAGCCTCAATGTCTTGTTGAGAGAAACAATATCATCCAGCAATTCATAATAGCGAGTCGTCTTTGGTGTGATATCCTCTGGCAGACCGGCTATGTTCTTATCCTGCTTGATCAGATAGACCATTTCGGAATTGATCATACCGATATCTTCCTTCACCTTTTTTGCATTTGCCTCTGCCATATCCTGCAGATATCGGTAGGCCATACTCTGCGCTTCGTTCACGCTACGAAACATAAAGAGCAGGAGAAGCAGGAATAAAACACATACCGGGATCATGGCCTCCAGCGTAATATGTACGATTGACCTGCTCTTCTTCCATCTGTGTTCTCTTCGCTTCCTGCCTTCCATTCTCATACCCCCGCCAGCCGGTCCTACTCAGGCTGAAACAATCTCCGCCAGCGCTCCATACAGGTCAGTGTCAAGCTGAAGTGCCAACAGACCACCCAAAAGTCTCGCTGTATCCTGCTGCGTCTCCACCACATGGAAAGCGCTCTCTTTTACCATCATCTCGATCTCCGCTCGATCAAGGATCCGGAAACATCTGTCCACGGTCTCTTTATCCGCATACTTCCTCTCCTGCAGGGATACTGTGATTTTGCTTGTAACAGGCACATGCTCCAATACGACCTCCAACCGTCCCATAGCATCCTGTCCCACAGATACGACTTTGCCGCCATCCGTTACTTGTTCTTCCGGATTGCAGGACACTTTCGCCTGCGTGATGCCGCAGAAGGTAAGAATATAATCCCGCTTCTCAGGCACCAGGGTAAGTTCACCCTCTGCCTTATGAATACACAGGCAGCCCGCTTCTTCTTGCCATCTGTACTGCGTCTTCACGCACTTGCCTTCCCGGTAGCCGTTAGAAATATTGTCATCCTCATACAATGTAAAACTGCCATCCGCTCCTGCATATACATACAGATGCAGCTTCTGCGGATTCTCTCCTGCATTGATGCCATATTCCTCCTGGAACGGTACAATGGCACCGGCCTTCGCAAATACCGGTATGGAATTGATATCCCGGTACAGATTCATCATCCTGCCACCTTCATAACACAATCCGGTAAAGATATCATACCATCTTCCTTCCGGAAGCCATACGGTGGTCTTCGCCATATTCAGTCCTTTCAGACAGGGCGTGGTGATGGCCGCCGCCATCATCTCACTGCCGAACAGATACTGATTCGGTACCTGGTATGCTTCTCTGGCGTTCGGATACGAATAGTACATGGGCAGGATCATTGGGATACGTTCCGCATACTGCCTGTAATTCATGGTATACAGATAAGGCAGCATCTTATGACGCAGACGCAGGAACTTCTCCATCATCTCACAAATTTCCGGCCGATACCGCCACGGCTCTTTTGAATTAAACATACTGTTCGTCGAATGCAGACGCATGATCGGTGAGAATACGCCGAACTGTACCCATCTGCCACACAGCTCATCATCCCGGATGCCCAACATATGCCCGCCGATATCATGACTCCACATTCCGTACCCGATATTAGAAGCCGACGCCGTGAAATAAGGCTGGAAAGCAAGGGACTTCCAACTGACGATCGTATCTCCCGAAAATCCCACCGGATAACGGTGGCTGCCAGGTCCTGCGTATCTGGAAAAAGTCATAGGTCGCTTTCCGTCGCGTCCGTTGTCCAGATAGTGATAGTGATTCAACATCCAGAGCGGATCCAGTCCCTCCACCTTGGAAGACACACCCTGCTGCCAGTCTATCCACCAGAAATCAACACCCTCTTCTTCTCTTGTGTGATGCAGATATGTAAAGTACGCCTCCATAAACTTCTCATCCGACACATCAAATTCTACCGGCAGCTCCTGATCTACATCGACGCCCAGAGCCTTCGCCATGGGCTCATACATTTCCTCGTAAGCCCGTACTCCATCTGCCGGATGGACATTCAGTGTCACATGCATCCCCTGCTCATGAAGCCAGCTTAGGAACCGCTTCGGATCAGGAAAGAGCTCCTTATTCCAGGTATAGCCGGTCCAGCCGCTGCCATACTTCTTGTCGATATCTACCAAATGCCAGTCCATATCGATGACCGCCACAGACAATGGCACGTCTTCTGCCTGGAAACGCTCCATCAGTTCCCGATAAGTCTGCTCCGTATATTTGTGATACCGGCTCCACCAGTTGCCAAGTGCATATCGCGGCACCATCGGCGTGGTCCCACACAATCGGTAGAAATCCTGGATACAGGCCAGATAGTCCGTCCCATACCCCCAGAAATACAGATCGATCTCCGGCTGCTTCCTGACTTCCACCCAGCCGTCCTCACGGATCACTAAAGACTTGCTGTCATCCATCACCGCATGTCCCAACTGAGACACCAGCCCCTTCTCCAGCGGAATCTCACCGTCCGCATTATCCAGTGTTCTGGCTGTTCCTTTCAGGTCGCCGATGTTGATCACCTTCGTCTCATCCCCGTAGCGCCACTGACCGCCAAACGGAAAAAGACCGCCTTTCACATCGATGGAGAGACCATTGGGCCGAAATTCCCCTTTGTCGTAGCGAAGATGGAGCCTTTCCGTGATGATTTCCAAATTGCCCTCCTCATCGATCACCTGGAAATCACAGGCCCCCAGATCCCTGTTCCACACGATCTGTGTCGGCCGGTCTTCAAACACCCCGTGCTCAGCATACTCCAGCCTCACAAGCCCGTCTGTCAGCACACTGATCCGATATTTCTCCCCTGCAATGACATTCTCCGCCCTGCATGCGGGAGCCGTTTTGATCTGATAACATTCTTTCATAAACTTACCTCTTTTCCGGGCAGTCATTCTGCCCTGTTAAACATCTGAAGTAACAACGCATCCTTCTTTATCATAATAACTCTCATCCAGCCTCTTGTCACTCTTACTTAAAGTACAATCGTCAGATCCTTATAAGCAAAGACCGGCATCCGCCCTTACGTGCAGACACCGGTTCTATCAATTAAACCGCACATCAATAATTACTGTACGATCGCCTTATATGCAGCATAAGCATCATTGTGGATCGCCAAAACATCCTGTAATCCCATCTGATCCAACTGTGCCAGATACGCATCCCACTCTTCCTCAATGCCGCCGTCTACCACCCAGTGTGCATACTGCGCAGAAGCATAATCATTGATGTCTGTCGTGAGACTTGCCAATGTGGTAAGCTGTTCCGATGTATAACTTACGACAGGGAATGCGATATCGGAAGCATATTTTGCATTAGTCTCATCCTGTGCCAGCTTCACGCCGTCGCCCTGGCTGTCCGGCAGGATCACGTTCTTCTGGAACTCTTCCGTCATATACTTGGGACCGAAATCTCTCATGGAATAAGACCACGCCGAAGTATCCAGTGTCGTTCCGTCCGCAGGAAGAAGCACTTCATAAGTTCCGTCGCCTTTGTCCGCTATCTGATCCGGTATAGAGCCATAGTATGTCTGCAAAGATACAAGATCCGTATAGAAATCATCCGCCCACTGCAGCAGCTTATCAGGATTCTTACACTGTGTAGTGATGATCAGTTCTCTGTTTGCAATGTCAAGGAACGTAGGATCTGATTCAACATACCGGTTTCCATCCGGTCCCGCAACTGCCTCACACAACTCAAACTGCCCTGCGTTCTCACCCATCTCGGCGTCTGCCGTCCACGCGAACACAAGTCCTGTCTGAGAGCCGCCTTCTGCCATTCTCTTCGCGGAAGCCATGGAACTGTCCTGCGTAAAATACTCTTGATCAAGGCATCCCGATGCATACAGCTCATGTGCCCATTTTACCGCTTCTTTATAATGATCTGTGATCGGTACAAATGCCGGATTGCCGGATGCATCAATCTGCATGAAATTGCCCGTTCTGCTGACGATCGTTCCGAACGGAGCAAGGAGGTTGCTAAGATCTCCTGACAAAGATCCGGCATTCGTATAAGGAATTTCATTATTCGGATCGCCGTCGCCGTCTGCATCCTGCTCTTTGAATGCCTTCAGCACGTCTGCCAGCTCTTCATAGGTCGTAGGCATGGAAAGTCCCAGATTGTCTAACCATTCTTTATTGATGTACATAGCATTGGCTACCTTCGGACGCAGAGGCAGCTTCTTTACCAGACTGTAGATCTCGCCGTCACGGTTCTGTGCCGCTGCTTTAAGTTCCGGCTCCTTCTCGAAAATAGCCGTCAGATTCGGCATATTCTTCTCAATGCCCTCTGTCAATTCCACAAAATAGTCCTTGTTCTGTGCCACATCTGTTTCTGTCAGACAGATTGAACCAAAGAATGCATCCGGCAGATCTCCCGACGCCAGAAGCAGCGATTTCTGCTCTGTCCAGTCACTGTTATAGTATACCTGCCAATTAATCTTGATATTATGCTTCTCCTCCAACTCCTTCATGATGCCTTCATTCATGAATTCATTGGGCCAGGCATCCGTCCATCTCACCGTAGCGATCGTGAACTCCTCCACGCCATCCGCCGTCTCTCCGGAATCTCCCGACGCATCCGCTTGTGTGCCATCCGCACCGTTCATGGCTGCTCCCTCGGAGCCGCCGCAGCCGGTAAGTGTTCCGGCCACCATTGTTGCTGCCATCATCACGCTGATGAGTCCTGTTGCTGCTTTCTTTCTCATACTGTTAATCCTCCTTCATTCTGTATATATAAATGTTTTACATTGATAACTGATGCTCATCTCCGTCTTTATCATCTTTCCCTCCATTCCGAAACGCTTTGCGCTGAAGACGCGAGCTGAATTTCAGATTCTGCTCTGCGATCAACAGAATTTGTGACACTTCGGCATAGATTCTTCAGCCTTTGACCGCTCCGATCATAACGCCCTGATTAAAGTACTTCTGCACAAAAGGATACATACACATGATCGGCGCTGAGGAAACAACTATTGCTCCGTATTTGATCAACTCCGCTGCCTGTCTTGCCTCGGTAGCCGCCGTTCCGGTCATCATCATGCTTGCAGTCTGGTTATTGATCAGGATATTCCGAAGCACGATCTGCAGCGGCTGATACATTTCATCCCGCAAATAGATCAAAGCATTAAAGTAAGAATTCCAGTGTCCTACCGCGGACCACAGCGCGATCACCGCGATCACCGCCTTGGACAGGGGCAGTACGATCTTAAAGAAAAAATTCAAATTCCCGCAACCGTCAATCTGGGCCGCCTCCCACAAATCGTCGGGAATATTGTTGGAGAAGAAAGTTCTTCCCACAATGATATAATATGTAATGACTGAAAATGGCAGGATCATTACCCATCTCGTATCCAGCAGATGGAAATTCCTAACGATCAAGTAAGTCGGGATCAGACCGCCGCCGAAAAACATGGGGATCAGATAGAAAAAGGTGATCAGTTTCTTACCCACCAGGTTCTTTCTGGAAAGCGCATAGGATGCTGAAATGTTCACTACCAGATTTGCACAGGTACCGAGCACCGTATAAATAATCGTATTTTTGTAGCCTGTCCACAACTGCTGGTAATTCAGCAGCTGCTCATATCCCCGCATATTGATTCCCTTCGGCCAGAAGAGAATGTTGCCGCTGGATACGTCCGTAGGATTGCTGATGGAAGCGATCACGATAAAGTACATCGGATAGACTGTTATCACGATGAGAAGCACTGCAACCGCATAAATGATAAAATCGAACATCTTATCCTGTCTGGATTTCTGAATTTTATTTTTCGTAATAGCTTTGCTCATGACTGCCCTCCTATACTAATGATGTATCGCTCATCTTCTTCGATATGTAGTTCACCGTCACCAGAAGTACCAGATTGATCAGGTTATTAAACAGACCGATTGCAGACGAAAGGCTGTACTGGCTGCTGACAAGACCCATTTTATACACATAAGTGGATATGATCTCGCTGGATGCCGTATTCAAGTTATTCTGCAGCAGATATACTTTCTCGAAACCGACATTCATAACGCTTCCCATCCTCAGGATAAACATCACCGTCGCCGTTGGCATGAGCAGCGGAATATCGATCTTGAGCATCTTCTGCCATTTGGATGCACCGTCCATGGTCGCTGCTTCATACAAAGAAGGGTCGATTGCCGCCAATGCTGCGATATACAGAATACTGTCCCATCCTAAATGCTGCCAGACTTCCGTCCATACATAGACGCTGGGAAAGGCGCCGGCAGACCCCATCACGTTCGGCATCTGGATCCCGATCAGGCTGAGCAGCTTCGCGATCACACCGGAACTCGGTGATAAGAACAGGATGATCATACCGCACATAACTACCGTAGAAATGAAATGTGGCAGATAGGTAGATACCTGGAAGATCTTTTTGAATTTACCGGTCCGCATCTGGTTACAGATCAGCGCAAGCACGATCGGCAAAGGAAACGTCACCACAATACTGTAAATACTCAAAATCAGGGTGTTTTTGATCGTCGGCCAGAACTGGAAAGAATTAAAGTACTGCTTGAAATACTTAAGCCCGGCCCATGAACTTCCCATGATTCCCTTCGCCGGCGTGAAATCCTTGAAGGCGATCACAACGCCATACATCGGCAAATAAGTAAATATGAACATAATGATAAATGATGGCAGCAACAGCAGATATAGTGCGCGGTCACTGTAAACCCTGTGCCAGATGTTTCCTTTCTTGCTTACCGTATTTCTTTTACTCATCAACATGCCTCCTCACTTTTATAACAGTTTCCTGTTACCATTCACGTCCCGGGATTCATTCATAGCAGCAGGTTTATGTCTGTTATTTTTTCCTGATGAAAAGATTTTATCTTTTTTTTAAATTTGACTCTATAAATTTTCGGCTGAGAAAGTAACAAAAAAGAGCAGATTTTCGTCAATCTGCTCTTTTTTGTGATATCATTTTTTTGTTAGTATGTCAGATTTTTGTTAAATATACCTGTTATGGCAGGTTTTATACCCTCTTGATATACAATCTGCCCATCCGGTCGTCTACTTGTTATAGCGATTCCTGAATTCGTTCGGAGTACATCCCGCATAATCCCGGAATGTCTTGCTGAAATAAGAAAAATTGGTATACCCAACCAACGTGGCAACCTCGCTTACACTGCGGGTGGTATTCTTGAAATAATCCCTTGCTCTCTCCATCCTTCTGGTCGAAACATAATTCGGTATACTCATACCGGTATGCAGGGCGAATTTCTTCGACAGATAGTCTTCCGATATGTATGCCCTTGCGGCCAGCTTCGCTCTTGACAGATCTCCGCCAAGATTCTCTTCTATATAATGTATGATCTGCTCTACCACATTCTCTTCGGTATCCTCAACACGGATCACAGCCTTAAGCTTCTTGAACAGGATGTAGATAAATTCTTTCATGTCCCGCAGCGTCCAGGAAGCTTTATTGCAGTAATGTTCAAACTCCCCGGCCTCAAAGATCTGATTCATCAGGATATTATTTTCCACCATGAAATGAAAGACCATCTGCTGCAGATCGGCCTTGAAGCGTCCGAACACCTCTACATTCGCCTGCCCCTTCCGCCAGAGCGCAGTCACATACTCTCCAATCTGCGTCGACACCTCGTCTATATCCTGCATACGCACCATCTTCTGTTCCCACAAAGAGAAGTCCGGCGGCACATACACCGCTTCCCGCCCCTGCCATTCTTCTTCAAGAAGAATTCCCTCTTCACAGGGAACCCCTTCCCGCACCATCTGCAACAGGGCATTCAGCCGCTCATAGCCTGTCCCGATGTCAAAAGACCTGCCCACATAAATACAAGCCGCCACATGCAGCTCTCTTTCAATCTCCGAAAGTAGCTTCCTCATGTCATCCCGAAACATCTCCTTTTCCTTCGGGATGCCCTTACACACTATCATAAAGCAATCATCACTGTGCCTGACAATGGTATCTGTCACATAGCCTTCCCCACACATGAGTTCTTCTGCCATATGCATCAGCACAGGAGAAAAGACCGCATCGCTCTGCGCTTTCCGATGCTCCATCCCCCTGAAGATGCGCAGCATGCAAAGCATCAGTATCTCATCCGGACTATATATGCTTCCCTCCGTTCCGGTCGCCCTGCCGACCTCTCCCGTCTGAAGGCCACGCCAATATTTCTCCTTTGCCTGCTGTCTATCCCTTCCGCTCTCACCCGTAGAGACACGCATATTCTCCACAAGGCTTCCCAGTACATTTTCCAGTTCTCTGTTGGACACCGGTTTTAACAGATACCCTCTCGAATGCAGCTGCAGCGCCTTCTGCGCATACGCAAAGTGTGCATAGCTGCTCAAATAGATACACTCCACAGGCAGTTTCTGCTCCCTTACCCATTCCAGCAACTCCAGCCCGCTCCCCTGCGGCATCTCAATGTCCGAAAGAAGGATATCCACCTGCAAGGTGCCTAAAATCTCCTTCGCCTGTCTGATATTATAAGCCGTATAAACGCCTTCGATACCCCATTTTTTCCAGTCAATCCCCTCTACGATCTTCTCGACCACATACTTATCGTCATCCACGATGCATATATTCATGGCAGATCCCTCTGTATATCTACACATCGAAGCAGCTTCCGCCCACAAACTCCCTGCATAACGAATTTGTCGGCAACTCTTCACTGCTGACACCCAAGAAATACTCCAGGAATTTCAGCAGCCGCTTGGCCTCATGATAGCCCGGCTCACCTTTCCTGATGTTAAACAGCAGCGGCTCCGCATACTGCTTGATCACAGCCAGCTCATAGGTCATAGCCGAATTGAACATGGCGTCCGCATCCTCCTGAAAAGGAAAGATGTATTTCTCCTCGCCTCGCCTCACGGAAGGCCACATAGCGATGGTCTTATCCGCCGACGTTCCCCTCGTTCTTGCATCCCGGACCATACGCCGCAGCAGCCGGCCGTCAGTGGTCGGTATTCTGTTATGTTCATCTACGTTCAGGCAGGTAAGAGCACTGATATAGATCTTGAATTTACTCTCCGCCGGCAGGGAATAGGACATTTTCTCATTGAGTCCGTGAATCCCCTCGATGACAAGGATATCCTCAGGTCCCAACGTCGTGATCTTGCCACGGTACTCCCGCTTGCCGGTCTTAAAATTAAAGCTGGGCAGCTCCACACTCTCTCCCCCGAGCAGCCTGCTCATATCCGTATTAAACTGCTCCACATCAAGAGCCTCCAGACACTCGTAGTCCGGCTTGCCCTCATCGTCCAGCGGTGTCTTGTCATGGTTCAGATAGTAATTATCCAGTCCAATGGGATGCGGTTTCAGCCCGTAGGTCCTAAGCTGTATGGACAGCCTGTGGGAGAAGGACGTCTTCCCGGAAGAAGAGGGCCCGGCGATCATAACGAATTTCACGCCTTCCCGTCTGGCAATGTCCCTGGCGATCTCCCCGATCCGGCGCTCCTGCAGCGCCTCCTGCACGAGGATCATATCCGAGATATTCCCCTGGCAGATCTGGTCATTCAGGTCTCCCACCGTGTCGATACCCATATCCCGGTTCCAGTCGCTTGTCATCATCAACGTCTGGAACAACTTTTTCTTCGGTACGAACGTCGGCAGCTTCTCCGGCTCCTCTTTCTCCGGCAGGAGTAAGATCATCCCCTCTTCATAGGGAAACAGATCAAAACATCTGATATACCCCGTGCTCGGCAGCATATAACCGTAGTAATAATCGTAATAATCACCAAGGCAGTACACATTGATGTTGGAGCTTCTGCGATACCGGAACAAAGATACCTTATCCTTCATGCCAAGCTCCTTAAATAGTGCGACCGCCTCCTCCGCAGGATAAGCCTTCTTGGTCACCAACAGATCCATGTCCGCCAGCTCTCCCATGCGGTCTTTCACCTTCTCAATGGTCGCCGTATCCATCTTCATGCCGCCACGGAAGGCACAGTAATACCCCGGTCCGATGGTGAATTCCACCTTCGTATTGACTGCCATCTCCATGCCGGCCACATCCTTGATGGCCTTCATCATCAGCATGATCGCCGAACGCACGTAAGTCTTATGCCCGATATCATTTTCGTAGGTAATAAACTTCAGTTCGCAGTCACGGCTGACACGCTTCATCAACTCCTGTATCTTCCCGTTGATCTCCACAAGCGCGATCTGGCTGGTACACTCATTCTGATACTGCTCTGCGATCAGTTCATACTGCACGCCGTCTTCATAGAATCTGTCTTTTCCGTTAATCTTGATCGTAACCATAAGACCCCCTCTTTCTCTTAACGTTTTGCTATAATATATGCAGCAATCTCCTGCGCTTTCCGGCATTCCCACAGGAGCGCCTCCACTTCCGCATATCTTTTCTTTCTCTTGTCATGGGAAAGTCCCTGCTGCTGCAGCTGCCCGAGGATCTCCGTATAGATCCTCTCTTCCTTCTGTAAAAAGGCCCGCAGCACGCTGTCACCCCGCAGCATCAAAAAGCCGCCATATCGGTCAAAAAGTTTACATAACATCTCTTCTCCGATTCCGTCATTCTCTATATACTCTATAATGCTTCGGAATCCTGCCTCATCCGGCGCCATATGCCTCACTGAACGGATCTCGCCGCTTCCCGGCACCGCCCGCATCATCGGATAGAACTTCCCGTCTTCCTCCACCATCTTCTCATCCGTGATCCGCATGCCTCTCTCCCGCAGCCATCTCCGAAACTCTTCCAACTCCGATTGCGGCTGCAAGATCAGCTCTCTAAAGGAATCCGTCTTATGCTTCTCCTCCCCCAGGATACGCATCATCAATCTGCCGCCCATACCGGCACAGATCAGTGAGTCAGCCTCTCCGGCTTCATAATTATGTAAACCATCCGACAATCTCGTCTCGATCCGGGATTCCAGACGGTGCCCCGCCACATGTCTGGCAGCGGCTCCCAGCGGTCCCTCCCGCACATCCATGGCCAGCACACTGGGACTGACCTGCTGTTCCACCAGCCAGATTGACACGAAACCATGATCGCACCCCACATCACAGACCCGCATCCCCGGCGTTACCATAGATGCCACAGTCCGCAATCGTTTTGACAGCACCACCGGTCTCATCAATCCAGATAATCCTTCAGCTTACGGCTTCTGCTGGGATGACGCAGTTTACGCAGCGCTTTGGCCTCAATCTGCCGGATACGCTCACGAGTCACATTAAACTCCTTGCCGACTTCCTCCAGCGTCCTGGCACGCCCGTCATCCAGACCAAACCGGAGACGCAATACCTTCTGCTCCCTCTCCGTCAAAGTCCCCAGTACCTCCATCAACTGCTCTTTTAATAAGGTAAAAGCGGCGGCATCCGCCGGCACCGGTACATTGTCGTCCTGGATGAAATCGCCCAGATGGCTATCTTCTTCCTCGCCGATCGGCGTCTCCAAAGACACCGGTTCCTGTGATATCTTTAAGATTTCCCGCACACGCTCCACCGGCATGTTCATCTGCTCCGCAATCTCCTCCGGGGTAGGTTCCCGTCCCAGCTCCTGAAGCAGCTGCCTGCTCACACGAATCAGTTTATTGATGGTTTCCACCATATGCACCGGGATACGGATCGTCCTCGCCTGATCCGCGATGGCCCTGGTGATAGCCTGCCTGATCCACCAGGTGGCATAGGTCGAGAATTTATATCCCTTACGGTAATCAAATTTCTCCACGGCCTTGATCAGTCCCAGATTTCCCTCCTGGATCAAATCCAGGAAAAGCATCCCGCGGCCCACATAACGCTTCGCGATACTGACAACAAGCCGCAGATTAGCCTCCGCCAGACGTTTCTTCGCATCCTGATCTCCCACTTCCATTCTTTTGGCCAGTTCAATCTCCTCTTCTGCATTCAAAAGAGGTACCTTGCCGATTTCTTTCAGGTACATCCGCACCGGATCCTCAATGCTGATGCCGTCCGGCACAGACAGATCCAGATTCTCCACGTCCACTTCGTCTTCTTCGCTTAAGATGATCTCTTCATCATCCACATCGTCATCCTCGGAAATACGAAGCACGTCTACATTATTCTGTTCCAATGTCTCCAGAATCTTATCAAACTGATCCTCTTCCAGCACCATTCCCTGAAAAAAGTCGTTGATCTCCTGATATTCCAGCACATTCTTTTTCTTCTTGGCAGCCGCCAGGAGCTCCTTAAGGCGCTCTTCAAACTTTGCCTGTACATTTTCGTCCATTATGTGGCCCATCCTTCCTATGTTTCAAGTTATAACTCTTTCAGATCTATGTTCATCCCCGTGCCGCAGACACTCTAACCCTTATTGCGAATAGCTTGCCCGTATTACAGGGAAATATGCGTTTTGCTAAGTTCTTCCAGCGCTTTTTTGCCCGATATCACTTGATTTATGGCATTCATATCGGCTCCCATCCTGCTGGAATAATATTCAAAACTGTTCTTCTTCACCGCATAGAGTATATCATGGAAAGCTTTCTCTCTCTCCTGCGGTGTCGTGATCTCCTCCAATTTCGTATTGAAGATCTCTGCCACAGTCCTCTGTTCTTGTTCCTCCTCGTAGGCACTGATGATCGCCGCCGGTTGGTAGACACCCTGTTCCAGATCTGCAAACAGCCTGTCCGCCACATCCTGGTAAAGTGTATCTGTAAAATCACTGGCCGCAATATAGGGTTTGATCTTCTGATACAGCTTCGGCTCTTCCGTGATCCAGGTCAGAAGCAGGCGCTGGGATTTCTTCGCATTCTCCTCCGGCGTGTTCTTCTTTGAAAGCGTACTCTTCGGTCTCATCACCGGCCGTACCAGCCCGGTCTGCGCCGCATATCCGCTCACCAGTTTCCGTAAATTCTCAAAACCGATATGGTATTTTTGCGCCGTCGATTCTATGTAGTTCTCCCGCTCCACCTCTTCCTCAAAGCTGCACAGCTTCTTCGCGATCTCTCTGTGAAAGGCTGTCTTGGATTCCGGATCATCCATCTGGTAATCCCGCTCCAAGACGCTCAGTTCAAAGAAAAAGCTGTTCTGCGCCTGATCGATCCTCTCCTGAAATGCTTCCGGTCCCAGATTCTTCATGAATTCATCCGGATCCTTGTAGGGGCGCATGTCGATCACTTTACCTCGAATCCCGGATTCCCGCAAGATCCCGATCGCCCGCATCGCCGCATTCGTACCGGCCCCGTCACTGTCATAGGCTAGCAGGACCTCTTCCGTATACCGCTTCAGAAGGCTGGCCTGTCCTGTCGTAAATGCCGTTCCCAGTGAAGCCGCTGCTTGTGTAAAACCGGCCTGATGCATGGCGATCACATCCATATACCCCTCGCAGAGGATGATATTTCCCTTACGGGAAGTTCGTGCAAAATTCAAGCCGTACAGGTTGCGGCTCTTATCAAAGATCATCGTCTCCGGCGAGTTCAGATACTTCGGCTTGCCGTCTCCCATCACCCGGCCGCCAAAGCCTATCACCCGATGATTGCCGTCCTGGATCGGAAACATGACCCGATTCCAAAATTTATCGTGGACTCCCCTTTTCTCATCAAAAGTGATCAATCCCGATTCCTGCAGAAGATCGTCCCCATACCCCTTGGAGCGTAGATAAGCCGTCAGATCGGAGGCCGCTCCGTCCGCATAGCCAAGGCCAAACTTCTTCATAGTCTCGTCGGACAGCTGCCGCCCCGCCAGATATTGAAAGCCGATTTTTCCTCTCGGATTGCGGAGCATGTAATAGTAATACCGGGCTGCCTCCTTATTGATCTCCAGCAGTCTGCTCCGCCTGCTTTCCTTCTTTCTGGCCTCCTCATTATATTCCATCTCCGGCAGATTGATGCCTGCCCTGTCAGCCAGTATCTTGACCGCTTCCTGAAAAGTCGCATTCTCATATTCCATCAGAAACGTGATCACATTACCGCCTGCTCCGCAGCCGAAACAGTAATACATCTGTTTCCCCGGAGATACAGAGAAGGAGGGTGATTTCTCATTGTGAAACGGACACAGCCCGAAATAGTTACTCCCCTTCTTCTGCAGGCGGACATATCCCGAAATTACATTGACGATATCATTTTTGATTCTGATCTCTTCGATCAGTTCATCCGGATAATACATCTTGTCCCTTCTTTATCTATAGGATTCTCCATGCACGCTTATCTCATTATCTCTATATTCCAGGCCCTCATCAGCCATGCCATGTTTTCGGAATGTAGATCTCCTGATACTGCGCTATGGCAAAACGGTCCGTCATGGAACCAATATAGTCACACACAATTCTTTCCAAAGGCTCCCCTTCTTCCATAAGTCTATACAGGAATTTCGGAAGCTTCTCCGTGTGGTTCATATAGTATTCATATAAAGTGACCACCAGATTCTCCGCCTTGTTCTCCTGCCCCTTGGCAATGGGATTGCGGTAAACATTCCGAAACATGAATTCACGCATCGTCCGCATGGCATCCTCCGCCTCTTTGGACATACGGATATCATCCCTGCCTCTGCTGTTGGTCACGATATTATGTATGAAATAATCCAGGCGCTGCGTACAGCTGTGTCCGGCAACGGCGCTGATCTCCGAAGGTACATCCGCCTCCTTCATGATATTACCCCGGATCGCATCGTCCGTATCGTGATGGATATAGGCAATCTTATCCGCAAACCTGACGATCCTCCCCTCCAAGGTAGCCGGCATGGAAGCTGTCTGGTGGTTCAGAATACCGTCCCGCACTTCCATGGTCAGATTGATGCCTTGCCCGTCTTTCTCAAGCAAGTCTACCGTTCTCACACTCTGCTCATTGTGTCGGAATCCATAAGGACAAGCCCTGTCCAACGCCCGCTCCCCCGCATGACCGAAAGGTGTGTGTCCCAGATCATGCCCTAAAGCAATGGCCTCCACCAGGTCCTCGTTAAGCTGCAGCGCCTTGGCAATCGTCCTGGCCGTCTGACTGACCTCCAGTGTATGCGTTAACCGTGTACGATAATGATCTCCCTCCGGTGTAAGAAAAACTTGTGTCTTGTCCTTAAGACGCCGAAAAGACTTGCTGTGTATGATCCTGTCCCTGTCTCTCTGAAATACCGGCCGGATATCACACTGCTCTTCCGGTTTAAGTCTCCCCCTGGAATGCATACTGAGCATGGCATGGGGGCTAAGATACTCTTTCTCCCACTGTTCCAGACTTTCCCGTATGTTCATGGTGTGCCTTTCTCAAATTCAATCGCTGTTCAGCCCGCCCTTGGCTGCTCATAGATTCGGAGCTTCTATGGCTTCCCAGTTACGTTTCTACTGCTATTATTCGCGGTTTATCTCGAAAATCCTTTTTATTCCCGTCAAAATTTATGAACTCCTTCCGATCGGCACTGCCGGCGGTCATCTGCAGATATCATAAATAAATTCCGCATTCTTGTCCATCGCCTCATAGGCCGTCTTAAAAGGTGACATCTGGAAAACATGCCACATCCCCGTAAAGATATCCAGCTTCACGGATACATTCGCACTGAGCAGCTTCTGATAAAGCAATTTGGAATCATCCAGCAGCACTTCGTTCTCTCCGACTTGTATATAGGTAGACGGAAAGCCTTCGAATTCGCCGAACAACGGCGAAATAAACGGATCAGCCAGGTTCTCCTCGGACGCATAATTGCGGATCATATCCGCCAGGTAAGCGGCATTTAACACTGGGTCGATCTTCGCCTTCGTCTGGTGGGATTTCCCCGATGACGTCAGATCCGTCCATGGGGACATCAAAACAAGGCCGCGCGGCATAAGCCGCTTCTCCTTCTTCAGTTTCAAAGTCAGCGTCAGCGCCAGATTCCCGCCGGCGGAATCTCCTGCCAGTATCACATCTCTCGCCCCATATCCCAAGAGCATCAGATAATTCCATACTTTCATGGCATCATCCAACGCGGCCGGATACGGATGTTCCGGTGCAAGCCTGTAATCAAAACTCAGCACATCCATAGAAGTAGACATTGCCAGCTTCCCCGTCAACGTCCTGGCATAAAGTCTGCTCCCCGTGGAATAGCCGCCGCCATGACAATAGAGGATAACATATTTCTTCATATGTGCCCTGTTCACATAAACCCACTCTCCCTGCAGGATATCTCCTGTGCCTGTATGATCATGTATACCCACCTCTTCGATCAGCATGTCCTTGTTGCTGCCAAGCAGCGCTCCAAAATATTTCTGAGATTGACGATGCTTCTCAATATCTGTATTCTCTACAATACCGTGCATCCGCTTGATCAGATGCATTAAATTAGCATTTCGTTTCTCGGTAATAGACATATATCTGCTCCTTTGTCCATGATTTTATAGTAAACTTACATCATGCGCAGCCTGCCGTCGGGCGGGCCGCATGGCCATCCATGCTGTGAAAGTCGAAGACTTTCATAGTAATATTTTAACATACAAAGTCATATTTATGGTATGATATGTTAAAGAAAGTATATTTCCATGAAAATTCGGGGATGGAGGACTAGGCAAACATGTCAAACTACCAGCGCAGCACGATCCGCAAACCAAAGCAGGCCGGAAGCGGAAAGCCCGGCAGAGTCAAGAAGGACGTCTGGTACAAACTGGATCTGTCCGCCATTGTCTACCCGACTCTGCAGCGGCGGGATTTTTCATCCGTTTACCGTCTGTCCGTCATGCTGAAAGAAACCGTCGATCCCATACTGCTGCAGACCGCCCTGGATAAAACACTGCCGCGGTTTCCAACCTATAAGGTAGCAATCCGCAAAGGCCTGTTCTGGCGTTACCTCGAACCCAATAACAGGCCTGGCCCGTACGTCACTGAAGATATCAAGAACCCCTGTATGCCCATGCCGTTCAAAGGTAATAATCGTTATCTGATCCGGCTGTACTATTGCGGCAGACGAATCTCACTGGAAGCGCATCACTGTCTCGGAGACGGTACCGGCGGCATGTGCCTCCTGCAGACCCTGACTGCCACCTATCTCGGGCTGCTTGGTCATCCCGTATCTCCCGAAGGCTTCGTGCTGGATATCAATACCGAGCCAGACCCGGAAGAGCTGGAAGATGCCTATATGCGTTACGCCAACGCACAGGTATGTCCACCCCGTCCTGCAGAGAAGACCTATCGGATCCGCGGTACGAAGGAACCCTTCTATACGCTGAATATCATTGACGGTGTCCTTTCCGTGCAGGAAGTCATGACTGTCGCCAGGAAATATAACGCAAGCATCACCGAATACCTGAACGCAGTCCTGCTCTACGCCCTGCTGCAAAAACAAAATGCCGATTTCCATCTGCGGCTGCGTCCGGTCCGGATCGCCATGCCTGTAAATCTCCGCCGCTTCTTTCCCTCAAAGACGCTGCGCAATTTCATCACCATGGTATATCCCTCCATCGATCCGCGACTTGGCAATTACCGCTTTGAAGAAATCGTTGAGCACATACATCATTACATGCGTTATTATATCAATGATAAATTCCTGCGCGGAGATATCACCACCAATGCCGCCACACAGCGCAATCCCCTGATCCGTGTTGTTCCTCTTTTTATCAAGGATATGGTAGTCCGCACCTTCTACACAAAAGTTCAGGATAAGAACTCCTCTGCCGGACTGACCAATATGGGGGCCCTGCATGTCCCTGCGGATATGAAGCCCTATATCGAGCGGTTTGATATCTATATGGGACAGCCGTTTTCGTCCCGTACAAACTGTGCCATCATCAGTTTTGAAGATATCCTGACTATCAACTTTGCCAGCAGCATCGTAGAAGCAGATGTGGAACGTTACTTCTTCCGCAAGCTGGTTCAGGACGGCATCCATGTCAAGATCGAGAGCAATCGGACTCTGGAGTAGATATATTCCAACGCATATCTTCAGAGATACTTTTCGAGAATGCAGATATAAGCGAAAGAATATTCATACTATAAAATATCAATCAGGAAAGGCAGCCGTCGAAATACCTGCGGCAGCTGCATAGAGGAAACCTATATGTCTTACTGCGTAAACTGCGGTGTAGAGTTGGAAGCATCCTTAAAGAAATGCCCGCTCTGCCATACCCCCGTTGTCAATCCAAACCAATTGAATAAGGAGTTTCCGCCTTCTCCTTACCCCACCGAAAAGGGACAGGTAGAAGTCGTCAAGCGAAAGGACCTTGGCATTTTGTTATCCGTTGTCCTGTCCGCCACCAGTGGCACATGCTTTCTGCTTAATCTGTTAGTTTTTAACGCCTCTCTGTGGTCGCTGACGGTGATCGGATGCTGCATCTGCCTTTTTGTGTTTACTTTTCCTGCCATCTTTTACAGCAAGACCCCTATATATGTTTCTCTGCTTGCCGACGGCATCTCTGTGGCCGTCTATCTTTTCCTGATCAGCTTCCTGACCTCCTCGACTACATGGTTCTGGCAGCTGGGCCTTCCTATCGTCGTGATGCTGACAGTCTGTGCCGAAGTATTTCCGCTGCTGTCCCGCTTCTTTCCGCTCACGATCCTCCCCTGCTCCCTGTGTATCTTCCTGGAGATTCCCGCTTTCTGCGTGTCGCTGGAGCTGCTCATAAAACGTCTGCTTGACCGCCCCTACCGCATCACCTGGTCTGCAGTCGTCCTGACTGTCTGCGTGATCATCGATTTCGCATTGATCACCATACTAGCAAAAAAACGCCTGCGCAATGAAGTGCGCAGACGCCTGCATTTTTAACCGTGTTTCTCTTCCGCTTCTTCCAACGAACGATACCCATAGAAGAGCGTCTCATTGGCGATCGTCTGCTTTAACAGACTTTCGCCTCTTTCATAGGCTTCCAGAGTCTCCTTCCAGATCAGCTCCAGCGTATGTACGGAATAAGACAAAAGTTCACCGCGAAGATAACTCTCCATAGAAGAACCTGTCATGATACCGTCCTCGGCCGTCGTAAGAACCCTGCCCCTGTTCCTGAGGTTCGGATAGTCACGCAGCATATCAGCATCCCATTCCAGATTGATCTTGACGATCTTCTCAACAATCTCCAGCTTATCCGTCACATCGGGAAGATGCTCTTTGATCTCCTCATACTCTTCAGGAAAAGTGCTCTCCATCATCCTTCCGTACTTCTCAAACATAAGATTCCTGCCGTCTTCGCAAGCCTGCCTGCAGTCTTCCAGATAACTGTGCAGCACGTCGTCCGAATAGACCATCCACTGACTCATGCGCATCTTAAAGAAAGTATCCGGATCGTCCTGACAGGACGCCCTGCCCCCGGTGTTATAAACACGTTGAAACATATCCCATTCCGTCTGTACCACATCAAATATAAGCTGTTCCCTCTCGCTTACCTTCGCCATACGCTCCCTCTCTTCCTGTCTATTCCTCTTCCCCTTCACTTTCTAAAGCGGGCAACTCCAACCTCTTCAACAACTCTTCCGGCGTACATTTCACAAATGCTTCCGTGTATTCCGCATTCTTGGTGACCAATGTCTTGCCGTTTACTACGAGATAGACACTGTCGGCATCATAATTTTCCAGAAATGTGTTCACCACCGATGCCAGTATAATACATTCTGCCTCCCTGGACATGGTCTTCAAATATTCATCCATTGCCTTTGAGAGATCCAAATGCAGCACTTTGCTCCCATTGGTCTCTTCTTCCTCAAAAGAAAGAAGCTTCGTATCCAACGACACAATGTTATGCTTTGCCAACGCACCTAAAAGTTCTTCCGCCGTTTTCTCTTTTGCCGGTACAATCTCCTGCTTCAGGTCATAAGAATCTGCATTACCATAATAAATGACCGCTTCATCTTCCTGCGGAACACGTTCCTGCTCCGTCTGTATCTCTACTGTATCTTTCTCCTCATCATCTTCCTCGCTGGCTGCATCCTTCTTTGCTTCTTCGGACTTGTCAGCCTCGGATGTCTCTTCCGTACCGTCCTCCTGCAGCAAAAACTCCAGGGAACTTACCAACAGATCTTCCGAAGACATCTCAGGTACTACGATCTCACCCGAATCCACTCGGCCATCTACTATACTGCCGCAGGCCGCCAGAACCATTGCAGCACCAGTTACTGCCACCGCTACTTCTTTTACTTTTTTCAAAATTCATCCCCTCCCAGACTCTCTCTGCCACAAGTTCGTCTAAATTGGGTTTTATTCTATCATACTCATCGCAAAAAAGCAAAAGAACTTTTTGCAAGCCCGACCAATTGACCGGATACCATAGTCATATTCCATAACAGCATTCCATAGCCATATTCTGATATTATTGCATATAATACATACAAATTTATAAGCAATTTTCCACACCAGTAAACTGCGATCCGTCTTCGTGGATATCCTGAAGATTATGAGTATCATAAAGACTATGGATATTATGAAGATCATAAAGATTATGAAAATCATAATCATCTGCGACAATAATGTATTATAGTAAACGACATAACAAATTTCTGTTTCCGTCTCTTGCAGGATCCGTATACGGCAGCTCCTGCAAGGCCGAAAACGAAATTTCTAATGTCGTTAACTATAAGACGATCTACTATATAGATTGATACAATGCAGAATCACAAAAAAACGCGAAACCAGAACTGACTCAATCCGGTCTCGCGTTATATGATGCAGGAAAAGAGACTTGAACTCTCATGGTATTGCTACCACACGGACCTGAACCGTGCGCGTCTGCCAATTCCGCCATTCCTGCGAACAAATGTTATTTTATATCCTTTTAAGTAGAATGTCAATACTATTTTCATATTTTTTCAAAAAAATTTTTAAAAAGATTTTATAGATAAACTGTTACATATTTTTTGTTAAATTTAGAAAAATGTATTGACTTTTTAAAAACTTGATAGTAATATATTACTTGCGTTGTGAGCGCAGGCGGAAGTGTCGGAACTGGCAGACGAGCAAGACTAAGGATCTTGTGATGGTTACATCGTGTGGGTTCAAGTCCCATCTTCCGCAGTTTTCTTAAAAGGCTGAAAGGCTTGATTTATCAGGCTTTTTGGCTCTTTTTATTTTGCGAATCGGATGACATTTTGGTCACCTTCTGTATCATTTTTGTGGTCTGATGCAACATCAAGACATAAAATCAACAAAAGATGCATATGAGCTATTAAAGAAAATTTGAATATGAAATTGTACCGAAAGATTCCTTTTGGATTATCAGAAATTATCCGTAAGAAATGAGAACGTACCTTCATGAGAAGTGACCGAAAAATCCGGATATAAGCCAAAGGAGAAGAGATCAATCGGAATGCCGGTCTGCTGCCGATATGGTACATAGGGGCGATCGATCTGCCATATAAGGAAGATAGAAATAGACTTGGCGCGAAATAGAGCAGTATATGAAAGTCTAGAGCTGCTATGACCACCAAACAGCAGCTCTAGACGGTCCTATAAAGATAATTATAAAAATCGCGGAGAGTAAAGTTATGTTGCTAAAGACAGACAGGCTCATCATCAGACATATAATAGAAGATGATTGGAAAGATATCAAAGCTATATGGGAGAACTTTAAAGCATCCGAATTTGCGCAATATGATACACCTCATAATACAGATGATGAAAATGTACGCATAAGAATTTCCAAATGGGCAAATGCAAATAAAGGAATGGAACATAATTTTTTTGCTGTATGCCTTGACGATGTTGTGATCGGATATATCGCTTTAAATATACGACCGGACAACTACGAAATAGGATACTGCTTTCATTCGGCTCATCACGGTAACGGATATGCTAAGGAAAGCCATTTAGCATTGTTTGATCATCTGCGTTCTCTTGGAATAACGAAATTTACTGCAGGCACAGCTATAAATAACACGCCGTCGGTCTCATTACTAAAATCGCTGGGCTTTGAATTGGTTGGGACCGAAAATGTGTCATTCTACAAAGATGCTCTGGGAAATGACATAGTATTTGAAGGAGGTATTTTTGAACTATATACATCTTAGCCAAATACCCCGCAGCAAGCTGAGAATACAGCAAATTTACAACGCAATAAGCTGCCGTGTATTCATAAGGTCTATTCTTTCACAGGTGTCATCTTGATACTTCCTCTATGGGCGTCCGCATAAATCACCAAACAGCTGGTCCCGATCTCATCGATCGATATCTCATAATCTCCCCGCGGATCTTTTTCGTCAAAATAAACCCGATTCTTATCCTGATCTATGATCATTACCCGAAGCGTGCCTTCTGTCGTCACACACGAAACAGAGACTTTCATCGCTTCATCCACTTTAAAGTCGATATAAAGCGGGTTTGCGCTCATCCCCTTATTTTCCAGTGAAATACTCTCCGGCCATTCATCCGTCACACCTGGGAATCCTGCGTCTCCTTCCCCCTCGATGCCCTCCGGCAATTCACTGTCTATACGCAACGACTTTGGCGATTCTGGCAGCTCACTTAGTCCTTCCGGTATCTCATCTATATCTTCCGACAACATCGGGTCCTCATCCGTCTCCGTAGATTCCGATTCGGTTCCATTGCCAAATGTCACATCCATCCCGGCTTTCATTTCCAGCTTGAACTCGCAACTGCCTTCCCCGGTAAAGTAAATCTCCCCTTCTCCTTCTGACACCATGACTGTCTTCTCAATCTTATGGTCTTCCCCTTCCACAAGGATCGTCTGCACTCCGTCCGTCGCTTCACAGACCAGTCGTACATCTCCCTTCACATTCCTCACACTGCCCTGCAGGTCGATCTCAGACTCTTTCGCAGACGTAAATCGGCACACCCCTGCATCTTCGGCAAACAGATACACATTCCCCTTTACGCTGCAGCTTTCATCGCTAGTCTCGGAAACATAATCCTCAAAATAACTCGACTGTTTCGAAACGACCCATTCACCGCTCCCTCCCATTTCCTCCGGCAGCACCGTCGTACAGCTGCAAAGGCATGGTACTGTCAGCGCACACAGCACGACCCGCAAGATTTTCCTTCTCATGACCGCATCCTCCATTCACAATTTTCGATCAAACAGTAAGTTCCTTGGAATATTCCTTGCCAGACACAAACGTTCTGTGAAAAGAACGCTGCTCCTTCATACTTATATAAACGACCTGGCGCACCTAAAATCTTCAATAACCTTTTATATTTCCCGGCATAAAATAGAACCAAACCACATAGGATTATAGGTTATTCATTATGTACGTTACTCTTTTTATCTTATTTCTGATCGCACTTGTATGTATGCTGTTCTGTCATTACCGCAGAAAAAAGATCATCTGTAAAATTAAGTGTATGGACAAATGTCAGAAATGCTCTCTTCTGGAGGAACTGGCAACGCCATTCGGCTACGCCTACCACTGCTGCTGCGGTTTCTTTTCTTCCACACTGGATGCGTGGCAGAAATCCGCCGGCTATACTTGGATCTACGACTATATGGCGCCCCGTTTCCAGATGGTCTTCGACGCTCTTCCTGTCTACTTTGATTATCTGGATAAAACATGGCTGATCGAATTCTGGAAAGGACAATACGGCATCAACACCGGTGCCGAAATCGGTATCTATCATGCCGACAGACTGTTGTCCGAGGCCGAATATCAGGTAGCTCATTTCTCTGCTGCCGATGAACATGAAACGCTCTCCTGCTCTCTGCATCTTTGCATGGCGGACGATACCTACGTCCAGCTCTCCGAGAAGCACTGGTGGCTCACCGCTTTTCTGCCGGGCGTCTTTTCCCGTCCCGGGGATCTTCGGCTGAAGGCTGCGCTCTATTTCCCCAATGAAGAAATGCTGAATGCCTTCTATAACGGTTTATGCAAGGCGGAATACCCGGCGGAGCAGATCACGATACAGAATCTCTGTCTGTCCTTCACTTTCCATCGGCCCATGCCCGTACACTACGGCCTGTTTACCCGTTTCCATCGTCACTTTTCCCAATGCTTAAATCGTATGTACTGCCGACTCTTCGTCTGGATCACCAGCCCCTTCCTCTGCACGGAAGACCGTGTATTATATCTCTACTTCTACCTTCCGTTCTGCTTCCGGAGGCTGATGCGCATGCACCGTTTCCACAGGCGCTGTCACCGAAAGAATGGCTGCCGCCGTCCAAAATACTGCCGCAGATGCCATCCTCACCACCACAAAGAGGTATGATCGGAATAGTTTACTATAATAAATAAGGAGAAGATCCATGAGTATCGCCAGTCGATTGGACCGCGCTTTTGCACAGGCGCCCATACTGCCCTTAAACAAATGTTCCCGATACGTTCTTATCAGCGACTGCCACCGAGGCGTAGGCACTTCCTCTGATAATTTCCTCAAGAACCAACACCTCTACTATGCAGCTCTAGAGCAATACTATCGAAGCGGTTTCACTTATATCGAACTGGGAGATGGAGAAGAATTGTGGGAAAACCGGAAGCTGCGCAACATCACTGAGATTCACGAAGATGTCTACTGCATGTTTGACCGGTTTGCAGAAAGAGACCGGCTGTATCTTCTCTACGGCAATCACAACATTGTCCGTAAGAAGAACCCGGCCTTCCTGGAAGCTTTAATCCTGCGCTCCGAATCTTTGCCAGAGAAATCTCTCTACCTGACTCACGGCCACCAGGCCAGCCTGCTCAATTCCACACTCTGGCCGCTGGCTCGGTTCCTGGTGCGTTATTTCTGGAGCCCACTCGAAAATCTGGGCTTCTTAGATCCCACCAGCGCCGCCAAAAATTACGAGGTAAAAGAAAAATGTGAAGAATATCTGCGCAGCTGGGCTGAAAACCGACACTGTATTCTGATCACAGGCCACACCCATCGGCCTATATTGCCGCAGGAGCCATCGCTCTATTATAACACCGGAAGCTGTGTGCATCCCCGCTGTATCACCTGTATCGAGATCGAGCGTGGAGAACTCACTCTGGTAAAATGGACGATGCAGTCCAGAGTCGACAGCATCCTGTATGTAGCCAGAGAAATCATTTCCGGGCCTGTCAAATTACTGTGATTTCCACTTGTCATAGGGGCAGCCGTTCTTTTTCATCACGGCGCGCAGTTCCACATAGCAGCCGCAGGCCCTACACATGCCGTCTGCCAGCAGATTGCATTCTTTGCATTGAGAAAGCCGCTCCTCATAAAGCGGCTCCTCGACTTTAAGCTCATCATCCAGATTCCGGATATACGTGTGCAGATTCTCAAAATATGTCTTCTGATCCATATCTCTTGTAAGACATTTACGACATTGACGCCTTTTTTCTATTTCCATCTCTTATATACGCTTCTTTCTTTGATTCCTTCCCTCGCCCAAAGCAACATTACAATGGACTAATACTCCGTACTGAAAACCCTTGTGCAAATATTTCGGTCTATTTTCCCGATTGCACAAGCCCAGAATACTCAACGTAGCCCGCTACGCCTCCGTTTCTGAACTTGTACACTCGAAAAAATATCCTCGAAAATTTGCACAGGAACTTCAAGTACGGAGTACTAATGAATGGAAGGTACATATACTATAGTAACACAACTACCATCGGAGATGATCCTATGCTTTATCCTGATCGGAAAGTTCCTGTCACCATCGCCATTCTCGGCCGCAGCCGTGATACCATAAATTACGAAAACGCTCTTAGCAGGCTTAAGCTTTCCTGCTTCACTACTTTAGATCCCGAATATGCTGCCACCGCTTCCCATCTGCTCCTACCCGGCGGAGGAGACATCACCCCCGCCTTTTTCGGGCAGCAGGATCTCGGCTCCCGCAACATAGACACGGAACTTGATATTCTACAGATGCAGGCTTTCGAGTCCTTTCTGCAGCAGGCAAGACCAGTACTCGGCATCTGTAAAGGGCTGCAGCTGATCAATGTGGCTCTGGGCGGCACCATCACCCAGCACATTCCCACCGCCGTAAACCACCAATGGAACGGCGCAGATCAAAACCACCAAGTCTATCACAGTGGGCTGACGCGCACTGATTTCTTCTATCAGTTATATGGGCTGAGCACACCCGTCAACTCTGCCCATCACCAGTCCATAGACAGAGTTGGTAAAAACCTGCTTCCCATCTGCCGCTCCGGCGACAATATCATCGAGGGCATCCAGCACACGGTTCTGCCGATCATCGCCGTGCAGTGGCACCCAGAGCGCCTGCCGGACAACAGCGGCGACAGGATTTTACAGTATTTCGCCGAAAGCACTCCTGCCGCTGCCCCGCACTGATCCGGGATAGAGCATCATGGCGTAGCATCAAGGCTGTTTCCTGAACGCTGATTCCAGCTGCCTGATGGCTTCTTCCAGTTTCTCCCGCTCCGTCTCGTTCCTGTTGCGGAACCGTTCTTTCATGTTTGCAGAAATAATATCCAGAAGCGCCCGCATGATCTGCCAGATGGCCTTCTCTGTTTCCGGCGCGATCTCCTTTAGGGCCATTCTGATACGGTGCAGGCTTTTCATCCAGTTGGCCGTAAGATCGATCAGATTATCGGTCTCCGAAGCCAGGATCACCTGATAAAAAGTATCCACGAAAGTGTGCATCTCCTCCGGGGACAGTGACAGGATCCACTGATTCAGCGCCTTATCCATGAATTTCCTCCCTGTACGGATATCTTTTACGATCAGGAACGCATCTTCCTTTACCAGCCAGGTATAAGGATTATGCTGGGCCAGCCCGATGGTCTTACTCTCCACTACCTCGTACTCCCCTTCCGAGTACAGAAGCATTCCCACCAGAGATGACCTGGGAACCGTCTTGCGTATACGGCCCTCAATTTCCCCGTAAGCACCCTGCGCCTTCACCTCCGGCCGGAATCCGGGGCCATCGTGATCGTAGATCGTCACAATACGGTCACGCACTTCCTTCCGGCAGTTCATCGCCGCATAAACAGCCAGATTACCGCCCTTGGAATGCCCGCCCACATAGAAATCTCCGGCAAACGTCTCTGCCGTATGATTCAGATACTCCACACTCATAAGCTGTCCCGGCACCGGCTCCGAGAAAGCCAGATTCAGATCCTCCTTCCAGCCCACGATGGTTTCGTCCGTTCCCCGGAAGGCCACATAGACCATGCCGTCCGGCAAATGGATCGTCACTGCCGAAAACTGCATCTCTGTATCCAGGTCAATTCGATTTACATAACTCGTTATCCTTGTGTTATGGAACCGCCTGCTGCCGTACATGCCCAAAAACAACGCCGTATTGTCCCGTCGATACCGTTCGTCCCCATACAGTGAATCGTACTTCTCATGCCGGAACATCTCTTCCAGGCTGACCGCCGCAGCCCCTGTCATTTCTGCCTTCTGCACCACCCCATGTTCCGCTGCTTCCGACCTGTCTTCTTTCCTCTCTCCTCCTGCCGACATTACCGGCGCTTCCGGCATGGCGGTCTGCGCCTGCTTTCCCTGTGCTTCCGGTACTATCTCGTCGAATTTCAAATAGGAGAACTGGCTGAGGATCAGACTGTCCACCTCACTGAAAGGCATCTCCGTCAACGTATAGTCCCCATACTCTTTCAAATAATCCAAAACTGTTCCCATAGTCCTGTCCTCCACACACAGATTCTGCCTGCATGTCTTTTTATAGCGGTTCCTCTTGAATGCTTCCACTTCCTCCCTGCCATAGCGTTGCACACCGGCAGGGGCTCTCCCTACAGCTTCGCTTCCAAATGTTCTATATTCTTGATCAACACGGAGATCGTCCCGTCCGGGTTGGTTATGAACTCCACACTGTGCGGATTCTTGTACTGTTCCATGGGAATCTTGATCTCAATCCCGGTGTCCGTGTACAGATGCTGGCTCTGGTACTTACGTACCGTATTCTCGCTCTGCGGCTGTATCTCTTCCTTTACCATATCATACTTTTCCATCTTATCCTGAAAAGCCACTTTTAATTCCGGTTCTTCCTCGAATATTTTCTCCGCCAGCTCTTCCACCACAAAACCACCCTTTTCCTCAATCTCTTCCTGGATAATGCTCTTGGCCCGCATCTGCTTCTCAAACCGCTCCGTCTCGTCGAATCCTTCTTTCTGTACGCTCTCCACGGCTCGGCTGACAATGGACAATTTCGACTTATGGGACATATGGGCACTGCATTTCAGAAAAAGAAAAGAAAAATAGTTTGTCTTCTCCCCGTTCACCTCATACTTCCTCTCGATCACCTGCAAAGCCAGATCGCTCAATCGGATGATCGCCGCTTCCGTCAGCCGCTGGCTCTCCGAAGGCAGGATGGACTTATGCCGTATGATCTCATTACGGTTGCCATCCCCGTCCTCTGCCGCCATCGTCCGGTGCGTATAGAAGGCCTTGTAGTTCATTTTCAAAAGCGCCAGATATTCTTCCTCCCCTTCCCGGAAACGGACCACCATCAGATCTGCCGGTGGAATGTCGATATTACCACTCATGATCTCATACAAAAGTCCGGCAATGTCCTTGCTGACCGTCACAAACGCTTCATCCGAATAGGCATTCAACATCTGGTAGATCTCTGACTCTTCCTTGTAAAACCGACACTCCTTGGCATCATCCCCGGAACTGATCTTGGCGATATGCTCCTTCAAGAATTCTGCGATCTCGGAGCCGTACTCCAGCTCCGTATCCGACAGCACCGGCATCCCGATGGTCGGATCCATAATATGTACGATCACGTTTTTGATCCTGATATCCTCTTTGTTCATTGATATGTTGTATTCCTTTCTATAATACTTGTGTCGGGCGTTCCCTAATACTTATCCGGATAGTCGGTCCCTGTCTCGCTACGCATGGACGCCGCATACCGCTCCGGTTCCCGCTCCATCTTCAGCATCGTATCGAAAGCGGATAACAGCATCCGGTCACCGTTGTGTCCGCCCGCGTAAGCCGCTCCACTGTGGCTTAAATCCAGATTGGCCTTAAAATGATCGATCTGCCACACCATAATATCAACTACACTGTAACCTGCCACCTTATAGTCACAGAGAAACGTCTCATGTTCCAGATAATACACAAATTCCCGATAGACTCCCTCCGACTGCAAAAGCGCCGTCCAAAATCTCCGTAAAAAATCCGTGTCTTCTCCCGCACAGGAACAGAGTGCCTGCGCCCATTGATATGCCCGTTCTTCCATACCGATCCTCCCTGTCAGAGCAGTTTACAGCGATGCTACGCGTCGGAAACTGCTGTTTTCCTATATCCTAAAATTTCTAATGTTTTATACTAAGTGTACCACATTTCAGTTCTTTTTACTTCCCCTTATCGATATATATAGAATGAAAAGGCTTACTCCGGCGTCAGGATCCCACCGGACAAAACGCCATCCGATAAGGAATATTACCGCCTATGGCTCTGCTGGAACGACTCAACGACCTAATCTGGGGCCTTCCCCTCCTGACACTTCTGATGGGAACCCACATTTATTTCACCCTGAAACTGCATTTTCCCCAACGCAATCTTCTCTATGCGCTGAAATTGTCCTTCGGCAAGGCGGACAACACCGGGCAGAACCTGTCTCCCTTCTCCGCTCTGGCTACCACCCTGGCTGCCACCTTAGGCACCGGCAATATCATCGGCGTCTCCACCGCCGTGGCTTTGGGCGGTCCGGGAGCCATCTTCTGGTGTTGGATCACCGGCATCCTGGGCATGGCTACTGCCTACAGTGAATGCTACTTAAGCGTCCTCTTTCGCAGCCGCAATGCCGCTGGCGACTATGTGGGCGGCCCCATGTATGTGTTGAAAAATGGTTTACATAACAAATATCTGGGTGGTATCTATGCCGCCTGCACGCTGATCGCTGCCTTCGGCGTAGGCTGTACTACCCAGGCCAACTCCGTCACCCAGGCGGCCCGGGCCACCTTCCGCCTGTCACCCCATCTGGTGGGGATCGTCCTCGCTTTCCTCACCGGTACCGTGATTCTCGGCGGCGTGAAGAGCATCGCCAACATCTGCGAACGCATGGTGCCGGCCATCAGCTTTGTCTACCTTTTCGGCTGTCTGCTGCTCATGCTGCTCTATCACGACGTGCTGCTCTCCGCCTGTCTGCTGATCTTACGAGATGCTTTCTCCTTCAGATCCGTAACCGGCGGCATGGCAGGCGCGGCAGTACAGCACGCTCTGCGCTACGGCATCGCCAGGGGACTTTTCACCAACGAAGCGGGCATCGGTACTTCAGCCATCGCGGCCGCCGCATCCCATGTGTCCGAACCCCGTATCCAAGCCTACGTCTCCATGACCGCAGTCTTCTGGGACACGGTGGTCATGTGCCTGGTCACCGGCATCGTCATCGTGGCCAACATGCTCTATGATCCGGCCTCCGTAGCGGGCGCGGCGGAAACCGACCTGACAGCAGCCGCCTTCCGTCACCTGCCCTACGTGGGAGATGCCTTCCTGACCATCTCTCTGGCAGCCTTTGCCGTTACCACCCTCATCGGATGGTCCTATTTTGGAGAAAAAGCAACGGAATACCTTGTAGGAAAAAAAGGTATTCCGCTCTATAAACTCGCTTATATTCTGATGATCTACTTCGGCGCCATCATTCCCATGCGCCTCGTCTGGGAGAGCACCGACCTGATCAATGCCATGATGGTCCTGCCTAACGTGCTGGCCTTGTACTGCCTGCGAAATCATATCAAGGACTAAGACCGCCTAACGCATGCCGCTCACACCCGGAAGGCGGAAGCGATCTCCTGCAGGGAACGGCTGCTCCGCTCCATGATCGACATCTTACGCAGGATCTCCTCTGAGTCTACATTGGTATTCTGCATCGCACCGGCCACATTGCTGACTTCCTCAACGATCACATTATTTAGAGAAGAAACGGTCTGCAGGGAAGCCAGCATCTCCTCGATGGAAGCACCCATCTCCTCTGCCGAAGCACCCAGATCCGTGGCGATACCGTCGAAAAAGAAGGCGTCTTTCTGGTACTGCTCCGCAGTGCTCACCATCGTGTCGTAATCAGACATGACTTCTTCCCGCACGAATTCCAACAGTTTCCCGGAGCTGTCTTTCAAATCCATAACGGAATCCACCACTTCACCGATCACCTTCTGGATCTTGTCTACCGTAACCTGCGAACTCTCCGCCAGATTCCTGACTTCCTCGGACACCACCGTAAAGCCCCTGCCCGCGTCACCTGCCCTGGCCGCCTCGATAGCCGCATTCAGGGCGATCAGATTGGTCTTACCCGCGATCTCCCCAATTTCTTTGGAAAGATTCCTGATGACTTCAATCTTCTCCACTTCCTTCAGTGCCCTCTCCAACTCACCGGCCGCATTATGATAAACGACCGTGGCCTGTTTCTGAGATTCCACCGTACTCTTATAAAGCTTGTCTGCCCGGATATTGATATCCCGGGAAGCATCCGCCGATTCGGAGGCCTTGCAGGAAACATCGTCCACCACCATACCGATCTCTCCGCTGGCATCGCTGATGCTCTGGGTCACTTCCGCCGCCTCACGCACCTTGCCGGTAAGACCGTCCATCACCTGATCCATCTCGTCGATCTTATTATTCAGATCCGCCATCTCACTGTACGCCGCCGACGCAGTATCTGCAATATTCGCCGCTTCCCCGTTGGTGCTGGTGATGGCCTCCCGCATCCGCTGTCTGATGGCCTTGGCCGCATGGGTCACTTCTTCCACTTCGTCCCGGAATCCGTCCGCCACACCGCCCGTCATGCCGCTATGACCCTGTTCGCTGAAATCCCCGACCGCGAACTGTTTCAGTTCCGTGATCGGCCCCAGTGCCCTGCCAAGAACCGAAGACACAGCCAGATCAATAACCGCCGTTCCCACTACACCGATCAGAAATCCTGCACTGACAGCACGGCCAAACCCGGCCTTACCGGCCACCACCGCTGCCGCCGCCACGCCGACAAAAAGAACGATAAATGCTGCTGCAGAGACCGTAGCTAACAGCCTGCCTTTGATTGTTTTCATTATTCCCTCCATTCCGAAGCGTTACAAGCTCTGACTGAACTTGTTCAGTTTGTTGAACTAAATTGCTCATCAGACAATTTAATAAACCTTACTCCTGCATCGTCATATTATGTCGATATTATACCCGAAATCACTTCCTGCGTCCAGTCCGGGATTCAGACCGGTAGTGTCAATTTACTTTCGGAAATCAATGGACAAGACATCCCCTTGATTTTAGAATTGGATTCGCTCCTACTATTTTACTATACATTTCCCGTAGGTCTAACTGGATTTTTTTGCCATATCACTATAAAAGACAAAACTTCCTCCGTACATAGAGTCTGATATCCCCTGGCAATGATAATTAAAATGTTGACTGCATGAACCCGCATTCCATGCTGGAACAGGCCTGGAAACCGGTTCCGGGCCCCGAAGTGATGGGGCTCGGAGCCTGTTTGGCACCTTGTGCCAGCCTAGCATGGATGCCCCTACAGTAAACACATGAAACATCTGCCAGGGTCTATGGACAGGCATGCTGTCCCATTCCGGCATGGCAGCCCTTATCCGCACAGCTGGCCTTTGAGCATCTCCCGCATCCACTTCATGCTGTGCGCCTCTATCCCGGGCACATGGCACTGCAGGCTCTGTGCGTACCTCCTGCCCGCCTGGGACCTGCGTAGTTCCTTCACCAGCTCTTCTTTCTTTTCCAGCCTCTTTTCCTTCTCCTGCTTTTCTTTCTGGTATTTCAGCAGGTCTATTATCTTCCCGCCGTTCATCCGGTATGCACGCAGCTTCGCCATCTGGTCCGCCCCTCTGCGGCTCCAGCCCATCGGGCGGCTGCTCATCCTGGAGGACAGCACATGGCTCACCTGGCCTTCTGCATGGCATCCCCATGCTGCTCCTGCCTCTTCCTCCTGGATGAGGATCCCCTCCCAGTTGTTCATCAGGTACGACAGGCTTTCAGACACCTCCTTCTGTTTGCTTTCCGTACCTGTAAGTTCCATGATATGTCTGTATATACTTCTTACCTCTTTCCTGTCTTTCTCCTTTATCGCACCATATATCTCATTTTTCGCATCGCTGGCACTGTCCAGCAGGTGCGATACCGACTTCTGGATGTATTTCTCCATGTGGAACCTGTCCAGCACGAACACTGCCTTCTCCAGGATGTCGCATCCCGATTTTATCCACGCCGCACCGTCCCCTGCTATATAGATTCTCTCCAGGCACTCCCAGTCATAGGTCTCATAGATGTAGTCCCTCACCTCCTCCCACAGCCGCTCATTCTCCTTTCCTGCATACAGGCCGCAGAAGTAATGCTTCCCGGTAAGGCGGTACCTTTTTGTCTTTGACTTCTCCCCGCTCTCCTCTTCGATGTCCTCATACACGCATACCAGCTTTGGCATCAGGGTGTTGCGCTTCCTCCCTTCCCCGTCACGCTCCAGGTCCCCTTTCTTTTCGTTGAACTGCGCCGACACATGGTCCTCGTCCGCTTCTATATGCAGATGGCGCACTTTGGTTTTTTCTTTCTTTTTTACCGGCATCTCTATGATAGTGTTGTGCACCAGATCTTTTACCGCCTGCCTGCTCACCTGCTCCGTAAGACTTGCGTGCTCCCCTCCCTTCCGGTAGCTGCTCTCCAGCGTCTCCTCCAGGATCGCCGCCGCTGCTCCCATCGTCACCCTCTGGTGGCTCCCGATCCCTATCATCTCGTCAAGCAGGTATACGGATTCCCCTGTCTTTTTTGAGGTGTAGCAGGTCCTGTGGAAGCGGATGCTTCCCAGGGGCAGAATCAGCTCCTTGGGCTGGTGGCACTGTTCCACCACATATGCTTCTTTCCTCTCCAGGCTGTCCTTCATGGCCTGGTCCATCCCCTCCAGTGTCTCCACCAGGATGTCCTTTGTAAGCTTCAGGCTCCATTCCTGCAGTTCCTTTCCATAGGTATCAATATCTATTTTCCCTTCCACAAATTTCTTCATCATTTTTTCTATTTCATATGTTTCTTTTTCGATAAACTCGCGTATACTATTTATCATGAGAGCCCCTTTCTTTGTGTGGTCTGTTTTCAGTGGCGAAAACTATTCTATCACAAGAAGAGGCTCTCTTTTTGCTCCATTTACTGGATTCCACTAATTTCCATTTCCCGTTGTTAACTTTACACTACTATTCAGACCGTATATAGTAACAATAGAATCCCACACAGATCATTGCCGACAAAAGCGATCCAAGCGGCGCGGCCCAGCCCATCGGATAAAGGGACGCAGGAAACAGCCTGCTGGCCAGCCAGGCCCCCGGAATACGCACCAATATGATAGCCGTGATATTATGGATAAAAGAAACCATGGATTTCTGATCGCCGCAGAAATACCCGCTAAAGCAAAAGTGGACTGCCGCAAAGATACAATCGAAAGCGTAGGAACGCAGATAATCACATCCCGCTGTCAGCACATCCGCATCCCGCGTAAAGATACCTACCAGCGTATCCGGCAAAAACTGACTGTACAGGGTACAGCAAACTCCCCAGCCCACCGTGATCGTCAGGCTGTAGTACAGACTTCTTCTGGCACGATCTGCCTTGTTTGCCCCCATGTTCTGGGCCGTGATGGTGGAGATAGCTGACAGAAAAGCAGAAGGCACCAGAAACATAAAGCCGATCAGCTTCTCCACGATCCCCACTGCCGCCGATACGATCAGTCCCCGGCTGTTGGCGATCACCGTGATCACGATAAAAGCTATCTGGATCAGCCCGTCCTGCATGGCAATCGGCGTCCCCACCTTCAGGATTCTGCCGACCTCTCCTCTATCCATATGGAAATCCTGTCTGCTCACTGTAAAGCCAAGATTCTGCCTGCGGATCACAAGTAAGGCTGCCACCACGCTCACTGCCTGTCCACAGACCGTTCCCAGCGCCGCTCCCGCTGCACCCAGACCGCATACACCGATAAATACAAAATCCAGAGCAATGTTCGTCACACAGGCCATCGCCACGAAATACATGGGTCTTCTGGAATCCCCCGCACCGCGGAAAATGCCGCTGATCACATTGTAAGCCACGATAAAAGGTACTCCCGCAAAGCAGATCATCAGATAAACCCTTGTCTGTGCTACCGCCTCCTCCGGAGTTAACATAACTTTAACAATCGGTGCTGTGCCAAGCAACAGTGCCGCCGTCACTACAACTGCGAACACAGAAAAAAACAGGGCTGACGTCCCTGTCGTCTTCGCCGCTGCCTTCCCGTCCCTGGCACCCACACACTGCCCGATCCGCACCGTGGTCCCCATGACAAATCCTATGATAATGACGGTCAGCATATGCATGACCTGACTGCCGATAGCCACCGCCGTGGTAGTCTCCGATCCGTTATACAATCCAACCACGAACAGGTCTGCCATCCCATAGAAAGTCTGCATAAAACTGGATAACAGATACGGCATGGCAAAGAGTACCAGATTCTTTGCCACACTGCCCTGCGTCAAGTCGTTCTTCTCATTCATATCCCGTCTCCATTCCTCTTCTTATGTTCCTTATACCCCTGCACTCTCCTTCTCTGCCGGTTCGTAGTTAGAGATCGTCACCGTCTGGTACGGTATCTCTATGCCGCACTTACCAAATTCCCTGACCAGAGCGACCCGGATATCACTGCAGGCCCGAAAGCTGTCATTCAGGTTCCTTGTCCATATGATCGTCTTCAGGATAACCCCATTCTGCGTATAGCCGCTGGCGGTGACAGCATTGGCTTCCGTATTCAACGTCAGTTCATGCTCCACACAGATCTGCCGCATGATCCCGATGGCCTTCTCGATATCCGCCCCGTACCCGATTTCGATCTCCACATAGTTACCGATATTCTCCGTGAAGTTCGTATTGATGACCACCGCCGAATCCATTACGGAATTGGGCACAATACAGGTCTCCCCGTTAAACTGATAAATCAGCGTATGCCGCAGCGTGACATCCTTCACCAGTCCTTCCGCGAGCACAGTCCCGCCTTGAAGCACCCGGATCTTCTCGTCCACGTTATAGGGTTTCGACACAGACAAAGAAATGCCGCTGATCACATTGCCCAGCGCCTGCTGCGCCGCAAAAGTGGCGATCGCCAGAATCAACGAACCGCTCTGCAGCAACACCTTACTAATATCCTTTGTCATCTCGAATTGCTGCGCCAGACTGTAGAAGGCGATCACATCGATGATCACATTGATCGCACTTTTCGTAAAGCGCAGATGGACCGCCTTGCTCTTCTTCGCTATGTACTTAAAGACCAGGCTGACCAGATAGTTTGAGAGCAGGATGATAACAACAAAAATACCTACCTTAGATAATAATCCCATTCTGCATTCCCCCGTTGCTAAGATTTCGCTAAGATTTTACACATATATAAAATACCACAAAAACGGGGGAATGTACAGATGCCCTGCACCGAAGTACAGAGCACCTTAAACACTACTTCCTGCACTTCTTCAGTGCATAGCCGCCGATCCCTGTTAAGAGCAGACCCGCCCCCAGTAGCAGCAGCCCGTCGGAAAGCGTAAACGTCTCCTGTACGAATGCCGGGAAGATCCTGCCCACCTGTTCCGGATAATAAATGATGATCACACTATAAGCATTGTTGAGAAAATGCATCAATATCGCCGGATAGATACTGCCCGTCCGCCACACCACATAACATAGCGCCAGACCCAGAAGTCCTGTCGGGATAAACTTCACCAGGCTCATATGATAGAAGCCAAACAGTGCCGCCGTTATGAAGATCGCCGACGCGATCTTGTATCTCGTCTTCAAAGCATGGAGGATCAGCCCCCTGAAAAGCATCTCTTCACAGATGGCTGGCGCCAGCGCGATCACTAGCAGCGATACCAGCGCACTGTCTCCCAGGATCCCGGAAAAAACCGTCTCCACATTCCCGGCACTCCCCGGAAAAAGCTGTGTCAATCCGCTGGCCAGCATACTATTGATCGGATACAGTCCGGTGATCAATAATGAGCCGCCGAGAAACCCAGCAGCCCCTGTTCCTGTAAAGCCGTAGGTCTGCCGAACATCCTTTTTCGTGTAAAGTACCAGGGCAAGCGGTACGAGAAGCAAGATCAGCTGGGTACCGAACAGACCTGCCAGACCGTACTTCACCTGCAGCAGACTGCCCACATACAATACCAGCAGGATAGTGACTGCCACGACCAGCCAGACATCCGACACGGTGGGCACACCGCCTTTTCGCAGATTGCTCCTTTTCTCAAACAGCTGCAGACTGCCCTTCTGCTCCGAGAAAAGAATCGCCTCGCTGTCGTAGATCTTACTCAGGAACAGGATCGCCACCACCGCATAGGCCACATTACTTATAAGTACCACTGCGATCATCCCGTAGTCCACCTTGAACACCAGCATATTCTTGATCAGCAGACAGATATTCGCCACCGGCAGCATGGCCATGGCCTGGGTCAGTTCCAGATTGGGAATGAAACCAATATACCCCACGAACATCACCACCAGCATCAGCGGTGTAATATAATTATTTGCTTCTTTATAGCTTTTAGCAAAAGAAGTCACACACATGGTCACCGCACTGATAAACATGGAAAAAGCAAAAATAGCCAGCATACATACCAGGATCGCCGGAACAAACTTCGTCATGTCAAAGGATCCTATATCCGTCTGCATTTCCAGGATCTCATACATATAAAATGCAATACCACCCATAGAAAGAATATTCAAAAGCGCCGAGATCATCCCGATCACTGCCACTGTAATAAATTTTGACACGATCAGCTGTCTGTTGGTCACCGGCAGAGTGAGGATAGTCTCCAGCGTTCCCCGCTCCCGCTCGCCCGCCGTCGTATCGATGGCCGGATACATGGTGCCCATCAGCAGACTGATGATCAGCATAAAAGGCAGCACCGCGCCCATGATACTGCCAAGCGATTGTTCGCTGCTGGCCAGGTTCTCCTTCTCATACCCGATCGGATCCAGGATCTCATGCACGTCAAGGCCCGCTGCTGCAATACGCTGTCTCGTCATCTCATCTCTTAGATCATCGAAGGCATCCATAACAATACCGGCCGCATAACCGGAATTGGTCACGGAATCCAGATAATATACGTCATACTGCATCCGGCCATCCTGTACCCGGCCGGATACATAGGCATCGATCGTCTCTTCGTTTAGAGCCGTCTCATAGTCGGACACCGCTGCATCATCTACGATAGTGATCTCGTAGGCACTCTCACCTTTCGCCTCGACTGCACCTGGTTCCTCCGCTGTCTCCCGCTCCGTTTCCGCCTTTTCCAAAAGCTTCTGCAGGAAAGCATCCCCGTCTTCAGCGTCCACCGCAATCCGATAATTCTGAGTCTCCATACTGGACGCGATAAAATTCATCAACTGCATGGCTCCCACAAAGATCAGCGGATATAGAATGATCGGCACCACCAGCATCATGATCACCGTCTTCTTGTCGCGGAAGACATCCAGCATTTCCTTCTTCACCAATGTTCTGATAATCTTAGCGTTCATCATACATGCCCTCCCGTTTCGCTGTCTGTCTGCTCATACCGCCCGCAGCCCCACTCCCTGCCGACACTATATCATCCTGCAATTCTCCGTTACCGAATAAACCTTCTTTGCTGCCGTCCGCAGACAAGATCAGTCCTGAGAAGATATCCCGCAGGCTGTTCTGTCCCGTCTTACTCCTCAGTTCTCCCGGTGTACCCTCGCTGATGATCCTGCCATGGTGGATCATGACGATCCGGTCACACAGATATTCTGCCTCTTCCATATAATGTGTGGAATAGAGCACGGTCTTTCCCCGCTCCCGCTCCCGTTTCATGAAGTCGATAATGGCTGCACTGCTGATGATATCCAGTCCCAGTGTGGGTTCGTCAAAGATATAGACCTGCGGATCATGCACAAGGCATCTGGCAATAGAAGCCCGCTGTGTCTGTCCTGTCGAAAGCTTCTCGATCCGGTTATCCAGAAACGCATCCATTGAGAGGACCTGGCTGATCTGTGCGATCCTCTCCTCCACCGTCTTCTCCCGGATTCCGTAGATCGTCCCCAGCATCTGCAGCAATTCTCTTGTGGAAAGTCTTCCGTACAGCTTCGTGTTGTTGGACAGATACCCGATATACCGCTTGATCTCAATCTCATCCGTTATCTCTTCCGCACCGATCCGGATGCTGACCTGTCCGTCCGTAGGCCGCATCAGCTTGGACATCATGCGAAGCAATGTTGTCTTACCCGCCCCGTTAGGCCCCAAGATCCCCACGATCTCCCCTTCCCTTACCGTCAAGGAAATATCGTCCACTGCTTTGATCTCACTCTTCCTGTTTTTCTTTTCATTCTTGATAAAAGTCTTTACCAGATGATCCGCCATGATCATGTTATGATTCCCCTTCATTAATATAATGACCTCCATTCTGTCATTTTCTTCCATCCCATCCCCGATCCTGTTCTTATTCTTCTTCCCAGAACAGGTCGTCAAGACGCTTCCCCAATACCCGGCAGATGGCACGACACAATTTGATCGTCGGATTATACTCTCCCTGCTCGATTGCGTTCACCGTCTGTCTCGATACGCCAACAGCTTCCGCCAGTTCCTTCTGCGTCATATCCTTCTCGGCCCGCGCTACTTTGAGCGCGATGTTTCTCGCCATTTACCCCCCCCCTTTCAAAAACAGTATAGTACGCATGGTATGATGTGTCAATTATATTTTACTTTTTATATGTTTTAGCTTACATGGCAAGGGATTCATAATGAAATTGATTGCGAAACAGCATCCAATGTGTGATAATAGAGTTTAAAGGTTTTCTATCACACAATATTTTTACATAATACTTTCAGACACGACGAGGTTTTATCATATGAAAGATAATCAGAGCGAACACAACATGGGCGAACAGATCATGGATGCTCTGTCGGACGCCCTACAGGGCGGGGATTACAGCACTCTGAACCGGTTGGTCTCCCAAAGTGTCGTCAACGCGTTAAATGAAGTAGGAAAGCATATCTCCTTTATGGATTATGGAGAAACACAGAACAAGGAGCAGCAGAGCCAGGCACAGCGGAGCAAAGAGCAGGCGCCTCAACAGAATCAGACAGGCCAAACCTGGAAACAGGCATCCCGTCAAGATCAGGCAGGCCAGACCTGGAAGCAGGCATCCCGTCAGGATCAGGCGGGCCAGACCTGGAAACAGGCTCCCCGTCAGGATCAGACACGGCAAGCATGGGAATCCGGGGAGCAGGCCCGAAGGCAAACCCAGCGGCAGGTCCGGCAGGAAAGAGAACAGATGCGGCAGCAGGAAAGAGCCAGGCGACAGGAACAGGCGCGCCGGCAGGCCAGACAGATGTATCGCCAGTCGGATACCCCTTACGAAGACACGCCGGGGACATCTTCCTGGCAGGCAGTCCATGGTGTTCCCGCACCGGCGAATGCCACTATGCTCCCGCCGTCACAATTTAAGAAGGTCGGAAACGTGTCCAATGTGCTCTATCAGGTCTTCGGCGGAATCGGCCTGGGCACCACCCTGTTGATCACCTTTTTTCATTTCACCGTAATAATGGTGGAACGTAGCATAAACATACCGAGCTTGATCGCTAACCTGCTCTTTATCGCTTTATTCGCGGGTATGATCCGGCTGGGTATCGGGCAGCGCAGACGTCTGAAGCTGGCCCAGCGCTATTTGGGGCTGTGCGGTCGAAACCTCTACGGTGAGATTGAACATCTGGCCAGAAACACCGGCCGAAAAACACGCCGTGTGATCAAGGATCTGCAGAAAATGATGCGGCTGGGCATGTTTCCCGAAGGCCATTTGGATGCAAAGAAGACCTGCTTCATGCTGAGCGATGATATTTACAGACAGTACCTGGAGACAGAGAACAACTGCCGTCTTCTGGAGGAAGAGAAGAATAAGGCCGCAGCACAGCAGCATGTGCGCAGTACAGCAGAGACAGATACCGGACAGGCATCCGACTTTTCGGCACAGGAGACAGAACTCCACGCCATGATCGCAGAAGGTATGGAATGTATCCGCAAACTGCATCTTCTAAACGATAAGATTCCCGGCGAAGTGATCTCCTCCAAGCTTTTAAAGATGGAAAATCTGTTAAAGAATCTTTTTGACAGCGTACGGGAACATCCTGAACAGATGCACCGAATGCACAAGTTGATGAATTACTACCTTCCCACCACGTTAAAGCTGGTGGAGGCCTATGAAGAATTTGACCGGGTGAACACTCCCGGAGACGACATCATCGCCGCCAAGGCTGAGATCGAGAATACACTGGACACCATCAATCAAGCCTATACCGAGCTTTTGAACAATCTCTTCCAGGACGCGGTGCTGGATGTCACCACCGACGCTCAGGTATTGAAGACCATGCTGGCAAGAGAAGGCCTGATGAGTGAGATGGATTTTAAATAGAATGGAGGATATGAAAATGAGCAGTAACCTGGATGAAATGTTACAAGAAGCACCCTCTCTGACTCTGTCGCCATTTGCACAGACAGAGACAGCAGAGGACACCGTTCTCTCTGTAGTGGAGGAAGAGCCCAAGGTTCCCGAAGTGGTACTGACACCCGAGGAACAGAAAATGGTAGACGATTTCGCCGCCCAGATCGATATCACCAACACTCAGCTGGTAATGCAGTATGGCGCCGGCAGCCAGAAGAAGATCGCTGACTTCTCAGAAAGCGCCTTAAACAACGTGCGCACTAAGGATATGGGCGAGATCGGCCAGATGCTGGCAGACGTGGTCACGGAGCTGAAGGACTTTGGTGAGGAAGAGGACAAGGGTCTCTTCGGATTCTTCAAGAAGAGCAGCAATAAGCTGGAAGGACTGAAGATCAAATATGACAAGGCAGAAGCTAACATCAATAAGATCTGCAAAGTCATGGAAGATCATCAGGTGACACTGTTAAAAGATGCCGCCATGCTGGACAAGATGTACGAGTTGAATCTCAATTATTTTAAAGAACTTTCCATGTATATTCTGGCCGGTAAGCAGAAACTACAGCAGGCCAGGACTATAGAACTTCCGGCTCTTCTAAAGAAAGCAGAGCAGAGCTCTCTTCCGGAAGATACCCAGGCTGCCAACGATTATGCTGCCATGTGCGAACGCTTCGAGAAAAAAATCTACGATCTGGAACTGACCAGGACTATTTCCATGCAGATGGCTCCCCAGATCCGGCTGATCCAGAGCAACGATACTGCCATGTCGGAGAAGATACAGTCCACGCTCGTGAATACCATTCCCCTCTGGAAAAGTCAGATGGTGATCGCCATCGGCTTAAACCACTCCAGCGAAGCTGCCAGGGCCCAGAAAGAAGTGACGGATATGACCAACGCTCTCCTAAAGAAAAATGCCGAGGCGCTTAAGACCGCCACCATCGAGACGGCTCGGGAGAGTGAGCGGGGAATCGTGGATATTGAAACCCTCACCGCCACCAACCAAACGCTGATCAGTACCCTGGACGAGGTCATGAAGATTCAGGAAGAAGGACGCGCCAAACGGCGCAGCGCGGAGACCGAGCTTGTGCGTATCGAGGATGAAATGCGCCAGAAGCTTCTTGCTGTCAGCCGCTCTTCCCGTGTTTGAATTTGCACTTTGGAAGGGAAGATAGTTTGAGTTTGCACTTTGGAATGGAGGATAAAATGACAGAAAACAATGAAACGCTTGAAATTATGAATCCGGCAGAAACTACAGACATGAAAACACAGCTTCTGCTCTTTCTCCTTGTGGCCTATGGCGTAACTTTCGCGATGGGTCTTCTGACCTGGTATGGCCGCTTTATCACGGCAGATTTAAGCCCTTTTCCCAATGCGCAGATGTTCTATCCGGCCGCCGGTGTGATGCTGGCTTATCTGGTCACCCGCCGGAAAGACGATCTTCTGCCGAAATGGTTCTACTTATGTTTCCTTTTGGTGACCGCTGCTATGCTCCTCTGCGCAGTGTTCTCCGTGTTCCTGCCAGGGCAGCCGCTTATGCTTAACGGCCAGTCCCTGTCAATGTGGTCGGTGATAAGCCAGTATATCATGATCGGCGGCACGATCCTCTGTTGGATCACGCTGCTGCTATCCGGCAAGAAACGGCGGGCTGTTTATGGACTTTCCTGGAAACAAGGACGATCTTCTCTCTGGTGTATCCTTATCTTCTTTCTTCTGTACTTTGGCCGGGCTGCTATCACTTATATCATATCCGGTCAGGCAGATATGGTCATGACGATCTTAAAGGATCCTGCAACTATTATCTATCTGCTCTCCACACCGCTTAACTTTCTCTTGGCTTTCGCGCCCTTTCTGGGAGAGGAATATGGATGGCGGTATTACCTGCAGCCAATCCTGCAGAAGCGGTTCGGTCTGCGGGGCGGCGTTCTGCTCCTTGGGGTTGCCTGGGGAATCTGGCACATTTTCCTGGACTTTTTCTACTACGCCACGCCGGCCACGGGACTGATCATGACACTGTCTCAGATCATCACCTGCGTGACCTTGGGTATCTTCTTTGCCTGGGCCTACCTGAAGACCAACAATATCTGGGTGCCTGTGATCCTACACTTTATGAACAATAACCTGATACTGGTCGTGGCCAATGAGTACTCTGCAGATATCCTGCAGGACCAGCAAGTAACGTGGTCTGCGCTCCCGCTTTCAATGATCCTAAACGGAATCTTGTTCGGATTTTTCCTTCTGGCGAAAGAATTCCGCAAAGGGCAGGCAGCGGCTCAATAATAGAAGATCGGCACATGCCGCTGCCCTCCTTGTGCCGGTTCTCTCATCACCGCTTTTCCAGCTTGATACCTAACCGCCAGACCGGCATCCCCGTCACCATGTGGTCCGTAACGATCTTCTCGTTGCGGTAGATACTGAGCAGCAACCCGATCAGGACCGCATAAGTGACCGTTGATCCCACGCCAAAGGATAGGAACGGGAATTGCACACTCGTTACCGGAAGAAAGCCGCCGTTTACCAGAATGCCTTCTACGCAATTGTCAAGTAACACCAGAAAGCACGCTGCAGACATCATAAATCCCAGCTGATTTCTCTGTCTTCTGACAACCCCAAATACGTGAAATATCAGCACCGCAAAGGCCCCGATCACCAACAGGCCTACAAGAAATCCAAATGTGAAGACAAGCTCGAGCAGAATAAACGGGTCTGTCCGTGGAGCCGACCACATGATCTCATCGTCAAAAGCAACCCCTTCATATGCGCCGACCAGCTTTGACTTCGCCAGTCCCTCCCTTATCCACATATAAGTATAGCCTTTCCCATACGGTTCATCTTCCGGATGCAGCCACGCATGAATCCGCTGCAGTCTGAAATTGGCAGCCGTATCCGAAGCGCTCACCAGAGAGACCAGGCATACCGCCAGCGGTAAGATCAAAAGAACCGTTACTGCCACTATGACTGCATCTCTTCTGTTCACCTGGAACCATCCCTTACAGATCGCCAGGACAAGCAGGACTGTCTGCATCAGATACACCGCAAAAGCCGCATGAAAAACATTAGAGAAATAGTTCGCAAAAGCCGCTGTCAAAAACTGTAATGCTATCCCCCGCAATACCGCGCTGTAACCCTTACCCCGCAGCTGATACAGGATACCTGCATAGACCGGAACATAAAGATAGACCAGCATCAGCATTACAGGATATCTCCCATTCACTTCCCCGCTCACCATTCTTATCACAAAGAATGCCACCGTCATCATCCAGTAGAGTGTCCCGGCATACCGCCCGATAAAGCTATAGTCCAGAAAATACATCCCTGCCATCACCCCAAAGGATATCAGCAGAATCAGACTCTGTCTCCCAAATTGACTCAAATATACGGATGCACCGTTAGTCTCACCCGCCAGTGCATATCCTCCCACTATGTATTGAAGCAGCATTCCGCCGATGCTGAACAGCAGTACCATAACGATCATCTTCACATCTGTCTGCGGTCTGTGGATCCGGTCCAATTCCACGCCAATCCCTACAGGGTCGCCCATCTCACGGATCGCCCGGCTCACCGCCGTCTCATGCGCTTCCCCTTTCTCTTCATATGCTGCCGCCTGATCCAGGATATGATCAGACAGTTCCTTCGCTACAACCTCGCGCGCCCTGACGCAGCGAATCTGCTCTGTAATACTTCTGATAAAATCTTCCATCTTGATATCCATGCCTCCTTCTTAATATAAAAGCTCATACGCCGGAACACTGCCAGTCTCCGGACAGATTCTCTTAACACTCACATGCCAGTCCCACCCATAGCACATTGAGCACCGCTTCCTGATATTCCTGCCACTCTTCCTTTCTGGACTTAAGATACTTCCTTCCATCCTTCGTGATGCTGTAATATTTCCGCAGCTTCCCATTCGCCGGGCTCTCATAGGAGTTCAGATAGTTCTTCTCCTCCAAAGAGTGTAACAGCGGATACATCGTCCCCGCCTTCAACGTAAAGACATTGTTTGATTTCTTCTCCAACGTCTCGATCATCTCATACCCATACATATCCTTGTCCTCCAACAGTCGAAGCAAAAGCATGGCGGTACTTCCCGAGATCAGTGATCTGTCTATTGCCATTTCTCGATCCTCTCCTTTCTGATTCTTTATTGTGTAGATTATCTATATATGTCTGAATTTCATTATATATAGGCAATCTATATATGTCAACCTAAAGTTTTCTCTGGTATAATCACTGTAGAAGTAATCTGTCAATCAAATGGAGGCAAGTATGATCATCCGTAAACATATCCGGTTCTATGGGCAGGTACAGGGAGTCGGTTTCCGGTACCGTTCTTATTACAGCGCATTAAGTCTCGGACTGACAGGCTGGGTTCAAAATGATTGGGACGGCAGCGTAGAGATGGAAGTGCAGGGCCTTGAAGAAACCATAGACCGTCTACTTGTTATGCTCCACAGTGAACGTTTCATCTCCATTGACTATTTTGAACAAAATACCATTCCAGTCATAGACAAAGAGCGCAAGTTTAAGGTACGATAGCCATAATAAATATTATTTTAAGGAGGAGAAGATACATGAGTAATGTGATCGAAACGATCAAAAAGAGAAGTTCCACAAGAGGTTACACCGCTGAAGCTCTGACAGATGCCCAATTACAGACCCTGCTCCACGCCGGGCTGCAGGCACCGACAGCGGCCAATAAACAGGAGATCCACTTTACCGTATTGAAAGGAGACCATCCGATACTCGCAGAATTGGAGACGGAGAAAAACCGTCTGCGCAATCTCACCGCTCTGGAACATAATTTCTATTATGAAGCCCCCGTGGTAGTCATTTTAAGCGCCGACAGTTCCTACCGCTGGAGTTTCTTGGATGCCGGTATCGCTGTAGAGAATATGGCTCTGGCTGCGGAAGACCTGGGCCTTGGTAATCTGATCATCGGTTGTATCTATGACGCTCTCAGAGGCGAGAAGAAAGAATATTTCTCCAAGGCATTGCAGTTTCCGGAGAATTATGAGTACGAGATCGCCATCGCCTTCGGCCACAAAGCCGTGACCAAGGAGCCACACACTTATGATGCGGACGCACAGATCACTTATCTGTAACCACAAGATGTCGCATTAGCTCTTGCATTCAAAATAGCCAGCGTATAAGGTATATCTTGCGCCGCCAGACCGCACTGCGACACAAAATCTGAAGACAACCAAGTTTGTCTGGGAGAATGCCCGTTTTCTGGGCATTCTCTTAAACATTAATCCCACAGTCCCATCTCTTCTGAATGCAAAGATACCCTGTCACAGACCGGACACGATGTCCTGTCCATTTCTTCTATGATATCTGCAATATCTATTTTCCGACCGCACTGTTTGCAGGAACCGATATATCTTCCGAATCCATCTTGTAATTCCAGAACAGGAGTACTCACAAGACTCTCACAATGGTGACAATGAGCCAGCCGATAAGCAAAATCAAAAACCGGATATGCATTTTGCGCCATATGCTGTCTGATTTCTCTGCTCTCCTCTTCCGAAAATAATTCGGCAATATTCCCCAAACTCCCATGCAACAATCCACATCCGATCTCATTGACCCACTCATGTCCACAGGATACACAAGTTATCTTAATGATCTTGCCCATATACCAAAACTCCCTCTCCAAGCGCTGCTTCCGTTCCACTGCTTCCCACTCCAAGACATCCTTGCAGGCTACCGAACAGTAAACCGTGTATGACAGACATTTACTATGAAAGTCTTTGACTTTCATAGCATGGATGGCCATGCGGCCCGCCCGACGGCAGGCTGAGCATGATGTAAGTTTACTGTGAAAGTCTTCGCCTTTCACAGTATGGATGGCCATGCGGCCCGCCAAGCGGCAGGCTATGTATGATGTAAGTTTACTATGAAAGCAGTGACAGAATCAGATTCGGCTGCTGGTTCGCCTGAGCCAGCATTGACTGACCGGCCTGTAGCAGAACCTGACTGGCAGAATACTTCACCATCTCTTCCGCAATATCGACATCCCTGATCAGCGATTCCGAAGCTGTGGTATTCTCCACGATATTATTCAGATTAGAAATGGTATGCTCCAGTCGGTTCTGCACCGCACCGTAGTCACTTCGCACATAACTAACATATCTGATCGCGTTTTTGATCTTGTCAATGGCATCTCCGGCATCTTCCACAGTTCTCACATTCACATCCGTAAGCCACAAAGCCGCCGTATCCATACGGTAAAGATTCAAAGTAATATGCTGTCCCGCTTCCGCTCCTACCTGAATGCCAACGCTATTACTGCCTCCTGTAGCGCCTGGTCTTACCGTTGTTCCACCGCCACCGCCAATAATACTCGCTCCACCCACATTCAGGGCTGACGTGATAACAGAGCCTGCACCTCCAAGAGACTCATAGGAAAGCTGTCTGACGAATTCCACTAGCGCAGGATCTCCCTGATTGACGGTATTTTTTAACTGGCCTACCGTCATACCGGTACGATCCTGTATCGTCTGCCTAAAGCTTTTGCCTCCCATCAAATCGGCAAAGATCTTATCCATACCGGCAGCAATATTCTGGCCGGTCATCGCACCGCCGCCATTCGCCAGGTATCCGGCATAGGCCGCCGCCAGATATCCATGCCCATAAGGACGGTTGTCTACGGTATGACTCCTCAGATAATTCTTGATATTCGCATCCTGGCTGGCATCATTTCCGCCTGACAATTGATTTGCATAAGCGATCAACGAATTATTCCACTGTGTCGGGAAGCCGCCTCCGGCCAACTGGGCCGTTCCCTCTGTGAACCATTCCGGAAAGGCATCTCCTTTCCTGCCGCTCATACCGTCGGTCATCGCAAACTGCATCACGGAATGCATAAATTCATGGGCTATGGTAGACTGCAGCGCTTCCACCCTGCTGCCTGTACCATCAGCATCAGCCGCCGTGAAATCTGCTGAATCTACCTGAATTTCCAGATTAAATCCTCTGCCATTACCGGTCGTTGACCAGCTAAAACCAGCCCTCGCCAACATATTATTCAAGCCATCCAGCCTTGTCACGGTAATCTTGATATCCATCGTCTCATTCCCGATATCATTCTTAATAGACGGAAACGCATCAAAAATCTGCTGCGCCACAACAGGAATCATATCCTTAACGATCAAATCCGCCAGATCACCACCATTAGAAACCGGATTGACAGCGGCCTTCGCTGCCCTATCCATCTGATTCGCACTGATCTGCCCTGTTTTGTCCACGCCTTCTGCCTTATCCAGACTCTCCACCGTGAAAGAACTATCCAAAAGATTAAAATGTAATTTATAATGCTAGGTGTTTATCCTGGAAGCAGACGCAGCCACCGCCCCATCCTCCGGGAACAACGGTATTTCATTGAAAACCGTATGTCTGGATGTGGTGTCAATTTCATTCTTAAGCTGCTTAAGTTCAGTATCGATCATTTCTCTGTCAGACGCAGTCCATGTACCGTTGGCCGCTTTTACTGCCAGTTCATTGGCACGCTGCAGCATGGCATGCACCTCATTCAGCGCACCTTCCGCAGACTGCACCATTGAAATACCGTCCTGCGCATTCGTTGCAGCCTGTGTCAATCCGCGAATCTGCCGACGCATTTTCTCAGACACAGCCAGTCCAGCTGCATCATCCGCAGACCGGTTGATCCGGTAGCCGGACGAAAGCTTTTCTACCGTACTTCCATTCTTTTTGGTATTAATCTTAAACTGTCTGTTCGCATTTTGGGCCAATACATTATTTCTGATCATTAACACTATGTTCTGCCCCCCAGACTGTCCGAAAACTATTCCTATGGCTTCGTTTCCGCTTTCATTTTTT
>CAJUQJ010000003.1:0-139959 GCA_910588215.1 uncultured Lachnospiraceae bacterium
AATATGTATCAAAATGGATTGATAACGAAAGAACTCATGCTTTTTGGTGTGCAAACCTTTTGCCATACCCCATGACACAAAAATCTTTCCATGATTTATTAGAGAAAAATGCAATGGACTGGACGGACAGTGCTTATGTAGCAACTGAAAACAGCGGACAGGCAGTAGGCTTCTTCTGTTATTCTGTCAATACAGCAGACAATATCGGTTTTCTTAAATTTGTTATTGTTGATAAAACCAAACGTGGAAAAGGTTACGGAAAAGAAATGCTGAATCTGGCTCTGCAATTCGCTTTTCAGATAACCGGCGCAAAAGCGGTTCAACTAAATGTTTTCAGTGAAAACGTATTAGCAAAGCAATGTTATGAAAAAGTCGGCTTTGTTGAAAGAAAGATTGATAAAGATGTATTTGCATATAAAGACGAGTTGTGGAGCAGATGTAACATGATAATTTCAAAACAATCACTCTAATTTTCAGAAAGGACACATGATTATGGTATTAGGAGAACGGATAAAGAGAATACGCACATTCCGGGGCTTGACACAGCGTGAATTAGGCTTGAAATTGGGATATGAGGAACGTAATGCTGATGTTCGTATCGCACAGTATGAATCTGGCTATCGTGTTCCCAAAAACAACACTTTAATGGAAATGGCAAAGATACTGAACGTCAATTATATCCATTTTATTGGCGTTACCCCCGGCTGCGCCGAAGATATTATGCTTACATTCCTTTGGCTTGATGAAGATGACCGCAGCACGATCCATTTATTTCAGCTTGTACGCAATCCCGGCAAATGCAACGCTTCTGATGATAAATCGGTGCGTTACTATGATAATGATGATTGGCCTGCTCATGCCCCGGTAGGTATGTGGCTAGAATATGGGTTAGTCAATGATTTCATGCGTGAATGGTGTCTGCGGAAAGAGCAGTTGAAAAGCGGAGAAATTTCCGAGGACGAGTATTTTGAGTGGAAAATCAACTGGCCTGCTACGAGTAGTAGCGTTGATGAAAAAGGAAATGATAAGAAAAATAATAGTTATCAATGGAGATCGACAAATAGATAAGGGGATATGTTATGAAATTTACAGAAAAGCAGCTAAAACTCTATGCCGCGCCATTAAGTGAATCTGAAAATCAAAAATGTAAAAATGCAATTGGAATGGTGCGTGATGCACTCAAACCTCTAGGTTTTACTGATGACGGACATCCTATATCATTACTTTATGAAGATACTTTAGCATATGCTATAGAAATGAGAAGTACCTATGGTTCAAGAAAAATCAAGTTATTTATTCAAGGTTCTTATGCCAACAATACTAATGTACGCACTCAAAGCGATGTAGATATTGCTGTTGTTCAAGAAGAAATATTCCAAACTGTTTATCGTGAGGGCGTATCTGATAGGAATTACAATTTTTCAACTGCAAAACCTGCTGAAAAGTCTTTCAAAGATGAAGTAGAGGAATGTTTAAAAGATAAATTTGGTAAGGATGTTGAACGAAAAAATAAATCTATTAAGGTTCATGGAAATACATATCGAAAAGATGCTGATACCGTACCTTGCAGAAGATATCGTGATTATCGTCAAGATTTTTACAACGACGAAAATAATTATATTGGAGGGATTGTAATTATTGCAGATAATGGTGAAAGGATTATTAACTATCCCGAACAACATATTGCTAATGGAAGAACTAAAAATACCAAAACAAATCATTATTATAAAAAAATGGTGCGTATAATCAAAAAAATGCGATATATAATGGACGACTACTCCTATTCTTCCGCAAAAGAAGTTTCATCTTTTGGATTGGAGTCTCTTCTATGGAATCTTCCAAATGAAATCTTTACTAAATATTTTACATACCGATATATATTTGATGATATAGTGGACTATATTTACAATAACAAGTCTTTATTATCTACATACAAAGAAGCTAATGGAATTAAACCATTGTGCCCTTACTCTAGTGATATTAGCAAAATGAGTAACTTTATTAATGATCTAAAAAGATTTTATGAGTACGACATAACGGAGGATTAAATGAAAGAACAATTTAACAAATTAATGAGCAAAACTATTTGGAGTGCTATTATATTATTTTGCCTGCGTTGCTTTATATCATGGAACGATATAAAAAACGCTTTTTCAGTTTATGATTTATTCGGTTACGCAGGAGAAGCAATAAGCCTTGCCACATTATTATCTATAACCTATGAACGCTGTCTATGGAAGTTTAATCCCCTTGAATCAACTCCCGTTCTTTCAAAAAAATATACTGGCTCCCTAATCTCCAGTTACGATAATATTGAACGGAACGCTGAACTTGAAATAAAGCAAACACTCTTAACCATTCAAATAATTTTAATAACAGGAGAAAGCAAAAGCAAATCTTTGTCATCAACAATAGATGATGTTTTAGGAGAGAAAATATTAACTTACTGTTATTTAAACACACCCAATGCAAATGTTAGGGATAGAAGTGAAATACATTATGGTACAGCTATGCTCTGTGTAGATAATCCCAACAAATTAACAGGACAATATTTCACTGATAGAAAAACTATAGGAGATATGAAATTTAATTCAGCACCATAATAAGCATATAGGTATCAAAAAGGTATCACACCCCACCTCAAAAGCCGGAAAACCCGCTGTTTATGCGGCTTCCCGGCTTTCTGTTTACTACTCGAACTCAGGTCATGGTATCATTTTCCTATTGATACGAGTTGTTTTTGCTTGATTTTATAGGCTTTTTCACTCTGATTTTCTCTTATTTTTTTGTCTGCATGATTTTTTAGTACCATTTTAGTACCAGCAAATTATCACGTCCTCTACGTGCTCCCCAACAGAAACGGATTATTCCCGGAAGACATCTGATATAACTTTCCGTTTTTAATAACCAAGTCTGTCAGCTCCTTTCCATCCGCAATCCATTTGATGATGATGGGCTGACCGTTGCTGTTTCCGCCACAAGTAAGTCCAAGCTGCGACATGGTTTTCAAAAGTAACTGTTCATTAGCCTGCATCAAGGTATCAAGCGGTGCCTCTATGTTTGTACCATGTCTCTGGTCCCCAAGCACTGCCAAAAACTCTCTGTTTGCCGGAATTACTGCGCCGGTAGCCAATCGGGGAATAGGCGTGCTACTTAGTGCGGCATAAGCAGGGTTTGCGGCGTAGGGGGATTGTATCGAGCGCATGGAGTAGGAGCGGGTAGAGTAGGATTCGCCGGAGTCGACGCTTCTGAATTTGTCAAAAAACCCTCCGACACCATCTCCTATGCCACTAAATTTGTCTTTAATCCACTTAACCTTATCTTCAATCCAAGACGTGATATCTTTCCAAGCGTTCTTAAGTCCGTTCAGTAATCCATCAATAATATTTCCGCCAAGTCCTTCCATTACCTTAGATGGTGAATGTATATCAAAAGCATTCTTAAATCCATTAATGAACGGCTGGAAGATATGCTGTTTTATCCAAGAGCCAATACTTTTCAGAGCGTCAAGAATACCATTGAGCATTCCTTCTATAATAAAACCACCGATTTCTGCCATAACTGTTGAAGGAGAATGAATGCCAAACAATTCCTTTATCTTTCCAACAAGACGGCTAAACAGGTTTTCCGAACCTGACTCAACGTCAGCTTCTTCCATTCCCTTTGTAACGCCCTCAGATATGCTTTTCCCAGTTTTATTTAAAGACTCACTTGTATTGTCAGAAATTGCACCGATATTGGCAAGTTTTTCCACATACACATCCATAGGGTTACTGCCGTCCATGACAGCCTGTATGAAATTACTCGCCTCAGTTGTCATTCCGACTAAGTCTTCTGGCAAAGGCTCAACGCCATTTGCAATCATGGAGAACCCTTCCGCAATATCCTGCAAAGTTTCCGGGGAGGCATCTTCAAACCCAAGGTTATCTGCTATTTCGCGAAGAAGCGGGTTGCAGTCAAGCATTTCCTGCCGGAGCATCTCCATATCTTCATCGGTAAGGATGAACCGGTTCTGCAACTCCGCCATGTGCTGGTCTGTAAGTATTGCCCCGTTTTGGATATCCTCCATTGCCTTTTCCAAGGCAACGCCGGTGCCCACACAGTTATCCGCCGCAAAGCCGTACCCCTCTATCCCGTTCTTGAGGGTGTCTATGCTGTCCTTTGCAAACCGCGCCGCCCCGTCAAGTCCCTCATACCTCTCCTCTAATCTTTTCCCCTGATCAGTACTCCTGCCAAAGGCGGCAAACAGTTCCTCCAGATGTCCCGTAAGGAGTTTATACGATCCCACAACTGCGGCAACGGCGGCAAGCCCTGTTAATGCTGTAGAAAGTCCCGTTGCCGCTGTTGCAACAGTATCCATAGTTGCTGCTGCTGTTGCGGCGCTTCCGCCGATTCCGAATATCGCCAGAAAAGATTTGATTGTGGAAAAAATACCGGTAATCCCCTTGATTGCGCTATATCCCAATAACGCCAGCTTAAGGGTAATTAACGATTTTGCTATCAGTTCCAGAGCATCCGCCACGTCCTCCGGCGTAACAGAGTCCATCCAGTTTTCCACCATTACCAGAAAATCCTTAAACTCCTGACTGTTTAAGAAATCGGCAAGCACATCTGAGACCCGCTCTATGAAGAGAATCAGCCCCTCGCCCACCGTCTCCGCAAACGGCTCTAAGTGCTCCCAAAACTCCGCAAGATTCGCCCGTAACGAATCCCAGTCCACTTTCTCATTAAACTTCGTCAGTACGTCAAGCAGATCCGGCAGTCCCTTTTCAATCGTCCACGTCCCAAGTGGCAGAAGAACTTTTGTGTAAAAGTCAGACAGAACGCCGCTTATCGCGTCAGCCAGAGGAATCAGTGACTTGGTGTATTTTTCAAAGGATTCCAGAAGCGGGGCAAAGTCCAGTTCATCTGCCCACTCCACAGTCTTTTCGGATGCCTCTTTTATGTTTTCGACTATCTTTCCTGCGATATCCCTGATATTCTCCAGAATCTTTTTACCACGGTCGTTCTCATTCCATGCTTTGCGGAAATTGTGGGCAAGATTCTCCACAGTACGCCCAATATCGGAAAAGATGCCGAGTATGTTCTGTAAAATCTTTATGGTCTTTTCCTGGTTCCACACGTCAAGGAAATCCCCGCCTATGTCCTTAACCAGTTTCCAGACTTCATCCAACGCGCGTTTCCACGAGTCCATGACGGACTTTCCCTCACGGTCCCACGCTTCTTTGATGGGACGGAAGAGCCTTTCCAAAACGCTTTTCACTTTTTTTGCCATTGCCTCGATCTTCTTTGAAAGAACTGACTCATCCAGATCAGGCGTAACTGTCACATCCATGTTGATATCGCCCAGCTTTCCGAAGTCGATATCCTCAAGCTCGGGAAGGAGATCATCACCCTTCCCCGTCCCGTACCTGTTAATCTCGTCAAGCGGCGACAAATACCCTTCAAGAGATTTTTCTGCTTCCTGCGCCGCGTCAGACACATCTTCAAGCGATCCCGTTATTCCCTCGGCAGTATCAACATATTTATTGCCTGCGCCGGAACCGCCGGAAGAGCTTTTTCCGAAAAACGATTCCGTAAACGACTTAAAAGCATTTGCTACTACCTTTAACTTTTCCAGCAAGGTATTAAGCATTTTCAAAAGAGGATTAAGTACATTTATGAGTCCCTGTCCAATGGTTGCCTTGAGACTCTCAATCTGCAATTTTAAAATCCTTGTCTGGTTCGCCCAGCTGTCCTGCGTGCGGATAAAATCGCCAGAAGCACCAGACAGTTTTTCCATAACAAACTGATACCGAAGAGCCACCTTTTCCTGCTCTGTCATTTTACTAACCGTTTTCCCTATCCCTTTCGCCATGGCATAGGAATTAAGTGCATTTTCTGTCATGACCACGCCGAGGTCTTTTAAAGTCTCCGTCTCGCCCGTAAATACGGATTTTAACTTTGTATAGGCTTCATCCTGAGTAATGTTATAAAAGGACGCTACATCACCGGCCAGCTGTGTAAGAGTGGTTGACATGCCAAAAGCCGAATCTTCCGCAAACCCAAATGATTTCGCCATTGCCCCAAATGTTCCAGCGTAACGCTTCGCCATTGTTTCGGACAAACCCGCAGACTTCGCGGCGTTTACTGCAAATTCATTTATCTTGTCCGACATGGTAGTAAATGTCACATCCACTACGTTCTGCACTTCTTCAAGGTCGGAGCCTAGCTCCGTCATGGAGCTTGCAAAGCCCGCAACCTTCCGCACAGCAAAAACAGACGCGACCGTCGCGCCTAACCTCTTAAATGAGCCGGACAGCCCATCCACGATGCTTTTCATGCCGGACACTTCCCGCCGCATCCCGGATACCAGCCTCTTTATGCTGTTTTCCACGGCGGCTATCTTCCCCGCCACGCCAGCCATGCCCTGCCCGATACCGGAGCCCAGCTCCTTCATTTTTCCCTTTAATGCGGCAATGTCCCGTTTTAGTCCCTTTGTTTCTATTGCCGTATTGATCCTGATACTGCCGTCATACTGTGCCATAACATCACCCCGAAAACAAAAAAAGATGCCAACAGATACAGTCTCCCATATCCGTTGGCACCACTTTGCCGTCCACTTATACCCATTCATAAGCCTTTTATTCTTTTTATGATCTTCTTTTTCACTTCCAATACGAGGATATCGCCGTCCCTGCCCTGTTTGACCTCTGCGTCATTGCCGCGTGAAACGATCTCCGACACAGCCTTCCAGATCTCTGCGTCTCTCCTCTGGTTCTGATCCGTCACCGTCTCCTATTTCCTCCGCACCGGCTTCTTATGATCCTGTGGCTGATACTTTGCCATGCGCTGTTTGCTGGCCAGTTTTTCCAGCTTGACTTTATGGTCTGACAGCCTTTCAATTACTGGTATAAGGGAGTTCCAATAATCAAGGAAGCATTCCAAATCAGGGCAAAAATCTGGGATAGCCTCATAAATGTCACCAAAGTATTTCCTAGTCGTGCCTTCCCCGAAAACCCCATCCATAATCCCTGCAGATTTTTCAGAGAACCCCCTTCTCAACGCTACCTTTTCCTTAAAGCTTTTTTCATCTGAATCATTTTTATCCATCTCGTCAGCCAGTTTCTGCAGTTCCTCACCGGCTGCTTCAAACCTTTCAATGATAGATATGTCATTCCCAGAAACAGTAATTTTCTCACCATTGCTAAACTCAACATCCATAAGCCACACATGGTTTTCAGCGACCATGCTTTCCCGGCTTCCTACATCCGGTTTCATTTCTTTTTCAATTCCTGCCATACTTTACATCCTCTCTTTTCCATATATTTTTCATGTTTGTGTATCAGATTCCTGCTCGCCCTTTTCGTCTAACACGGAGAAGATACTCCGCCTCAGTTCTTCCTCGCTCCTCGACACAGCACCACCTTCAAGTAATATGCCTATGGCTATCTCTGCGGCCAGTGTTACACTGTAATAAACACTGTTTACCACCATTTGTGAAAATATCTTCTCAAATGTATCATTATAGTCACATCCCTGAAACAAGGATTTATGGAGTTCCTCTTTCTGCCTGTCCAGTTGTTTCGCCACTTCCCTCGCTATGGCCGTCCTCATCAGATCATTCATGCTGCTCCTCCTGTATCATCATCTCCCCGTCTTTCAGTGCACAATCCAAGTAATGGAAGAATAGACGCCTTGCTCCATAAAAATCACTCCTGCCAAGTGAACAGCGTCCTAGTTTTCCATGAAACTCTACACGTTCATAGGAAAGCCCTTCCACTACTGACAAGATAATATGTCCTGCTGACTTTCTGTCGGCCTTAAGAGCACACTCCAAAACAATTCCTGCGTATTCGTCAGACCTTGCGATATGGGTCAGTTCGTCCAGTCTTTGGGGAGAGATACCATAATCTGCCCATGTTGCCCGGATATTCCTTGCCTTTTCTGCCTTACGTTCCCAATACTCACGGTTATACTGTTGTATCTTGTTCCGGTTCTCTACACGCCAGTTCTTTCTCTGGCTGTTGATCTTATCCCGGTTCCTGCACCTGTACTCCCTCTGGTAAGCCTTTCTTGCTTCAACTGCTTCTGCCGTCATCGTCATTCCCATTTTCCTTCTAAGCCTCCCTATACGTATCATTACCTTATCGGTGTAAAACCGAAGTTGAAATCAGAACTCTTATTTCCGGCATTTTCCACCCTGCCGTTTTCTGTTTCCACCGGGAAATCTATATCAAGATTATCGAATGATTCATCACCATATGGCTGCATGTCCGCAAGTGAACCCTGTGCGATAAAATTATAATAGTCTGTCACGGTCTTCAATCTCCCGCTCCCAGATAGTGCCGGACGTGCGCCGGATTCACAGGCATGGTATACCGTCCTTACAAACTTGCTGAACACCTCCGACCTGTCTGCCGGAGACTGTCCGAACCGCACTATTGTGATGCCTGTCCCTTTTTCCTGCGGCCTGTTTGCGTTATACCGCTCCCGGAGAATCCGTGTCATAACAGCATTGTCTTTGTGGCGGTTCGCAAGCTCTTGATAGTCTGCATGGCTAAGATTTATGCCGCTGTTCAGGAGTGCCATTGTTCCACTGTCAACCATGTTTCCGTCCAGTTTCCCAAGCTCTGCCATCTCTGCATCATATTCATCAACCACAGTCAGAATCCGGGATAAGCTATTTTCTATTGTTGAATCCCGTTCCGCTTCCAGTTCTTTTAATCTGTCCTGATAGCCTTTTTCTCCCAAAAGGTCAGCTTCGTAAGCCCCTTTTGCCACTTCACACCCATGCTCATAATCTGCCTTTGCTTTGCTGATAGCGCCGCTTGCGCCCTCTGCTAACCTAACCGCTTTCTTGTAATATTCAATATTGCTTTTCTTCATGTTGAAATCCTCCGTTCATATTTTTTATTCATAATCCGAAATATCCCGATTTGGGACTGGATGCTTAACGATATCTGCCATAGCATTCATATTTGCCAGCACTTTGGGTATATCATTAATAATCGTAACAGATGCATTGCCAGGACATTTCCCAAGAAATTTGTCTGAGATAATACCAAGCACCGTTGCCGTCTGCGTTGCATTTGCGCCCTTTAACTTACCTGGAAGTGATTCCAGGCATTTATCTATGATTTCTTGCGCCTTTGCTTTCCTGCTATCCATATAGGCAAGCATGTCCTGTGTGTTCTGCTCTTTTTTTTGTTGGCATTTTGTGGCATTTTCCTTGTCTTCCATAATGATATTCTTGACGGTGTTCCTTGACACTCCATTCATTCTAGCAGTCTCGTTATAGCTGCCACACTCAACATAATCTGCAATTATTTTCTTTTTCTGCTTATCCGTCAGACGTGCCGCCATCACCACCACCTCCCCACACTTCCATAGCTGTACTGTTTAGGGCTTCCAGCATAGTGTCATCCAAATCTTCCTCCGGCTGGTTTTCCTTTATCTGGCTTTCCAACTTGAGGAGTTCAATTTCGAGTCTCTTTTCATCTATTGGCTCTTTCTGTTCAAGGTACTGCTTCCCAAGCCATATGGCCATTCTGGAATCCTTTTCTGCCAGCCGGAATTGTGATCGGCGTAAGGAAATTTTGCCGTCGCTTCTCTTATTAGCAAAAACCACCGCAAAACTCTCTTTATAGGTTCTCTTACACCATCGTTCTACCGTATCTTCGCTTACATTGAAAAATCCAGCTATCTCAGCTTTCGTGCACTGTAAGGCGCACAGTTTTTCAAACTCGACCTGATCAATTTCTTTCCTTGGTCTTGCCACGAATACACCCCAATTCCCGTTCCGCATCCCTACTGACACGCGCTACAAAATCTACATTATCCATACCACAGAAATTCATTAGTTCACCGACCTTCTTTTCATCTTTGTAGTCGTAAGAGGCTCCCGGAAGTTCTATGTATTCAGGCGTACTCCTAAAGAATACTGTTACACTGCCATTTCCCTGAATTTTTCCCAGAAGTTCAAGTAGTTCTCTCTCACGCACTGCATATTCATCAAAATTCCCAAACCATATATGCGCTTCTATCCTCCATTTTGGTTCTTCCATTTCACGCCTCCATAACCTTCTTTTCTTTCTTCCCTTACATTATACCTCACCCGCAGAAGCCATCTGTACCAAGTTTAAGCAGAAAATCCCCTACACTGGAAACGGACAGCATATACCGCCGCCCGCCTTCCCGCTTGCCACTATTTCTTTTTTCTGGAATAAATGACCGCCGCCGCAATCAGCGCCGCCATCCCCAGCACTACCACCACCGGAACACCGTCAATAAAACCGTGTATATACATCTTTTTCACTCCTTTCATTTACAAAGTCAATAATCTTATTTTTTCTTCGTCTGGCGTATCAAAAAGTTCAAACAAAGTAAGAAGGTCGCCGTAGGTAAACACATCCATTTTTTTAAGAGTCCTGTCTTCCGATTTCTCTGGAACACTTAACATGTCGGAAACTCTCGGCTGTGAAATTCCAAGTGCATCTCCTAACTGCTTCTGATTTATTCCATGGATTTTCATTTGTCCCTGTATCCATCCTTTAAGGTCTAACACTTTGTAGTCCTTCTTTTTAATCGCCACCCTAGGCATCCTTAATCCCTCCTAATATTCAGATTTTCTAGTTTCTTCTGACAGGACGCGCTGCATCCCTGGGAACCCTTTCCCTAACTGAACATAAAGACCGCCAACCGTAAGCGGCCGGAACCGCATAACTGTTCTTACTCTTTTTGCACGGCTCCCGTCTGGATACTCACGGACAACCTTATAAATATATTCATCCATCCGATTACCTCCCCGCCGTACCCATAAAGTTAATGATCATGTATAGCGCTGCAAATCCCATGATCATGGCAAGTGTTCCGACAGCATAATTGAGTAGCGTAACTAACCTTGCATCACTTATAGGTTGCCTCTCAATCCTCGCCGCCCTGCAGAATTTATCCTTGTCTTTTTCTGCTCCTTTTATGCTGTGGATAACCTCTTTGAATCCTCTTTCGTCCTTCATCGTCAATCCTCCTTATCTTCTGCAAGCACCTCAATAAATGAATAAATTTTAGCCGACACTCTCGCTTTCTTTTACATAATCACGAACTGAAATGTAAATAGCTTTCAGAAACCTTTTGTTGTCGATTTTGTCTAAAAGACTGATAATCAGCTCTTTGTAATTCATATCATATCCCCCACTTTCTTTTAAAGGCATCCAGCAGATTATTGATAAACCTTAAGAAGTCCATGTTATCAATGTCATTTATTCTGCGAATGATTTTTTCCCGGTATGCCGTTATGGTTTCCCCTGTTTTTGATTCCGCATTGTTCATAATAACTGTTCCTCCCATTCCAGCTTTCCACTTCCCAGCAGATAGCCCATAAAGTAGATGTATGTCTGCTCTGTACTCCATTCCTTAAACTTGAAATGTCCTTTATCTGCTAAATGTGACATAGCTTTCAGCAGTTCATCACAATAAGGGATTGACGGTTTATTCATGGCTTTTTCGATAATCGGGAAATACTCCTGCGCTATCTGTTCAGCAACTTTCTCACGCCCCTTTTTCAAGTATTCGCTGTGTGCCTCATGAATCTCGTTATACACCGCCCAGCCATACTTTTTGTAAATACTGTCCATAGTCCTGTTATTGATGAATTTCTTGTCACTTTCAATTAGCGATATGAACCGCACAACCTCTTTTTCCGGCAGATTGTTATAATAAAGCGTGTCTTTGTTGCTCCATATTGCAAGTCGGTACTCTGCTACTGTAATCTTTTCACGATATAGAACGTGCATCTGCATAGCGTCCGGCAGTTCATCAAATGTGCATTTTTTAATAATCATTGTCATTTCCTCTCTTTACTCCGGGCAGAGGGAATGTTATACTACCCACATACCCTAATTTGCGTAGTTTTCGGGTTACCTGCCCTGTTGGTATTGGCGTACCTATGGGGCTTTTTAATTTGTATAAACATCTCCCGAAATGCAGAGATAACGGCTCTTGCCGTTCTGGCTCACCGATATGCAGCCGTCAATATTCTTGTCCAGGCTGTCAAGCGATACGGCTATCTCTGATAAGCTGCTGTTGATTCCTTCCAGTGCATCCACCAGACGGGTTAATAATTCTTCGTTCATGCGTTCTCCTTTCCTGTCAACAATGTCAACAAACTTTTCTCCAACAAACTATTCTTATATGTATTCACTCTATTTTCTTCTTATTTTTCTTTTCTTTACTATCCACCGTTGACTGTTGACAAATAGAAAAATATATTGAATTTTCAAGGCTTTAGTATGTCAACAATGCTGTCAACGACATTGCTTAAACGGCAAATCACACTCCATATCATCCATGCTTATTTGAATAAATCCATCTGTTGACGAATCAGTGTTGACAATTTTATCCCATGCACGCTGATTCCCATATACATTAAATCTAATTTGCATACTCTTTGTCGGGTGCTTCTCCCATCCAGTAATTGACTTATTCATTATGGTGCTAATCTCCCTTAATTCCCAAGGCTTCGGCTCTTGGTATTCATTCCCCAAGGCTTCCCTGTATATCATTATGGAACATACAGAATCATACTTGCAGTTATCAAGCCAGTTTTGGATTATGCCGACTTTTGGGTCTTCCGGGGTAAATGACTGCTGCATTTCTGACAACACATTTCTCAAATCCTTTGGGAATATCAAGGAATATTCCTTGCTTCTGTAAATCTCCATGGCTTCGGCCCATGCCTGTTCTATGAACGCCCTTGTCTCTGCTTCATTTTCCAACGGATGGACTTCTGCCGCTTTCATATTGGTAAGAACGGGTATAAAACGCCTGTTTCCAGTCTTGTCATTTGGTAGAAAATCAAGGTTATTTGTTGTTCCAATAAAAATACACTGCCGGGGGAAATCGTGGGGATATTTGTCATAAGGGACTTTGTAGGTATCTTTCTGACGGCTCAAAAATGCCTTTATTGCTTCAACCGTCTTTGTATTGGCAGTAGCAAGCATTTCTGAAAACTCAATAATCCAATGCCCCTGTAACTTACGGTACACATTTTCATCATCCAGATTCTTTATATCATCTGTGAACCATTCATCTTTACACGCCAGCAACCTTGCAATCGTAGACTTCCCACCACCCTGTTCATCTTCCACAAGACACAGCATGGTTTCAAATTTCACGCTTGGGTTATGCACCCTTTCGATGGCTCCGATCATAGTCAGTTTCATAGCCTGTGTTGTATAATCTGACTTTTCCGCTCCAAGGTATTTTGGAAGCAGATTCTCGATATACTTCTCTCCATCCCATTTCAGGCTTGCCAGATATTCCCGTACAGGATGGTAAGAACGCTGGTGTGCGATAATATCAACTGCCCGTGGGATATTCTTTTCATGTGCCAGTCCGTAAGTTGTTTCCAAGTACAGCCGGATATTATTCACATCATTATCGGATATCGTTACAGAAGATTGCTTCCACCATGCCCCGTACACTTCCACCATGTCCGTCATTTCATTGTAACGGAACATTTCTTTCAGACGTTCATCATAGTGAATCGCTTTTACACAATTTCCAATCGACTGGATCACTTTTCCCTTTTCATTCACTGAAAGTCCAATATCTGTGATAGTTCCTTCCACTTCTGGCTTCTGTTCATTTCTTGCTTCCGTCTTTTCTCACCTTCTTTCTGTCTTTTCTCCCATTGCTTTTCACATTCCAACCTGTACCAATGCGCCACTTCCTTTAATTCGGCATTATGAGCCGTTTCATACTCATTTACCCAATCGTCATAATACTGCCTTGCCTTTGAACATCCTGCCGCTTCTAATGCTGCTATAGCCTGGTCGGCAAACCCAGGATAATCCAATTCAAAAGAATAGATTCTCTTTAAAAATTCCTTTGGTATTGACTCCATATCCGGCCGGATAAGAGCGAGCAATGATTCTCTATTCGGCGTGCATTCCATAAAGTTTTTCCTCAAAATATGCCGTTGGTACCTTGCCGGGAATCGTAATAAAGCCACGCTCTGATAATTCAGAGTTTAATTGTCGAATTATAGCGTAACTTTTCGATTCACTCACTTCCAGCACTGCCATAACATCCCGGACATTCATAATCTGCTTTGCCATCTGCCGCCGCTCCTTTCCTAATCAATCTGCTTCACATACTCCTGTGAAATCATGAGCGGCGTTGAATCCTCCGTGCAGATAGGGTTGTAAATCACATCAACACCAATAGTTACATTGTCAATTGTCCGTTCCAATTCCAGCATCATGCCGCTATCCTCTTCATTGATTCCTGTGAGAACCTCCGCTACTGTGAATCCCTCTAATAACTTCTCATTTACCTCTGCATAATCTCTGAATACTTTCTTTGCCATTGTCTGTTTTCTCCTTTCTTAGTCCTCTAAAATTTCAGTTACATCACATTCAAGAGCGTCTGCTAATCTTCCAGCAGATACAACAGATACTTCCCTTTGGTTAAGAATGACGTTCATCCTCGCCCGGCTTACTCCATAGGCTTCTGCCAAATCTGCCACGCTCTTTTTCTTTCTTGCCCGGCAGATATCAACCTTATCTCTGCTGATTCTCATTGGTTTTCCTCCTTTCTAACACCGATACGGTGTTTTTGATATTGCAATTTTAACACCTGTATGCTATAATGTCAATATGATATTGAAAATTCTACACCATTTTGCTATTATTATTTGCAAAGGGGGGGGATTTATCATGTCTCACTTCGCAAACGGTTTGAAGCAATTAAGAATCGAACGTGGACTAACTCAATCCGCACTTGCAAAAGAACTTCATGTAACCCAAAATGCTGTCTTTAACTGGGAGAATGAAAAGCGAGAACCAAATTTAGATATGATACGAAAAATAGCCGAATACTTCAATACATCATTAGTATATCTTATAGATGGAAAAGAAGAATTTAAGGTTGCTCCAAAATTTACCGCCTATGATGAAAACGGTAATGAAATAAAAGACAGGCCTATCAAATTCACAGATGCCAGTACGTCCATTCAAGAAGAACAGGCACGAGAGAAAATTTATAATTTATTCAATTCTATATTTGATGAAGAAACACTTAGCCAAGGTCGAGAGAAAATCGCCATTCAACTAGGAGAAATATTATCTTCATATAGTACTTTAAATGAAATTGGAAGAAAAGCAGCCGTTGAGAGCATTAAAGGGTTATGTTATTCCAACGCCATGACCGAATCACGTCTTGATACTATCTATTTTAATCGAATAAGAAATAAAATAGAAAACGGAGAGTATTTAACACCAGATGAAATTGAATGGAAATATGCTTATTTGGAAAAATCATTAAAGACAATAGGTGATGACTTTGGTATCTTCTATACTATGCTAAATAGAGAAGGACAGGAACAGGCTTATATAAAAATAAACCAAGCACTAGATCAAATAATAGAACTCTCCAAAATGCCAGAATACCAAAAGAAGCCAGACGCACCACCCCAAGACTAGCCAAGCCACTTTTGGCTTCGGGTCTGTCCGAACGGACAATCCAAAACTGGTGCATCTAATCAGAGGCAGGGGAGCCGGTAATTATGGGGCATGGGGCCTTAAATCAGGGCGTCTCCAAAATAGAGATACCTGGTAAAAGCCAAATGGCTCTAACCACGGACAAATGGCTGTCGTTGGCTCCATTCGCCCCATTCAGACGTTTTGTGCATCCATTGATAGAATTACCATCAATAGCCATTACGCCCGTATATGGGCGGCTGGGAGCCGCACAGGACACTTTCTACATTTCAAATGAAGAAAGTAGGGTATATTGCCACTGTTGGATATGTTCTGCAAGGTTCCGTTTTAAACGCGACCTGTTTTCCGATTTCAAATCGGGAAATTACCGCACCATGACAATATAATAGGCTTACCAGGGAAGCCGATAGGGTGTGAATACCTCCGTTCCGAGCCTTGAACGGAAGGAGGCGTTTTCTATGAGTACATACGAAGAATTCATGGTATTGCTTACTTTTGGAATACTTATAGTTGCAATTTTGGAATATGTCAACCATAAAAAATAGCACCCCCGCTCTAGCAAAGTAAAGGTGCTATTTTTCACTAATATTTTCGCCGGAAACGGATAGGTGTGAACTATCGTATCGACTTCCTTGTTAAGCATATTATACACAATCCGGGCATGAATTGCAACCAGAAAATGAAAAGACCCCGGTACGCCAATACCGGAGCCTTTCAGATAGATACCATAAGGGATTATGATATACCACATTCGCAAAATCAGTATATCACAGTCCTTTATAAAATGCACCCATTTTTAAGAAAGGACTGATTTTTTATGCCGGCATATTATGATGAATCAACCAAAACATGGTTCTGTAAATTCTATTACACGGATTACACAGGAGCAAAGAAACAGAAAAAGAAACGTGGCTTTAAACTCCAACGAGAAGCTAAAGAGTGGGAACGAAATTTTCTTGAAACACAGCAGGCCGACCTATCCATGAGTTTTGAGAACTTTGTAGCGATATACAATGAGGATATGAAGCACAGGCTCCGGGAACACACCTTTATCCAGAAGCAGTATGTGATCAACAAGAAGCTACTCCCATTCTTTGGGAAGATGGCAGTATCAGAGATTACCCCGGCACACGTCCGCAAATGGCAGAACGACCTGATTGCCTACCGTGACGATAAAGGAAACCCATATTCAGCAACATACCTCCGCACCATAAATAACCAGCTTGCGGCCATTATGAATTATGCCGTCCGCTATTACAACTTAAAAGACAACCCCTGCCGCAAAGCCGGTACCATAGGAAAAGACCATGCGGACGAAATGAACTTCTGGACTACGGAAGAATTTAAGATATTCTTAGAAAAAATTTCTGATAAGCCGCCAGCACGTGCCGGATTTCTTACCCTGTATTATACAGGTCTGCGAATCGGGGAACTGCTTGCCTTGGAATATGGCGATATCGACTTTGAAAACTACACACTGACAGTCAGCAAGTCATACCAGCACCTAAATGGAAAAGACGTTATTACGCCGCCCAAAACGCCTAAGAGCATCCGTACCGTATCTATCCCGGAATTTCTACGGGATGAACTAAAAAGCTATACAGAACGGCTCTACGGCATCCACAAGCACGACCGTATTTTCCCTTATACGAAACATTTCTTTGAGCATGAAATGATACGAGGGACAAAAGACGGACAGGTGAAGCGTATCCGTCTCCATGACATTCGGCACTCACACGCCAGCCTTTTGATTGAACTTGGGTTCTCCCCTCTGGCCGTTGCTGACCGCTTAGGGCATGAGAAAGTAGAAACCACTCTAAACACATATTCTCACCTGTTCCCACATAAGCGTGATGAAGTGGCAGAAAAGCTTCAAAAATTAAAATAGTACCGTTTTAGTTCCATTTACATATTAAAAGAGCCGATTTCCCTTGAAAATTCAAGGTTTCTCGGCTCTATCTATTTTACTCGAACTCTATCGTTGCCGGCGGCTTCGGACTCATATCATAGCAAACCCGGTTTACATTCCCAACCTCCGCTAGAATCCTCCCGGTAATCTTCTCCAACACATCCCAGTCAACCTTCTCGATCGACGCCGTCATCGCATCTATCGTGTTAATAGCACGGATAATCACCATATACTCAAACACTCTGGCGTTATTCTTCATGCCAACCGACTTAAAGTCCGGGACCACAGTAAAATACTGCCAAACTTTCTTATCCAGCCCTGCCTTCGCGAATTCCTCCCGCAGGATCGCATCCGACTCCCTGACCGCTTCCAACCTGTCTCTGGTGATCGCCCCCAGGCATCGCACACCAAGTCCAGGTCCCGGGAACGGCTGCCTGTACACCATATCATGGGGCAGGCCGAGCTCCACGCCGCAGGCGCGCACCTCATCCTTGAAAAGCTGCTTCAAAGGCTCTACCAGCTCGAATTTCAAATCCTCCGGCAGACCGCCTACATTGTGATGGGATTTTACCATCTTCGCCGTCTTCGTACCGCTCTCGATGATATCCGGATAAATGGTTCCCTGGCCCAGGAAATCGATTCCTTCCAGTTTCTTTGCTTCTTCTTCAAACACACGGATGAACTCGCCGCCGATGATCTTCCGTTTCTGTTCCGGATCTGCCACGTTCTCCAGTTTCCCCAGGAAGCGCTCGGAGGCATCCACATAGATCAGGTTCGCATGAAGTTCGTCGCGGAACACCTTGACTACACTTTCGGATTCGTTCTTACGCATCAGACCATGGTTGACATGCACGCACACCAGCTGCTGCCCGATAGCCTTGATCAGCATCGCCGCCACCACGGAAGAGTCCACGCCGCCTGATAATGCCAGCAGCACTTTTTTGTCACCTACCTGTTGCCTGATCAGTTCCACCTGATCCTCGATAAAATTCTTCATATTCCAGTTAGCTTCTGCGCCGCACTCCTCGAAGATAAATTTCTTCAAAGTTTCCTGATCCGGAAGACTGCTCAACTTTTTCTCGCATTCAGACTGTGGATAATCTATGGAAAGCATAGGAATTCCGAGATTGTAGAGTTCAGGACTGATTTCCACTTCCTGCCCATCCACAACACGGTTTTCCCCGCCGTTTAATACGATACCTTTTACATTTTGTAAGGCCCTCACCTCGTCCACAGTAATATCATGTGGGTGAATCTCGCTGTATACCCCCAGGTCACGGATCTCACGGGCGATCACGGTATTCTGCGTACTACCCAGATCCAAAATTACGATCAAATCTTGTTTCATAAAAATCTCCATTCCGCCGCCTTTCAGTTGGCGGCACAAATAATAATGAAAGTAGTTCACACCTTCACGTTTTCGTGTTACAATAGACTTAATATTAAGGCATCCCGGCATCAGTATCAGATGCACCCACCCGTTTGTTATTGATATGCAGGTGCGCCTCGCTTACCAAGGTGAGAATACTCCTAAAAAGGTTCACTATGTGAGCCTTTTTTTGTGTCTTTTCCACGATTTTGGCTTAATTTACATTCGTTCACACTAGCCTCCTTATCCTTCCTCTTGCCTTTTCTCCTGTTGCATAAATTGAACTGTTACCTTTTCTTTGATAAGTATTATATAGTATCTCACAATCCTCGGTCAAGCTGTCATATCACATCCGCTGAAAGAGCATTCCCACATAGTATTAAAAACTACCAAAAACAGTTTTTGCACTCCAAAACGATTGCATTTCATATTTAAACGTAGTATTCTATATAGCAGCCATAGTAAACAACATAACAAATTTCTGCTTCCGGCTCCTGCCAAAGCCATATACGGAAGCTTTTGCACAGCTGAAAGCGAAATTTCTAATATCGTTAACTATATAACAGCATTACAAAATGACAGCCATGGGATCTCACAACTATAAGAAACTCCGCGAAGAGTCATAAACTTTTTGAAAAGTCTCAAAGCTTCATAAAACTCTCGGAGCGCCCGAAGATTCCTCTGATTCCATGCAAATTCCCGAAAACCAGCACAGCCCCACACCAAGGGATCTGCGCTGCCCTGCAAGCAAAGAAGGTTTCAGAACATGACAGAAGCATTTCATATTATCAGTGACGGTTCCTGCGATCTGCCGACAGATCTTGTACAGGAAAAGAACATCACCGTAGTACCGTTTTACGTATCCTTCGATGATACACATTATTATAAGGAAAATGTAGAGATCGGCATCCGGGACTTCTATCGACAGATGGTAGAGAAAAAGGGCGTATACCCCAAGTCCTCCATGCCTTCCATTCAGGACTATGAAGAGGCTTTCCTGCCCTTTGCCGAGAACGGCACGCCGGTGATCTGCATCTGCATCACCACGAAATTCAGCGGTTCCATGCAGTCCGCTCTCAACGCAAAGGCCCTTATTCTGGAAAAATATCCGCAGGCACAGATCACCGTCATCGACGCCACTATCAATACTGTCCTGCAGGGGCAGTATGTTCTGGAAGCGGCAGCGCTCCGGGATCACGGCATCAGTTATCATGACACCATTGCGCGGCTGGAGGAGATCAAAAGTACCGGAAGAATCTTTTTTACAGTGGGAAACATGGAATACTTAAAACACGGCGGGCGCATCGGCAAAGTTGCCGCTCTTGCAGGCGGCGCGCTGGATATCCGTCCCGTGATCACATTAAAACAGGGCGAGATCTTTCCTTCCGGCATCGACAGGGGAAGAAAACGCACCGCCAGAAAAGCGCTGAACCTGCTGTTGGAATATCTGCAGGAAAGCCGTCTTGGAATCGAATGCTACAGCCTCGCAGTGGGCTACGGCTATGATCAGGAAGAAGGCCTGGCCTTCCGTGACCAGGCCCTGTCCGTTCTGCAGGAAAAGGGCTATGCCATCACCGAGATGCCCGTTTACCAAATCGGGGCAACGATCGGTGTGCATACCGGACCATACCCGTTAGGTTTCGGCATCATCGAACGCGGCATTCACAATTAATCCAATCCCCTCAGGAACATAGGCTACACAATCCATTCACGGACAGCGCAACAAATGCGCTGTCCTGTTCACAAGTTATCCCAATCTGCCCGGACAGGCCAACGATAAATGGTTTGTCCCAGAGTTTACGCTACGAAAATACACACGCTGCGTGCTCCCATCGTGACCTTATTCTCCGGCAGCCTGTTCATGCCCTGCTGTCCCGGTATATAGTGCGGCAGGTATCTGCCGCTTGTGTCCGCCGCCACATACCAGACTTTTCCTCCCTGCATGGACGGCAACCAGAACTCCTGGTCCTCCCAGAAAACATTAACCGCCAGACAGACGATATCGTCATGACCGTTGCCCCGGTCGTCCACTTCTATCCTGCCGGCATAGATCACGCGCAGCACCTTCGTCTCGGCATCGACTCCCATCACCTGAATCTCCGGGAAACCGCACCAGCTGTTGCCCGCAAATTTACGCAGCACCGGATGTGCTTTTCTGAACGCTGCCATATATTTGCAGAATTCGAAATGCGCTCTGTTTTTCTCCAGATCTTTCCAATCCAGCCACGAAATCTCATTGTCCTGACAGTAGGCATTGTTATTGCCGAACTGAGAATTCAAAAACTCATCGCCGGAAAAGAACATAGGCGTTCCGCGGCTGCACATCAACACGGCAAAGGCATTCATGGCCAGCCGTCTGCGCAGCGTGAGAATCCCTTCATCTTCCGTATCTCCTTCCGCTCCGCAGTTCCAGCTGCGATTATCGTCACATCCGTCTGTATTGCCCCAGCCGTTGGCCTCATTATGCTTTTCGTTGTAGGAATACAGATCCCAAAGGGTAAAACCGTCATGACAGGTCAAGAAATTCACGGACGCATTGTTTCCTCTCCATTCCGGATTATAGATATCCCGGGAGCCGGTAATCCTGCGTGCGGCGACCTCCCACATACCAAAGTCTCCTTTCAGGAAATTGCGCATGTCATCCCTATATCTACCGTTCCATTCCGCCCAACGGCTCCAGGAGGGAAAACTGCCCACCTGATAGAGTCCACCCGCATCCCACGCCTCGGCGATCAGCTTCACATTCCCCAGGATCGGGTCAAAAGCCAGACTCTGCAGAAGCGGCGGTTTACTCATAGGCGAACCATCCTCGTTCCGCCCCAGGATGGTGGCAAGATCGAAACGAAAACCGTCTACATGATAGGCAGTCGTCCAGTACCGCAGGCATTCCAGGATCATCTGATGCACAATGGGATGGTTGCAGTTCAGGGTATTGCCGCAGCCACTGAAATTATAGTAATTCCCGTCCGGTGTCAGCATATAGTAAATGTTATTGTCAAATCCTTTGAAGGAAAAGCAGGGTCCTCGCTCATCTCCCTCCGCCGTGTGATTAAATACCACATCCAGAATACACTCAATGCCATTCTCATGAAGGGCGCTGATCAGTTCTTTCAATTCCGTTCCTTCTTTATTATATTCCACCTTCGCCGTGTAACTGGTGTTGGGTGCAAAGAAGCACACCGTGTTGTAGCCCCAGTAATTCATCACCGGTTTGTTGTCCACCATCCGGTAATCTCGCATCTCGTCAAACTCAAAGATTGGCATCAGCTCCACTGCGTTGATCCCCAGCTCTTTTAAATAAGGAATTTTCTCCTTGAGTCCCGCAAAAGTGCCCGGATGCGCAACCCCGGAGGAATCATGCTTCGTAAATCCCCTCACATGCATCTCATAGATAATCAGGTCTTCCATAGGAATCAAGGGTTGTCCGGAATCTTTCCAGTCGAAATCGTCCTTTACCACTCTTGCACGGTAAACATCCCCTTCCATCTGCGGTATGCCCCACAGCCGCTGTCCAGCCACAGCCTTGGCATAGATATCCAGAAGTGTATTATTTTTGTTGAATAAAAGTCCTTCCTTCGGATCGTAAGGTCCGTCCATCCGGTAGGCATACTCAAAGTCATGTACATTCAGCCCGAACACGATCATGGAATATACTTTCCCGATCTTATAATTCTCCGGGAACTTCAATACAGCATAGGGTTCCGCCTCCATACGCTTGAATAGAAGCAGTTCGCAGGATGTAGCACCGTAAGAGTACACCGTAAAATTCACCCCGCAGGGAATCGCGGTAGCTCCGTTCACCTCATACATGCCGGGCCGAACCTCAAATCCGTTAATCACATCCATCGGTTCCATATGAATCCTGCTGATCGGCGCCTCAAGTAGTCCCTTTGTTTCCATTAGTCATTCCCCCTATCGTTATTTTTCACAAATATTCTTTTCCATTTTAACAAAAATATGCCATTTTATCCAGATATTTTACTTTGAAAAATCTTAAAATCGCAAGGTAGAAATTTTCTCTTTTTTATAAAGTAAGTAAGAAGGACGATGAAAGGAAGAGGAAGAAGATCTTGTTGAAACGAATCCTGCAAGGTTCTGAAATTTACTTCATATTCTGTTACTTAAATATTCTCGTTAAGCATTCTGGCTCCAACAGAAAACTATGACTGTCTGCAAATCTCATCAATCCAGGCAAATAATTCCTCCAGATCATAGTCTCCCGCATGAGGTATATCCCCCATATTTTTGTTTATTTCTCAGCTTTTATAATCATTGTGCTTTTATTCTCATAAAGTATATGCACATTTCTAAAACCTGCATTTTTCATCAACTGTATTTGATGCTCAAGTGTTAATGGAATATCAATATGAACAAAAACATCATCAGGTATGTGGTTTTCTTTGCGTTTAAATTCATATTGTTCAATGCAGAGTATTTCTTCATCTAAGCAACAGGCAATATAATCACATTCAATATAGTACCCTCCGAATTTAATTGTTTGGAAAAGTTTATCATATATTTTTTGCTTTTTAGAGTATTTAAAATGATGTAATGTTTCAAATGAAAGAGCTGCGTCATATTTCTCTGCTTCTAATGGATATTCAAAATAATCTGCCATAATTAAATCAATATCCTTATCCGCATATTTAACCCGCAGTTTTTCCAACATATCTTTGGATAAATCAATACCTGTAATCTTCACATTAGGAAACTTTTGATATATTGATGCAAGTTCTAGCCCTGTACCACAACCAATATCAAGTAAAGAATTTATAGGGGTATCAAAATAATCCGCTATATGAGCATACTCTTCCGCCCAATTATTAAGATGAACATTATCATAATTATCAATCCGGTTAGAAAAGAAATCTGCCATTTCTTCAATAGGTTTATCTCTTTCTTGGGCTAACCATTTTTTGAGGTCAAGCATATACTTTTTGAGTTCCTCCGGCGTTCTTATTTTATTTTCTAACATAATCAAACTCCTTTCTTTAATTTTTTATACTATTTCCAATGAGAATCTATTAAAAGCATTTTTCAATAATTTCTTTACTAAATCCAATGGAATATCTATATCATTAGATACAATTTGTGTAGCTATGCCATGAGAATATAGCCAAAAATTGATAAATAACATTTCTGCTTTTTCCGTTGATAAACCTGTCAATGCTTTAGCGTTTTCTATGGAAGCTCTATTCCATTCTGCATGAATAATATCTTGTAAAGAAGAACCTGCCATAGTCATATTCATAAATAAGCTGCTGAAAATCATTTTTTCACTACGCGCAAATTCGATATATGAAATGCCTTGACTTAACAACCGATTTTCATTAGTCATATTCTTTTCCATGAAGTCATTGTAATAATTATCAAGTTCCTTTTTAATATCCTTTTTCAGCTCCTCCATATTTTTGTAAATGCGAAAAAGAGGTTTTGTAGAACAACTAAGAGATTTCGTCGCCGTCGGCATTGCTGGTAATGTGTATAGCATCGCGCCATGCCTTATGCTGTGCGGCTTTCTTCTGGCGGTGTTCTGCAAGCCGTTCCGTTTCCTCCGGTGTAAGCTCTGCCCCGTTTTTTTCCAGTTCCATAAGCTCCTTTATGGATTTTTTCTTAGGTGGCTTGGGCGGCTCTGCGTTTCCCCCGCCATTCCTTTTGCCGCTCCCGGAAACGTGGGGCAATTTTACTTGACAATCAACAAATGTAAGGTTAGGTTCTCACCCTCTTCTATGGAAAATAACCACTGAAAAGTGAAGGGAAAAGAGGAGGATGCAGGGAAGAAAAAGGCCCTGCAGGAAGGAATCCCGCAAGGCCCTAAAATTTGATTTCTATTCTGTTCTGCTATTTCCTCTCGGGGAAAAATATAATCTGCACTGAGGGAAAAGATTGTCTGCATGAATAGAAATCTTACTCGAGTTCTACCGTCGCTGGCGGTTTCCCCGTGCAATCATAAAGCACCCGGTTGACCCCCTTCACCTCATTCACGATCCGGTTCGTCACCTTGCCCAACACTTCCCAGGGAATCTGCGCCGCCTCCGCAGTCATGAAATCGCTGGTCTCCACTGCCCGCAGCGCCACCGCATAATCATAGGTTCTCTCATCCCCCATCACCCCCACGGAACGCATATTGGTCAGCGCCGCAAAATACTGTCCCAATTCTTTATCCACACCTGCCCTGACAATCTCCTCGCGGTAGATGTAGTCCGCCTCCTGTACCATTCTTACCTTCTCGGCCGTCACCTCACCGATGATCCGGATACCAAGTCCCGGTCCCGGGAAAGGTTGACGGAATACAAGGTGTTCCGGTATCCCAAGCTCTAATCCTGCCTTGCGCACCTCATCCTTGAAAAGCATCCGCAGCGGTTCAATAATCTCCTTGAAGTCCACGTAGTCCGGCAGGCCGCCTACATTATGATGAGATTTGATCACCGCCGACTTGCCCAGTCCCGACTCGATCACATCTGGATAAATCGTGCCCTGCACGAGGAAATCCACCGCACCGATCTTCTTCGCCTCTTCCTCGAATACCCGGATAAATTCCTCACCAATGATCTTACGTTTCTGCTCCGGCTCTATCACACCGGCCAATTTCTCATAGAAGCGCTCCTGAGCATTGACCCGGATAAAATTCAGATCATAAGATCCCTCCGGCCCAAATACAGCCTCCACTTCATCCCCTTCATTTTTGCGCAGCAATCCGTGATCCACAAAGACACAAGTCAGCTGCTTTCCCACCGCCTTTGCCAGTATGACTGCCGCCACCGAAGAATCGACCCCACCGGAAAGCGCACACAGCACCTTACCATTTCCTACTTTCTCCCGGATCGCCTGAATAGTCGTTTCTACGAAGGCGTCCATTTTCCAGTCACCCTTGCAACCACATTGATCTATCACAAAATTCCGCAGCATCTTCATACCCTCTGCCGTATGCATCACCTCCGGGTGGAACTGCACCGCATACAACTTCTTCTCCGGGCATTCCATCCCGGCCACTGGGCACACCGGCGTATGCGCCGTCACCTTAAACTGCGCCGGTGCCTTTTCAATATAATCAGTATGACTCATCCAACAGATCGTCTTCTCTGACACTCCTGCAAAAAGACCCGCGCTCTGATCTACCTCCACCTCGGTCTTCCCATACTCACTGACCGGCGCAGTGGTCACCACACCACCCAGCAGATGAGCCATCGCCTGTGCTCCGTAACAGATTCCCAGGATTGGGATCCCCAGATCGAAGATACCTTGATCGCACAACACCGCTCCTTCTCCATACACGCTGTTGGGTCCGCCGGTAAAAATAATCCCCTTCGGATTCATCTCTTTAATCTTATCCAAACTTAAATTATACGGATACACCTCACAATAGACATTGCACTCCCTGACCCGTCTTGCGATCAACTGATTATACTGCCCGCCGAAATCCAATACGATAACTTTTTCTCTATTCATGTACTCTCTCCACTTTCCTCCTGTACGCTCTGTCGATTCAGCTTATAGGAACCACCCCGGCTTTTCCTAATGGCATCTCTGATGGCGTTCCTGCACTGACTTATACCACACATAGCATCTATTAACGTTTTCGAGTCATTCCCTGCCTTATTTTATCGCTTCCCCAAAATTCTGTCAAAATATATTTCCTACTGTATCTATTCTATTTCCGCAAAGCCTTTTCCCATTTCCCCCTGCGAAACCGCATCCAGTAGCAGGCACCGCGGAACATCCAGTCTATCGTCATGGCGATCCAGATACCGATCAGTTCCAAATGAAATACGTTGCTGAAAAAGTAGGCCGTGCCAATCCGGAACACCCACATGGATACGATAGAGATCGCCATCGTCCACATCACATCGCCCGCCGCCCGCAAAGTATTCGGCAGCGTAAAGGATGGCACCCACGCAAACATACACATAAAAGCATGAAACCGGATGACCTGCACTGCAAGCTCCTCCGTCTCCGGCGTCAGATGATAGAGTAAAAGCATCGCCCTGCACAGAATGATCATCAGCACCGATACCACGATCATACACAGATTTGTCAGACGCATCAGTTTTTTCGTATAATATCGGGTCTGCTCGAAATCTCCCGCACCGATACAATAGGAAGCCACTGACAGCAGCGCGAGATTGATCGCCATCCCCGGCAGAATATTAAAGTTCGCGATCGTGCCACAGACTGCATTGGCAGCAATGGCCGATGTACCGAACGTGGATACTAGACTTAAGAGCAATATTTTTCCCAACTGAAAAAGGCTGTTCTCCAGACCGTTAGGAACCCCGATATACAGGATTCTTTTGATCAGTCCAAAGTCCATCTTCGCGGTCACTCGGTGCCTGAAATGGATCACTCTGCCCTCCTGGAAAAGCAGATAAAAGATCATGCCCGCCGCCACCGTTCTCGACAACGTGGTGGAGATCGCTGCACCTGCCACTCCCATCTTGAAGCCGTAAATAAGTGTGGCATTACCGATCAGATTCAGCAGATTCATCAGCAAAGATATATACATCGTAATCTTAGAATTGCCCATGGCGCGGAAAAGCGCCGCACAGCCGTTGTAAAGCGCCAACGGACAGATGGAAAGACCCGTGATGATCAGATAAGTAGTGGCACTGGACATGACCCCAGCCTCCACCTGCCCGAAGATTGCCCGCAGAATCGACCTATGTGCACCGAGCAGTACCACCGTAGTCACAGCCGAAGCATATAGCAGGAAAAGGACCATCTGCCACGCAGACCGTCCCGCCTCTTCCTCTCTGCGCTGCCCCAGAGCATGTCCGGCCACCACGGCGCCGCCGGTGGCAAGTGCCGAGAAAACCTGAATGACCAGAATATTGATGTTATCCACCAACGAGACACCCGACACCGCCGCCTCTCCCACGCCGGAAATCATAACAGTATCCAGCATACCGACCAAGATAGCCAGAAGCTGTTCCATGATCAATGGCAGGATCAGTTTCTTAAGATCCGCATTGCTGTATATCGTCCCCTGTTCTTCTTTTTCCTTTTCTTTCGTACGCATCATCCTTCAACATCCTTGATTAGATTTATAGTAAACCTCATCATGCTCAGCCTGCCGACTAGCTGGCCGCATAGCCATCCATGCTATGAAAGTCGAAGAACTTTCATAGTAATTCTTAACCTATTCTATGCCCATCCGTCCCCAATGTAAAGTGAAATCAAAAGTCTTTTCATAACAGCAGAATAGATGCACCGGCCTGCCTGGACTGTTCCATTTCTATATAACATACATTTAGCATACATGCTGATGCAGATATTTCTCTCTCGTCGCCAGTCCACCGCGGATATGTCTCTCCGACTTATTAACGTCGAGAACTTTCCTTGCCTCTGCCGCCAGTGACGGGTTCAATTGCGCAAGACGGTCTGTTACATCCTTATGTATGGTTGTCACAAATACGAACGGTATTTTCATTCATAGAATTGCCGTTTGATTTGGAGTCTTCTCCACACACGTCATCCATACCGCTGTCAATCAATACGGTTTCGTCAAGCCCCAGTTCTCCAAACAAACGCAGATAGATTTCCACATTTCCTTCCTTATCCACTTCTATCTTTTGTATGATCTTTTTCAACTGTGCATTTGTCATCTGCCGCACATCTGTGATATCCTCAATCTGCTTGAAAGTATTATTTAGCACGCCTTCCAACTGCTCACCCTTGGTCAGATGATAGGATACCATTTTCAACTCGTTTTCCAGACGCTCAATCTCTTTTCTGGAACCACCGATCTTCTCATTCAATTCCTCTCTGGAAATCAAATCGTCCTCATACATATTCATGTATTTCTCTCTGGCTCTTGTCAGCCTGTTTAACTGGCTCTTTAATTCCTTTTCATATTCAATGTTTTCGTCCTTCGCCTTATATACCCGCTGAAATTCACCGACCACATGGCGGATTACTTTTTTCTTCTGGCTGAGCATCTGATTGAAATACTTCTGCAGCACATTGATCAGCTCGTCCTCATCAACGGAAACCGCGTTCGGACAGCTATCCGCGCCTTTTCCGTTATGCCCGGAACATACCCAGCGGATATAAGTATTTTTATAGGTGCGCACCGTTCTGCGGAACGACCAGCCACATTCCTTACAGCGGATTAAGGTAGAAAAAAGATGCTTATTGCTCTGCCGCTCTTTCTTCATATTAAAAGCTGCGTGTCGGCCATGAAGAATCTCCTGTGCCTTTTCATAATCTTCTTGCTCAATAATTTTCAGTTCTGGACGCTCTACGACCATCCATTCCGTCTCGTCCTTTTCTTTCCTCTGCCCGGTCAGAAAATCCGCCACTTCCTCTTTTCCATTTATGATCTTGCCTGTGTACAGTTCATTGGTCAGAATCCGGCAGACTGCGTTCTGGCTCCAACTGCAGCCTCGCTTCGTTCTAATACCGCGCTCATTCAGCATATTGGCTATCTTAGCGGCACCGCAGTTCTCCTGCAGATACCACCGATAAATCTGTTTTACGATATCCGCTTCCTGACGGTTGATTTCCAGATTAAAATAATCACCGATCGTCTTATCATATCCATACACAATATTGGGAACTCGCCCTTTTTCGGCGTTCATTTTCTTGCCAAATTTCACACGCTTGGAAGTGTTCGCGCTTTCCTCCTGCGCCAAAGCACCAAAAATGGTCAGCACAAATTCACTGTTTCCCATGCTGGTCATATTGGCAGTAAGGAACTGCGTTTCAATTCCCAGCGCTTTCAGTTTGCGGACATTCTGGAGCAAGTCCACCGTATTTCTGGCGAAACGGGAGATATCCTTAACCACCACCATATCAAATAGTCCATGTTCGGCATCAGACATCATTTTCAGAAACTCCCTGCGGTTCTTGATCTTTGTGCCGGAGATGCCTTCATCCGCATATAATCTGACCAATGTATCCCCTGTTTTCTTTGTATATTCGGCAAAAAATTGTTTTTGCGCTTCCAAGCTGTTAAGCTGATCCTCTTTTTCTGTAGAGACGCGGCAGTATGCGGCTATGTTCATGTGATGCTCCCCTATTTCTTCTATAGTTTCTGTTACATCTATCTTATAATATAGGGGGCAAAAAGACAAGACTTTTCATGCATCCTGTCCCTGCCGTCTTCTGACTCTGCTCCGTAATTTAGCTGATCTGCGGCCGTTTTGACAGCCTGCTCAACTTTTTTCTCATTCACTTCCATAAATACTTTCAATATGTAGTCGGCGGTCACGTCCGCCGGATTGGGGTTGTGAAACCGATAATTCAATTTCTGCTTTTTCACAGCGGTGTGATACCTCCTCTCTGACACCCTTTGTCAATCTTATGAGATTAATTTCTAAAATAGACGCGCATGAAATATCTGTTTATCGTTCTCTCTCTTTCTCAGAATATATTATTGAGAAACTCCGAGATATGAAATATCTATTCAATTAATTCTCCAATATCGATAATTTGATATAGAGTTTTCGTATAATCTTTAAATAGTCCGTAACTTTAATCTTTTGATCCGACTCAAACCTTGCCTGTTGATTTCCTATCAATTGAGAAAGTCGATCATTAAAATCTTTGAATTCTTTTTCTGTTTAATTCCCTGACATTAAATTAGAATCACAGCAAAATTACAAAAAAAGCATATAGGAAGTGCGCAAATCAAAGACCCCGCTGCAAGCAACGGGGTATCAAACTTGCAGCGCTGCAGAGCAGCGGGGTATTTGACCCTCGCGGCAGTCGCCAAATGTCTGCAAGCAGCCACTTGGCTCGTTGCTCGCGGGAATAAAATAACGTATCTCGAAGCCTTCCATGAATTTCACATTCCGCGCTCTCTTGTCGGAATTTAGTCATCATGTTATCAATAGTTTCTCGGATTTCAACAAAATTATCGACATACCACTACAGAAAACAATAATAAAAGGTTGATACCAGAAACGGTTTATGACGATAATATATATCAAGTATCTTCCCATTCGGAGGTGTAGTAATATCCGCTACCAATATACGTGAAATAGTAGTCTCTCTGCCAACTAAATACTCTCCGCTAAAAACAACATTTCCTCCAAAGTTTTTCTGTACCGATATGTTTCCTTCTTTATGGCCTCGCCCTGTGTCATCGCTAATTCTCCGAATAATTTCTTCAGCAGTATCTCCATTTCTTTTCTTTATTCCGTTAGATTCTGCTGTATGCAAATCATCAGCACTGTGCATGGCGAAAACCCGGCATCAGTAAACGCCTTTCTTGCAAGTCCTGAAATTACATGTGCAACAAGTACTCTGCCAATTTCGTAGCTGAGGTCAATCACTTCCCACATTCCCTCAAATACTTCTTTCTTGGTAAGACTCAAGTCGATATTCAACTTAAATGATGATTCAGTCAATTCAAGCTGTCATTCAGCGCCTCCAATCTGTCAAATTATACCAGTATCTTTTGACATAAATTCAATCATAAAGCGTTTGCTTTTGCTCACCATAAAATGAATACACTTTATGAAACATAAGAATCCCCATGCCACAACCGGCACAGGGATCATTTTTAATCACAAATCTATATGTACTTTTTATCCATATTCAGTTTCCCTCGGCAATGCACTACCGTAGATGGAGCTCGTCTGTAAAAATCCCCTCATAATCCTGTAATCCATGGAACATTCCGTCAACAATGACTGTATCATCCTATATCCGGATCCTCATAGCGAGAACCCCATGCCATGAGCGGCACGGGATTCTGTTCTGTCCGGAACCGGATAGAATCATAGCATCCCTTTTCATAGTGTGTCTGCACTGACACAACTGCTGTAAATGCCTTTCATTTCCTTTTTAAACTCCGATACCGTATACTGATTCTTTATCACGCTTCAACTTTCTGCCAGAGCCATGCGGCGCAGAGTAATTCCACTCTGCATTGCCTTTTCCAATGCCTAAGATAATCCCGTCCCGCATATTTGCCGGAATGACTACCGGTTCTCTCTTTTTCGCAGAGATAGAATATTATGAAAATACCAGATGTGACCATAATATTACGTCAATTTGTGAACAATTAGCATAAATATAAACAAAAAGATAGGGATTCAATGATTATGAATTCAAAGCCCAAAGATTTTCAGATAATCCTTCTGCCGGATAATCCTATCACTGGGCTGATCCGCGTTCTCCATCATTTTCTCCACCCGGTCTGCCAGAGTCACGTCAATCAGCCTTCCTACATCCAGCCCGCGCAATTCAAAAAACAGCAGAGGGTTCTCGTCAAACCTCGCTCCAACTCCATATAAAACCGCCGCCACATGTTTGCACATAAGCGCCCAGTCGGGACAGCTGCAGCCAAACCCAATCTCCCTCGGCTCTGGAAAGAGTCCTCCCCGTTGCAGAAAAGCTTCTCTGAGCTCCTCCGGAAAGTTTCCTTCCATCAACACCTCCAGATTTTGAATCTTATCTCCGCACAAAGCAATGATATTCTGACAGCGTTCCTCCGAAAGCGGACTGATTCTGATCTCTACTTTATAAGGCGTCTTCCTGCGCCCCTGTACTCTTGCGTTAATCTTCCCCTTCTGTATCTGCAAGTCAACCACCGCCCCGGTTCTGACATATCTTTTACCCCGGTCAAGCCTGCTCTCATAATCCGCATAGCGCTCCAGATTCTCACACCACGCTTTCCCCCACCATTCCTTTGCAATGGCTCTCCCAGATATGATGACCGGGGAGAGAACCTTTCCTTTTTTCTTCTCTTTCTGTACCGTGTCTGCAGCATTTTTCCTGATTTTTTCTTCTGACGGCTGTTCATAAACAGTATTTTCCCAATACCGGCTCATATTGTCTGTCCCTCCCTGCCCATTCCAAATCGCCTTCGCGAAGACCAGATTCCTTTCTGACCCAATTTACATATTCACACGGACTTTGCAGCAAGTGCAAAGTCCTGAGCCAAACTGTTACGGTTTTCCTACACGTCAAGCCTTAATAGCGAAAGCAGTTCTTCATTGCTGAGGTCTGTAATCCAGTTCTCACCGCTTCCTCCAATTACGTTCTCTGCCAGTTCCTTTTTGAAATTCAGCATCTGGTCGATCTTTTCCTCAATGGTCTTTTCACATACCATCTTGTGCACAAAGACATTCTTTTTCTGTCCGATCCGAAATGCACGGTCAGTCGCCTGATTCTCCACCGCGGGATTCCACCAACGGTCAAAATGAATCACATGATTGGCACTTGTAAGATTTAACCCTGTTCCGCCGGCCTTTACCGACAAAATCATATAGGGAATATATTCCTCTCCATTGAATTCTTCCACCATCCGGCTCCTCGCCTTCACAGGTGTACCACCATGAAGCACAAAACCCTTCTTTTGAAAAATTGTCTCCAGAAATGCCGACAACGGCGCCGTTATCTCTTTAAATTGTGTAAATACCAGAACCCGTTCCCGCTTTTCATAGATTGTCGTACAGATGGTCCTAAGCATTTCCCATTTTCCGCTTTCTTCCGGCTCAAATTTTTCCTGTCCCAGATATTGGTCAGGATGGTTACAAATCTGTTTCAGGCGAGTCAGCGCTCCCAGAATCAATCCGCACCTTTCAAAACCGCTCAACGTTTCCAGTTTTTCTGTAAGTTCCGCCACCAGCTTGCGGTAAAGCACCACCTGTTTCTTGCTCAGGCTGACATAGTCCACTGTTTCTACCTTCTCTGGCAGGTCAGTAATCACCCGTTTGTCCGTTTTCAACCTCCGCAACATGAAAGGAGAGATTGCGGATTTCAGACGCGCATACTCATCCGGCTCCCTTGCCAGCTTTTTCGTATATTCCTTAAACTCCGCAAATCCTCCGAGAAGCCCCTTATCAATAAAGTCATAAATGGACCAGAGATTCGTCAGATCATTCTCAATGGGCGTTCCCGTCATAGCCAGCCGCATTCTGGAAGGAATCTTCTTAATCGCATGGGTCTGCTTTGCAGTCGGATTTTTGATTGCCTGCGCCTCATCCAGAATCAGGCAGTCCCAAGTCCGATCCGCAAACTCCTTTACTCTGACCGTCATTCCATATGTAGTGATAAACAAAAACGCCTTCCCTCGCTTTAATTCCTCCGCCAGCACTGTCGCACCACCGCCGTGAAGAATATGGATCGGCATATCCGGGACGAATTTCTCCGCCTCCCGTTTCCAGTTGCCAAGCAAAGAAGCCGGAACAATCAGGAGCACACGCTTCTGTCTGCTCTCTTTTCGAAGCTTTTCCAAGAATGTCAGCACCTGAAGCGTTTTTCCCAAGCCCATATCATCCGCCAGACAGGCGCCGAATCCCAGTTCATTCATATAATGAAGCCAGGTAAACCCGTTTTTCTGATAAGGCCGCAATTGTGCATGTACGCTTGCAGGAACTCTTGCCTTGCGCATCGTCTCCGGCTTGCGAAGCTTCTGCATAAGTTCTGAAAGCCACCTCCCGTTGGAGATGACAACTCCCTCGTCCTCAGGCAGCATATCTGTCGACGTTCCCCTTAATGCCTGTAGAAAAGTCATGCCTTCCCTCGGTTCGTCCATCTCTTTCAAAAGCTGCTCCAGCCTGCTGTGGTCTACTTCAATCCATTTCCCTTTTAAAAATGCCAGCCCTTCCGTCTGCTTTAACAGAAGCTCGATTTCTTCTCTCGAAAGCGGCGTACCATCCACTTCCAGATGTGGTGTCATGGATAAAACAGACTCAAATCCCAAAAAGGAAGGCTGCTCATCCCCCAAAGACACATTCATGTTGACCATCATCGCCCGCCTTTTCCACCAGTTGGGGATACGGCACAGAATACCGGCCTCCTCAATCATGGGAATCTCCTTCAAAAACTGATAAGCTTCCTGTGCTGTAAGTTTCAAAGGGTGAAACATTTCTCCGCTCTCTACTGCCTCCCGTACAAAACTCGACTTTTCTGAGGCTATATTCAGACAGGCCAAAAGTTTTAACAGCTTTTCCCGTTCCGTCTGATACTCCACCAGTGCATACTGTAGAGGCATATGGTTAATCTTTTCGCCATCATTTTTTGTTGCATAGGTTGCTAGAAAAGCAAAAGGAAAACCCTCTTCCTCATTGCTCTCCACAAGGTGAAAGAAAATACGCTCCGGCACACGCAGCTGTTGGCTCTGTTCCGCCAGATACATTTCCACCGTACCTTGGTATGCCGCAATTTCCCTCTGAAAAATATTGTGCAGTCCGTCAAACGCACGGTCTATCCACTTCCCGTCCAGATATTCGGCACCGATCATAAAGGGAACTGCAGCTTCCAAGCGGGATACGGTATCGGCATCCCTAAAAAATTCTGTCTTTTCTCTGGAAAGTTCCAGTTCAGGCAATGAAGTCAGACACCGGAAATAGCTTTCCGCTACCCTGCTAAGAAAGCGCATGGAAATATCGGCATCCGGTGGACATCCTTTTAACCCCATCAAATACCATGCATATTCCTTATCCCTCTTAAATTCTTCCTGCCACACCTGAAGTTCCTCTGAAAGTGCACCTCCTTCTTCCATGTAAAAACTTTTTTCCGTTATAATAAATCTCATCTTACGCTTTCCCTCATTCGTATTGATCTATGCCTCTCATACCGCTATGGTTCTCTGTATTTCTCTAGTCTACATTAATGTTTTCTTTTCCCTGCCAGAGCTTACCTGCCATAGCTGATCCCCACCAGCAAAATATCACTTCCATAATTCTTAAATGCCGCCGGATACCGTCCGTCCCTGATCTGTTCCAAAGCGCCTTCCACCCACTGATTCCATTTCAATTCGACAGTCAATATCGGTAATACGGAATCCCTCTTTGGCAGATACACAATATCCGCATCTCCCTTGGTATTCATTATACCCTTACTCATATTATTGCACAATCACATATTTTGAAGCGCAATATTTAGAATTTTGCTTCGCAAAAATCGGCCCTCGGGTCTTTGACAGCTCCATAACGCAAAAAGTATCTACAGGCCGCATAAAGCCTGTATTTTTTGTCAAATTTTTCGTTGCAATATATAGTGAGACGCTATATGGAGGCAATTCGACATGAAAGTAACGACATCTAAATCTAAAAATTCTGAATCCTTTTATATAACCCAGTCCTACATAGACAGCAATGGCAGAAGCACTTCCAAAAGAATCAGGAAACTCGGCACCCTCAAAGAACTCACTGAAACGCTTGGCACCGACAGGGACGGTACGGTGGAGTGGGCGAGGGAGCAGGCCAGACTGGAAACAGAGAACTATTAAAAGAAAAGCTTGCGACTTCAGACGGCTGTCTGATGACAAGCCAGTGGAGCTGTCTGAAATCAGGGAGGAAAAGGACTGTCTCTTCTATAAAGACTGTCCCTATACGACCAAGAAGCTGCACCAAAGGCTGATCATCACCTACTCCCCCAAATATGCTGCCTACCAGAAGGAAATCCGCAGGAGGCAGGTGGAGCACGCCGAGAAGATGGTCGCCTCCGGGAAAAGGAAAGCGGAGAGGAAGAACCCCAACGACCCGGCCAGGTTCGTCGGGAAGATGGCTGTCACAAAGGACGGCGAGGCGGCCGGCATCAAGTATTATCTGGACGATGACGTGGCCCCATACTCAGGGTCAGCGAAGGGCGGTGGCGGATAGAGGAATGCTTCCGCATCATGAAGACGGATTTCGAATCCAGTCCTGCATGAAGCCTGTGGGATTCGCACTGACTATCAGTTCATTCCCAGACAAAAATAAGGGGAATCCAAAAAAGAAGTAAAGGCAGGGAATAAATTACTATGTTTCATTTCTAAAGTTTGAATCGCTGTAGCCCGCATAAACACTGGGGTTACAGTGATTCTTTGTCTACATAACTGTCAAAAACATGATTATACAGCATGACCACGTACCGTAGCAATACCAGGTGAATTTTTGCATCCAGTTCATCAATGTGGAAACTGCCCTCATAAAATAGCAGCTATTAACGGAGAACACCCAGAAAATCATTTATTTTTCTTTTTAATAAATCCTCCCAGTGATAATACTCCATCTGTATCTCAGCACACTTTTCACATTACATCAGAACTATCTGAATAACTAAATTACCTTTATTCATCACCATTCACAATACTTTGTACCCACCTTAAAATCTCACCAGAAAACTCCAACGCTTCTTTTACATGTCTTTCTTCCAAAAACAACTCATTTGGATATCTCACCGACACGCCATAGGGCGTCAATGCATCTGCATAGTCATAATACTTATCTTCAATACAAACCTTATTCTTAATCTGATCCAACAGAAACGAAAGATCATGGCGTTTTGGCATACCTCCTTCGCCGCCATAATATATGATCAACGTCTTGATTGCTTTCTCTGCCGCCTGTTGGCAATGATAACAAATTATCTCCAACGGCTTCGGACGATACGTTTCATCCAAATGCCTTGCTACCCCTAAATCCATAACCGCCATATCGTACCATTCTTTAGTTTCCGGCGTCATATAAAAGCACCCCCTTTCGATATACTTCATTCTCTACAGAGGGAATTTCTTTTCTTGCTTCAAAACGGCTTCTTGTTCCTAGGACAATATCTACGGGATGCTGCTTTACTCTCCTGATTGCTTTATAGGCTCTTGCCGTTTCTGCCGGAATATCTGCCACATCATCCTTAACAACAATGTAAAAGTCCAAATCGCTATCATTTGTAAACGTATTATTCGCGTAAGAACCAAATAAATATATCTGCATAGGTAAAAGCTGTTCTACAATGCATTCTTTTAACTTTTCAATTTCATTCATACAAAACAGCCTCCTTCTTCTTATCTTTATACAAAATCGCCACATACCATTATGATTTCATTATACCCACAGTCCTTTCATTACACAATCAAATATTTCAAAGAGGCATTTGGAAGTCGTATATCTGGTTACAGTTCACGGCCTAACCGGCCGCAAACTGTAACGCATCCAACCCATTCCCAGTCGCCTTCGGCGAGAGGCTGGATGCCTGAAACCGTAAAGTTATCGGCGAGTACTACGTACTCAATGCCCATGCAGCAAGGTGCAGGGCACCGTGAATAGTAACTATATCTGTTCCTCCAAATGCCCTATTCTCCACTACTTCACTTCCCACACCACTTTATTTACAAACCGCTCTATTTTGTTACTACCGTATGTACCGTAGACTTGGAAATCCCAAATTCCTTAGCCGTCTGTCTCACCGTAGCATTATTCTCAATGATATAATTGGCAATCTGGATTGCACGCTCCTCAATATACTCTTTCAAAAGGAAACCCCTCAGAACACTTTTTTACATTGTATGAAGTGTTCTGAGGGGTTATGACTGTTTTAAGCGCATACTAGTACTCCGTACTAGCTATGAAACATTTATCCACCAAATAACAGGCACAGTCTTACATTTCATCAAAAATACCACCCATTTCTTTAACAATAATCTTGCCAACAAATTCCGTGAATCCATCTAACTTTCTTTTGTCGGTTTTCATCATATCCTGATACAGCATCGTTCAGCCCATCTGTATTCAATTCAAATTCGTACTTTTCTTCACCCAATCCAAACTTAGGCATTACCATATTTCTAGCCTTCAATAAGTTATTGAATTCTTTATTTCGCCCGAAAACCATCTTCAATGCGGTCTCCCATCAGCGTGCTCCGCTCCAGCATCGGTTTATAACACGTTCCCGGAAAAACGTGATAGCTGTTGATTTCCTCGCCCACGGAAAAATAAATCGTATTTCCGTTGATCTCGCAGCTGTCCATATTGCCCCGGTCATAATCCTTTTGCACGATATAATAAGGCTCTCTCAGGCACTGCTTGATAAAAACACCTGCATCCGTCACGTACTGGTCCCAATAAGGGCTGACTGACACCAGAATACAGAACACCAGACTTCCCGTCACGATACTGCACAGTCCCTGCTTCCTCTCGCTTAAATAATCTCCTACCGAGATCATAACTACCGAGATTAGGAATGCCAGTCCATACCGTATAAATGGCGCCATTAAGAACCACACAAAGATATTTCCCCATATGGCAAGATGCAGGACCACGAGCTGTGGACGAATCCTCTGCTTTCTATACAATCTCATCCCTGTCATCAAAAGCTGTAGTACCGTTCCCAGCAGAACTCCGCCTAGAAACATCTTCTCATAACGGAACTGATGCTCCCACCAGACCGGTAGCCACTGTCCGACCGGCATATCTACCTTGTCCACATCGTACAGGCAGCGCCCCCAGACTTTGATCTGATCGGCGTCATGTACAAGATATTCCACCGGAATCTTCCACGGAACCTGAAAAAGGTCTATCCCTTCAAAAGGATAGAGCAGCCATCCTGAAATCAGGTAATTTCTTATCAAAAAGGGACACAGTACCGCACACCCACACAAAAAATAGACAATGCTCTCCCTCCACCGTTTCTCCCGAATCAAGCAGCAAGCCGGATAAAGACCGATCAAAACAAGCAGACAGGAGGAAAATTTCAAGGTAGTCGCAAAGACTGCCGCCACGGTGAGCAGACAGTAGACCGTTAAGTCCGAACCTTTCTCGAAGAAATTCTCGCACCATGCGGTAACGATAAACAGCGTAAAAAACATCGTCGCATAATCCGTAGCCGGAGACATACTGCGCGTCACATTCACCAGCATATAGAGTAAGACGCCGACTCGCATCATATCTGTCACATGACTATCATGCCGCCAAAATTCCCTCAATCCGTGAAAAACATACAGCCCCATCACTACCTCCAAGAAACCGGTAGTAGTGTGCAGAGAGCTTCCAAACAGCCAGTTCAGACTGAATATGGATGCAAATGCGAGGTAGGAACTGTTGTAGGCATAGTGAAGCTGTAGATTGCCGATGCCTTTGACAAGACCGTACTCCTCATAGATTCGGATTGCCGCCGCATGATAGATATTCGTATCGGTGTGAAACTCTCCCCTAGAGGTAAAAAAGGCGATAAGAAGGACAAAGCAGCAGTAGAAAAATCCTTCCCAGGAAAACAGCACCGGACGATAAGTCTGCCAAAGCTGCCCGGCCGTACGGCGATTACGATATCCGCTCACAAGTGCTGCCGCCACAAGCGCCACGTGCGCCCACATACCAATTCCGGCAAATATACTGAAAAATTCGGTGTAGACAGTAATCCCTATGATACCCGCCACAAGATATAGAGTCACGAAAAATCTTCTGTTTCGGACAAGACTCAACATCCCGATTCCGATCAACACACAGATCAGAAACATATAGATCCAGCTTAAAATGATCACTACCACTTAAATCACCCCTTTTTCACCACGCGAGTATATTGTTCCCTCCGTCTTAAACGGAGCCCATCCGTTCTCTGCCTGTTACCACGAATATCCTCTATTAGATTCTGTCATTGGACTTACTATTATTCCAGAATAACACCCCAACCTTACAGAAACATTACAATAACATTACAGTTTCGTTAACAAGAAGCATTCCATATGGTATTTTCAGAATACGACACCTAATATTTTACCCCCCCCCCGTATAATTTTGTCAATAAAGCAGCTTTTGACCCCTAATCCTACATAACAAAAATGCAGGCCACGAATCACTCCGCAGTCCTGCACTTTCTTCTCTCTTCTTTATACAATTCTTCTGACCGTAATAATATTCCGATATGTCGCCGATGTGATCTTGATCCCGGAGCGTTCCGTACTGGCGTGGACGATCTGGCCGTTGCCGATATAGATTCCCACATGTCCTCCGTAATAAATGATATCACCGGGCTGGGCCTCCGAGTATGACACCCCTCTTCCGGCTCCTGACTGTGCATAAGAACTTCTCGGCAGAGAATAACCGAAGTTCTTATAGACTGCCAGCACAAACCCGGAGCAATCCGCCCCGTTAGTCAGGCTGGTCCCGCCGGCTACATAAGGATATCCGACATATTTGCACGCGAATTTTGCTATCTCCTGCCCTTTACTGCTGCCCGAGGATGCCGGCTTTCCGGAAGTATCATCAGGTTTCTTGGAATCGTCGGATTTCTCCGTCTTATCTTCGGTTTCCGAAGTATCTTCATCGTCCGTGGTTCCCGGATCATCCTGCTGCTCGCCATTCGCCTCCTGCTCAGCTTTTCTGCGCTCTTCCTCCTGTTTGCGTCTGCGTTCTTCTTCCTCCTTACGCTTACGCTCTTCTTCCTCTCTGCGTTTGCGTTCTTCCTCTTCCAGCTTCCTGATCTGCGCAGTCTCCTGCTTGATCTTCGCCGTATAGGCAGCGGCTTCTCTTTTTGCCTTAGCCAGCACGGCGTTATAGTTTTCGTATTCCTGTCTTTTCTGCTCCAATACTTCGTTCACATAATCCTGCTGTTCCTCCAGCTCGGTCTTGGAAGTCACAAGCTCTGATTTCTCTTCTTCCAGTCTGTCCTGCAGTTGTGCCACCTGCTGTACCGTAGCCTCGTACTGTTCTAACAGTGTCCGGTCATACTCATACAGCTGCTCTATATAATGGGCCTTGTTCATCATATCGCTCATGCTCTGGGCACCAAGGAACAGCTGCAGATAAGACTGGTCTCCTTTTTCATACATAAATTTGATGCGGACTTTCATGGATTCGTACTGCTCGTCCTTCTCCGCCACCGCCTCATCATAAGCCACCTGTGTGTTGGCGATGTCTTCTTCCTTCTCCGCGATCGCCTCCTGGATCAGATTAATATCAGTCAAGAGCGCCACCATCTCGGCATCCAGATCACTGATCTCTTCCTCCACGCCCTCCTGTGCATCCTGATAACCGGCAATTTGCTGGTTCACATTGTTAAGCTGGGACTGATTTCTCTTAATGTCTTCCTGTAGTCCGGAGATTGTCGTCGCCAACACCGGTTCCGTTGTAAGCATAAACAGCAGGAAAACCATCATCACACAGAAAATCCGTGTTCCTTTTCTTCTCATCTTCCAGTACCCCTTCAATTCACGCGGCTCCGTGTCTTCTCACTCCGCCAGTGCCTTCACATCTGAAGAGCCACAGACGCTCCCTGCCGCCATAGCCTCGCTCTATGTCTTCTCACTCCACTGATTGCCTTCACGTCTCAGGAGCCCAGGAACCGTATACTCCCACAGCTTTCCACCGAACTTGGCTTAAAGCTCACAGTTATTCACGGTTCTCGGGAACGGCACTACGTCTCTGATATTGCTCATACCCGTCAGATACATCACACATCTCTCGAAACCAAGCCCAAACCCTGCATGTCTTGCGGAACCGTATTTCCTAAGGTCAAGATAGAACTGATAATCTTCCTTATTCAATCCAAGCTCTTCCATCCGCTTCTCCAGCAGCTCCAGATCGTCCTCTCTCTGACTGCCGCCGATGATCTCTCCAATACCCGGTACGAGACAATCCATTGCCGCCACCGTCTTACCGTCCTCATTCAATTTCATATAGAACGCCTTGATCTCTTTCGGATAATCTGTCACAAATACCGGACGCTTAAACTCCTGCTCTGTCAGATATCTCTCATGTTCCGTCTGCAGGTCACAGCCCCAGCTTACCTTATACTCAAATGCGTCATTGTGCTTCTCCAGGATCGCGATCGCATCCGTATAAGTCACATGAGCAAAATCGGAATTCAGCACATGGTTCAGACGCTCGATCAGCCCCTTATCCACAAACTGGTTGAAGAAGTTCATCTCCTCCGGTGCATTCTCCAGCACGTAGCGGATGATGTGCTTCAGCATCGCCTCTGCCAGCATCATGTCGTCTGTCAGATCTGCAAAAGCGATTTCCGGCTCGATCATCCAGAACTCGGCCGCATGTCTCGTCGTGTTGGAATTCTCCGCACGGAAGGTCGGTCCGAAGGTATATACATTCTTAAATGCAAACGCATAAGTTTCCACATTCAGCTGACCACTGACAGTCAGATTCGTCTCTTTGCCGAAAAAGTCCTGGCTGTAGTCCACTTTGCCGTCCTCTGTCAGCGGCAGATCGTTCAGATTGAGTGTAGTTACCTGGAACATCTCCCCCGCGCCTTCACAATCGCTGCCCGTGATGATCGGCGTATGCACATATACAAAGCCTCTCTCCTGGAAAAAGGTGTGGATCGCGTAAGCGATCAGCGACCGTACCCGGAACACGGCCTGGAAAGTATTTGTCCGCGGACGCAAGTGCGAGATCGTGCGCAGATATTCAAAGCTGTGCCGCTTCTTCTGCAACGGATAGTCCGCCGTTGATACACCTTCCACCAGAATTTCTTCCGCCTGCATCTCGAACGCCTGCTTAGCTTGTGGCGTCGCCACGATCTTACCCCTGGCCACGATCGCAGATCCCACGTTCAATTTGGAGATTGCCTCAAAATTAGCAAGAGTATCATTGTACACCACCTGCAGCGGTTCAAAAAATGTCCCGTCATTCAATACGATAAACCCAAATGTCTTGGAATCCCTGATGCTTCTCACCCAACCGCCAACTGTCACTTCCTTCTCAATATAGTCGCCGCTGTTACGGTGCAGATCCTTTAAATCTGTCAAATTCATGCTGCTCATGTCTTCTCTCCTTCTTCTCTATACCTTGATCTATAGTCTGTTTGTTTTCTTCCACTACTCTTCCTTCGCAGATACCGCCTCAATCTTTCCGTTTTCCTTCAGGAAGTCCATCACCTTGTCCCTCATCAGCTGTTCCTTCAGAAGCTCGATATCCGAATTCTCCCTATAATCTTCCTCTGACTCATAGTGATAGTTCTCTACCCTGGTATCGATCTCCGCCTGCACTTCCTCCTCCGTAGGATTTAATCCCTCGGCATCCGCGATCGCCTGATACATGATATACTGCTGGGTCAATTCCAGGGAATCTTCCTGGAATTTGGCCTTGTAAGCCTCTTCGTCCATCCCATAGTAATTCTTCATATAATCATTCAACTTCATTCCCTGCACGGAAGCCTGCGCATTCATAGCGTCTTCAATATTCCTGGCGAAACGTTCTCTCATCTTCTCCGGCGGTTCTTTAAATGTACAGTTTGCCATCACGGCTGTCGTCAGCGTAGATTCGATCTTGTTCTCATAAGTCTGCACTGCCGCCTGATAAAAATAATCATATACGTAGTCCCGCAGTTCTTTCTCTGTCCCGCAGCCCTCTATACCCAGGGACTCCACAAACTCATCGGTAAGCTCTGGCAATGTCTGCTTACTGATGCCGTTCACCTTCACCTCGAATACTACCGGTACCCCGGACAGATCGGGATTATTAAGATACGGATCGGGAAAGCTTAAGTTCAGAGTCACTGTCTCCCCAATATCTGCACCGATCAAGCCGTCCTCAAACCCGTCGATGAACTGATGGGAACCGATCTTCAGACTTGCCCCTGCAGCCGAACCGCCGTCAAAAGTCTCCCCGTCAATATATCCCGTGTAATCCATATTAACGGTATCCCCTTCGGCTACCGCTCTTCCGGTCACTTCTTCTGTCGTCGCATGCGCGGATTGGATATACATCTCGATATACAGATCCACCACGTCGTCCCCAACAACAGGTTCCTCTGCCGATGCTTCGATACCAGTATACTCCCCCAGAGTGACATAGTCAGCCGCCTTGATATCTTTCAGGTATTCTTTATCTCCACATGCCGTCAGCAAGGTTGCCGCCGCCAATAAAGCAGCCAGAACCTTTGCCCTTTTTCTTATCATAATAAATTAAGCCTCCTTCCTGTGGCCGGATCATCCGTTAGCAGTCCTCATTTCCATCAGATCTGCCGTGAATCATGTTCTCACGGAATGCGCAGTTCAACGCATTCCTGACCCGTGAATAATAACGATCCGCCTTTCCACTGCCACACTCTGCCGCGCAGTATACTTACAGACAATATACTGCCTTCGGCAAACCCATATCTAATGCCGGAATCACAAGTTACGGTCCACGCAAAACTCATATCCAACGATATCCATGATATCTTTTACCACAAGCACCATTTAAATAATATATCATAATTTTTTTCCTCTTAAAAGGGGGCAAAAAAATTTCGTTAAGATTCCCCTGTTGCCTAATATGACAAACAATGTTAAAATATTTTCTATATGCAGAAAGTATTCGGGAGGTAGTCTTATGAGCACATTAACCATAGTTTTGTTAGTTATTCTGGCAATCCTGTTGATCGCCGTAGTCGTGCTGTATTTTCTGGGCAGGAAAGCGCAGAAGAAGCAGGAGGAACAACAGGCACAGATCGACGCCATGAAGCAGACAGTCTCCATGCTGATCATCGACAAGAAACGCATGAAGATGAAAGACGCGGGACTTCCACAGGCTGTGATACAGCAGACGCCAAAGTGGCTCCGCGGCTCCAAACTTCCTATCGTCAAGGCAAAGGTAGGCCCGCAGATCATGTCCTTGATCAGTGAAGATAAGATCTTCGATTCCATACCGGTGAAGAAAGAAGTGAAGGCCGTAGTCAGCGGTATCTATATCACCGACGTCCGGGGGTTACACGGCAAGCCTGTCGTAGTCGAGCAGAAGAAAAAGAGTAAATTCAAGCAGCTAGTCGAACGCGCACAGGAGAAAGCCGGTGCCAAACCTGTCAAATAAGGACTGGCATAGCCATTTGTATACCTATCTTATATATGGCCCTCCTGAGAGGGCCATATGATTTGATTCACGTTCTTAACTTAAAGAAAAACTGCTGCTTGGTTTGGAGGCAATATTGATCGTAATGTGACAATCCGAGAGAAATTCATAGTTGACATCAAGTGCATAATCCACGTCAACAACAATATTCTCCTGCCCCTCTTCAATCTGTATCTTCTTAGTGTCGATCCCGATCAGAATCTGTCCAAAAGGTGTATTGTAACTCGTCAGGTTCTTTTTATTCTCCTGAAATACCATATGAACATTCACAAGCCCACTGCGGCTTATTTCCAACATATGCTCACTGAATTTCAGCCTGTTTTTGGTAGCCTGGCCAAACCCTTCCATCATTTCTTCATAGAGTACATAGTGTCTGTCATTCTTTTTATAATAATCACCGACCACAACCGTCTCGATCTGATCCGAGTCTTCCTCCCGCTGATCAAACTGTAATCCCTTTAGTGTCAACAGCACTTCCTGTGTCATATATCACTTCCCGCTTTCTTTAAACTTCTATCCTTCCTGTTCCAGGCCACTGTACCCTCTGATCTTCACGAAATAACTGGTGACCAATATCGCATCCGCGCCAAACCACGCCAATATCTCTGCATAGAATATTCCATTCTGTCCCATCAGTACCGGCAGCAGGAGCGCACTCAGCGTTCTCATGACGAACTCTGCAACTCCCGACAGCATGGGAAGCACCGTGTTCCCCATACCCTGGATCGCGGAGCGCAGTACATGCAGAAGATACAGGATCGGAAGGCAAATGCTCATGATAAACAGATAGTAATAGGCCACCTTCATGGTTTTCTCATACTCTTCCGGTGTGCCGGAAATAAAAAGGCTCAGTATATGCCTGCCTCCAAGGATCATGACTGCCGCGATCATAACTGCCGTAACGGTCCCGACCATGACCGCCGACCGCACGCCCTCCTTGATTCGCCTGATCTTACCCGCTCCCAGATTCTGCCCGACATATGTGACCATGGCATACCCGTAAGATGTAGCCGCAATCTCCAGCAGGCCGTACAGCTTATTCGTCGCCGTAAATCCGGCGATGAATATGACCCCAAAGCCATTCACGACAGACTGCACGATCATACCGCCCACCGCAATGATCCCATTCTGAAATGCCATCGGAGACCCCAGAAAAAGCAGTTTCCTTGTCATCCCCTGGTGCAGTCCAAAATCGGAACGCACAAAAGAAAGCATCTCTATCTTCCGAATATGATAAATACAGAAAAGCGCCGATACGAGCTGTGCGATCAGCGTCGCGGCCGCCGCCCCTGCAATCCCCATATGGAAGCCAAAGACAAAAAGAATGTCCAGAGAAATATTTGTGAGAGAAGCCACGATCATGGCATTCAGCGGTGTCCGACCGTCTCCCAGCGCACGCAGGATACAGGCCAGAAGATTATACAGCATGACAATAGGAATGCCCGCAAACATGATCCTCAGATACAAAGATGCATTACCTATGATATCTGCAGGTGTCTGCAGGACATACAGGACCGGCATCACGATTGCCTGTCCGACAAATGTCAGGATGATCATGAAGATTGCCGACAGGCATACCGAATTGCCAATGACTTTCCGCAGCATATCCTCATGCTTCGCTCCAAACTCCTGTGCCATCAAAATACCAAAGCCCTGTGTGAATCCCTGTATGATGCCAAGCATCATCCAGTTAAGCCAGTCCGATGCGCCAAGCGCCGCCAGCGCCTGTACACCGAGCCCCTTGCCGACCACCATCGTGTCCACAACCGTATACAACTGCTGGAAAATATTGCCTGCCATCAGGGAAAACGCAAATGACAGGATCAGCGGCGTCGGCTTTCCTTCCGTCATTTTCTTGATATGAGTACTCATTCTTCTCTTCCATTCCGAAGCGCTTATCTGTCGTCTTGAAAACCGCCATAGTCCTACCCGGAAACCTCAGCTTTATCGGCCGGATAACCTGCGGCAGAATACAGGGCATCGTGAGCAGCAGCCCTACTCAAACAAAAGATTCGGAATCTGCGAGGAAAACTGCACCGCTCCCCTGCCGCTATCATCATCCGCCACTCAATACGCTTCTATATTAATTACCTTCGCAGATAATATCCCGTAAGTCAAGATGGAGTTGGCAAACTTCTGAAATTTATCTGCCGCATCACTGACAAAGAAGCGATACAATTCTGTCCCCAGCCCCGGGCGGTGGCTGCTCTCCAACCCTGTTTCCTGCAAAAGCCGTTTCAGTTCATGAGCCGTCTCATAAGCAGGATTTACCAACGTCACATCCGATCCCATGATTCTTCCCACCGTAGAGCGGATCATCGGATAATGGGTACAGCCAAGGATCAATGTGTCAATTCCCACGTCGATCAATTCCGTCAGATATCTTTTGGCGATCTCATCCGTCACGGGATCCTCCCAAAGTCCCTCCTCCACGAGAGGAACAAATAGCGGGCAGGCCTTGCCCAAAACCGTTGCCTCCGCATTATTTTCCTGTATGTACCTTTTATAAATACCGCTGCCTATCGTCGCTTCCGTAGCTATAACGCCTATCTTCCCGTTTCTGGTGACTTGGATCGCCGTCCTGGCTCCGGACTTGATCACGCCTATGATTGGAATATCCACTTCCTGTTCCAGCACTTCCAGCGCATACGCACTCGCTGAATTACATGCGACTACGATGGCTTTCACCTTCTGTGTCTGCAGAAATCGCACGATCTGTCTGGAAAACTTGACGATCGTCTCCCTGGATTTGTTGCCATAAGGAACCCGCGCCGTATCACCGAAATATACGATGCGCTCGTTGGGCAGCTGCCGCATGATCTCCCGTGCCACGGTCAGGCCGCCCACTCCCGAATCAAAAACCCCTATGGGTCTGTTACTCCAAACTTCCTGTTCATTCTCACACATAGTAATCCCCTATTCTTGCTCAGCCTGGGAATGTCGAAACCACTGCTGCTCTTCCAGCCATTCCAACAGTCTGCTCTTAATAACGATCTCATCCCCGGACGCATTCAAAATATCCCTGTAGCTTGCTTCCTCTATCACTTTCTCATCACCGTCCGCCACAATGACCTGCTGAAAAGTATCCTCCGTAAAGCAAAGTTCAGGATAGAGAACGCCCCACCAGATCAGGGCGAATATTCCGGTGACCATTGCCCGCAGGCGCAGATCGCAATATCTGTTCCATACTATCCGTCTCACACGTTTCTTCCACATAAGATCACACTCCTGTCCGCCGCCTTTCCGACTGCTATAAGGAGTGTAACCATTTTAAACGTAACTATTCATCCTGCACTTTCTTATATCCTGTTCTTTATTCTCTTCTTTCCTGCGTTCTCCTGTTCCAGTCTGATCTGTCTGATGATAGACTTCTCCTGATTATCAATATGCAGCCTGGCAGCCTCTGCAGCCCTCGCCTTATCCCGCGCTGCTATGCTCTCATATATCATTCTATGCTCATTCACCAGATTATCATGCCGGCTTTCGTCTTTGATATATTCAAACCGGTACCGATACATCTGCTCGGAAAGATTGTTGATCAGCTGGATCAATCTTTCATTGCCGGTCGCCTGCACGATAATATCATGCAACGCTACGTCCGCTTCCGCGATCGTGGCAGCATCCTCCGTCGAAGTGGCATGCTCAAACTTATTACATGCCTGCTTCAGGTTCTCCATTCCCTCGTCGCTGATCCTGTCGCATGCCAGCTCCGCACAGAGTGCATCCAATGCACGCCGCACCTCCAATACATCCTTCAGACTCTTCTCCGTGATCTGTGCCACTTCCGCACCACGGCGCGGGATCATAATCACCAATCCCTCCAACTCCAATTTGCGGATCGCCTCCCTGATCGGTGTCCTGCTGACACCCAGCTTATTGGCCAGATGAATCTCCATCAACCGCTCACCCGGCTTCAATTCACCGGTCAGTATGGCTCTGCGCAGCGTATTGAACACAACATCTCTTAAGGGAAGAAATTCATTCATTACCATCTCAAAATTAGTCCCCATGCAATCAGCTCCCCCTTCCCGCGGTCATCTCCTTACCTACTTCTTCATCCACCTTCCTCGACTTCATGCCATTTCCCACGCAGAATATCCATAACCTTCTTTATAAAAAGTTGTCACAAAGATCTGCTTCGCCAGCTGCCCCTGTTCCACTGCCTGCGCAGCCCGTCTTGCCGTCTCCTTTTCCTTAAAAATACCAAACACCGTCGGCCCGCTGCCGCTCATCAGCGCGTTCTGAGCGCCCTGCGCCTTAAGCAGTTCCTTGATCTGTTCGACCACCGGATACTCCCTGACCGTCACCGTCTCCAATACATTGCCGAGTCTGACCGTGATCCCCTCCATCTCCCCCTGCTGCAATGCGGCGATCATACCGTCTATATCCGGGTGCCAGGTCAACCTGTCAGCATGTAAATTTCCATACACAAATGCCGTGGATACATTGATATCCGGCTTGGCGATCACAAGATACGCCTCCGGAGGTGCAGGCAACGGCGTCAGAATCTCTCCGATCCCTTCCGACAGCATGGTTCCCCCCACAATACAGTAGGGAATATCCGCTCCCAGCCTGACCCCCAGCATCTGCAGCTCCGGTATGGAATAGCCCATCTCAAAGAGCTCATTTATCCCCCGCAAGGCTGCTGCTGCATCAGAGCTCCCGCCCGCCATTCCGGCGGCAATGGGGATCCGTTTCGTCAGCGTGCTGCGCACGCCCCCTTCAATCTTCTTTTCCCGAAAAAGCAGGCTGACAGCTTTACAGATCAGGTTGTCACCGTCAAGCGGCAGCTCACTGTTGTCCGTCCGCAGCTCGATGCCTGGCTGTTCTCTCTTCTCCAGCACAAGTTCGTCATAGATATCTACCGTCTGCATGATCATCTTCACTTCATGATAGCCATCCGCCCTGCGCCGCAGGACATCCAGACCGATATTGATCTTCGCATATGCTCTTTGTATGACTTTATCCATAATGATCCCCCATTCCTGCACATCCTGTGAACTTAAACACAGGCTCAGATTTCCTCTGACCTTACCCCTCTTTATCTCTCCATCTACCCTCTGTCCCTTGCTCCCGCGCTGCTTTGTGCCGTTCTTCATACACGCAGAAGCACCTATATTCAACCGATCTACTTTCTATTTTACCCGCAAGATTGCATTTTGTATACAAGAATTGTACTTAATTATATACAAAACGGGCATGCTTCGTCAAGTTTCGTCAAATTTTATGCAATTCCATCATAACTTTTAAGCCGCATGAATACTGGAATCCTTCGTACAATTATCATTTTGTCATATTTTCCTTCATTCCGGAGCGTTTTGCGCTGAGGACGCGAGCAGAAGCGCCAAAGAACATTTATATACTTCACTGACTGAATGGATTCTAGTACTCCGTACTTGAAGTTCCTGTGCAAATTTTCGAGGATATTTTTTCGAGTGTACAAGTTCAGAAACGGAGGCGTAGCGGGCTACGTTGAGTATTCTGGGCTTGTGCAATCGGGAAAATAGACCGAAATATTTGCACAAGGGTTTTCAGTACGGAGTACTAGACTGTCTTAAGATTCATGCCACACCTTACAGACTATGATACCGAGGCAGAGGATAATCCATCTCATAGTCACGGCATAACTCTATAAATTTCCTGGCGGAAGTCGTCAGATATTTATCCTTATGGTAAACAATATAAAAGCTGCGGTCAAAATCAAGGCCATCGACCGTGACGGTAATGACCGATCCACGCTCTAAGGGCGCTATGATCATCCGATGCGGAAGTACCGCGATCCCCAGGCCGTTGATCACCGCATTAGTCAATGCGGTGGTACTCATAGCCTCCCAGGCAGGCGTTATGGAGTATCCGGCATTTGCCATTACCCTGTCAAAAACCTCCCTGGTACCGCTCCCGGGTTCCCGCAGGAGAAACTTCTGCTGCAGCAGTTCTTCTACAGATACTCGCTGCCCCTGCTTCCACCGGCCGCCCGAAGGACATACGATACTCAGGTGGTCCTCCATATAAGCTTCCGATATCAAGACCGGCGAATGCGCGATTCCTTCTATCAATGCAAGATCCAACTCACCGGCAAGCAGTTTCCTCTCAAGCCGGTCAGACTGCTCCACAACAACACGAACCTCCGCCTCCGGATAGCGTTGCGTAAAAGCTTTCACATAACCAGGCATGAACTGAGATCCGATCGTAATACTGGCACCTACCCGTATGAGTCCTTGATAGTCCCAATTCCTCAAACCCATTTCCATATCGCGGAACAATGCACAGATATGTATGGCATACTGCAGAAAGTGCTGCCCGGCCTCCGTAATCTGCAGCCGTCTGCCCAGTCTGTCAAAAAGCTTGATTCCATAATACTGTTCCACTTCCTTGATGGCAAGACTTACCGCCGGCTGTGTCATGTGCAGGACTTCAGCTGCTCTTGTCGTATTACAACCGTTTTCACAGATAGTGCAGAATATATTCATGTGCCGTAATGTCATTAGGTCTCCTTTTCATATATTGTTTTACTTATTAAATATATAAAATTATATTATTTCCATTATTATTGTGCAAGTGGTATATTAATCCAAATATAGGAAATGCAATAGAACATGGCTGACTGCCTACACTAACATAGGAGATTCGGATATGGAAAAATATTGGAAGTTATTTATTTCAACCTTCAAACTCAGCGCCTGTACCTTCGGCGGCGGATTCGTGATCATACCTTTGATGAGAAAAAAATTTGTGGAAGAACTGGGCTGGATCAAAGAAGAGGAAATGATGGATCTGACTGCGATCGCGCAGTCATCCCCCGGTGCCATTGCGGTCAATGCGTCAATCCTGGTAGGCTATCATGTAGCCGGTATCCCCGGCGCCCTGCTCACTATTCTGGGCACGGTGCTTCCCCCGCTGGCGATCATTTCTGTCATCTCGCTATTTTATCAGGCGTTTCGGAATAATCAGATTGTTACGATGGCAATGGCCGGAATGCTGTGCGGTGTAGCCACTGTCATTTTCGATGTGGTGGTCAATATGGTAAGAAGCATCGTTTCGCAAAAGAGGATATTGCCGCTTTTGGTGATGGCCGGGGCATTTACGGCAGTACGCTTCTTCTCCGTCAATATCATCCTGATCATTTTGATATGCGGTGTGATCGGTGCGATCGATACGTATCGCCGGGAAAAGGCACAAAAGGAGGGTGGTCAGCTATGATCTATCTGGAATTGTTCTGGAGTTTTGTGCAGATTGGTTTATTCAGTATTGGCGGCGGCTATGCCGCTATGCCCCTGATCCAAGATCAGGTAGTTGATCTTCATCCCTGGCTGACTATGGCGCAGTTTGCAGACATCATGGCCATTGCGGAGATGACCCCGGGACCCATCGCCATCAATGCCGCCACTTTTGTAGGAATACAGGTGGCCGGATTGCCGGGCGCTGTCCTTGCCACCCTTGGCTGCATTCTGCCTTCCTGTCTGATCGTAATGACAATGGCTTATCTATATTATCGCTTCAGAGGATTAAGAACGGTGCAGGGTATTCTTGCCGGTCTACGCCCGGCAGTCATTGCCATGATCGCTTCTGCCGGAATCTCTCTGCTGATCATGGCAGTGTATGGTCAGCGCTCGCTGCCGGCGAATCTCGCCACAATTGATAAGACCGCTCTCGCTATCTTTGCAGTCGGCTTTATCATCTTGCAAAGATGGAAACCCAATCCCCTCTTGATCATGGCAGGCTCCGGCCTTGCAGGCGTCATACTGTATGCTGTCATATAAACGCGCAGACTCCCTTTCTGCCTGATCCTATGATATAATCTTTTATCAGATGTACATGGATTCACAGGACATACATCGTAAGCAAATAGAGCATATCTGTGTGCAGCTTGCAGAAAATCAGTGACAAGAATGCTACAGAGAAGATTCCGGGCAACGATTCCGGGAACAAGGGGGCATGATGAGATACCTATTAAAATCCGGTGTTCTTTGTGAAGAAAAGGGCACCAAAATACTATCCAGGATCAAGCATACGATTTGGTGCACATCCAAAACCGTTGTACTGTCTGACGATACACCCATTCTGAAGATCACGATTCGTGATCCGGATACATCAGAAGACAAACGCGGCAATAAGCGATTCAGAGAATATGTCATGCTTGATCGCAACGACACACTCATCGCCGTAGGATATCCTGCTTATGCGGAAGGTGAGGATCCTGACAGGAACGGGTGGCCAATCTGCCGAATGCCCCGTGTGGATCATGCCATCGTTCAGATCGCAGAAGCCACTTTCCTGCTGACTATGCACGACAACCGGCATTATTCTCTGGAAGACCGCGATGGCCAGAAGATCCTGCAGATCATACACATGGGCCTTTCCGGCGGATGGCTGCTGGAAGACGAATATGATTTCCGGCCGGAACTGCTCAGCGGTCTGTTTGTTTTCTGCAGATTTATCGAGCAAGAGAATGAATTTATGATCGTATGAAAATCAAAATACCTTCACCGCCCTTTCCTATTTATACTCTGCTAAATATTTCGCCCCACGCTACCACATAAGCAATATGCGGCTCCACACAAGTTCATCTAAATTAGTATTGTATATCTAAACCCACATGCGCCATCACTGTATTACAGATACTCTTCCCTAGTCTGATTTCGTGTGCAAGCATGATGTCTATACATTCTTTGACTTTCACTGCCTGAATCAATCCTTTATCATATGCCAGCATCAGGATACCTGCTGTTCCGATATGTCTGACATTGAGGCGTTTAGCAACCCTTCTCCCCTTCTGTTCATCCATCAGCAAAACATCCGCATTCTGTTCATCATACATAATAAGCGCCTCGCTTTCCCCTTCATCCAATCCGGTCACTGCACGAAGAACATTTACTGATTTGACATTTTCTACTGTTACAGCCAGCAGATAATCAGCATTCTTAATAATATCTGCTTCATTTATATATGCAGGATTTTCAGTCAGTTCCCTATAAACAGCCTGAGGCACTAATACCGTTTTGTACAATTTCTGCAATAATTCTAATTGCCCCACTTTTAGCAGGGATATGATCGGTGTTGTGTCCGAAACAACTATCACTCCATCACTTCCTTCAGGTATTTAACCGTTTTAAGTTCCTCTTCTATTTCATCCTCGGACATATCAATATAAGATAACCCCATTTTTCCATATAAGGTAATTAGGTCGATTTTAAATATCCCAAGAATTTCAGCCGCTTTTCCATGTGATATCATTCCCTGCTGTATATAGGGATACAATATCATAGCATTTATCTTAAGCTGTTCATCCTTATTTGATGGCATTGCAAATTCTACCATTTCATCGGGCATTTCCATACTTACTACTGCCATACCTTCCACTCCCTTTCATTTGCTTATATAGGTTACTCAAAATTTGGTTTATTCATATTTATTATATACCCAACGGCCTCCTTTCTCAATCTGCATCCGCTTTTCTATTTTTTCCATCTTAAGAATATTTCTATACTGCTCCAATTCCAATTCAGCTTTCCAGTCCCTTTGGTTTTACAAAGGCAGTTTTTCAAACAGATACGCAGCTCCATTCATTATATCCACCAGTACAGTCGGTGGAAACTGTCCAAATTCAATCGCAAACCGCAGATCGCTCCCACCACTGAAAAAAAGAAGTACACCAGAACAATGATCAGATACTCCATCTCAGCTCCATTCAACCGCTATATATGGACGACACAAATTGCTATCTCCCACCTGGAAATCCCCTCTCCTGCCGCATGCACTGCCGGGCGATCTCCTGCATCCGCGGCAGACATGCCTCAAAGAACATCCTGTACGAATCACAGAAGCAATTCTCTCCCGGTGCCGTACCCGGCTGTTGTCTATGCCTGCGGCAACCACCCCGCTGCTCACATGACTCTGGAATTTGTCCCATCAGAATACTGATGTAATTCTCGAATTGTCTGATATAAGGTTGTCTGCCCCTCTTTAAGTCGATCTCCCACAAGTCAAACAAATCAATCAGAAACTGACCGTAGGTTTGATCATCACTTGAATCGCAGGAATTGTCTTCTCCTTCAATATTTGTCATCACAATATTCACCACATAAGCATACATTATTTTCATTCCTGCCGGCAACTTAAATGCTGTAAAAAGGTAAATATTTCTCTATAACCTCCTAATTTTTCCATAGGGATGGTACGATATATTAGGTAGAAGCGGCGGTTTGCCGTCGTGCAGAGAGCAAACCCATAACATTAAATATCAAAATATTATTCCAAGGAGGGATACCAATGAGCGTAAATGGAGTTACAAGCGGTGCAGCAAATGCTTATGATGTCTATGCAGCCAACCAGACTGCTGCAAAATCATCCGAAGAAACCAATTCTAAGGGTAATGCTTCTGATGAGAAGAATAATGGCGTTGTCTATGAGCCGTCCAAAGAAACATCCAAAGATACGGTGACCAAGACCTACACGCAGAATACCAATCTGGTGAATAAGATGAAAGCTGACGCTGAGGCACATGCCAAACAGCTGCAGAGCATCGTAGAGAAACTGATGACTCAGCAGGGCCAGACCTTCAACAAGGCTAACGGCATCTGGTCCGTTCTGGCCAGCGGCAATCTCAAGGTTGATGCCGCTACCCAGGCACAGGCGCAGAAAGACATTGCCGAGGACGGTTACTGGGGAGTAGAGCAGACATCCGACAGGATCATCGATTTCGCCAATGCACTCACCGGCGGAGATCCGAGTAAGATTGAGGAGATGCGCGAAGCTTTTAAGAAGGGCTATAAGCAGGCTGAAGAGACATGGGGCGGTAAGCTGCCTGACATCTCCCAGAGAACCTACGACGCTGTCATGGAGAAGTTCGACAAGATGGCACAAGAAGCAGGTATGACCGTAACAAACTAAACACATTGATCTTAGCGATCGAAGCCGGGCTGACAGGTCCGGCTTTTCGTTTTCATGATCTTCCTTCTATAAAAAGTCATGTAACAAATCAACAATTTGGTAAGTATTCTAATCAGGATGACCTATGATACACTGGTTAAAGATTGAAAACTCATGTTAATGTGCTGATCAAAGGAAGCAAAGAATATGAAATCAGTTTATCATCGCTTAGTAATGGTCATCTTCGTTTTTGTTCTGACCGGCGCCATTTTCTTCTATGCCAGAGAGTACTCTGCCTCCCCTGACGTCAAAACTTACACCAAAACGTTGACCATTGACGTATTCGATTCCCTCGCCAACCATCAGGGAATCCAGTCCGGCTGGTTTGCCAAGATCGTGCTGGACAAATTTAATATGAAATTAAATATCATTGCTCCCAACATTACCGGCGGCGGTGATACTATGTACCAGACGCGGACCGCTGCCGGAGAACTGGGTGACCTGATCATCTGCAACGGCAATAACAGCTATCTGCGGGAACTGGTCGCTGCAGGACTGGTCATGGATATGAGCGGTCTGCTTCAGGATAAGCCTATCATGCAGTATGAACTCGCGATCCGCGCCCTCAACGATCCTGTTTCGGACACGGCCATCTATGCAGTACCTTCGGAGATTTGCCTGAAGAACTGTCTGGAACACAGTGAGAATGAAGAACCGATCTATGGTCCTTACCTGCGCTATGACCTGTACACTTCCATTGGATCTCCCCGCATGGATACTCTGGAGGATCTGCTGCCTGTCCTGAAGAAAATGCAGGAGGTATCTCCCGTCAGTGAAGCAGGAAATCCGGTATATGGATTCAGCCTTTTTAAGGATTGGGACGGCAATATGATGAATGCCGCCAAGCAGCCTGCCTGTTTCTATGGCTATGAGGAGTATGGGTTCGTCTTATACAAAGTGGACGGTTCCGATTATCAGGATATTCTCGATGAGAATTCAATCTATCAGCGTATCCTGAAGTTCTATTTCGATGCCAATCAGATGGGATTACTGGATCCTGATTCACTCAACCAGAACTATACGGATGTCTACAACAAATGTGCGACAGGAGACGTGCTGTTTTCCTGCTGGCCCTGGCTGGGTAAATCAGCATACAACACCGATGCCCGCACCGAACAGGGATATGGCTTCATGCTCGTACCGATCGAAGACATGCAGATCATGCTCAAGGGATGTCTTCCTCTGGGAGATGCCGGTAAAGTGATCGCCATCGGTTCCAATGCCGAAGACCCGGAACGTCTGGCTGCATTTATTGACTGGCTCTACTCTCCGGAGGGGATCTATGCCAACAGCGCACAGCCGGTAACAGGCACTGCAGGACCGGAAGGCCTCACATGGGAGATGACCGACAAAGGGCCTGCGCTCACAGATTTCGGTATCAGTGCACTGTCCAACGAAAATCCTGCCGTTCCGGACGAATGGGGCGGCGGGACATGGAACGCCGGCATTTCCAGGCTAAATTTCTCAAGTATTTCCCTGATCGACACCGCACCAAACGGATATCCCTATTTCTATACACTATGGGATTCTTACAAAAATCCAGACCCGCCAGCTCTTGATCTGATCTGGCAGGAAGATATGCAGGCGAAGAATTCATTGGATTATCTGATGAAACATGGCAAATATCTGGTCTGCCCCGGTATCAACTATCAGACAGACGGTGAAAGCTCCGAGATCGCTACCCTGCGTAGCCAATGCCGCAGTATCATTACCGATTACTCCTGGAAAATGGTGTTTGCCCGGAATGAAGATACCTTCTATGCGCTGCAGAAAGAAATGCAGAACGCTGCGGCAAGTCTCGGCTATGACCAGGTGCTTGAAGAAGATCTGCGAAATGCAACGGCACAAAATGAATTACGCGCCGAGGCAGTTGCATTACTGAGCGAATGAGCGGAGCATCATCCACGCTCGTCGCACAATGCCTCGATGTAGTCTTGCCACTGCTCAAACACGGCGTCGGCATTGGCCTTTTGAGCAATCTTTCGCGCCTGTCTGCCCAGTCTCTCCGCAAGCGCCCGATCCTCGATCAGCCGGTTGATCCCGTCTTCTAACGCCTGCTGATCCTTGATCGGAATGAGCAGACCGTCCTCCTCATGCGTCATAATAGTGCGCGGCCCGCCGCAGGGACAGTCCGTCGCGACAATGGGCAGGCCCAGGGCCATCGCCTCCATCAGTGCATTTGGAAGTCCTTCCCAGTCCGAGGTAAATGCAAACAGCGCTGCGTCCGCCATATCCTTTTCCAAGCTGTCACTGGCGCCCATCAAATGCACATACGCACCAGCCTCATTCTCCTCTATGATCTGCTCCAGAATCTCCTTCGTTCCGTCAAAAGAATCCCCGCCATATATTTTCAAGTCATAATCCGGATGTTTCTGATGCACATTGATAAAAGCCCGGATCAACATAGGCTGGTTCTTAAAGTCCACCAGTCTTCCGGACTGCACCACTGTCTTCGTTCTCTTTACCGGTTCCGGCACCCCAATATACTTGGGGTTGATGGGATTTAATATGATCCTCGAATTCTCCTGCAGTCTCGGCGCAAAGAATTCTCTGGCTCCCTGCGTCTGAAACACACAGCCGTCCGCCCGGGGAAAGAGCAGCGGAATCTGAATCTTATCGGATCTTTCCTCGTAATGTCCTGCCGGATCGGTCCGGATAGAGATCAGCACCGGAATCTTGATAAAATATGCCGCCATCAACCCTCTGTACAGCGCTTTTCTGGCAAAAGGGATCAGAATGTCCGGCCGCTCTTTCTTCAGAAACTCCCGCAGATACTTTACCCGGAGATAAAACTGAACAAGGCGATGTCTCCTGTCATCGCCTTCCCTCAGCCCAACATGTACGCGCCTCACCCGCTTATCCGTCTGAAATTCATTCTCACCATACCACTCCGTAGCGATAATGACCTCATATCCGCCTGTCGCAAACCGGTTAGCCAGATTGGTGACGACGCGTTCCGCGCCGCCCTGTTCCAGACAATTTAAATGAAATGCAATTTTCCTAGCCATAGTATTTCATTTCTCCTAATCCCGTTGCTGCTTTAACATGAAGATTTTCACCTCAAAAGCTCTGATACATAAATGCCGCCGTATCATAACTGCCCCCGTAAATTCCCGTGACAAGCACGAGCAGTACGATCCCATAATAACAGATCCATCTGACGACCATCGGCTTACCGGCGATCACCGCGCGCACATCCAGCCCTCTCTCTTCCAACACCGATACCACAAGCCAGATCAGCAATACAATGAACAACAATAGAAAATCATATTTGCCAAGGCCGTATGACGTGATCTCTCTGGAAAGCAGACTGCCAATATGCAGCCGCGTCACCAGGGAAGTAAATATCCCACCCGCCTGCGCCAGACTCCCGCTTCTGATAAGCACGTCCGCCAGGAAGACGATCCCCCACGTTCTCACCATGCAGAACAGAGACCAAAGCTTCCCGTCCTTGATAGAAAACTTCTCTTTCCACACTGCATACTTCGGTTCCAGCAACAGAGACACACTCATGATCACACCGTAGTAAAGCCCCCACAGCATATAATTCACCGTCCTGCCGTGCCAAAGGCCCGTAAAGAACCAGACAAGCATCGTCCCGATCACAGGAGTCACCTGCCTGCCAATCCCATTCCATTTATTCTTATATGCTTTTCCGATCTTCCGGCCGGTACCTGACATCACGAACGAGAACATCACATAATCCTTAAACCAATTCCCCAGTGTAATATGCCATCTGCGCCAGAACTCCGCCACCGACCTGGCAAAATAGGGCCGTCTGAAGTTGTCAGGGAGCATAATGTCAAGTGTTTCGCTGACTCCGGCCGCCATATCGATATAGCCTGAAAAGTCCGCGTACAGCTGCAGCATATATAAAACCGTGGCACAGGCAAAAATACCGCCCGGTACGGAAGCAACATCCACACTGTAAACGCGGTCTACAAAAATGCCGATCCGGTCTGCGATCACCAGTTTCTTGAACGCACCCCAGACAAACCGCTGTATCCCGCGAAGCATCCTGTCATACTGAAAGACATGTGCCTTCTCGAATTCTTCCTTCATCTGTTTAAAACGGGTAAACGGCCCCTGGGTAACAGACGGAAAATAAGCCAGGAAGAGCAGGATCTTCAGAAGATCAGTCTCTACTGCACAGTTCTCTCTGCCGGCATCCACAATATAGCCGATGGCTGTCAAGGTATAGAATGATATGCCAAGCGGCATGATCACACGTTCCAGAAATCCCGCCCCGGAACCTGTCGCCCTTTCCACCAAAGGCACAGCCACCACCGCATACTTATAAAATACCAGCAGTCCCAGATTAAACACGATCGTAAGAGTCTGCACCTTCTTACGCTTCTTTTGAAATACTGCCTTTACCGCCTTTTTCTCTTCTCTGTCCGTACACTCCTTCAGCGCTTCCTTTTCCTGATCCAGCTTCTTACCAAGGTACATTCCACAGCCATATGTGGTAATGCCTGTCAAAAGCAGTCCCAAAGGAAATCCCCGCAGACCGATACAATAGAACAGCAGGCTTGCCCCCAGCAGGACATACCACTGCGCCTTCTTCGGTACGAGATAATACAGGGCAAACACGAACCCCCAGAGAATCACAAAAGAATAGGATATGAGCTGCATTTACTCCTCCATTAACTTCTGTACCAGAGCGATGATCGCTTCTTTGTTCCTGAAGTTCTCCGCCACTACATATTTTGCGTCAATCTCGATATCAAATTCCTCTTCCAGATCACTCACCACATTGATGACGGTAAACGAATCGATCACCCCGTCCTCCATCATATTGTCGCCTTCATATTCCAGGGCTTCCTCACAATGTTCTTCCAAAATCTCCAGTATCTTCTCTTCCATGATCAATCTCCTTCCCATATTCTTTCTTACTCTCACCGACCTGCTCTTATAGTTAACGACATTAGAAATTTCGTTTACTATACTTACACACGATCAGTTTTCCCACGGTCTTCTCATGTTAACCCGGTCTTGTCATCCATATAACGATATTTTATCTTCAAGACTTCACCATTCTCTAAGGGAAGATACACAAATCCCTCCCCCGCCTTACATTTATCTTCTGAAATCTTACGATATCTGAGGATCTCCGCCTCCCGTCCGTCTATAAAGGTCCGCATAGGCGGAAAAATGGCATTCTTGCCGTAATCCACACTCCTGAGAATACGATAGATCCTCTCCGGCCTGTCCGCCAGATCAAGCCTGCCGTCCGCCGGCACCTCGCTGGAACGATACATATGCCTGCCTTGATCAAATCCCTGTTCCCGCGTCCTGGCACACTCTGCCAAAATATCCGCAAAACTTTCCCGAAAAGCCTCCGCGGCAAGATCCATCAGACACTGTGTCAGTTCATAGGCCTTCATATCTTCCGTGATCCGGCATTCCTTCTGCACGATGATATTCCCTTCATCCACACCGGCGGTCACATAATGCCATGTGATGCCTGTCCGCTCTTCCCCCTTGTAGATCGCCCATGTAGGGGCATTTCTCCCGGGATATGCGGGCAGAAGCGCATTATGGAAATTAATGATGGTGATATGCGCTTTCTCCACCAGAGACGCCGGGAACAGGAAGTTATTGCTGGCGCTCACAAGCAGCGCCTTCTCTCCGATCTGGTCAAGAAACCGGGCAAGCTCCTTTTTATCCGGAATCCTGTGAAACGGAATGCCATTGTCTCTGCAGATCTTCTCTGTAACACTTAAAGCATGTACCTCGTGTTCGATGAACACCAGCTCATAGCCATACTCTGCCTGCCTGTCATATACATATTGTAAGACCTCGCCGGTCACCTTGCCGTATCCTAGGACCACGACTTTCCGGAATAATGTTGTACTGGCCATTCTACTATCAACGCCTTTCTCATGGCTCTTCAGCCCATTATAGCTTTTTAAGATGCATTTCACAATCCTTGTTTTGAAAATTATCGTTTACAGTAATTCCTTCAACTTCACTCTGTCAATCTTACCGTTGGCATTGATAGGCATCTTGGGCAGCGCGATCACCTTTCCCGGCAGCATATACTCCGGCACCAGCCCGGAGATCCGCTCGTTAATGTAAGCCTTGTCCAGTTGTGCTTCGATAAAGAGGACGATCTTCTGCCGTTTTTCGTCATACAGGCAGCAGCAAAGTGCAATTTCTTCCAGGGAGGAGACGGCTGTCTCAATCTCCCCCAGTTCGATCCGATGCCCCATATGTTTGATCTGGAAGTCCTTGCGGGACAGATAGATGATTTCCCCGTATTCATTATATTTCACCAGATCGCCGGTGCGGTATATGGTCTCAGGTACATAAGGGTTCAGAGGATTTGGTACAAAAGCTTCTTTGGTCTTTTGAGGATTATTGTAATACCCCATGGAGAGGGACGTACCTCTGACACAGAGTTCCCCGATCTCATCCCCCGTGACCGGCTCATTCTTATCATTCAACACCAGGATATCCGTATTTGCCATCGGTCTGCCGATCGGAAGCGGCTCTTCATCTGCAAATTCACGGTCTACGATATAATAAGTGCAGGCATCCGTGATCTCGGTGGGACCATACAGATTTGCATACAGCACGTCCGGCAGGAACTTGCGCCACGTATTTAACTGCTTGTTGGGCATTACCTCACCGCAGAACAGTACACGCTGCAGCGTCCCGGAGAGATCCACATTCCGGAATGCTTTCAATTTCGCCACCACAATAAGCGCCGAAGGTACCCAGAAGATCGTATTGATCTTCTTCTCCTGCAGATACTCCAGCAGCGGCACCGGCTGTGCAAACAGGTTCTTGGGAATGATGTAGGTAGTGGCGCCGCTCTTGATCGTACTGTAAATATCCAGAATAGAATTGTCGAAATAGAAGGGTGCCTGATTGCCGAAGCTGTCTTTCTCCGTAATCTCAAAGGTCTCGGTCACCCAGTCAATATAGTCGATCACCGCCCGGTGATTGATGGTCACTCCTTTGGGAACGCCTGTGGACCCGGAAGTGAACAGTACATACAGAAGGTCTGTGTCGATGCCCCGGCATCTTGCCGCCTCCACGGCCTCCTCATCTACAGCCGCACAGGAGACCTCCTCAAATAGCAGGTATTCCCCTTCGTAGGCATACTGCCGGAATGCCTCGCTAAGCTCTGCGGTCGTGATGACAAGCGACGGCTGCAGCACTTCCAGGATCTTGTTGACACGGCTGGCCGGCATATCAATGTCGATGGGCGAGTAGAAATTACAGCTGTACGCTGCCCCCATAAAGGACACCAGCACGTCAACGCCTTTTTCCAGATAAACGACTACCGGTTTCTTGAAGAGGCCCTTCGCCAGGATCTGTGTGGCTATCGCCATGGCCTGTGTCCGAAGCTCCCCAAATGTGACTGCCTTTCTCTCATCCGCAAAAGCGGTCTTATCAGGCAGCCTCTGCGCTGTTTGATCTAACCAATATGTGACATTTGCTTTCATAGTTTCCTCCATTCCGAAGCGCTTTGTGCTGAGGACGCTCGCGCATCAGAGAATCTATCCAACTGTGCGGTTGCTAATAAAGTTGCCTGTCTGCATTGCCATAAATGGCATACAGACAGATTATTGGATTACAACCGCACAGTTGGAAATTTATTGAAGCGACACGGGATAGAACGTGTCCATCATCTTCTCCGTCTTGACGTGATAGATATCATACAAGTCCGTCATCTCCAGTCCGCAGCCCGCCGGATCGTAGGAACCGTACAACGCCGCATTCTTGTCCGCCGCGATCTGTCTGATCCGCTCTTCCACCTGAAAAGTGATCTGAAACTGGTCAGCCGATCCTATGTACTCATACATCATGGGAGAATAGGGCGGAAGATACAATATTACCTCCACGCCGCGTTCCTGCAGATACGTTATCAAAGCCGCGAACAGTTCCATACTCCGCTCGTCGATCTCATGAAAATCCGTCATCCGATAGACGACCTGTTCTTCTATGGACTGCCGCGTAAGTTCCTCAACATCCTTCACGTCTACTTCCCGGAGGCTTCTCTGATAAGCGATACTGCCGTCATAATGTTTCAGGTACTGTTCCGTCTCCCAGTCCTTTGTATAGGACACCATGAAACGCTTACGCTCCGGCAAAAGTGCGACATTATAACGGAAATAATCCAGAGACAGCCATTTAGCATGATCCCGGCCCGTGTTGATCTGCGGTATGACCCTTGTCGCCGTATCTGCCCCGGCTTCTGTCCGCTCCACTCCCACAGCCGGATCAACACCATACTGGTCTGCCTCGGCGATACCTTTCAGCTGCTCTTCCATATAGACGGCATATTCTTCCAGCTCCATCCACCGGTCATTATTGTGACTCATATTGAACAGGAACGCATCTACCCCGATGATCATTTTCTCGGGCATCTGCCCGTTCAGCTGAAGGATTCCCACCACCGCCAGCAGATCCTTGAATGTGGACTCGGACAGCCCTGTATTATAGAAGGATTCCGTACCAAACATCCCGTGGTCGAAGTTCATCACACGGCTGGAGCCGGCAACGATCACCTCTTTCGCTTCCTCCTGCTGTTTCAGACAGGCCAGTAACAGATTTCTGTCATTGAAATCCGACTCCTCCAACCCCTCCACATTCCTGGAATGCACCGCCATCTGCTCACCGATCTGATCATATGTGACCCGCAGATAGGCATAGGAATCCACATACCAGTTGACTGCTGCCACCATACACAACAGTGGAAAGATAAACAGCAGCACCTTACACCATTTTTTCATCTGTCTCTTCTAACCTCTTTCCCGGAACGGCTTACGATCAGGCCCTTCAGGTAACGTATGTACCACATCCCTGACTGAAATGGTCCTGCTCCTTAGCTTCGATACACGACACGCCCAGTCTGCCTGTTCCATAATGCCCACGTTCAATCAGTCTGTTCTATAAATATACACGCTCAATCAGCCTGTTCTATAAATATACACGCTCAATCAGCCTGTTCTATAGGTACACGTCCAAAAGTATGAGCAAGCAAGATCGGAAATGCTGCAAACAGACCGTATGCATAGCGAAACTCATTGTACACCGGCGCTGCCAAAAGCAGCGTCACAAGCAGCATGATAAAAGGCACATAGACCATCGCGCTTCTCCTTGTGTAAGCCAGATACGCAATCCCGAACACCATCAGCCATGTATTAAGCCCAAGACTCCACACTTTATTATACAGATCCTGAAATCCCATCAGGAAATCATGCATCGCCAACTCGTTGTCATAGGTAAAAAGCTTCCTCTGCGCCTCAATACCGAAGGGATTATCCACCATGTAGTACTCTCCGTACACATACTCGTAATCCTTCACATACATCGCCCAGTATCCGGTCGTCTGCCGCACCTCCGCCACCAGGTATTGAAAAGGATTCCGCAGCCCGACCTTAAGCCAGAGTTTGAAATAGTCCCATTTATGATCGGCGATCACCTGCTGGTCGCCCTGCTCCCGTATATAATTCTTGACAAGATCAAACAGCCAGGGATTATAATACTCCCCGATCTGGTCTGCCGGCGCTACCTGGTCGATCATCCCGATCTCCTCTTCCGTGAGATGTCCTCCCTTCAGATAAGCACACAGGATATGCTGTGTTGGCATCGTCAGACTCTCGATCGTATCCGGTGGCTCCACGTGAAGCGCCCGCAAGATCGGCCCCTGCCAGATCATATAGCACAATAGCACAGCCCCTGCACATGCCGCCGTCCTGACGGGGAATTTTCCCTGCCAGATCTTCCTCCTGCCGGAAACACCTCGCGATGAAACGGACATTTTCGCAAAGAGCGATGCAAGCACCGTTCCCAGAAAGATGAAAATACCGTTGCTGCGCAGAAGACATACCAGAAGTCCTACCATAAAGTAAGCTGTAGTCTTCGCCCAGCCTTTCTCACAAGTCTCCGCATCCAGATCAAATTCCATCGTCATCCACGCGAAGAACAACAACGCCGCCGTAAAGAATTCGTCCTTGCCCATACAAATCGTCAGCATGCCGTTGATCGGCAAGACAGCATAGAAAAGAAATGCTACTGTCAGCCACAGCAGATGCGTGCCTCTCCGGTACAGCCAATACAGGAAAAAGGCAAACACCATCGCCATGACCGCGACCTGGCAGAACGTATAGAATGCGGCGCCGCCCGTGTATGTCCCGGACACCCGGTATCCGACCAGAAAAAAGCATTTCATCAACAGTGTATGAAAGTATGGGTGATGGTTCGATCCGGGCGCCCATCCCAGGATCTGTTCAATCTGCCATACTGCATCATTGTTCAGCCAGCCCGGATAATACATGAGATAGTAAGGCATATAGCAGAGCAGGCAGAGCACCGCAAAGAGCACGTAGAGATACCATCTTCCGGCCCGATGTTTTCGTACCTTCTCTTTTCTGCCTGAGAACACCATGCACAGTGCGAGCAGTACCGCATAGCTGCCGCAAAACCACGCAACGATCCTGCCCAGATTCTGCAGGGCGCCTAACGTCCTCGCTTTCTCCAGCTGGCCCAGTATGGCTGCCGCACAGTAAAACAGGGCAAACGGAATTAAACCAAGCAGCTGCCTTCTTGCTGGTATATGCAGTTTATATTGTGTCTTCATCCCCATCCGCAATGTTTTCTCCCATTGTATCTTACTGCCCGTTTCCAGTTCTATTCAGTCAGTGCATTCGTACAGCGCTGCATTCATTCTGGCACCTGTAACTTTAAAATTAATGTAATAGTCTAGATACCGTCGATCCCCGCCCAGTCACAGATTCTCTCAATATAAGATTCCGTCGTGTAGTCACCTGCACGCTTCAGAGCCATCTTGCGGTAATGTTCCATTTTGTCCTGGTCTTCCAGAAGCTGTCTGATCAGCTGCGCCAGATCCTTCTCCTCCTCCGTGATATGACGGGGATCAAAGTCCTCCGTCCGGCTCATGTTCGGGATCAGGATGCCGTACCGATCCTCCAGTATTTCCTTCGGCCCCGTCATACAGTCTGTGGCGATCACCGGAAGTCCCATGGACATAGCCTCCACCATCGCATTCGGAAATCCCTCATAATAGGAGGTCAACACATACAGACTGCCCCTTTTCAGATAAGGATAGGGATTCTTCTTAAGGCCCGTAAAATAGACGGCTTCCTCGATCCCCAGCTCCTTTGCCAACTGTCTGTAAGACGTAAACTCTCCCTTGCCGATGATCATAAGCTTCGTATCCGGCAGCTTCTCATGCACCAGAGCGAAGCTCTTGAGCAGATGCCAGAAGCCTTTGACCACGTCTTCCCTGCCCATGGAGATCAGGATCCTTCCCTCCTCCCACGGCAGCTGCGCTTCTTCCTGTTCCGACAGTTCCTTCACTTCCTTAATGTTGAAAGGATTCTGCAGCGTTACCGCCTTCTTGCACCGGTATTTCTCCTGTACCTCCCTGCATATGGTCTCAGAACAGCAGATCACTCTGTCGGCGCATTTACAGAACAGACGTATCTGTCTCGGATTTCCCATATCCATATAACTTCTGAGCCCCAGCCATCGCTCACTCTTCCCGCCGGCCGCGATATTGGCCAGATTGGCCGTCGGGCCGAAGCTGTAGGCAATATCAATCTGTTCTTCTTTCTTGATTCTGCGCAGTTTCCTTCCCCGCCTGAGCACATTGACGATCTTCCCCAGCCTGCCGGGAACACTGGGCAGCCGCAAGTCTGTTACCGGGATTCCCTTAACGTCATAGGCCACATTCCGGGAATCGAAAATGGCGATCCGCACATCGAAATAAGGCTGCATCAGCCGCGCCGTGGCCGCGCATACTTTTTCCAGGCCACCCTGATGTAAAGACGGTACGATCAATAACAATTTCTTCATAGCCCTGAACTGTCTCCCTTCTGATAGAACAAACGATATCCGGCCGCCTGTGTCCGCACGTCAAATCCTGCCTCCCGCATCGTCTGGTAAGTATCCTTCCGCTCATAGCAAGCCTCTGCCAAAATATGCTCGGCCCAAGTCTGCGCCGACTGTTCGATACTTAAATACGTGACCAGATCCGTAGCCTGCGCCTCTCTTGTGACCGAATCCGACACGAAACATCTAAGTCCTGCTGCCTGTGCCTCCACCAGCACGCCTGGCAGCCCCTCAAAAAAAGATGGCAGCACGAAAATATCCATTGCCTGATAGTAGTCCTCGGTCTTCTTCTGATTCCCCAGAAATCTGACCTTCTCTTCCAGGCCGAGCATACGGCATTTCTCCCTGATCTTGTCCTGATCCGCTCCTTCTCCCAGAAGAAGCAGTACGGCATCCTCCCGGCTCTCACACAGCCGTGCAAAAATATCGATCAGATAGGGATGATTCTTCTGGTAATCAAACCGCCCCACATGCCCCAATACCAGCTTTTCTCCCAGATCAAGCCGCGCTCTTACCACAGCGCGTTTGCGCGCATCATATGTGAATCTTCCTGCATCTATCGCATTGTGGATGATCTTCACCCTTCCCGCCTTCATGGCCTCTTTACCGAAGGCATCCTCTCCCGCGAGCGCGGAACAGGCGAAACAGTGATCCGCCTTCTTTGCCAGATGCCGTCTGAAGAACTTCGTTGCAACACCTTTGGGGCCTTTCACCACGCCGGCATTTCTGGAATGCGCCACCGTGACGGGTATTCCGCTCTTCTTCGCAACAGGCAGATAGATACCGGCAGTGCTTGTCATATGGCCCTGCACCACCCTAAATTCATGATGCTGCCTGAAAAAGTCCCGCACGGCCTTCCTGTAAGCCAGATAATTATAGACCCGAAACTTGGGCAGCACATAAATACGTCCCCCAAGTCGTTTGATCTCTTCCTCATAATACTCCGGTTTCCTGGCAGTACTGCCGTGCACCAGGAAGTCAAATTGTATCTGGCTGCGGTCCATCTGTCTGTACAGATCCATAATACGGCTCTCCGCACCGCCAAGACCAACTCCGCCCAGCACATGAAGCACGCGAATCATCTCTGCCATGCCTCCCTCCATTTCTATCCAAACAGATTCCGGAAATCTCCTTTGCATCTGCCTTTGCGACAGTTTTACGCCAACACATCCCCTACTGCGATCTGCCTTGTACTCTCATAGCGGTCGATCAGCAGAGAACCATCCACCGTGCGCACCACCGGCTTTTCGTCAAAGATATCGATCACTTCTCCCGGCGCATACGCCGAAAAGTCGATCATCTCATCAAAGGGATGTGCTTCCCACACAGTCACTTTCTCCTCCCCGATCATGGCATAAGCCCCCGGAAAAGGAGCCGCCACGCCGCGGATCAGGTTATAAATATCCCGTGTCCTCCCTTTAAAGTCGATCTTCCCGTCCGCTGCCGTACGCTTATTATACCAGGAATCATAGTCCTTCGACTCCGTACGGATCACGATGTTATCTTCCGCATAAGCTTTCAGCAGTTTCCTGATCAGATTCTTGGAACAGATCATATTCTTATACTGTGCCGTTCGGATATCGTCGTGTGGTGTGATAGAGAACATTTCCGTGGCGAATATGTTAGGGCTGTCGGCTTTCTCATCGTAGCGGAACATGTTCAGGTTGAATCTCGTATCCCCCAGTATGATCGACCAGTTAAGCGGAGAGCGTCCCCTTCCAAAAGGCAGATAACCGCAGTTTCCATGGAATCCATATATCCCATACCGGAAGGCATCCAGCACGGAAGGCGGTATCAATCTCTGCCATCCCATGGATATCCCGATATCAAACTCATTCTCCCGCATAAACTTCTGAGTCTTCTCATCCGTCAGGAAATAACTGTCCGCTTCATGCACCGGTATCCCGTATTTTTCCGTAAGGATCGACAGACCCTTATATCCCGATACCTGATTCTTCTTCGTCACCTCCGGGCTGATCGTGATCACCAGATCCACCGGGCAGATCTGTTCCTGAATAAATTCCACAATATTCTCCGAAGTATCCTTTACTCCGAACACTACTACTTTGTATTTCATACTTTCCTCCATGCCGAAGCAGTTTTCCGGTCACAAACCCGGCTTCCTTTCCGGTCCTATATAATGTTCATAGAGATAATCCTGCATATTCACATACTCCTGCACCCTGTCGTAATTGTCCAGCACTGCCGGCAGCATCGCCTCATACCTCTCCCGCGTACACTCCCTGATCTTCTGTCTGGCCCCTTCCAAGTCCGGCCCGTCAAGCAGGATCATACCCTCCCCATTGAAAAACTCCGTGATCTTACGCGCTCCCAGATATACCGGGACGGTCTGCGCCGCCAGACAACTTGTAAGACGCTCGGAAAAATAGTAATCTGATACATCGTTCTCAATGATCAGTGAGAACCGGTACCTGTCCAGAGTCTCGTCCACGCTCTCCACATACGTCCCGCCGTCAAACTTTCCGAAAGTATCCGCCAGCCCTTCCGCCTTACACATTCTGGCAAGTTCCAGCCGGAACCTGTGCAGCTCGCACATGACTTTATCGGAGGACAGGATCGATATATCCTTATCCTTTGTCATGGAAAGTCCTTCCCGCATCTCCCGGTTCCAGATACCTGCCGCAACAGGATAGAATCTTGCATTCTCGATCTCGTTCAAAATCCGCTCATCATAGGTGAAGATATACTTAAACTCCTTCTCCAATCCTTTATGCTTATGGAACACCTCATAATCCTGCGGCACGATGGTCCGTGACTCCGTCAGCATTCCGTATTTCACCAGCGGTCTTCCCAGCGTCTTCGTCATCACCTCCGGACCGTAGAAATGCGTATCCAGCCCGTAATTATACCTGTCCCAGAAGAAATACTTACCTTCATGCCCAAAAGGGGCATGCTGCGAGTGCCTGTTTTTAATAAAATAGGTCTCCAGAAGCTGCCCCTCTGCATTATAGATCCGCGGCATCGTGCCGTCAATCTCATATTCTCTGGCAATCTGAATACGGTGCCTCCCTAATTTCAACTCCATACCCGCACCCCACGTCGATCATGCTATCATTATTTATAGCCACTGTCATTTAATTAATCCGGTACATGGCGTCTGCCATTTTATGTTTCTCCTGAGGACTGTTGCGTCTGGAACCGCTTTGTCACTCTAACCCCCATGATTCCGCTCCGCGGAATCTCAAAATCCAAAGACAAACAAGTTTGTCTGGGAGAATGCCCGTTTTCTGGGCATTCTCTTAAACATTTAGCAACTCTTAGGCTGCGTCCTTTGCTGTCTTAGAGTTGGTTAATGTTTTTCTCACACTAACTAAGATACTCCTTATACCAATCGATTGCCAGCCCGATCCCTTTCTCAAAGTCATACTCCGGATCATACCCCAGAAGTTCTCTTGCCTTACTGATATCCGCGTTGGAATCCCGCACGTCTCCTTTACGCGGGGGCCCGAAGTTGGGCTTGACATCTTTGCCTAACGCCTCACAGAGGTACTTATAGATATCAAGCAGGAAGAGTCTGCCGCCTGCACCGATATTAAACGCCTGCCCGGCTGCATCGCCTGAAGCCTTACATGCCCGCAGATTCGCCTCGATCACATTGTCTATATACGTGAAATCCCTGGACTGCATCCCGTCACCATTGATCGTGGGCACCTCTCCGTGCAGAAGCTGCTTAATAAATTTCGGGATCACCGCAGCATACATCCCGTCAGGATCCTGTCTACGCCCAAACACATTGAAATACCGCAGCCCATAAGTATCCAACCCGTACAGTTCCTTATACAGGCGTCCATACTCCTCATCTACCTTCTTAGTCAGCGCATAGGGAGACAATACCTGTCCTTCTATGCCTTCTTTCTTCGGCAGCTGCGTCGAGTCGCCATAGACCGACGAACTGGAAGCGTACACGAACTTCTTCACACCGCACACCCTGGCCGCTTCCATCATGTTCAGTGTACCGCGTATGTTGATCTCCTCATACAGAAGCGGCATCTCAATACTGCGCGGCACACTTCCCCACGCCGCCTGATTGAGCACATAGTCCACACCTTCCATCGCCTTCTTGCAAGTTTCCAGGTCCCTGATATCCCCTTTTATAAAAGTAAATCTCTCATTTGCGATAAGCGGTTCGATATTCTCATATTTGCCCGTAGACAGATCGTCCAGGCAGCACACCGTATAGCCCATATCTATCAGTGCCTCACAGAGATTAGACCCGATAAATCCGGCACCGCCGCCTACCAGAAACACACTGCAATCCTCAAATTTAATATCACGATAACCCATATCTATCACCATGCTCCTTTCTTAACGTGCGGTCATCTTCTTTTCTTTATATCCATAAACTTTGTGATCCCTGCAGTCTGCATCCATTCCCGGAGCAGCAAAAACCCTGCCGTGTAGAAAATGGAAAATCCATAGATCATATAACGGGAAAGACACATGATCGTGAGCGAAGTAGCGCACACGTTGGCTGCAATAAACAAAAGCGCTATACCCATGGCACACGCGGCGTCACTTTTCTTAAAGATGACCGTCTGCCAGAGTGCAAGACCTGCTGCCCCCACATAAAGCAAAAGCACGATCTTGTTGATCAGCGGATGTACCACCGCCACACTCCTGACAGCCCCATAAGTGCACAGCAGAATATAATCATAAAGCCATTGTCCGAAACATGCCGGCAGCAGCTTCTTAAGCATCCTGCCCGCCATCTCATCCGACATGCTGCTCTGCTGGTAGTAATCCACCTTGCCCAGTCCGAAATAATAGACCGACAGACCGGACTCCAGCACCTGGAATTTCAGCAGATCATGATGCTGCTCCAAATGTTCTGCGCGCTCTCTGAAGGTGTCGCCACCGTACTTGTAATTCGCACCGAGCGCATCCGCCTCATCGTAAAAGCGTTCAAAGAATTCTCTCTCCAGACTGCCTTCTTCAAACACACTGCCATCCTCTCTGTCGCAGGCGTAGATCACATTGGTCAGCGTATTGACCTGTCCATAGGTATTTCCCATAAAATACCCCGTTACCGCATAATTATACACATGCACCGTCAGGCTTCGCAGTCCGAATACCAGGATCACTGCAGCGACCGGACATGCCAAGCGCCCTGCCTTCTTCAAAAAGGGCCGTCTGCCGCCAGGCCGCGCTGCTGCTGTAAGGCTGTTCCTCGCCGCTTTTCCCTGACAAAACATCTGTACGATGCTCTGCAGAAGCGCCGCCACCATCCACACCAGGATCGTCGTCATCATCTGCCCCCTGGTCATCGACAGCAGGAAGGCAAAGAGCAGGCTAAACACCTGATCCCTTCTTCTATGCTCGAACAACATCCGCAGCAGGAAATACAGGAAAAAATGAAACAGCGGAATACACAGCGCCTCGCTCATGACCGAATTTTCCAGAAAAATATGCAGTGCAGATACATATCTCGTCATCAGGTGAGGCACGATCTGCAGCAGGACGACAGCCAGTTCTTCCCAGAGCCGAAGTTTAAAACGCTTCCCTATATATTCGGAAAACACCCAGATGCCGGCCGCCGTCAATATATTCTGCGCTGCGGCCACCACCGTCAGATACCCTTCGCCAAACAGCGCCCGGAAAAAAGCAAGAAACAGAGGATACAGAGGTTCCCTGTGTATATGCATGGCGATATACTGCTCGGAATCATTGTAGACTCCAACGCCCCAGGCCGCAAGCATTCCCAGGAAAAATGCCAGCAGTCCGCCTAAAATACACCATGATCCGATCCGTCTCTTCTTCAATCCTGCACCCCCATGCAACCTTGACACAGATTTCCTTTCACGCAAAGGTGAAAATGCTTACAATCTCCAATACAGATAATCTTCTGTCAGATATTCTTTTCTGTCCAGCAGTCCTTTAATATCCAATAATACTTTCCGTTTATGTGCCGCATTATAGAAGCCATCTATATCCGTCCTGCAAAATTTCAGGAATTCATCGTGGGCCACCGCTATGATTACGGCATCCATATCGTGAACGTCCTCCAGATGCTGGAACGTAATACCGTACAGGCGCTCCGCTTCCTCCGCATCTGCAGCCGGATCGACAACGACAGGAACAATGCCAAACTCTCCCAGCTCCTTATAGATGTCGATCACCTTCGTATTTCTCGTATCAGGACAGTTCTCCTTAAAAGTAAACCCTAAGATCGCCACCCGCGCATGCCTGACAGGAATGCTTACTTTGATCAGGCTCTTTACCAGGCTCTCCGCCACATACTTGCCCATATCGTCATTGATACGACGGCCTGACAGTATGATCTTGGAATGGTATCCCAGCTCTTCCGCCTTATAAGTCAGATAATAAGGATCCACCCCGATGCAGTGGCCGCCCACCAGCCCGGGCATGAATTGCAGGAAATTCCATTTCGTCCCGGCTGCCTCCAACACTGCTTTCGTGTCGATGCCCATCTTGTGGAAGATCATGGAAAGCTCATTCATAAAGGCAATATTGATATCCCGCTGGCTGTTCTCTATCACCTTGGCAGCCTCCGCCACTTTAATGGATTCAGCGCGGTATACACCGGCCTCCACCACCAGCTCATAGACTTTGGCTACCGTATCAAGCGTCTCCTCATCCATACCGGACACGATCTTCGTGATCGTCTCCAGCCTGTGTACCTTATCGCCGGGATTGATCCGTTCCGGCGAATAACCGATTTTAAAATCAACCCCGCAGGTGAGTCCTGATTCCTTCTCCAGGATCGGAACACAGATATCCTCCGTAACACCCGGATAGACTGTGGATTCAAATACCACGACCGACCCTTTCGTCAGATTCTGTCCCAGAATCCGGCTGGCTCCCTCCACCGGCGTTAAATCCGGCGTATGATCACGATTGACCGGCGTGGGCACCGCCACGATGTGGAACTTCGCTTCCCGCAGCTTCGCTGCATCCGCCGTAAATTCCACCGTCGTACTTTTGATCACCTCATCTCCCACTTCATTGGTCGGATCGATGCCATCCTTATACATCTGGATCTTCTTCTCGTTGAGGTCAAACCCGATCACCTTGATCTTCCTTGCAAAGGCAACCGCGATCGGCATCCCCACATAACCCAGACCAATCAGAGAAAGTTTCTCTTCACCATTTACTATCTTCTCATACAGATTCATTCTTTCCTCCATTCCTTTTCCCTATGTTATATCACATCAGCCCTGTTCCCGCAGAATCTTTCCTACTTCATCCATATACTCTCCGGTCACCAGTCTTCTGTCAAATTCTTTCTCCATCTTCTCACGGCTTCTGCGTCCCATGGCTGCCCGCTCCTCCACAGACAGTGCGATAAACTTCTCCATTGCCCGGATCAGCTCCTGTCCGTTTCCCGGCGTAAACCCGAAGCCGGTCCGGCCTTCCTCAAATGCTTCCAGACACCCGCTGATCCTAGAAGCTATGACAGGTCTGCCCGTAGCCGCGCCCTCGATCAGTGCATTGGACATCCCCTCGTGGAAGGAAGCGACCACGATCGCGCTGGCCGCCGCCAGATACGGATGCACCTCCGTGTGGAAACCAAGCTGCCGGACAACCCCCTGCCGCTCCAACTCATTAAGCATGTCCTGATAGTCCTCGTCGCAGTAGCCCAGTATGTCAAAGAAGACCCGATCGCTATGCAGCGCCTTCGCAGCCTCGATATACTCCAAGATCCCGCGCTCCTTCATAACCCTTCCCACAAAGAGAAAATGTGTCTCGTCTCCCGTCGGGTATTCCTCATAATGGTGCCGCTCTAAGTTCACCCCGGAACCCATGACCATGCGCGTCTTCTTTGCCGTGATGCCATATCCCCGGAAGATACTGCGGTTCTCCTCATTCTGGAAGAACACGCAAGCCGCCTTCCGCATCCCCATACGGTACAACGTGATCACCAGCCGCAGGAAGATCCCTTTCCGGTCAAAAGCACCGCCTAAGCCCGTGATCGTCGTAATATAGGGAATCCTCCGCATCCCGGCTGCAAAACCCCCGTAAATATTCGGCTTGATCGTGTAGGTAACCACCAGATCCGGTCTGATCGTACGCATCATCTTGCTGTATGTGCGGTACAACTTCAGATCCTCCAGCGGGTTGATCCCTCTGCGGTTGATCGCCGTCTTAACGATCTTGCAGCCCTCCGCCGCCAGTTCCTTCTCCTTCACGTCGTCTGGCATACTCACGTAGACCTGATACTTTTCCAGCAGTGCCTTCACGAATTCATTCCGGAAGTCATACAATCCTCCCGAAGAGTTGATCAAGATCAATACTTTTTTCATCAGGGTACCATCTCCACTCCGTTCATATCACGAACCGCAATCTCATTATACTTCATCATACATATATTCTCTTCATAACTTCCGACCGCCGCCTCATTCTCCTGCCCTGCCAGATTGCGGATGACCGCCGCCGGCATATTGACACCGCAGGCATAAGCATGCGGATAACCGCCGCCAAACCGCGGATTCACCTCGGAAAGATAGAACTTTCCGTCGATCTCAAACAGGTCGATATCGATCATGCCCCGGAACCCGCATTCCTCTACGAATGCCCGGATCATGGCAAACAGATCTTCATTTTTAACGGAAACGGATTTGTCCGTCTCTCCCGCCCGCATCTTGATCTTCTTTTTGACAAAGATAGAGGTACATTTGCCGCTTATCATGTCAATATACACATCCGCACCGTACTCCTGCCCGTCCATATATTCCTGGATCATCAGGCCGTCGTCAAGCCGAAACAGCAGCTCTACCTCTTCCCGGCTGTTCACCTTATTGATATTGATGCTGGCGCTCCCCTTGACCGGTTTCACGAACACAGGATAAGAGATTTCTCCCGCTTCAACAGCCCTGTAGAAAGCTTCCCTGTCCACGAAACATTTCCCAGTGGGGATCTGCATCCGGCACAGCATCTGATACATTCTGAATTTATCCAGACACGTCTCCGTCAGATCATAGTCCGAAACGATCGGCACCGTGCCGATTTCCAGAAACTGTTCCCTCTCCTTGGCCAAAAGACTCAGCTCCGGATCGATCAGCGAGAACACGCCATCTATGTGTTCCTCCCTGCAGATCTCCAGAATACGCTCCAGATAGCCGGGCGCCGTGATCCGCGGCACCAGATAGAACTTGTCCGCATCATAGACTGCCGGTGCCAGATTGCTGCAGTCCGTCGCCACAACTTTGCCTTCCTCCCCCACTTCTTTCTTGAAGTACTGTACGACCTTATTTCTCGTTCCGGCGCTCAATATCAATAAATTCATAAACAGACCCGTTCCTTTCACCAAACAGTTCCCACTGCAATATTACCACCTAGAAAAAGCATTCCACCCCCAAAGAAACGCCCTACAGACAGGATGCAGACAACCTGTCGAAAAAGAGCGGGCCGCCTCCCGTATGAATAAACAAGATCTTCCTGTCTTTTATCTGGTTTTCTTTCAGATAAGCAAGCATCCCGTGAAACGCCTTGCCGACATAAGTAGTATCCATCGGGACACCCTCCCGCTGCATCACAAAATCAATGGTCTCTTCAACCTCCTTCGTATACCTGCCATAGCCGCCGCACCGATAAGCATCCGTAAAGATTAGCCTCTCTTCCCGGTAAAACGTCTCAAACTGTTCACCCAGGTAGTCCCGGATGCTGTCCTTCACAACGCCCCGGCCTCTCTCCTCTTCTCTGGCAATGCTGATCCCTACGATCTGCCGGTCCTGCTCACCGGACAGCAGCTGCCCGCACACCAGGCCCGCCTGCGTCGCACCGGTGCCGGAGGCATGGAAAATATAATCAAACCGTATATGCTGCCTGCTCTCATACGCCTCTATTTCCCGGTATACCTTCCTATAGGCTTCCGTCCCCGGATTTCCATGTCCGCCGCCCTTGATAAAATAAGGCCGCTTTCCCTGTTCCCGGTATGCCTGTATTCTGCTCTCTATCGTCTCCGCCACACAAGACACCGGACACGTCTCGATCACCGCGCCGAAGTCACGCACCAGCCTGGTATTATTAAGTACCGTCACATTCTCTTGCGGTGAGATGATATGGCATCCAAGTCCCATGGACGCCGCCATATTGGCAATGATCCGGCAGTGATTGGAGCTGTTGCTGCCGTATGTCATCACGATATCCGTATCCGTATCCGTCTTCCTAATCTCCCGATAGAACTCTGCCGCCTTCCTGGCCTTATTCCCGCCGAAGCTAAAAGGCACCGTGTCGTCCCTTTTCATATAGAGACGGTTTGCCCCGTAACTGTCCGACAATTCCTGGATACAGGTACTTTCCAACTCCTTCTCAAATAATGGTATCTCTCTCATCTCAACCTCCATGATACACGCAGACGGCCGCCTGTCGGTCACCTTCACGCTTACGCTCCACGGCTGCCCTTGCTGCGGTAAACATCGAAATCCTCTACCGTCTGCTCACTGCCTGATAAGGTTCCGGACCGCTTCAGCACTTTGCCCACTGTCATCATGATGATCTTGACATCCATGATAAAGCTGCAATGTGCGACATATTCCAGATCGTAAGCAAACCGCCCCTCCCAGCCAAGGGCATTTCTGCCGTTCACTTGGGCCAGCCCGGTCAATCCCGGTCTCACGTCATGCCGATGCATCTCTTCCTCCGTATACCAAGGCAGATAACGCACCAGCAGCGGGCGGGGTCCTATGATACTCATATCCCCTTTTAAAATATTCAACAATTCCGGCAACTCATCCAAACTGGTGGAACGCAGCAGTCTGCCGAATTTCGTAAGCCGCTTCTCGTCCGGCAGAAGTTCCCCCCTGTCATCCTTCTTGTCCGTCATCGTGCGAAACTTGCACAGCGTAAAGATCTTCCCGTCCTTCCCCGGTCTCTCCTGTTTAAAGAAAATGGGGCTTCCCAGCTTCACACGCACCAGTATGCAGAGCACCAGCAGCACCGGACTAAGAACGATCAGCCCGCACAACGATAACAGAAGATCCAACCACCGCTTTATATGGTTCCTGTACATATCTTACTCCCTTCTTCCCAGGTCATCTTTATCGTATATCCCGGTACAGAGCATAATAATCCGTCTCCATATTATCCGCATACCGCGCATAAAACGCGCGTGCATCATCCAGGCCTTTGTTATAGATCCTGTCTCCCAGCGTCTCCTGAAAAAAGTCCAGCACATTGCTGGTTCCGATGATCCCCAGATCCAGATCGTACTCCTCTTTAAAGAAATACGCGATCTCGTCATAAATCTGCCGTTTCTCTTCTTCACTCTTAAATAGATCCATATCCGCACTCCCCTGTCAGCATCCTCGGCCTTTCTCCCATCCAATGTTACGGAACGGGATGGTGCACAGCGTATGACATCGTATCGCGGTCATCCCTCGAAACAGCCTCGTATCGTCCTGATGATCAGTTCCATGTCTTCCTGTGTGTTCTTCACATCACTGGGCAGGCATAGTCCTCTTGCGAACACGTCCTCCCCCACGCTTGTCCCGTCTGCATAATGTGATACAAAGTCACAGTCTGCAAACACCGGCTGCAGATGCATGGGCTTCCAGATCGGCCTTGACTCTATGTTCTCCGCTTCCAGCGCATCCATGATCTTATCCGGTGTTACACTGCACCCCTCGGCGATCACCATGCCGGATAACCAACAGTTGGCATCTCCCTCCGGATTCAGCGGATTCATCATGATCTCCGGCATATCTGCAAAAGCCTCCTGATATTGTCTGTAGATTTCTTTCTTCTTCGCTTTATGCTCCTCCAGATGCAGCAGCTGCCCTCTGCCGATCCCGGCAACGACATTGCTCATCCGGTAATTATATCCAATCTCCGAATGCTGATAGTGTCTGGCAGGGTCCCTGGCCTGGGTTGCATAGAATGTCACTTTTCTTGCCGCCGCCTCCTCGGCCGATACAAACATGCCGCCGCCGGATGTCGTAATGATCTTATTTCCATTGAAAGAATAAATGCCATATTTACCGAATGTGCCCGTGTGTCGTCCCTTATAGGTACTACCCAAAGATTCCGCGGCGTCCTCCACAAGAGGCACGTGGTGCTCCTCACAGATTGCCATGATCTCCGCCAGCTTAGCCGGTGTGCCATAGAGATGCACGCAGATCACCGCCTTCGGATGCGGGTATTTCTCGAATGCTCTCCTAAGCGCCTCCGGCGACATATTCCATGTATCCGGTTCCGCATCGATAAACACCGGCTCACCGTTCTCATACACGATCGGATTGCAGGAGGCAGAGAACGTCAGATCAGGTACGAACACCTTGTCGCCCCTCTTGACGCCCAGCAGCTTAAGCGCCAGATGGATAGCCGCCGTGCCTGAACTCAGCGCAGCCGCATGGCCACAGCCCGTATACGCCGCTAATTCTTTCTCGAAAGCATTCACATTGGGGCCTAAAGGCGCCACCCAGTTCGTATCAAACGCCTCCTGCACATACTTCTGCTCTTCTCCATGCATAGTCGGGGATGATAAATAAATCCGTTTTCTGTCCATAACTACTCCTGCTCCTTTCACAGATATTCTTTCCACCGCAAAGCTCTTCACGCCTCATTCTCTTCTTCCGGATTGTGATAAGTAGGCACGATCTTCTTGAGCAGCGGTCGGATATTTGAACTCTCGATCTGACACTCGTCCTTCAGTTCCTTTAACTGCATAAAGAACTCATGCTCGTCCAGTTCAATCGGCTTGCCGATGTGTATCATGCGGTTTGCCGTATCCTTCATACCTTCCTCTTCCATCAACAGTTCTTCGTATAACTTCTCTCCGGGACGAAGTCCTGTAAACTCAATCTTGATATCCTCTCCCACACGAAAGCCGGACAGCTTGATCAGGTTCTCCGCCAGCTTCAATATCTTGACGGGTTCTCCCATATCCAGCACGAAGATCTCTCCGCCTCTGGCATAGGCGCCGGCCTGCAATACCAGAGAGACCGCCTCCGGAATCGTCATAAAATACCGGATGATATCGGGATGCGTCACAGTGACCGGGCCTCCTGCCGCGATCTGCCTGCGGAACAGCGGAATCACACTGCCGTTGCTGCCCAGCACATTGCCGAAGCGCACCGCCACAAACTCCGTATTATAATGCTTATCAAAGGTCTGAATGATCATCTCGCAGATCCGCTTGCTTGCCCCCATGATATTCGTAGGATTCACCGCCTTATCCGTAGAGATCATAACAAAACGCTGCACACCGCTCATAGCTGCGGCCTGTGCCGTCTTGAACGTGCCGAATACATTATTCTTCACCGCCTCGGTCGGACTGTCTTCCATCAGCGGCACATGCTTGTGCGCCGCCGCGTGATACACGATATTCGGCCGATAAGTAGAGAAGATATAATTCATACGGTTGGTATTGCGCACCGATGCGATCAATACCACCAGGTCAAGCTCCGGATATTTCTCTTTCAGTTCCTGCTGAATATCATAGACCGAATTCTCATAAATATCCACGATCACCAGCTGTTTCGCCTTATGTGCGGCGATCTGCCTGCAAAGTTCACTGCCGATAGAGCCGCCGCCGCCCGTGACAAGGACGACTTTACCCTGCACATAGCCGAGGATCGAGTCCATATCGACGCTGATCGGGTCTCTTCCCAGCAGATCCTCCACTTCCACGTCCCGCAGCTTACTGACGCTGACTTCCCCGTTCACCAGCTGATACATGCCCGGCAGAGAACGCAGTTTGCAGTTCGTGTCCTTACAGATCTCCAGGATCTCTCTGATATCTGCCCTCGGAGCTGAAGGCATCGCCACAATGATCTCGTCCACTTCATAGATGTCTGCACATTCTACGATTTTATCCCGGCCGCCGACCACTTTGATGCCCTGAATATATCTGCCCCATTTCCCCCTGTCATCATCGATGATACATTTAATGACCATCGTTGAGAAATTGCTGTTCACAATTTCCTTGATGATCAGATTAGCCGCTTCCCCGGCGCCGATCACCATGACGGAGATCAGATTTTTCTTATTCTGCTGTTTATGTTTCAGTCCACGAAAAAACCGATAGGAAAAACGACTGGCGAAAATACAGACCACCAGGGAAGCCAGATAAGCCACATAGTAGCTTCTGGGAACTGCCTGCGTCGTAATCTTAAAAAACTGCATGCCGATACCATTGAGCAACGTCGAAATGACGCATGCCACTACAATATTCTGCAGCTCCGTCTCTCCGGCAAAAGCCCACAGACTGCTGTATAGATGCATGATATAGAAAATTACCAGCGTGACAGGAATATTGATCGGCAGAAACAGCTCGATCGGGCGCATAAAATGATCCGGAATAGAATCCAGATGAAAATCATAGCGCCACAGGATCGCCATATAACTGGCGATCCAGATGCTGATAATGTCATAGATGATCAGACAGGTTCTTCTGTAAAACAGTTTCGCATTGAACGGTTTTCTCTTCTTCTCCATATTCCTTCCCTATACCGCCTTCCGGTTATCCACCAATAACGGCGAAAGCAACAACATAAGGCAGCATGCGATCGGACAGCATGGATGGAAGATCCACTCCGTCAATCCGGCCACTGCAAAAAGGACTAAAACAGCCAGCGGCAGCGCCGCACACACTCTGTCCTCCTTATGCCTGTGAAAATAAACGGCCGCCTGGATCAGCGTACCGATACCCAACAAAATAAACACCGCACCCACATAGATGCCATGGTCATAGGCAACCTGAAGATAGATATTATGCGCGTGGACATTGTAGTGTCCGTTCGGCTCCATAATCCCCATATCCTCATGACCCACTTTATTCAAATTCGTATAATATAATCTGAAGATTTCCATCCTGCCGTTGGTATAGGATTCGGCAGAATCTTCTTCCTGCCCATCCGTTACCGCCGTATCCGCCGCAGAGGCGACCAGAATCTTTACACGGTCCTCAAACAGCTCGTTCTGCAGCCTTTTCTCTCCATCTTCCCACGCGATATTGCCGGCTCTCACGCACTTCTCATCCGGTAATCCCAGCACCTTCATCTGGAAGACCTGCACAAACCGCTGGATCGTAATATAATAGTTAGAATCCATGACCCTGCCGTGCACGATCTCCTCCGGAATATCCTCGATCTCATGCAATTCCGGTCGGGCATTGACAGACGGCACGATCCTCTGCGCCGTAAACACTACCGGGAAACAGAGCAGGACGGCAAACATCATCATAACGACCGCTCGCAGCATTCCCTGCAATCTGCGCTTCATCGGAACCTTCCGTCCGCGCTGCGCTGTCTGATCTACAGGCCGAATCGGAGTCTGCCCCATGAAAACTTCCGCCGTCATAGACAGACACATCACGGGAATGATCACCACCGCCGTCACAGCGATCGCCAGATATCCCGTTCTGGACAGAGTAAATAGAAGATATACCGCCGAAACGCCCAACACGATCAGTTCTTTATATACCGCGGCAAGATGCGGTTTCCTTCTGTAGACATCCAGAAACTTCACCAGCGCAGCACAGACCACCAGCGCCAGATATACCGCCGAGATCGTCACTGTGTGGAAGATAAAAGGATACCTGTAGTACTGGTAGAACATGTAAGGCCGGTGGAGCAGGCAATACAACACCATAGCCCCGAAATGAAACAGAATGCCATTGCAGATATTGCGCAAAAGCACTGCTTTCTTCTCCCAAGCCGCCATATTTAAATAGAAAAGCGTAAAAGCACAGACCAGATAGATCGGCCAGCCTCTGGTATTGCGATACAGAATGATCAACGTGAAAAATCCGCCCACCAGAATTCCGTACCAGACAGAAATCCTCCGAATCCGCCCCTGCACCGCAAAGCGTATGGTGCCGATCAGGATAAGCCCTGCCAGAATTCCCACCCAAACGGTAAGCCTGATCACCGGAACGTCAAGTTCCTCCGGCTCCTGAAGCGCCGCCACCGCTTTCTGATAATACTGAAAGCCCAAGATTCCTGCGGCCACACAATAAACCAGATTGATCCAGTTAAAGATGTCCTTCGCCTTATAAGTGACCAGCACAGCCAGCGCCAGATAGATCAGCATCTGCCGGTATGCCACGGTATGATGCAGTTCAAACAGACCATTCATATAATTGCAGCATGCCCAGATCGCCCCTGCAACAAAAGCGGCCTGCAGATAATTCTGCCAGTTATCCCGTACAAGACGCGTCAATGTCCGATCCGAAGCAAAGCCTGTCCGCTCGTGATTCACCGCATAGAGCGCCAGCGCCACTGCGACCAGAATACTGCCCTCATAGAAAAGAATAGATACCGTATCCGTCGTAAACAGCTTCATGGGCCACACGGCTACAATAGCTGCTGCACCGGCGATCACGATCAACGGATCAAGTACCGTCTTAACCGTCTTCTCCACCGTGACCAGTCTGTTTCTCTGTGGATACTTCTTGTAATATATGCCTGTAAGATACGTGACACCGATTCCAAACAGCACAAGCAGGACGTCACATAACAATGTTCTGCCCTTGCGAAGCGGCATCTCATACTCGTAGGAAGCGATCACGCAGTGTTCCTCGTCCTCCACATTCTCATAGTAGAGCGTACCGTTATATAGATTCCCTGAAGCCGCCGTATCCTCAAAAGCCACACGGAACGGAGATTCCATTCCCTGCAGCAGGTAATAGTAGGGTTTACCGACCTCCGTATCGATATTGATCTGTACCGTGCAGTCTCCCGGTATGGATTTCATATCCTCCGTACCTATCACCTGCTGCATGATCATCTGCATGGAAGCGTCGTACAATACGAAATTAAATTCCCCGCCGATCGTTCCTTCTGCAAAATAAATATCGATATTCTTAAGCCTGTCATACTGTGCCACGAACATCTGCTGTACCGCGTGTCCGTCTACGATCTCACCGGACTCTTCCACGATCTGTCTGCTGCTGTCTGAAACCACTGTCTCATTCACCAGACGAAGGGGCCAAAGTATAAGCATCGCACACAACACGATCACCCACACGGTTCCACAGATGGCTTGTCTCTTATTGATTATTCTGTTCATTGTTTATTCCTGACATGTAACCGCAGGATCCCCTGCGATCACTCTCATTCCCAAGTTGACCGTTACTGTTTCCAATCAATATCCGTTAGTTAAGCCGATACACGGCATCTGCTTTTAACCTATTGACATTGGTTCACAATACCGGAATTTACGCATTTAAGGTCGCCCTATACCTGAAATGATCCGCCTTGACAGCAGTTTTGAAAACGCCCATTTTGACACAAAACGTGCCGTACCGCGGAAATTTCACTGCTTAGTATATCACGATTGTATCTATTTTACAACTAATGGTAAAACATAAAATCCTACACCGTAACAGTTCAGCCCTCATCATTCATAAAAGCGTCTGCTGCGCAGCCGACGCCGCTTTGCGGCTCATATTTTATTTCATGTGAGGGCGCTCTGCTCATAAAATACTCTGCAGCCCGTGTTCTGTGTGCAAGCACCCACACAGTCTGCAGAGTACTTTATGGCTGAACTGTTACCCTACAACTCCTCCAACAGCATCGCCACAAACAATGGCAGTCCAAACCAGAAGATCAGCACATACCGGGGCAGATAGGTAGGACCCAGGATCACCGTCAGCCAAACGATCAATATCATCAGGTACGGCACTACGATATGGTATTTCTTACGGTACAGCATATAAGCAAACACAAAGGCGATCCCCCAGAAGATCCCGCCGGGCGAATACAGCATGGAATAGATTGGCACTTTCTCCTGCGATATTTCCAGCGACAGCTTCCTGTATGCCCGGTCCAGCCAGGGAATCTTACTGTCCCGGAACCCGGGTTCTTCCACTTCATATCCAAAATAAGAACTATCTTCATACGTAAATGTAAATACCGTATTGCCGGAATAGACATCGATCACCGTATCCGGATACCAGAATCCATAAGAATTCATAAGCCATGCATTGATATAGGATAACGGTTTGCGCAGGCCGATCTTCAGCCAGAGCATCACATACCGTGATCTGTCCGCGTCATAGACATTATTCTGAAAATGTACCTTCACCGGATCTGACAGCTTCGGATTGTATAACACCAGCGCTTCTTCCGGTAGCACCTCATGCAGTGCGGCAACATCGTCCGGCTCAAAAACTTCCGGGTTGAATTTATAAGTTCTGGCCAGCTGCTGGATAGGAACCGTCAGGATTTCCTGGTTTTCTTCGTTTCGCGCATGCAGCGCCACGATAAGCACGCTGTTGATCAGGAAGTAAGAACCGAAAATGATCGCCAGAAGCATTCCCATTTTCCGCAGGCAAGGCTTCTTCCCTGCCTTCTTCAAGCCGTCGGTACCGGAACAGATCTTCCCTCCGTAAAATATCTTATTCACATAGAGCAGCAGCACCGGCGTCATCACCGCAAACGCATAGACCCCGTTCTTGCGGAACAGCATCATGGCCAGCGCACTCAGGACAAAAAAGATCATCTTCCTGCGGGATGCAAAAAAAGCCGCTCCGTCACTGCCCAACTCAATCAAAGACAGAAGCAGCATCAACAGCGCTGCCGTAAAAATCGTATCCTTCGCCGAACAGAGTGTGAACATCACGATCACGGGAAACAGGGCAAAATAGAGTAAAGATACGATCCTCACGCCTTTGGCTACTTTTCTTTGCCGCATGAATAGCAATAGATAAGTAAAACAGCCTGACACGATCGCCATCTGCACTATCATATAGCAGGCGATGCCAAGGTTGTAGGAATCCGTGATCTTATGCACGGCACAGACGATGCCGCCCAGCAGCAGCACATGTACCAGCGGATGATGGGTCGTAAAGTTTCGGGATGCCACCTGCAGCCATTCTTCCTGCGCGTCATAGACAAAGAATCCCGGATACACCGCGAGCAGTACCGGCAGCCAGCAAAGAAACATAAAGCAGAATGTCAGCACATCCACGTACTTGACCGCCCCTGACGGCGTCACCGGAAGCTTGATATGTGCCGCCAGACTATCCTTGCGGGCTTCGATATTGCCGAGAAAATTCCAGAATTTCCGCACCAGGATCGTAAACAGACAAGTCAATACCGGCAGAGATATCCACAGATGCCAATCCTTGAAATTCACATTGCCCACCGCTTCCAGTTGAACCCCGAACAGCATTGCCGTTGTAAACAGGAAGGACAGGCTGCCGGCGATCCACCATCCTCTCATATCATGCCAGTCGATGGTGTGCAGGGACCAGCTTACTGCGTATATGCATAAAAGCCATACAAAGACCGAGAAAATACTGTTGGTAAACCCCAGCGTATTCTCCTGCAGATTGAGGACTTGCGGAAAGCACAGAACCCCTGACGTAGCGATCACGATGGCGATCGTATTTATTTTTAACTTAATCTTAAATTCTTTCTCATTCATACTGTTATGCCGCTCTCATTCTCCGAAACATTGATGCACTCCCTGATCACATACTGCGGCGAATTATTGAGGGAAATATAGATCCTTCCGATATACTCTCCGATCAATCCCAGCATCAGCATGATCATACCGCCGATAAAGACGAGCGCCGCCATCATGGCGCTGAATCCGATCGGCACATTTGGATTGACGAATTTCTTGACTACCGTATAGATACCGTACAGAAAGCCTCCGCAGGCTGTCAGGCATCCCATAGCCGTGGCAATGCGCAGGGGTTTGATACTGAAAGCCGTAAAGCCGTTGAACCAAAGGCCAAGCAGCTTACCCATCGTATAACCGGACACGCCCACCTCACGCTCCCTGTGGGCAACCTCCACGTTGGTGATATTCTTCGTGGTACGCAGGACCAGGCCGATCACATAGGGATAGGGATTCTTGTAACGCAGTATCTCGTCTATCACAAACCGGCTGGCCGCAAAATAACTGGACAGATATAGTTCCCTGGGCTTGCCCAGCATGACCCTGGTCATCAGCTCATTTACCTTACTGCCGAAATTGCGGAAGCCGGAATGCTGCTTATGCGCATATTTTGCATACACCACATCATACCCTTCCTCTATCCCGGCCAACAGCTTGCCAACCTCGTCCGCCGGTGTCTGTCCGTCGTCATCCAGGCATACTACCACTTCTCCATGAGTATAGCCGAAACCAGCCATCAGTGCAGCGTGTTGTCCGAAGTTTCTGGCCAGATTAACGCCGCAGATATCTTCCCGCTGCGCACAAAGTCCGCGGATGACCTCGAAAGTGTCATCCGGCGAACAGTCATTGACCAGTATGATCTCATACGTATACGCAGGCAGCTTCCCCATCGCCGCATCAAGCTCCGCCACCACTTTACCGATCGTCTCCGCCGAGCGATAGCAGGGTATTACAAAACTGATAAGTTTGCTCATTCGCTTTCCTTTCTGAAACTCGTCGTTCCTTCGGAATACGGTTCCCCGGCCTCCATACTGCAGTGTGCGCGCCACATCGCTTCATCCGTCTCCATAAATCTGACCTCCCGTTTTCCCTGATCCGTCATCACGGATTCACGCCTGTCAGTCAGCTGGAATCCGGCATGTTCATAGCTCCTCTCGGCACCGATATTGTCCGCCAGGAAACGCAGGAACACCCTATGGAGCTTCAACCGTGTGAAAGCATAATCAAGCGCCAGTCTGGCTGCCTCCGTGCCATAACCGCAGCCCAGCGCATCCTCTTCCCCGATGAAAATACCGTATTCTGCCACACCTTTCTCTCTGTCGATATCACGGAAATACACGCTGCCGATCTCCCTGCCGTCAGACAGGCAGATGATAAATTGTACCACCTTACCCGGTTCTACCTGATTCCTGATCCAGGCCATATGCCCTTTAGCCGTAAACGACTCCTGATATATGAAATTTCTTCTCACAAAATCCTTGTTGCGCCATGTGACGATCTTCTCCGTATCCTCCGCCGTCATCCTGCGCAGCCGGACCATAGGCCTTCGCATCATCGGAAGCACACCTCCTTAGTCAGTCTGTATTGCCGCGGGACATTTAACTCTATAGGCCGCATACTCCGTTCCGATCGTATCCGTCCTCTCCACCACGACCGCTACGCCTTGTTCCGCATAAAAGTCCAAGATCCAGGCAAAGCCTCTCTCCTGCGCCTCCTGATCGGACAAGATCAGATATACGTTCTCCTGCCCCAACAGCGCCTCATGCACGGATTCGATACCGTACCTTCCTATCTTATCATAATAAAGCGGACTGCCGCACATCCAGCCGCCCATTATATCATAATTGGCATAGCCGCCACCCGCAACGCCGAAGATACGTCTGGAAAAAGCTACCGTAGAATAGACATCCTCAAAATAGAAATTCTCATCATGTTCTCTGCAATACCGATCTATCGCGTACCAGTTCTCGTTGACCTTTGCACGCCCTTCCTGCTCCGCCCGCAGCACCGGTATACCCTTCATCATACCATTCCCTGTGATCAGGACAAATGCCGCTGCCATGAGCAGCGCGATGCCACGTGACACCCTGACCGGTACCCGTTCCGCAGGCCTCCTGTTGTCATAAGCCCCCAGATCATGCCGTATCCCTGCATCTTCTCTGCCGTTTATACCTCTATACAGCATCCGGATCGTCATGGCTGCCAGCAGCGCAAATTCCACCAGATAAAGCGAATGGGTGATCCGTTCCGGGTCCCTCTCACGCAGCATGATAAACATCCAGATCAGGCTGCGGCCGCATAACAGCAGTATGGTCTGCCATAAAAAAACATATCTGCGGATCCCCACACCGCACACTCCTGCTGCAAACACTGCCGCATACATCCAGAGCAGCAGGATACTATAAGGGGCATCTCCCCCGCGCAGTGTACGGTAATAATAGCGGTAAACCTGCTCACGCACGATCCCGCCCCAATCCTTAGCCCCACGCAATGTATCCACGGCATAATCTGCCAGCGTCATAAGAAATGCCGAATCGATGGTATCGTCCAGACCGTAATCATAATTGCGAAGCAGGCTCTGCTGCGCTGCCGTCACGCCAAGGCTCTCCAGAGCCTCCTGATAACGATCCTCCCTGACCAGTTCCGGATAAAAATCATAGACCGTCGTTCTGGCCTCAAAAAGCCGCAGGAAATCCTTCCACGCATCGCTGCTGTAAGCTGCATAGTCAAGGCCCCTCGATACCAGCATTCCCGCCAGCATGATTCCCAATACACCTCCGTATCTGATCAGGTTTCCCTTCATAAAGATCGTCTTCTCTTCCGTCAGGCGGTACAACCCTGCCAGGCAGATAAACGGAAAAGTCAAAAGCAGCATTTCCGAGCGCAGCTGATAGGCGATGACTACCAACACCATCGAAGGAATATTGCCGTGAAGAAAGCCCGTAGCGTCTTCCTTATCCGGCATTGTCAGGAATAAGAAAATGGCCGTCGCAGACAGCATCGCGCTGGTGATCGTATACTGTATATTCATCAGATGGGACAGACAAACGCCCCATGCCAGAACCGACAGTGCTACAAGCCGCATCAGCTTCCTCCCCACGCTCACACGCGAAGCTGCGTAAAGAGGTGCCGACGTTTGTCTGTCTCCCGCTTTCTGCCGCCCTTCTCCCAGGCTGCACAAACGCACACCGATCAGATAGAAACAGCCAAACTGACACAGACACAGAAAGAGTCCATACCAGGGAACTGCCCCGCACAGCCTGTAGCACAGCGCGATCAGAGTCCCCAGCGGATAGAGCGTCTGCATGTTATGCCCGTCAGGGCTTCCGCTGTAAGCTCCCGACATGATATCTAACATCATGGTATCGTCGTTCAGATCATAGTAGAAATCAAAGAAAACGCCCATGACGATCACATTTGCGAGCACAACAAACAGCGTCAATATGCAGTTCTCATACCTCCGCAGTCCTTGTAAGATTTCCCTACGCATAGAATGTTTTCACCTGCTCCGCAATATACTCCACCTCATCTGCCGTCAGCTTATAGTACATCGGCAGACGCAGCAGCCTGTCGCTTTCTCTCGTGGTGTACCTGTCTTCTCCATGGAATCTGCCGTATTTGATCCCGGCCGGCGCAGAATGCAGCGGCACATAGTGGAACACCGCCATGATTCCTTTCTCCTTCAGGAAATCGATCAGTCTGGTACGTTCTTCCATATCCTTCGTCTTGATATAAAACATATGTGCATTATGGCTGCAGTGCGCGGGAATATGCGGCAGTTCGATCCTGCCGGACTTTGCCAGCGGCAAAAGCAGCTCCCGGTACTGATTCCACCTGTCCATTCTCGCCTGCGTGATCTCCTCCGCCAGCTCCAGCTGCGCATACAGATAGGCTGCATTCAGGTCACTGGGCAGATAGGACGAGCCATAGTCCTGCCAGCGATACTTATCCACCTGCCCTCTGTAGTACTTGCTTCTGTCCGTGCCCTTTTCCCGGAAGATCTCCGCGGTCTCGATATACTTTTCATCCCGAATGAGCAGAGCGCCGCCCTCACCCATGCTGAAATTCTTCGTCTCATGAAAGCTGAAGCACCCGAACTCCCCGAAGGTGCCAAGAGGTTTTCCCTTATAGGACGCCATGATCCCCTGCGCGGCATCCTCCACCACGATCAGATCGTGCCGCCTGGCAATGTCCATGATCACATCCATCTCACAGCCTACCCCTGCATAATGTACCGGTGCGATCGCCCTGGTCCGTTCCGTAATGGCCTCCTCGATCAGAGTCTCATCAATATTCATGGTATCCGGCCTGATATCCACGAAGACTGCCTTCGCCCCGCGCAGCACGAAGGCATCCGCCGTTGACACAAAGGTATAGGACGGCAGGATCACTTCGTCCCCTTCTTTGATATCTGCCAGCAGCGCCGCCAGTTCCGTCGCATGGGTGCAGGACGTGGTCAGCAGACATTTCGCCGTGCCGGTCTGCGCTTCGATCCACTCACTACACTTTTTCGTAAAAGGCCCGTCCCCACAGATCTTCTGATTTTCGATAGCCTCCCTCATATATTCTACTTCCCTGCCCGTAAAGGGCGGAACATTAAAATTGATCATCTATTGTTTCCTCCTTACCCGATGCTTTTCTTCTCGCCGGACTCCGTTCCTCTACCTTGCAGATACACTACATACCGTCCATTGCCAAAGGTTTCCTGATACTCATATTCGCACAGATACCGCTTCAGACTCTGCAGCTTCGCATCCGCATCGAACTTCTCCTGCTCCACACCGAACCAGTTCATTCCGTCCGCATCCTCGTTCAGATATGCCCCCACCGGAGCTGCCACAATGACTACCGGCGGCTCCTCCATCTGCTGCAGATCCCGCTCATACTCCGTCATAAGATAGGAATCCAGATCCGGCCAGAATGTAGAAAGCGCCGAGGGCATGTCCAGCAGATAGCCCAGTCCCGAAAGATCCTTATAGAAAAGCGCCGGCTTCCCCGTAAGCCCTGCTTCCTCCGTATACACCGTCAGTTCCTCCAGCCACGCGGCATTATCTGCATTCGTATAGACGCCCGCCGCTTTCACCGGCGCTGCCACCACGGTATCCCGCTTCTCCCCCTCAACTCCGTCCTGGAAAGCAAAGTGAAAATGAAACCCCACACTCTGCACCAACACAAAAGCAACCAGCATCGCAAACGGCACTTTCCACAGAGTTCCGTCCGGTTGCTTTCTGCCGGCCAGATAGCTGGTCCACAGCGCAAACGGCACCGCCACAAACAAGTTATTGATAATAGGATACAGATCGTTATTGCTGCCAAGCGGCGTCACCAGGATCTGCACAAGCACCAGCACCGCCATTATTTTACAGGCGGCCGATACTTCCCTCCTGCACAGACACAGGACTGCCAACAGGATCGACACGATCAAAAACAGGACCGCCGGATAGTACATACTGCTGTACCGATAATACTGGAAGGTAAATACGCCCCGCCCCCAGTACAGACGGAGCAATACCAGAAATACAGCCGCATAGAAAATCTTACACAGAACTGCCAGCAACGGAACTTTTGCAAGAAATCTGCGCTGCACCGCAAACAGAATCCAGCCGCCTGCCATGCACGATCCCGCAAAGAGCAGCCAGAAAGCTCCTGTGATATAATCCCCAAACATCCCCGTCAGCATCGATGTTGGCTTATAGTCTGTCGCCTTCTCCGTCATGGCAAACATCGTGCGCACCATGGAAGGATACGCGCCTGTTCCGTATCGAAGACAGATCGCTCCCAGGGGCACGACGAATCCGGCCGCATACCCCAGCATACACCACAAGGTGTCCCGCAGCGCCCGACGCCATTTCTCCTGTCCGCCGTACAGGAATGCCCCGTACCACACCGCCACGATAAAGGCCGCCTGGACCACATTGGGCATCCGCACCGCCACATTGACGCCAAGACAGATTCCGGCCATTATATAGTATCGCCACGCACCTCTTTCCCGCCTGCTGCCGCCAGACAGTGTTTCGTTCTCCTGATTCCCGGCGTTACTCTTCAAGATTCCCTCATACAGCAGCAATACCCCTGCCGTCATCAACAGATAGGTCAGATAATTGTACAGGATCGTCGACGGGCACCAGCATAAGCCCAGTGCGATTCCCTCGCCGAGAAATACGAGCGGCGCGGGGATCCACCTTTTCAATATTCGATATGCCGCAACTGCCGTCGCCGACTGAATTAGCGCTGTATAACAGTTGATTCCGATCAGCGTATCGCCAAAAGGCAGATGCATCAACAGAAAACCTGTCACATTTGCCAGGAAAGTCGCCACCATCCAAGTGCCGTCCATGGATGCAAAATACTGAAAATTTGACAGGCTGTACGTTGCGTCCGAAACGTCAAGCCCCTGCCTGACTCCCACCAGCGGATAGAGGATGAGCAGCAGCGGAAATATTATGTTTTCCAAAAGTTTGCTATATTTATGATAGATTCTGTCTATACTGCCCATAGTCCTCTCCATTCCATAGCGTTCACACGCCGGCAGCCGGTTTCATTATGAACCCTACCTGCCTGCCGCCTTCCGCTCCCTGCCAAACACACTGCCGATCAGCGCAAAAAGCTTCGTAACTATTCAGCCATCGGCTTCATAGTTACTGAATCCGGCCTATTCCAGATTTGCCTTCGGCAAAGAGGCCGGATTCTTCTCAGCCTTTATGCATTCTCACGGCCTTTGCAGTAAATGCAAAGACCTTGGCTGAACTGTTACAAAGCTTCTGCCTGACAAGATCCACTGTCGTCCCCGCCGCATAGACAAGCAGCACGCACAGAAGCATATGGGGCACAAAACGCCAGCTTCCCCGCACGGCATCCACCTTAAGCCACCGCATCCACTCATAGCGCACAAGAAGATGCTCGTGCAGCAGATAGACACCGAAGGTATACGGCGCCACCCGCCTGATCAGGGCTGCCCCGCGGCCTTCCGGAATCCGTATCCCCCGGAATACCATGAAGAGTCCGACCGCCCCCAACAGACAGAACAAGTGATTGTAAGTAGTCGGCATATCCATATAATAGAGAAACGGCATTGCAAAGTCAGACAGTATACCCGACAGAGCCGTCAGTAAGAAAACGCCCACACACATGCCGCCATAGAGCAGCAGCGCATTCCTTTTTCTCTCCAATATCGGACTTCCGTAAAGCCTAAGATACGCGGCCACCAGGAACAGACATAAGAACCACCCGTAGTCATACCCGTAGCGATCCGTAGCAAACGTCACCGGCAGGACGGATTTCCACACCGAAAAATAACACAGCAGCAGCGCTATGACCACCTGCAGTGTTTTCTTCTCCATCTTCTCTACACCCGCTGCCAGAAACGGGGCGAACAGATACATGACCAGATATGCCGTGGCGAACCAGTAATGCTCCGTCTCCACGGGAATCACATAGCCCAGCCAGTCATAGACCGATAATGTTCCAGCCGGCACAACCCCGACGCAAAGAAGGACCACCGGGATCAGAACCGAATAAAAAAGAATCTGCCCGGCCAGGGACACCACCCGCCCCGGTCTCCACGCAGACTCCACCAGAAAATACCCGCTGAGCAGCACGTAACAATTAACTGCAACGATACAGAAAGCCTCGATCAGATGCGCGGCATAATTTATCACAGTGCGGTCCGTCGTGTAGGCCGTAAGCAGTTCCCCTTTATTCAGATAGTGGAGGACGATGATCATCAACATCGCCACGATCCTCAGCAATTCAAAATTTGCCTGCCGTTCTGATTTCATATACCGCTTCCTTATTCCGCAAAGAATTATTTCCTCTATTTCTTCTCCTTAAAGATCCAAAGCTTGCTCAGGAAATAGTTTGCCAGGATAACGATCACCTGACAGATCAATTTGGAGATATATTCGTTCAAGTCTGCAACATCCACCATGACAAACATCATAGCCAGCTCCAGAACCTCAGTAGCCACCCGCGCCCCGATAAAAGCGACAAACTCCCTGCCAAGAGACTGCACATCCTTGTTCTGGCTCTTAAACACAAAGGTGCGGTTGGTCCAGTAAGCAAACACCACCGTCAACACCCAGGAAACAGCCGTCGCCAGCATATAGTGCATCTGCAACATGGAAGCGAACACAAAATACAGCACATAATTCAGCACAAAAGCCAAAAATCCGAAGATCAGATAATTGATGCCTTCCTCATGCTTTCTATATTGCTCCCAGGCAAAATCCCATAGTTTCTTCATCGTTTTCTCCATTTCTGCGCTGCTTTTGTCTCAACTATGTTGAGACATCGCATTAAACGAGTTTGTGGCAAGCAACGCGCAGACACAAATCTCGCGATTGAAAATTTTAATTTTCAATCTTAATACCCCTGCCCTTCTTCTCTACAAATCCCCAGCGCTGTCCCGCGCCGAAATGTCTTCCCGGCTTCTCAGCGCTCCCTCTGCGCCTTACCGTCTTCTACTCGATATACCATATCGCACTTCTCGATCGTCTGCAGCCTGTGCGCGATAATGATCAGCGTCTTGCGCCCGTGCAGCCTGTTGATGGAATCCATGATCGCCGCCTCCGTCTCATTGTCCAGGGCGGATGTGGCCTCGTCTAACACTAACACCTCCGGATCCTCAAAAAGCGCCCGTGCGATACCGATCCTCTGTCTTTGTCCGCCGGATATGCGGATGCCCCGCTCTCCGATGCTCGTGTCAAGCCCCTCCGGCAGTCCTTTAACAAACTCGTCCAGCTGCGCTTCCCGCAGCGCTTCCCAAACTTTATCATCATCGATATCTTCATCCGCATACCCGAACGCCACATTCCTGCGTATCGTGGAATCTATCATGAAAATTGTCTGCGGAATGTAGCCGATATTCTTCAGCCAGGAGGCATAATGCTCTCTCACTTCCACACCGTCCGCCAGAATGCTGCCCGTCTCAAGCTGTAAAAGCCCCAGCAGGATATCCACGATGGTTGTCTTACCCGCACCGGAAGTCCCCACGATGCCGACCGATTTCCCCACCGGGATCATCATATCCGCGTGATCGAAGATCAGCGCCTGCGAATTGGGGTATCTGTAAGTAATATCCTGCAGCACGATCTCCTTCCTGACATCCAGTTTCTCCACGTCGATCTTCTTCTGATAAGTTTCTGCATTATAATCAACGTTCTCATCCCGGATCTCTTCCTGCAGGTTGTCGCTTACCCCCATGAAGAACGGTTCAAAATAAGAGATGGAAGTCAGATGGTTGTTGATCCTGTTGGCACAGGGGATCAACCGCATGGCCGCCACTGCCAGAACGCCCAGCTGCGGCACAATATCCACCGCTGCGGTTCCCTGCAGCAGCTGTATCATCAGATATAAGATCATGCCGGCAATGGCCAAGGTCTCTATCAGCAGCCTCGGCGTGGCATTGTACAGGTTATAACGCTGCACGGCACTGACATATCCGGCGCCGCATTTGGAATACTCATTGATAAAATACCCCTCTTTCCGGGCAATCTTGATCTCCTTGATCCCCATCACCGACTGGTCGATCCACTTATACAGCCCGCTGTAGAATTCCTGATTCTCCTCCCCGGCTTTGCGCATGATCGGCTTGAGGATGCACTTGATCACCAACAGCGCCACCACCAGCAGCGCCGTGACCGTAAGACTCATCCATACATCCGCCACAAGACTGGCCGCCGCCAGGCAGACAAAGACGATCCCCTCGCTGATCAGCTGCAGCAGCGCCAGGATCAATCCATACATATTGTTGACATCCGACGTGATGCTCCTCTGGATCACCGCCGTGTCCGCATTAAGATAGTATTCATAAGGTCTTTGCATAAAGTTGATCATCATCCGTCTGGATGTGGCAAACTGGTTCGTATAGACGAACTTAAGCTGCACCTTCTGCTGGAAGAAAAGGAAGATGTTCTTGGTCACAAATACGAGTACCAGCCCGACCATCACGAGCATTGTCAGATCTCCACTGTTATCCACGCCAAAGATCCGGCAGATCACCTGCAGATAGTCATGTTTGGCTATGGCATCCTCTTCCAGCACCACATTCATGACCGGCATCACCATGGACACTCCCAGCGTCTCCAGCACGGCACCGATCAGCATCAAAAAGACAAGCAGCATCATCTTCCGCTTCTGCTGTCTGTCCAGCAAAACCATTAACTTCTCATAGATCTTAACCATACCGGCGCACTGTCCCCTCCTGGAAAAAATCAATACTGATAACAATTCTATCTATTTTACCACAAGTTGCCAGTAGAATGCAAACAACCTTTAAATCTGCTCATTCTGCCGGTGCAGTTCGGGTGCTTCATACTTGTCCATAAAATCTTCCCCGAGGAAAAGCACTTCATCCGCACACGTTATCCCGTTTGGTACCGTGAACACCGATATCACCCGCCGAAACCGCAGACCCGGTATAAAATTCAATATTTCCATGGGAAACATGCCGCTCAATACGATATGCCCCGCAAATTCCTTCGTATAGTCCAGCACATCCCTCGGATGAGGCTTGATCAGGATCTGTCCCTGCCTGCCATCGACCTGACCATATTTCCCGATGATATCCGCGAAGATCTGTCTCCTCACTGTCAGATCGCAAAGCGGCTCCGACAGCACCAGAATCTTGTCCTTCGCCCCGCACGCAAGCTGCCCGAGCAGTTCATCCAGATCTTCGATAAAAAGACGGATCAAAATATCCTTATCTTCTTCTGTCAGCCGTTCCACCAGCTTTGCCCGCGGCACCTCGATATACTTGTCACAAGGATAGGGCACAACACTCCTGTCGTTGATCTCCATGTCGAGACAATACCTGCTGTATCCGTTCTGGATAAAGATCAGGTTATGGGCCGCCATCCACGCTTTCAGTTCAAAATGCCCCCGGTTATCGTAGCGTGCCGTATCATAATACTGAATACAGTTCAGACCATCCTCCAGTGCATGATAAGGTATCTTCTCATAATTCAGATAGTACCCGATGGGATCGGAATCACAGAACACATAGATATCCCGGTACTGTCTGAAATCCACCGGCACATAGGGCTTTTCCAGTCTGCCCAGCATCTTCGTATACTTAATGCGGGAGAGCATATTTAAGAACAGATTCCCCCTGTCCGTGTGATACTTCTGCAGTTCCGGGAAGAAGGTATCCTCCTTTTCCTCGAACAACACCGTCTCTTCAAAAAGAGGACAGCGCTTCGCACGCTCTCTCAGATTACCGAAATCATTCGACATCGTACTCAGTACCAGCGTCGCCCTACCCCGCTTTGCCGCCGGAAGCGCAAGCTCCTTCAGGCAGGCTACATATACATGGTAATAAGTGTGACACACATAAATTCTATCTTTCATAATTCAATCGTTTGCCCTTTCCGATATCATTCCTGTCTTTCAACATATCCAACCAAAGCTCTCCATCAAAGAACGGATACACCGTATATGCCTCCTTGATAATTCCCCTTGGTGAACTGGTCGCAGCGGCGCTGCTTCCTTCTGTCTCTATCGCTTCCTTCAGTTCCTTCTGCACGGCACTGTCCAGATTTGCCTCATCATACCTTAACGGTGTTGTGGTCAGCCGCCGTTCACACACAGATACCCGTTCGTTTCATTCCCGCGAGCAATGAGCCAAGTACCGTGCTTGCACGAGTATTTGGCGAATGCCGCGAGGGTCAGATACCCCGCAGCTCTGCTGCGTTGCAGGTTGGATGCCCCGTCAGCTTGCTGCGGGGTATTTGACTGCGTCCGCAAATGATCATCCTGCTTATACTATAACACCCGTTTTAATCATTGCCAATCAAAATTCTGCATTGTACAGCGCTTCAAAATGAGGTATGATTACAAATGACCATACCCTCAGTGAACAAGGGTAACCACCATTTACAGTCACAGACAGGATACAGGAGACGATCAGACATGGACAACGCACCGGCAAGCTATCCTTTTTACAGGATCAAGGAAAAAGAACTGCTTTATGACATCAATCTTCTTCGGGATTCCCTTGCACAAAACTGGGGCAATTTCGTTATGGGTTACTCTTTCAAGACCAACTCCCTGCCCTGGCTCCTCTCCTATCTCAGAAAGGAAGGCTTCTACGCGGAAGTAGTCTCCGCCGAGGAATATGACCTGGCGCACCGCCTTGGCTATCATGGCCGGCAGATCATTTACAACGGTCCGATCAAGGACCGGAAGATCTTCGAGACAGTCCTGATCGCCGGCGGCTATGTGAATCTGGATTCCTCTGATGAACTTACCTGGATGGAAGAACTGAGCCAGCTCTACCCGGCCCATGGATTTGACGTAGGGCTTCGGGTGAACTGCGATATCGCCGCCCTCTGTCCGCAGGAAGAACTGGTGGAATCCGAAGGCGGCCGTTTCGGATACTGTTATGAGAACGGTGTGCTGGCAGATGCCATAGCCCGGCTGACACGTCTGCCGAATGTGCGGGTGGCCGGACTCCATCTCCACTCCTCCACCCAGTCCAGGACCGTACAGGTTTACGGCGCTCTCGCCGGCATGGCCGTACGGATCGCACAGGAATACAGTCTCACCCTCTCCTACATCGATATGGGCGGCGGCTATTTCGGCGGCCGGGACGACAAACCGGATTACCGTGATTATTTTAAAGAGATCTGCAAAGTTCTCGGCACCTATTTTGACCGGGAGAAGACCACCCTGATCGCCGAACCCGGAGTCTCCCTGATCTCCCGCGCCACCACTTTTGAGACCCGGGTACTGGATTGTAAGGACATCCGCGGCAGAAAATTTATCGTCACGGACGGCAGCCGCGTCAACTTAAACCCGCTCGTTACAAGACACGTATATCCCCATCATATCGAGTACTGCAGCGACAGCGGCATACGGGCGAGAGAGAAGTCCCAATGGGTCTGCGGCGCTACCTGCATGGAGTACGACAGGCTCTTTGAGATCGTGGACGGCGCTGCGCTTGCTGTCGGGGATAAGATCATCTATGACACCGCCGGCGGCTATACCATGTGCCTGAATCCGCTTTTTATCCATTATTTTCCGGCAGTGGTCATTGAGAAGGCGGATGGAAGTTTCTTTACCGCAAGGAAAGCCTGGGGAAACGACGAATATCTGCAGAAGAATTACCTGGAATAAATTCCCGCGGTATTAGCGCTAAGGAACCCGGAAAGTAACAGTTCAGGTCTTTACATTTACTGCAAATAGCCTTTGCTCTGGCAAAGACCGTGCAAATTACTGCTTACGCTCAAATTCGCGTGCTGTGCAAGAATGGAGGATTATCATGAACAAATCATTTAAGATAGGATCCAGAACCATCTCCGCCGACTCCCCCGCCTTTATCGTGGCGGAGATCTCGGCCAACCACAATCAGGATTACGACCGGGCAGTGGAGATCATCCATGCGGCCAAAGAAGCCGGTGCGGACGCGGTGAAGCTGCAGACCTATACGGCAGATTCCATCACCCTGGACTGCGACGACGAATGCTTCCAGATCAACGAAGGCACCATCTGGGACGGGACTACGCTCTATAAACTCTATCAGGAAGCCTATACGCCCTGGGACTGGCAGCCTAAGCTGAAAGAAGAAGCAAACCGGCTGGGACTGGAGTGCTTTTCTTCTCCCTTCGACCTTACTTCCGTGGATTTTCTGGCGAAAATGGATGTACCCGCCTATAAGATCGCTTCCTACGAGATCAACGATATTCCCATGATCCGTAAGATCGCGCGCCTGCACAAGCCTATGATCTTCGCCACCGGCATCGCTTATCCGGAGGATATCGAGCGGGCGCTTGGTGTCTGTAAGCAGGAAAGAAATGAAGATGTGATCCTGTTAAAATGCGTTTCCTCCTATCCCACCCCCTACGAGGCGGTAAACTTAAATGTGATCCCCACACTGTCTAAGACCTACGATTGTCTGACAGGCATCTCCGATCACACGCTGGGCACCATCGTCTCCGCGGGAGCTATCCCGCTGGGAGCCAAAATGATAGAGAAGCATCTTACTCTGCGCCGGGCGGACGGCGGCCCGGACGGAGCATTCTCCATGGAACCGGAGGAATTTCGCCAAATGGTCGAACAGATCCGCATTCTGGAGAAAGCGCTTGGAAGCAGCGAATATATTCTGACCGATGCCCAGAAGTTGGAGCATGAAGGTTCCCGTTCCCTTTTTGTAGTGGAAGATATTCCGGCCGGAGGACTTCTTACTCCTGACAATATCCGTTCCATTCGTCCCGGCAACGGCCTGCATACCATGTATTATGAAGAAATCCTGGGAAAGAAAGCGAAGCATTTCCTAAAGAAAGGGACGCCCCTGGCGTGGGAACTGATCGACTGACATAAATACCCGTACAGTCATTGCAGATCACCACGTGTCGGAACCATCGGCTGACGTGAACCGATGACAATACGCATCACGCCAGCCGAAACAGCGCCTTGACCCTGCGCACCTTATCCCGCAGTTCCCCTTCTTCTCCTTCCAGAATAAAATATCCTCTCCCCATGAGGGAATGACCGTCTGACACCGGCATCAATTCCTCCCCTGCCCTGATATGGCATTCCCAGCCGATCAGAGAGGGTTCCGACTGCCGTACCTGTTCTTGCGTCGGCACATCCATGACCGCTCCCTGCAGATCGAAATAATGGATCATCGCCTGCCTGGTCACAGCCGGCGTGAAATTCCACGCCTGTCCCATCCTGTACTTGATATATTCTTCCGCCATATCAATTCCCGTGCACAACGGTGTAAAAAGATTGTGCAGATTATGCCCCGAAGGCCGCGCAGACATCTCGATCACAAAAGGACCCTGCGCGCTGCGGATCAAGTCTGCATGGAGAAGACATTCCCCCAATCCAAGACAATCCACTACCTTCCTCATATACTCCCATGCCTGCTGCCAGAACGGCGCTTCGGGCAGCACTGATACGTACCCCACTGCCTGTCTGACCGGCGGCGGCGTATTCTCCTTCTTCCGCAGCAGCACCATATGGAAGCGACCACCGATCACAGCGCCATCCACACCGTACTCTTCTCCGGCCATGCATTCCTCCAGTACATATTCCTCTTGCGTGCCCTTTAAAATGCGCATCTGTGCTGCCAGTTCTTCTTCATTTTCCAGCATCTGTATTCCTCTGCTGCCGGAACCGAACCGCGGCTTTAAGATGGCTGGATATATGAATGGCATTCTGTCCTCCGCCACCTTCTCAGCCAGCACATCCGGATCAAACCCGTCCGCTCCACCTGCCGCAAAGCAATGGCTTCTTCTCAGATCCTGCTCCTGCAGCTTCTGGTGGAAACGGTATTTGTCCGTACACAAAACCGCCATCCGTCTGCTGATCCCCGGAAGTCCAAGCGCGTCGTTAACCGCTCCGATGGTCGTAAGATATCTGCCGATCGGAACGGTCAGCACGAAATCCGCACCCTCTCTCTGCACTGCTTCTATGACTGCCTTTTCGTCCGAGATATCCACCACCAGTCCCTTGTCGGCTGCCTGCAGTCCCTCGGCCTTCGGATTCCCGTCCAGAGCCGTCACAGACAGGCCCATCTCATGGGCTTTTTCTATCGTATGAAACGCCTCACCGCTGGCGCCGATGATCACTGCTTTCATAACTGTTGCCACAGGCTCTCTTTTCATGCTTGCCGGCACCTCCCTGTCATCTTCCGGTATTTTAATTCCGCGATCTCCCAGTCATCCTGGTTATCGATGTCCTGCACCTCAAGTTCACTCATGATCATCGGCACCATATGCGGCAGATCCGTCGTCTTATATTCCATAAAGGGCGCTGTCCTGCAGCAATAAAACTGTCCGCAGTCATGGTAATAGGGTTCCAGATCCTGGGAGCGCGTCCGTGCATGCTCCGGCCATTTCATCCGTAACTCTCCTGCCTCATTTAAGATCATGCACCGCTGCGGCGGGAAGGAAAATGCCACCACCGGCATCACGGAATCCGCCTGCTCCAACAGTCCCATGGCCTTCTGCAGTTTCTGTGCCGTCACAAAGGGAGCCGTGGGATAGATGCAGCAGAAAGTGTCAAACTCCCTGCCCAGCTCACGGTACGCAAGCAATACTTCCATCAACACATCATCCGTGCCTGCATAGTCTCCTGCGTTCGCGCTGCTGCGCATAAAAGGCACCTGCGCACCGGCTGCCTGCGCGATCTTTGCGATCTCCGCGTCATCCGTAGATACCATGACTTCTTCAAACAATCCCGACTGCAATGCTGCCTCTATCGAATACTCAATGATCGGTTTCCCGCAAAATTCCTTGATATTCTTGCGCGGAATCCGCTTGCTGCCCCCTCTGGCAGTGATGATCGCTATAGATGAACCCATACCGAGCCTCCTCGTAAGTCTTATTGTAATCTTGTTTTTCTATACTAATATACCACAATAATATACCACAACTTATATCTATAGTAAACGACATAACAAATTTCTGCTTCCGTCTCTTGCATAAGCCATATACAACAGCTCCTGCAAAGACGAAAAGGAAATCCCGCTACAAGGCATCCGACGACCCATTATTACAAAACTGTAATATTATCTTCATCTTGTTGAAAGGTTCATGTATTATTCTTTAAATTATCACGAACAGCGCAGCAAGCAGTTCTGATTCGTGACCTGAAGCAACTTTCACACCCGGAAGGAGACATAGCACAAATGAGAAAACATGCCGAACGATACTACAAGTTATTTCTTCTGCTGATTGCAGCAGGTCAGATTCTTTTCCTTGCCTATATGAATCTTGTCGAATCTCCGAAGATGATCGATTACGACGGCGCAAAGCTGTATATGCATGCTTTGGAAATGTGCCGGAACGGATCCTTCTTCCTTCCTGACTGGAAATACATCACGACCATGGAACTGGACTGCTCTCTGCTTCTGGCCGTACCCTTCTATGCACTCACGCATAACATCTTTCTCGCCTTCGGGCTTGGCAATCTTGTCATGATCTGCAGTTTTACCGGCATCATCTACGGCATTTTTCGCCATACCCCATACCGCAGCCATGCTCTCGCGGCCGTGATCCTCGTACTGACACCTTACGCCTACGGTATGCTGGAATACTTTAACATGATGTTCTTCAACGGTGCCCAGTACACGATCAAAGTGATGCTGCCCCTGCTTTGTATCCTGCTGCTCACCGTTCCTGCAGGCAGAAGGATGAGGATAGGAAACCTCCTGCTCCTCGCAGCCTATTTCCTGCTTCTCTTCCTCACATCGCTGTCCAGCGGTTTCTATGTGATGTTCTGCGGCATCCTGCCGCTGTTCCTCTATACAGGGTTCGATTTCCTGTATCACCGGGAGATCCGGAAATACAACAGATATCATCTCGCTCTGGCCGTTCTCAGTCTGGCTGCCTTCCTGACAGGCTCCCTGGCCGGTAAAATGAGCGGTATCATTGCCAGAGGCAATGTCCTCTTTCTGACCAAACCGGAGAACTGGCAGTTGAACTTCAATGCCGTCTTCCTGGGACTTTTTCAGGCACTGGACACTATCCCCACGCAGGATATTGCCGCCGTCTCTGTTGATGGCGTTCTGTATCTGCTCAGGATGCTGCTCCTGTTCCTGCTGCTTATTGCCTGTGCCGGCCAGATGTGTGTCCTGTTCCGTCCGGAAGAGACAGTGAGCGCCAGACCTCTTCTCGCACTCCTCCTTCCCTGGAACCTGATAATTCTGCTTTTCATTGATACCAGATACAGCCCAGGGAATCTGACCATGGAATACCGTTACTACCTGATCGCCCTCATTCCTCTCATGGTGCTTCTTCCCATGCAGATCGCACAATGGGCCAGATCCACCAACCGCCTGTTCCGCTCCTGCCTCTTTGCCCTCACTGCCGCCTGCCTGCTTCTACTCGCGTCCGGCAGCGACAGACGAATCCTGGAGAATCGTGAAAGCTCCCTCTATGCCAACGATATCTGTAATTACATAGACGGACTGGAGCAGGATGTGGAAAGCGTCTTCTTCATTCCTGACGAAAAGACTCCTGAAATCTGTCGTCTTCTGGATCCTACGCGCACTTACTGCGGATACAATGCCAGCGATGGGCTTGTGGTGTATGACTATTACCAGTCCTATCTGGACAGGAGCAGTCACGGCGACCGCAATCTGATCCTGGTGTATGAGTGGGAGACTCCCGACCTGTATCTCCCTGCCTACATCAGTTCTCAGTACGAAAAGATCGGAAAAGTCAGATGGTATGATGTGTACTATGCTCCCGTCAATCTCTTTGACAATCTCTCCGGGTTCTCCGCTTTCGGGCATACTATGGATTTCTTCTTCTCCCCCGGCTATACGGTCAACTCCGCCAACAGTACTGTCAATGACGCCGGAGAACTGGAAGTGAACGGCAACGGGGAAGAAGCTGTCTGCAGCAGCGCGCTCTCACCGGTAACAGGAACCTATCATATCGCGTTATCCTACGAGAGTACAGCGGACAGCAGCCAGCAAACTTCCATCGGTGTTATGGAAGTATGGGATCAGGAAGAGGTCATCGCCTCCACAAAGCTAATGTCGGATCAGACTTCAGCTGTTATAAAGGATCTGTCCGTCAATGGCCGATCGCTCAGCATCCATATCAGGATCTCCAGCGGCGTAGTATGCCGTTTACAATCTCTGCGGTTTACGAAACATTAAAAAGCGGAGAAAGAATTGGATCGTGAATCTGTCCGATCGCTACGTGACCACCTCCCACAGAGAAAGCGTATTCGGACGGACGGTATGATGTAATGCTGGAACCAAGAAGCACGGAATATGATGCAATCCTGCCGGCTTATCTTATCCGTACCTGCCCGGTGGAACAGTTTTCTTTTCTGGGATGGTCAGGCGGCACAGGCCCATCACTGCAGGAACGCAGGCACCGGGACGCTGTCACATGATACGGGAATGGGAAAGCGGAAATACAGTCCATGCAATCCGAGTATTGCAGTATCGGTAAAAAGCAGACCAAGACCACCGCAAAATAAAGCAAAGCGTACCGCAAAAAACAGTGTGTTTTTAGACCTTTTCCAAGATAAAAAAAATTCCACCTGTGCGGTTGAATGCTCCAAAGAGCATCCAACCTGACTTCCCCGGCCGAAAGTTTAACGCTTATCAGCATTGGAGTCAAAATGTTTATCATACATAAAAGCACGGCAATTGCCGCTCCTTGTATTATTCTTCGCCTTTTTACCGGGAACGCCTTCCTGAAAAACTGATTATATTGTTCAATTCTTCATCCCCCTTCCTGCTGCATCTGATGGATGAGTATTTTGACTGCAGGACATTGATCGAATGATGGTTACTTCTCAATTGTAACATAAATTTTTTACCTATATTCAATCTATTTCCGCTTTATATATTTCCACTGAAAAATCTTTCTCCGGAAGGTCCTCATAAACAAAATAAACAGCTCCCATTTCATCCGCCAAAAAAGTAACATTCTTACGCTGCAGTTCTTTTGGCATATTCAAAAGCGATTCCTCTGCTCCGCCATTTCTTACTATTGTATGAAAAATGTTATAAAAGCTGTCTACAGAATAAAAAGAGTCTTCACCATCTGCCAGCATCCGAAATCCATGACTTCTTACCCGATACCTTTCTTCTTCTCCCGTCTCTATATTATGCACGTAAATGACATACTGCCCGTCCTTTTCACCCTGACCGCTTTGAATCAGGAGATGCCCTGTGGTCACGAAACCATACCCCTTATTTTCCCAAGGAATTTCGATAACGCTCCTATCCGATTTTACAACCTGAAAAGAAAGACCTGTCTCTCTCTCCACCAGGTATGTAAAAAAATTCTTTCCGCCGGATATTCCATTGGATGTATATTCAGCATCTTGATTCCATTCTACTGCTTCCACCGTTTTCAACATTCCATTCTCTACAGTAAAACATTCAAAACTGCTTTGTCCGCCTTCCGCTTCCTTTTCACAGATTCCCGCCACCTGGTTTCCAAAGTGTACCAGCCATGAGCTCCCCCAGCCTGCTTCCAGAGTGCTTGTTTCCTTTTTCAGGACCGTAAACTTCTCCGTGCCATTTTTTAGGTAACGCAGTTCCCATTTTTCACCCTTGCAGTCGTTCACATCAGCACAGCTCAAACAGATTCCTCCATCATCATCCAATACTGCCGAGAACAGATATTCTTGCTTCATATCAATTGTTCGTTCTATTTCATGGGTATTCATATTCCATACAAGAATCTCGTCTGTCAATGCAAAAGCATAACTTTCGTTCCAATGCCAAACGTAACATAATATGCGGAAATTCCTGATATCACAGACCGTGACAAATTGATCGTCACGCAGTTCTACTTCAAAAGGAACCTTCTCTAATCGTACGGATCTGTTACCTTCTTCACTCTTTCGTAATTCATAAGTAATAATGCTAATCGGTAAATTTCCATTTTCATCTGCGCTTATTTGTTCATCTCTTGCCATTTGTTGGATGGTATCCGGATCTGTAATCTTATTAACAATTTCAAGTCCATTTACCCTTGCTTCAAACATTTCTTCCGGAGTAACCTGGTCTAACATATTTCTTTTTACACTGCTATGATATTCCTCCGAAGCCAATGCCTCTATCGAACCCTCAGCAGCGCATACAGTAATTGAACCACACGCAATTACAGCTGCTAATACAAAAGAAATCGCCTTTTTTAAATAATGTTTTATCACAAAAAATTCCTCCTTATCCAAAACTACATTAACTTTTTACCATTTTGTTCTGTTATTTATCAAAAAAACATCTCCTAGTATAATAATGGTGTAGTCAATAAGACTACTTGGTTAATAAGTTTCTATCAATCAGATAACAGAAGAAGGTGTTCTTCCTTCATCAGATGTTATCCTAAATTATTATCATGTCTGACGGTTCCTGATAGACACCAGATAAAACATAAGGTATTATCCTTTAGGATAGGACAAAGAATGTTCATCTCCTTGGGAAGCCGCTTCTGTGGCTGATACCTACAAGAAAGTCAATTAGTCCATCCGACAGGGTTTTATGTTTTAGCTGGTTGGGAGCCGGAAGGCTATACCCGTATAACACGCTAGGTTGTGTACCTGCCAGACTGGAAATGGATTCCTATCAGAAAGGAGCTTTTGCTCATGTCAAACAAAGTTATTTTTAATCTTGATGAATTATTCATCTCTGTTGGTATTGATGTTGGCGCTGACTTCTCATGGATGTCTGTCGCACTTCCAAACCAACAGTTTGTAGGAAAACCTTTTAAAATCCTACACAATAGCATGAATTCCCTTACAGCCGCTGTTTCTAAAATAAAAGAAGCAGAAGAGCTGTATTCTTTGGAAAGTCGCATTTTCCTCGAATCCACGGGAATTTATCATTACCCACTCTTCTGCTATCTTCGTGATAAGGGTTTTAACTGCTACGTTATTAATCCTATCATCACTAAGAATAGCACAAATATCAATATACGAAAAGTACATAATGACCGTTTTGATTCTAAAAAAGCTGCTTTGGTTGGTTTGAAACCTGATTTAAAGGTTTCCCTTATGCCGTCTGATCTTGCCTTAAACTGTCGCAATTTATGCCGTGAATACTACGATTTAGTGGATAACCGCAGCGCTTACGTGAACAAGCTCCAGGGTGAACTGCGTATGGCATTTCCACAGTATCTTGGCATTTTCTCCAAGGTTACAACCAATACATCCCTTACCTTATTGGAGGCATATACATCCCCGTCTGCCTTTATTGAAGCAGACAGACAAGAGATTATTGATATCATCAAATCAACTGCCCGTTTTGGACTTACCTATGCCCAAGACAAGTATAATGCCATCATCAAGGCTGCCAATGAGGCGGATGAGTTCGGTTACATCATTGACAGCAACATCAAGCGGATCCGGCTCTATATCAATTTGCGCGAATCATATAATAAGACCAACGGGGTGAAAAGTCAGACACATGCCGGGAGCCGATGCCTGTCATGACTGTCCCTGACAAAGACATTACCATCAGATATCCCATCGTCTCTCCTTACTTGTTTTCCAGAATTTTGAGCAACGCCTGCGCTTCCTCCTCATCAATCCCATTCTTCTCGGTAAAGGCAGCCACGAAATTACTCAACTTACCGCCATACATATGGTCAATCTCCTCTTTCATCCGCATCAGGTTGTACTCTTCCCTGCCATATACGGCTTTGACCATCCTTCTTTCTCTTACGACCAATCCCTTTTCTTCCAGGTTTACCAGGAAAGTATTGAGCGTCTGCCGCTTCCACTCCTTTCCCTCTTCCTCAAATAGCGTCAGCAGCTGAGACTGTCTGATGCTTTCCTTCTGATCCCAAAGCTTTTCCATCACTTCTCGTTCCGCATTGGTAACACTGAAAATGCTTTTCATTTGCACCTCTCCTTTTTCTAATTGACTATTATCATTAGTCGTTATAAGTATATAATGCTGACGTAATGCTGTCAATCATCATTCCTTTGAAAAATCCCAGATAAAAAATATCCACCTGTGCGGTTGCAATCCAATGACCAGTCTGCATGCCATTTATGGCAATGCAGGCAAGGCATTGGATTAGCAACCCACTTCCAAATGAGCAAAATGCGGATGCGCAAGCAGACGCAAAAGCGCGTAAGCGCGGGTTTTGTGAATGTGGAAGTCGGGTTGGATGCTCCTTGGAGCGTCCAATCGTACAGGTGGAAAAATATTCAGTTTTTATTTCATTTTTGATTACTTTATTTCTTTATCTAGAACTTTATAATCATTTATGGTATGTTAACATCAGAACTAATGAACAGGTGGCTAATGAATGGGATGGAAACTCCAATGTAAAGCTCCTGACGGCCAATCTGTTACCTTGACAATTGACGATATTAAAAAGCCTGCTGCCGGCTCTGGAGAATAAGCAGCACCAAACCACATACAATAACCAAGAAAGGAATGTTACTATGTCACCACCACTGGCACAAGAAAAGCTTTATACCATCGACGATATCTACAGTTTGCCGGAGGGCAGCAGAGCCGAACTGGTTGACGGCCAGATATACTATATGGCTCCGCCCAATCGCAGGCATCAGGCAATAGCGCGGGAACTTTTTTCTTCCATAAACTCTTATATTAAATCCAAAAACAGTTCCTGCGAGCCCTTTTTTGCTCCCTTTGCTGTATTTCTGAATAAAGATGACACAAACTATGTAGAGCCAGACATCAGTGTGATCTGTGATCCCGACAAGCTTAACGACAAAGGATGCACTGGAGCACCGGACTGGATCATAGAGATTGTATCTCCCGGCAGCAGGCGTATGGACTATTTCACAAAACTCTTTAAATACCGCACTGCAGGCGTTAGAGAATATTGGATCGTTGACCCGGAGAAGAACCGTATCCTTGTTTACAACTTTGAATCAGAGGATACCGGAGATTATACCTTTGCTGATTCTGTAAAAGCTGGCATCTACGATGATCTGATCATCAACTTCTCAAATATGGCTGACCTGTTGAATATTTGACCAGATTGCTTTCAGGCAAATACTTTAGTATTATACTAAGCGTCAGACAGATCTGCCGTGAGCATAACAGTGAAGTATCCTGAAAATGGTCTGATATAAGGGAGGTAACAATGACTGACATTTACTTTAGAACAGACGGAAACAGCAAGATCGCGACCGGACACCTTGTAAGATGTCTCGCCATCGCGCGCGCCTGCGTGAAGATAGGCGCATATGTTAAATTTATCGTATCCGATAAGGAAAGTCTTACGCTTCTGGAAGAACGCTTTACCGCACCCCGGGAATTCGCAGTCTTCTGTCTGGAACGCAGCTACCGGGAATTGGACTCGGAGATCCCCGCCCTGCTCTCCTGTCTTGCCTCGGATATGCCCGCAGAGAACGACCGTCCTGCCGGAGATGGCTCCCACGTCTCCCACAACATGCCATGGCTTTTCATAGATTCCTATTCTGCCACTACGTCCTATTTCGTGGCCCTTCGGCGCTATTTCAAAACGGCTTATCTGGACGATCTGCGCAGTTTCGACTGCGCCGTGGACCTGGTGGTCAATTATGATACCAGTAAAGACTGCGCCGCTTATGACAATGCCGGCCGCAAGCTGCTGGGAATACAGTATACGCCGCTTCGGGAACAGTTCCTCTCACCTGCCTATCAAGTCCGCCGCAAAGCCGAGCATGTGCTGTTATCGACAGGCGGCACCGATCCTTATCGCGTGGCGGAAGGGCTGCTGCAGATGATCTACGACGATCCGTCCGACATCTTCGCTCCGTCGCAGAATATCGCTCACGGCCGCCAGGATCACTGCGCTGTACAGGATGGGCCTTTACAGGATATATCTTTACAACAGCTGTCCACGCAGGACAAGTCCGTGCTGCAATCCATGCATTATCATATCCTGACCAGCAGAGCAAACACACGCTATGCGGCTTTGGCTGCCCTTGCGCAGACCCATCCTTTTCTCCACGTTCATACCAATGTAAGTAATGTGGCGGCTTTGATGGCTTCCTGCGATCTGGCTGTCTCCGCCGGCGGCACTACCCTGTGCGAGCTATGTGCTGTCGGCGTCCCCACCGTCAGTTATCTTATGGCCGAGAACCAACGCGTCGCCACAGAAGCTTACGCAAAGGAATGCCTGATCCCCTGCGCCGGCGACATCCGTCCTGCGGCCGCTGCCGGCCACACCGGACAGCCTGCCGATGCATCCGCAGCTTCTGCCTGCCCGTCCACCCTGCGCCATATTGCTTCGTTTCTCATCAGGATGGCACATGATCATCCGGCCCGCGCTGCTGTCTCCGCCGCTATGAGAAGTTACCTGGACGGCACCGGCGCCCGCCAGATCGCAGAAGCCCTTATGGCAGAGCATCCTTGTCCATAGTGCAACGCCGTATTCATTCTCCGGCGGCCGGCACATACTGCCGCCGGTTCCTGTGTCTGCGCCATAGCCACCATCCGATGGCCGCAACCGTCAACGCAGAAACCAGATTGGCCGCCATGAAGAGCGGCACTCTTCCGTAGCGCACATATACCGTATGCCGTACGCCGTCCCCGATGGCCGCGATCCTGATCCGGCCACCCTCTCCGCGGGTGATCTCCAGCCGGCTTTTGTTCTCATCATATGCCCGATAACCCAGATAGTTCTGGATCGGCAGTTCGATATAGCAGTCATCTTCTACGGCATTGTAAGCCACCGCCGCTTTGGTCCCCTTTTTCTCATAATTATGTACTGTCACGCCGTAGGGGTCGGAGACGATCACATCCGTGACCAGCCTGTCGTCAGAGACGCCGTTCAGACGCCACTCATGGGGATAAAATAGTCCGATATTAGCCGCCATCTTGCTCTCATGCCCTTTGGAGGCCACTGCTTCCACATCATCATAAGGCATATGGCTGTTATCCGTAGGTACAGACAGGATCACCAGCAGATTCAGGCCCACCAGCAGCGTAAAGATATGATTCCGGTAGGGCCGCAATAGTTCTGACTTGGCCAGGCCGATCACACCCACGAACATGAAACATGCCGAGGCCGGTCCCAGAAAGCGCCATGGAAACTGTATCATCGTCACGATATTCTCAAACAGACCATTGGCCAGCAGCGTCCGGTTCGGGAAGTAGCCGGTGATCATATAGGTAAACACACATCCCGATGCCAGTAAATACAGCATATAGTTGTCCATGTCCGACCTTTTCTCCCGGCTTTCACACAGAAGCCGCATCACACCGATCCCCACACAGCCAAACAGCGCCAGCCCCAGGGAAAAATACTGCTTATTATACAGGCTGATACTGTGCGTCAGATTGGAAGGATTGATGGACTGCTCGAAGTAGCCGCTCCAACGAAGCACTTCCGTACTCAGCTCTCCTTTAAAGTAGAATACCAGGAAAGGAACCAGGTACCAGAAATTTAAGAGCAGCGTCATAGCGGCCGCTTTGCCAATCTCGACATATCTTTTTTCTTTCACAATGCGCACACACCACACAAGCGCGGTCACTGCACTGAATGTTACCACAAATACTGCGCTTAAGATATGGCTCTGCAGCATACCGCTGACGCCGATCACCAGATAATACCAACGCTTCCGCTCTCCGAGGATCACGTGGTATAGGCCGGCGATCGCCAGCGGCCAGAAGATCAGAGCCAGCGTCTCTCCCAGATCGCCTCTGGAGAAAATATTGGTGAACCGGTACGGCATAAGCGTATACAGCACCACCGCCAGTATCACGCTTCTTCTGGATCTGCACATGGACTTCACCGCCACGTAAGCGCTGATCCCCGAGGACAGATTGGCCAAAAATATCAGTACCTTATAAGAAAGAGCCAGCGAGACACGGCAGATCCTTAAGAATGCCCCGATATAGAGGAACAGATACGGATACATGGCATTCATATATCCATTACCCCTCAGCCCGTCCGGCAGGATATTGACCGGAAACTGCCCGTCCAGAATCCCATCCTTCAATCCTTCCAGGCGCGCCAGATGATAGCACAAGTCGTCGCCGTTATAGAGATAAGTCTGCATCATAGGTGTGGTCGCCAGAAGCGCCACTCCCAGAATAACGCTGTAATCTACAATCTGCTCCTTTGTGAGCCGCCTGCCTTCCTTCTGCAGATACCACCATGCGGCAAGGCTTCCCAGCAGAAAAAGCGCCATAAAAAAATAGGTGTCCGTATAGAACAGCGTATGAGGCACTAGCTGCAGTTCCTGGACCACCAGTTCCCCTTTGCCGCTGTAGTTGATCTTAAACTGCAGCTGTTTGGCATCTTTGGACAAAGTGAACTCTGCAGTCATCTCCTTCTCAGACGGGTCGATCGTCCATCCCGCTATCTTTCTGCCCTGTTCCCACAATTCCAGCGCGGAATCCCCCTCCTCCGCACGATATCGGAGTTTGGCGGTGTAGCTGCCTCTGTTCATCACATACTGCAGGGTGTTTGCCACTGTACCGTTTCTGGCCACCGCATCCCGGAGCACAAGCGCATACTCCGAATCGATCACGCCCACCGAGTACTGCATCTCAGACCCCTTATAAACTAACGGGCTGCGCCCCTCATTTCCCAGCCAGATCAACAGGGTGATCAAACACACCGTCACGATATAGACTACTTTGCTCTTCCATGATAGTTCTCTTGTCTCCATGAATGTTCCTCTTAAAATCCCACATTTTTACAGTAATTTAACTCCTGGCTTCCTGAACATAACCGACCCGCCGTTAAGAAGTATCCCGCCGCTGCTTACGCTTTTCCACGCAGCCTTTTTCGCAGGCCGCGATATCCCCACAAGAGCTTATAATATATGATGAATCGAATTGTTGACGCCATCTGCATCCGCACCAGCTTCTTCTCCTCAGCTCCCATGCGCTCCCGATAGTATATGTTCTCCTGGAAATCCGGAAAAGCTGCCCGCATCTCCTGTCCAAGCTTCTTCACAAACCCGTACCGCACCGGACATACCCCCTGCATGTAGGTAAAAAGCGTATTGACATAAAAAAGTGTTGTAAAACAAAATTCCAGTTCCGCACGGTATTGCTCCAGATACCCATATGTTTCCGCTTCCCGCAGCATGATGCGCCCCGCTTCCATACGATCCTCGCATCTGCGCGTCGTGATCGTATGCACCGTGGATGTGTCATGCTGGTAATAGTAATACAACGGTTCTTCGATATATTCAAAATGCCGGGCGCGCAGCATCCAGGAATTGGCCAGCGCATTGTCCTCATAAAAGATTCCGGTCGGAAAACGGCTCGGATGATCGATCACGATCTCCCTGCGGTACACCTTCACCACAAGGCTGCCGCCGTCCAGGATCAGAGACCGGTACTTCTCCTCATTCAGTATCCCTGTCTGCTCCGGCCTGTTATTGTGCACCACTTGCCCGATCTTCATGCTGTGTTCCCCAGTCATATGATAGTCACAGCCTACCATATCAGCACCGGTCTCTTCACCCTTCCCGATCAGGCGTTCATAGAAATCCGGCGTGATCCAGTCATCGCTGTCAATAAAACCGATCCATTCCCCCTGCGCTGCCGCCATACCGATATTCTTGGCGCCGCCCTGTTTCTGGTTGACTTCTGAATGAATGGCGCGGAATTTCTCCGGATAACGCTTCTGGTAATCCTGCAGGATCTCCCAGGAATTATCAGTAGAGCAATCGTCCACCGCGATGATCTCATAATCCGTTATCGTCTGCGCCACCAGAGAATGCAGACAGTATTCTAATTTTCCGTCGGCCGCCATATTGTAGACGGGCACGATGATCGATAGTTTCATTTACACTAACCCTCATGATTCCGCCCCGCGGAACCTCAAAATCCGAAACAAGCAGGCACTATCTTAAACATTACTTTCTCTCATAATACACCGCGATCTTCGTCACCGCCTCGATCACACTCTCCACGTCCTCATCCGTCATGGCATAATAAAGGGGCAGCGACAGCATCTCCTCGTACAGTTTCTCCGCATTCGGACACAGGCCTTTCTTATAACCCATCTTCTCATAATACGGGAAATAGTAGGTCGGGATGTAGTGCACGTTACAGCACACATTCTCCGCCGCCAGCGCTGCAAAGAACTGTTTCCTGTCGATGGTCAGTTTCTCTGGCACGATGCGCAGGATATAAAGATGCCTTGTGGTATCCGAGTCGGGAATCTCCCTCTGCACGAAAAGGCCCGGCAGCTTGCTGAATTCCTCATCATATCTGGCTACGATCTCTTTTCTCCTCTGACGGAAAAGAGGCAGCTTGTCCAGCTGGCTGATGAGCAGCGCCGCCTGCATATCTGTCATGCGATAGTTATAGCCAAGCGCCACCTGCTCATAGTACCAGGCGCCGTCCGGTTCATGTTCCATCTGTGTCTCATCTCTTGTGATCCCGTGGGCGCGGTATAGGAGCAGTTTCTTATACAGAGTCTCGTCATTGGTCAGCACCGCGCCGCCCTCACCGCCGGTAACGGTCTTCACCGGATGAAAACTGAACGTTGTCATGTCGGAAATGGAACCGTTGGCTCTGCCCTTATAGGTGGTTCCGATCACATGGGCCCCGTCCTCGATCAGCACGAGTCCGTGATTCTTACATATCTTTGACAACCGGTCCAGTTCCACCGACTGCCCTGTATAGTCCACAGCCACGACCGCCTTCGTTCGCTCGGTAATCGCTGCTTCCACCTTCTCCGGATCGATATTATATGTCTCCGGATCGATATCGGCAAAGACCGGTCTTCCGCCACAATAGAGTGCACAGTTCGCCGATGCAGCAAATGTAATGGGGGTGGTGATCACCTCGTCCCCTTCTCCCACACCTGCTGCCAACGCCGCCATATGCAAAGCCGCCGTGCCGTTACTGCACACCACTGCATACCGCGCACCGGTCAGCTGACACAGCTTCTCTTCTAATTCCCCGATCTTCGGGCCACAGGTCAGATTTTCACTTTTCATAACATCCACCACAGCCCGTATATCAGCATCGTCAATATACTGATGGCCATAATATATTTTTGTCTCTCTGGCGGGTGTGCCGCCCTCGATCGCCGGTTTCTCCATTTCTCTTGTATCCCTTTCTTCCCTGTTGTCTGCAAAGAATGCCGCTGTCTTCGCACCTGTGAAATTACCGTTTGCTAAAGAAGGGACACGCACCTTCGTGCATGCCCCTCTGCTTTCTTCCTGCACGCTCACCTTGCAGACCGTCTGTATCCCGAATCCTTCTTAACCTTTATGCATTCTCACGGCCTTTGCAGTAAAGGCAAAGGCCTGGGCTGAACCGTTACGCTATTTCTCCAATTCTACATCTTCCAGCAGTTCACGGATATCTTCCACTGACAGCCATTCCGTATTCGTACCGGAACTATAGGAGAACCCTTCCTCTACTTTCCTGCCGCTTAAGTCCGGCTGCTGCCTGTTATTCCAGGTCATCTGTGGATAGACGATGAAATGCTTATCATACTCGTAAGTCGTAAAGGAGTCCTCAGTAGTGACCATGATCTCATGCAGCTTCTCCCCCGGACGGATGCCGGTCTCCCTGATGCCGCATCCCGGCAGCATCGCCTCTGCCAGATCCGTAATCTTGAAGGACGGGATCTTACTGATAAAAGTCTCTCCGCCGGTGGCTTCCGCCAAAGCCTTGATCACAAGTTCAACGCCCTGCGTCAGACTGATCCAGAAACGGGTCATACGCACATCCGTGATCGGAAGCTCTTTCGCCCCCTCCTTGATCAGCTTATGGAAAAGTGGTATCACCGACCCTCTACTGCCCGCAACATTTCCATAGCGGACGATGGAAAAATTAATGTCCTTCATACCGGCATAGGCGTTGGCCGCCACAAACAGCTTGTCCGATACAAGCTTCGTGCCGCCGTACAGGTTTACGGGATTGACCGCCTTGTCCGTGGATAATGCCACCACCTTGTGCACACCACTGTCCAGCGCCGCATCGATCACATTCATGGCTCCATGAATATTCGTCTTGATCGCCTCGTTGGGATTATACTCACAGGCCGGAACCTGCTTCAGTGCAGCTGCATGAATAATATAGTCCACTCCCTCACAGGCTCTGTGCAGACGCTCTCCATCCCGCACATCTCCGATAAAGAACCGCAGCTTCTCCGCAAATTCCTTAAATTCCTCCGCCATCATCCACTGCTTGAATTCATCTCTGGAATAGATGATGACCTTCTTCGGCTCGTAATGAGTCAGCACGTATCTGGTAAAGCACTTACCGAAAGAACCCGTACCGCCGGTTATCAATATTACTTTATCTTTTAACATCAGTTTTCCTCCGAAATCATTTCTGCTGCACCGCCCCTAAGTATAGCACAGGAAATCAGGGTTTGCAATGCATGTGCCCGCGAATCATACGGCTTCCGTAACAGTTCAGCCTTCGGCTTCTCTGTTACGGAATCTGCCCATTCCAAGTGTCTACGTTCCACTCCGGTCGGCGCTTAGCAAACGTCCCCCGGACGTTTAGCGCCCTTCGGCGAGGGGCAGATTCTTTTGGACAAATTTACCTGTTCTTACGGACTTTGCAGTAAATGCAAAGTCCTGGGCTGAACTGTTACCGGCTTCCCCGTTACGCGCCCGGCTAATTTAATGACATTATAGCGTGGGTAAAACCTACGTAATCTCTCATATCCCCGGTGCCGTCGCGTACTCTTCCTTCGTACATCCGGTCAGTCTGATAATCAATGCTTCCTCCAGCCCTTCCTTTTTCATTCTGCCGATGATGCCAAGCCGTTCTGCTTTCTTACCTTCTTTTTTTCCTTTTTTGATTCCCCTCTCAAGTCCTTTCTCTATCCCTCTCTCCATGCCTTCCTTTCTTCCATTCCTTCTCTCCTCCTGCATCAGATCGTCAAATGCTTTACACATGGGTACTTCCCCCTTCCTCATTCTTCGTACAAGTCTTCTTATGTTCAAGTGCGCCGCGATTGCCAGTTCTGTCTCCGGGCTTAGCCTCTGAAATCCGTCCGACCGGATCAGCTGCTTTAATCGCTCTCTATCCTGCCTGCACTGCATGGCCTGAAAGAACTCTTTTAAATCTGTCCTGTGATCCTCCGCGCTCAGAAAATCTGCCTCCAACAGGGAGAACGCATAATCGCAGATCTTACTCTCCGGCGGATCGGCCGCACACACCGGTATATGAAACAGATCGGTCAGTCTCCGTTATCCTTCCCAATGCCCTTCTCCCAGATACAATACCACCGTCACCGTAGGAAGCAGCAGATCGTCTTTCTTTATCCTGCTCTTCCTATCCCAAAAATCATCAAATGTTCCTTCTTCCCGATGTTTCCTGAAGAGCGCCCGGATCTGATGCTCATACTCACAGGCATCATACACCATGATGCGTTCCGGCATGCTATAATCTGTTCCCGTCTCCAGTTCTACTCCGTAACAGATCCTGTGTTTCCTATCTTCCATCAGAATATCCCTGTTCTTCTGTCCGTAGACATCTGCAAGAGAAGGATATTCCCTCTTTCTCTGGATCAGATTCTCCGGCAGGAGCACTTTTGCTCCATGATAGAGATGAAGGTTCAGTAATTCCGCAAAACGTTCTTTATCGGAAAAGAACGCTCTGCCTGTCATATCTTTCCTGCCCATATACTCCTTCCCGGCCGCTGCATGACAGTTCCCGTCTGATCCTGCCACGCCTCAGCCATTCCTGTATTCTTGTGAAATATGGCTGATAACGCCGGAATCGGAAATATCCGATCTTTCATCCCGAATGGTATGAGAATTTCACTTAAAAAGGGATGTTTCCCTTTGTTGATTAGATTATAGTGGAAGGAGTGTCACATGTCAATACGGTTTTCAGTTATTTATATACGTTTTTTCGTTTTTCTACAATTTTATCTCCCTACGAAACCGATTTCCCGATCGCCTCGCAGGTTCTCTCGATCAGCTCGTCTTCATGGGCATCCGACACAAACATGGCCTCAAACTGGGACGGCGCCACATAGATCCCCCTCTCCAGCATTCTGTTAAAGTATGCGGCAAATGCCTCTCTGTCACACTGACAGGCCTCTTCATAATTCGTCACGCTGCCTTCCCGCTCTCCCCAATCAGGGGTGAAGAACGCCGAAAGCAGAGACCCAGCCCGGTTTACCGTCAGCCCCTTGCGGCAGAAGGCTGCCTCCAGTCTCTCCGCGCGCCTGTCGATCCGTTCATAGATTCCCTTATCTTCCATCAAAATCTTTAATGTCTCTATCCCCGCCGTCACCGCCACCGGATTCCCCGACAGCGTCCCGGCCTGATAGACGGCCCCTAACGGCGCAACGCAAGCCATCACGTCCCGTCTGCCGCCGTAAGCCGCCAGCGGCATACCACCGCCCACGATCTTTCCAAAGGTATACAGGTCTGCATGAACGCCCGTGTATTCGGACGCCCCGCCCAACGCCAGCCGAAAACCGGTGATCACTTCGTCAAAGATCAAAAGCGCCCCCGTCTGCTGTGTGATCTGTCGCAGGAACGCAAGAAATCCCGGCTTTGGCGGCACCACACCCATATTGGCCGCCACCGGCTCCACCACCACTGCCGCCACCTGACCGGCATTTTCCTCCATCAGCCTGCGCACGGACTCTGTATCATTGTAGACTGCCGTCAGCGTACAAACCGCGTACCCCGCCGGTACGCCCGCACTGTCCGGCACCGACTGTGTCATCAACCCGGAACCGGCCTTCACCAGCAGGCCGTCCGAATGGCCGTGATAGTTACCGGAGAATTTGATGATCTTGTCCCTGCCGGTAAATCCTCTGGCCACGCGCACGGCACTCATCACCGCCTCGGTTCCGGAACTGACCAGACGCATCATCTCCACATCCGGCACACAGGCGCTGATCCGTTCCGCCAACTCTACTTCCCCGGCCGTGGGCGCTCCGAAACTCAGCCCGCCGGTACAAGCTCTCTGTACCGCCTCCACCACTCTCGGATGCGCATGTCCCAGAATGCCCGGCCCCCAGGAACAGACATAATCCAGATACCGGTTCCCGTCCGCATCGAAAAGCCAGGGACCCTGCGCCCGTTCCACGAAGAAGGGCTGTCTGCCCACGGCCCGAAAAGCCCGCACCGGTGAATTTACTCCACCCGGTATCAGCTGCTGCGCCCTGTTAAAAAGTTGTTTTGATCTGCGTTGCTCCATATTGTCCTCCCTGCCGAAACATTCTTATAGTTAACGACATTAGAAATTTCGTTTACTATATATATTCTATCCACCGCACCGCATCCAATGCATGATAGGTAATAATGACCCTCGCTCCCGCCCGTTTCATAGCCATAAGATTCTCCATGACGATCCGTCTCTCGTCAATCCACCCGTTGGCGGCGGCCGCTTTCACCATGGCGTATTCGCCGCTGACATTATACACCGCAAGCGGCAGGTCAAAGGTAAGCGCCGCTTCCCGCAACACATCCAGATAAGCCAGCGCCGGCTTTACCATCACGATATCCGCTCCCTCTTCGATATCCGCCCCAATCTCCCGCAGCGCCTCCTGCCCGTTGGCGCAGTCCATCTGATAGCTTCTGCGGTCGCCGAATCCCGGCGCGGAATGTGCCGCCTCCCGGAAAGGACCGTAATAAGCGGAGGCAAACTTGGCGCTGTATGCCATTATCGGAACCTGCGTGAATCCGGCTTCGTCCAGCCCCTCTCTGATAGCCGCGATCCGGCCGTCCATCATATCGGAAGGCGCCACCATATCCGCCCCGGCCTCCACCAGGCTTACCGCCATTTCCACCAGATACGGCAGCGTCTCGTCATTCAAGATCTCATTCCCACATACCATGCCGCAATGTCCATGAGACGTATACTCGCACAGGCACACATCCACCACAATATAGATTTCCGGATAATGCTCTTTGATAAAACGGACCGCCCTCTGAGTGACACCGTCTGTCGCATAAGCCTGACTCCCCTGCGGATCCTTATGCTGCGGAATGCCAAACAGCATGATGCCGCCTATGGACGCAGCCTTTACCTGCTCCATGATCTCGTCCAGACAATCAACCGAATACTGGAAAACACCCGGCATGGACGCCACCGGATTCTTTATCTTCTCTCCCTCTATCACAAATACAGGATAAATAAAATTCTTCGGATGCAGCCTCGTCTCCTGCATCATGGAACGAATCCGTTCATCCCGCCTTAACCTTCTGAATCGATACATCGCTTTTCTCCTCTGACTATTCTTATCCTGCTGCAGGCACTGTTCCTCATACGTCCCATCCCGTCTCCATGTGCTCTGTCCAATCTCATTGCGCTCTGTCCCGCCTGACGCATGCCACGATCGCCTCTACACTGGCTTCTTCCGCCGTCAGACAGCAGGCCGTCGTATGCTTTCGCAATTCTTCCCCGCACTTTTCGCCGATACAGACATATTTCTGTCTCACACCGCACCCGGCACAGGCGTCCCTGCAGGAAACCGGCTCCCCGGCGCTGCAGCCTGCCGCATCATTCTCTGCTGTCTGGTCCCGTTCCAGTCCTTCAAAATAAGCCCGCACGCCCAGCGCCGAACCAAACACGATGTAATCCGGCTTCTCTGTCACCGCCCTGGTACGCTTCTCCTCACAGACTCCCAATTCGTAGAGCGGATAGTCTACATAGGAAATACCTTTTTCCTGAAAAACAAGATGCAGTCTGTCACTCCCCTGCCGCGCCCGCAGAAACAACGCCTGCTCCGGCACCGCCTTTGCCGCCGGACACTCCCCCTCCCCGACCGCACGTTCCTGCAGAATCCTTTCTGTCAGGCCCCGTGCCAGATGTTCCGCATCATAGAAATCCGGCATGTAATCCGCATATAATCCGTTTTCTTCCAGCACCGCCGCCGTTCCCGGCCCGATCACCGCAATCTTTTTATCGTAAAGACTGCGCACATCCCGCCGTTCCCTTCTCATTTTATCGAAAAAGACGCTGACGCCGTTAGGACTTGTGAAGACCAGCCAGCCAAACGACGCAAGCTCCGGCAGAGGCTCCTTTGTCTGCCTCACCTCCATAAAGCTCATGTCCTTTACCACAGCCCCCTCCTGTTCCAGTGCGGCTGCCAGCTTACCCGCAAAATGCGGCGTTCCCGTGACCCCCACCGTAACACCGGCAAGCAGGCGGCCTTCTATCCCTTTACCTTCCGCCGCTGCAGGCAACCTATCTGTCAGCTGCAGCTCTGCCACCGCCCCCACAACGATGACCGCCGGCGAAGTAAAACCCTGCTCCGTTGCTTCCTCATAAAGTCTGCCTAGCACCGTCCGCAGGCATCTTTGTCTGCCGGTCGTCCCCTCCATGACTACGGCGCAGGGTGTGTCCTGGCTTTTCCCGGCCGAAAGCAGGCCCGCCGTAATCTCTCTCAGATGATGCATCCCCATCAGGATCACCAGCGTGCCGGGAAGCCGCGCCAGCGTTTCAAAATCCAGACGCAACCCCGTCTTCCGGACCGGCTTATTCTCCTGCCCCGGATCCTCTTCCTGCCCGTCTTCCCCGGCCGCCGTTCCCGTCACCACCGTAAACGCTGCCGAAAGTCCTCTGTGCGTGACCGGAATGCCTGCTGCTGCCGGCACCGCAATAGCAGAAGAAATACCCGGAATCTCTTCACAGGAAATGCCCGCCGACTGCAACGCCTGAAACTCTTCCCCGCCTCTGCCGAACACATAAGGGTCGCCGCCCTTCAGGCGCACCACCGTCTTACCTTCCAGCGCCTTCTCCACCAGCAGGTCATTGATCTTCGACTGCTTCATGACATGACTGCCATAACGCTTCCCCACATAGATCTTCTCGCAGTCCGGCCTCGTCCACCGCAGCAGCGCTTCCGGCGCCAGACTGTCATAGACCACCGCATCGCACCTGCGCAGTACTTCCGCCGCCTTGATGGTCAGAAGTTCTATGTCGCCGCACCCGCCGCCTGTCAGATATACTTTTCCGTTGCCCTTATTCAAGATATCTTTTCCTCCATTCCGAAGCGGCACAAATCTGACTCGTTTCCTTCAACTTTGACTCTTTTCCTTCAACTCTCCGGCCGCCTGCTCCGCCAGCCGCCTGCCTTCCTGCAGGCTCGCGCTGCCGATATGTCTCACATGGTTCCCGGCGTACATGGCATCCAGAATCAATCTGTCCTGCTCCTGTCTGCACCAGGCCGCCGCTGCCTCGCTGCAGTCTGCGGACAGCTGCCGTAACACTTCCCGTTCCACCTGAAAACAAAGCATCGTTTCCGCATCCGTGATCCGCCGGCAGATGTCTTCCGCCTCCGAACCCTGCGCGGCCTCCACCGCGATCATCCCCTGACAGGCTGCAGGCAGAAACAATTCCGGCGGCAGGGGACAGAAGAAAAATGCCGACGCATCATCGCTGCTGCTACTGCTATCGCTGTCTTTGCAGCCGATCCCCAGACGGTCCAGCCCGGCTTTGGCCAGAATAATCCCGTCATAGCCGCCTTCCTGCAGTTTACGCAGCCGCGTATCTACGTTGCCGCGAATATTCTCACATACTACATTCTTCCACAGCTTTCCGGCCAGAAGCTGCCGCCTCCTGCTGCCGCTGCCGATCCGAAACGCCGTGCCGTCGTCCTGCTCCTGCCGCATCCATTGATAATCATTCCGCTCCTTGTCATTTCCTTCGTTTCCCGTCTCTTTACGCCACCTATCTGTTTGCCGCCCGCTCCCGCAGAGGGCATCTTCGCTTTCTCCCGCCAGAAGCGGCATCCGCCCCTGCTTTGGAACCACCAGCACGTCCCGCACGTCTGCTCTGGGCAGTACGGCCACGATGGATAAGCCGCCGGCCAGTGTCATGGGCAGGTCCTTGGCCGAATGCACCGCAAGATCGATGCGCCCTTCCTGCAGCGCCTGCTCAAACTCCGAGGCAAAAACTCCCTTATCGCCAATCTCCGCCAACGGCTTGTCCTGTATGATATCCCCTTTTGTCCGCAGAATCACGATCTCCGTCTGAAGACTGTCATCCGCCGCCTGCAGCGCTTCCTGCACCAGGGCTGCCTGTTTCAGGGCAAGTCTGCTTCCCCGCGTTCCGATCCTGATCTTATTCATCACACTCTCCATTTCCCTGCCGGTTGCTGTTCTTCTCCGTTCCCGCACAACTGTCCTGCCGCAGAATCTCTCCCGCCAGAAGCGCTGACAGTTCCTCCAACGCTGCCCTGCCCTCTTTCTCCAGACAATACAGGAACAGCTTCTCCAGAATCCGCTTCCTGTCATCCTCCTGCGGCACACGCTCCATCACCAGCGGACGGATTTGACCCATCAGGTCAATCGTGTCGCCCAGCCCATACGGCAGCGTACCGGTGATCTTTCTCCGCACCCAGGCCGCCGCCACCGGACTTTTACCATCCGTGGAAATGCCCACCGTCAAGGCTCCCTCCTTCACCAGCGCCGGAAAAAAGAAGGTGCACTTCTCCCGGTCATCCACCACATTGACCGGAATACGTGCCATCTGACAATATTCCGCAATACGCCTGTTCACCGCTTCCTCATCCGTGGCCGCGATCACGAAATCCGCTCCGGCCAGATCCTCAAGCGCAAACGCTCGCTCCTCCAAAAGAAGAGAAGCCGCCCCATGCTCCTGCTCCCGCGGCCGCTTCTCCAATGTCCTCATACAGTCCTCGATCCTGGGGGCAATCACTGTCAGCACCGGGCCAAAGGGAAGCAGCTTCTCCACTTTCCTCGCTGCCACCCGGCCGCCGCCCACGATCACGCCCCTTTTTCCGCCTATCTCCACAAAAAAAGGAAAATGTCCCATACTATCTGCCGCCTTCCCTGTGCACTTTCAGGATACCTTGTCATTGCCTGCCTGATATCCGTTTTGTACCATTCGTGCACGACTCATGATCTGATAATCTGATGTCCTGATACTCTGATGTTCTGACGGGCTTATCGCCGTTTCTCATACACTGCCTGATTCATCAGCACCTGCACAACGGCTTCAAACGATGCACTGTCCAGCTCATCCCGCAGCAAATAGAGCAGCTTTTCCGCCGGACACTGCGCATAGCGTTCCTTCCAGTTCCGGTCAGCCTCCGTAAACCGGTGGAATGAAAGTGTCTTACCAAGCATCTCCAGCTCCTCCGCCAGAATCTCCTCCGCATCCGCCAGCGCCTGCTGCTTTAACCTGTTATTTTCTTCGGCCAGGTTCTTAATCTCGTCCAACGCCACAAGACGGCAATGCTCCAGCCGCCCAATCTCCGCATCCATATCCGGCGGCATGGAAATATCAACAAAAAGCCGCTCTTTCGTCTCCCTGTCCCTTCTCAACACTTCCCCGACCCGGCCTGCCGTCAGCGTATAATGAGGACTGGCCGTGGCAGAGATCACTGCATCCGCTTCCTGCAAATAAGCATACCGCTCCTGATAGGGCACATTTTTCACCCGTGGGCTGCCGCTTTGGAGAAGCCCGTTGTGCGAACGGATCGTGGCGATGATGCGGATATTTTCCTGACTCAGCAGGTTCTTCAAGATGATGCCGCCCATCTGTCCGCTGCTGCCCATCAAAAGCACTGTTTTATGGGGCAGCGGCAGGCGGAATACTTCATTTGCCGCCAGCGTGGCCACGGAAACGGAAGTTTTGGAGAGAATCGTCTCCGTCTTCACCCGCTTGGCGCACGCCAGCGCCGCCTGAAAAATACAATTCAGCTCATAGCCGGTACAGCCGGCCTCTTTGGCGCTGGTGTAAGCATCCCGCACCTGTCCCAGGATCTCATCCTCACCGATCACCATGGACTCCATCCCGCAGACTACCCGGAAAAGATGCTGCAGCGCCTTGCGCCCCTGATAGCGTCTGGCCAGTCCCCTGATCCACTCGCCGTCACAGCCGGTCGCTCTGGCCAGCGCTTCTTCCAATGCCCGGAAACGGTTTGCCTCTCCCGGCACATAAATCTCCGTGCGGTTGCAGGTGGACAATGCCACACATTCATCCACCCCTGCAGCCGCCAGGATCTCCCGCCGGAAATCCTCCGTCTTTTCTCCCGGAATACAGCACCTCTGCCGCCTGGCAGATGCCGCCGTCTTATGGCTGATACTGATACATTCCATTTCCCTTTATCCTTCCAGCCAACCCCATTTATTCCCGTGAGCAACGATCCTAGTGGCTGTTTGCAGTAGGGTCTTTGCTCGCATACCTCAATGGGGAGAATGCACGCTTTAGCAGGTCGCCCCGCCTTTCAAATGCAGCTTCGCCCCGATGATCTCTTCCTTACGGGCCAGCAGATCGTCCGTCATAAGCTGGGCCTGCACGTTCTCAAATCCAAGTCTGCTGATGGTATCCGCGAAGCGTTCTCCCGTCCTGCCCTGTTCCCGGAACAGCAGGATCGCCTTTTCCAGTACGGAAAGCACTTCTTCTTCGCTTAAGAAAATCTTATCCAGCTTCCGCCCCTGGGCTACCCGCTTGCCCCAGCGGCCGCCGATATAAACACGGTAACCGTAAGCGCTCTCCTCCGCTGCCTTAAACGGACATTTGCCCACGCAGCGGCCGCAGTTGTTACACTGATCCGTATCGATCACCAGCTTGCCGTCCACCACCAAAGATGCCTCCACCGGGCACGCCAGAGCAACCTGACAGATCTTACAGCCACGGCATTTCTCCGGATCGATCACCGGTACTTTCTGTCCTACGATACCGAAATCGTTCAGATCCGGTTTCACGCAGTTGTTCGGGCACCCGCCCACTGCGATCTTGAACTTATGGGGCAGCTTCACGGACGCATAGCCGTGGAAGAACCGCTCATGAATCTCCTCCGACAGCCGATAGGAATCCAAAAGGCCGTATTGGCAGGTCGTTCCCTTACATGCCACCACCGGACGTACTTTGGATCCGGTACCGCCGGTCTCCAAACCTTCCTCCGCCAGGAATGCCCGAAGCGCCTCGATCCTCTCAAAAGGAACCCCCACGATCTCCAGCGTCAGACGGGTGGTCATCACCACATCCCCGCTGCCGAACTTCTCCGCCGCCTCCGCGATCTTCTTATGCTCCGCCACGGTGATCTTGCCGTTTTTGGTAATCACGCGCACGTTGAAATTATTGGTACCCTTATTGTGCAGACAGCCCAGCGCCTTGACACGGGTGATCTCCTCCGCAGGCACCGTCACCACACCCGGCTTATCTGCCGCCTTCACCACATTGAAGAAGGAAGACCCTTCCAACACCTTCGTGTTCGTATAGCCGTAGCGTTTCAGCCTGTTCTGCAGCAGATAAGCCCTCTTGCCCTTCGCGCACACGAGCAGAAGCTTCTCGTCTTTGGCAAGCCCCGGCACTTCACCCTTTACTTTTAACAGATCCACATAGGTGGCTCCCGCGATGGTCGGCCCCGCCGGATTCACGTCTATCACACGATAGCCTTCCGCCGCTCCTGCCAGATACTCCGCCGGCGTAAAGCTGTCCAGATCACCCTCGATCTTATTCAGAAGCATATGTACCGCCTGCACGAAAGGATGGATTGCCGTGGAAAAAGGCGGCGCATAGGACAGATCCAGACAGGTCATCTGCTCCAGCGTGGCCCCGAAAGTCACTGCCATCACACCGATGTCCGTCACCTTATCCACCGCGCCGGGACCCAATACCTGCACGCCCAGCAGCCTATGGCTGTCCGCATCCGCCACCAGCTTGATGGCAAACCATGCGCTGCCCGGATAGTAATGCGCCTTGTCATCCGTCACCGCCAGCGCGCAGACCGGCTTATAGCCTGCCGTCTTCGCCTGCTCCTCGGAAAGCCCGGTCCGGCCGCCCGAAAGCCCCGGCAGCTTCACCACGCCCGTTCCCAGAACGCCAGGATAGCTCACATCCCTGCCGCCAAGCGTAAGTGCCAGCGTCCGACCTTCCATGTTGGCGGAAGACCCCATGGGCGACCACTGCCGCTCACCCGTCAGACGGTTCTTCACCATCGCGCAGTCGCCTGCCGCATACACATCCGGCACGCTGGTCGCCATCCTATCATCCACCAGGATCGTACCCTTAAACATCTCCATGCCCGTATCCTGCAAAAAGCCCGTATTCGGCCGAATGCCGATGGATAAGATCACCACGTCCGCCGGAAGCAGTCCCTTGTCCGTCTCCACGCCTTCCGCTCTCTCTTCGCCCGTCACGCCGTTAAGCTTCGTTCCGGTGAGCACCTTGATTCCCTTTTTCTCCAGATGACGGACCGCAAAATCCGCCATCTCCGTGTCGAAGCCCGGCATGATCTGCGGGGCCATATCGATCAGCGTCACGGACAGCCCCTTTTCCAGAAGATTCTCCGCCACCTCCAGACCAATGAAACCGCCGCCAACAACCACGGCACGCTTCACACCGTCACGGGCGATATAATTCCTTGTCTCAATCGCATCGTCTGGCGTCCTCATTACGAACACGCCCGGCAGATTAAGGCCCGGCAGAGGCGGCACCACCGGCGATGCGCCCACCGCCACGATACAGGCATCGTACTCATAGATTTCCTCCGCGCCCGTGCGCAGATTCTTCGCCGTCGCCTTCTTCCCAACCGGATCAAGCGCCACCACTTCCCGCTGCGGATAGACCATCGCCCCGGTCAACGCGCTGTACTTCTCCGGCGTATTCACGATCAGCTGCTCCTTCTCCGGAATCGATCCGCCCACATAATAGGGCAGTCCGCAGCCCGCATAGGAAATGTCCTTTCCCTTCGTGACGATGGCCACCTCCGCTTCCGGATTCACCCGTTTGAATTTCGCCGCAGCCTTCGTTCCGGCCGCCACCCCTCCAATTACCAGTAATTTCATATCCTGCCTAACCTCCTCTTTCTATGATTCCGTAACCCTTGATAGCCTTGTTTACTTTTCATTACTTTATGATGCCATAAAAGGAGGAAAAATGCAATTCCGATGAAATTTCCTGCGTTGCAACAGGATGCATGGCACCGTAAATAGCAACTCCTATCCCCTCCTCTCAAGCTCCCTCAGGTTGATCATGGAAATGATTTCTTTCTGCCTCTTTTCCACCTCCTCGATCCTGATTCTGCCAATGTCATTTCTTATTTTTTCAAACGCAATGGCAGGAAACAATTTTTCACACAAATCATTGATCCCCGGCGATGCCCCCATCAGGGCTGTTACAAGCGCCTTCTCGTCAAACAGTCGCAGACTCTCTTCCAGCTCTTTTTCCGGAATTACGGACAGCTGTTCAAAATCCGTTATCGTCCTGGGCTGTATGTCCGGTTCTAATATGTCGTTGATGGAGATATCATACAGGCTGGACAACTGCAGAAGAATCTCCAGGTCTGGGATCGTCGCTCCCGTCTCCCATTTTGAGACAGCCTGTCTCGACAGGTGCAGTCTTTTAGCCAGATCCTCCTGCGTGTAATGATGCTTTTTCCGCAGGTATTGCAAGTGCCCCGCTATTAGATTCGTATTCATCTTAACCTCACTCCCTTCTCGTCCTTGTACTACGTTATCCCTATTATAAAGCATATGACAAGAAGAGATAAGAATCTGTCAGGCGCAAAAAAGCAAGCAATGATCACCCGGCAGCTTGCTATACTGCCTGCTTTGAAACTTCCATTCCATAATAAAGATAAATAAAAGCCCAAAATGTCAGGACTTCCACATACATATATGTTACAATCACTTCATCAGGACAAACAATAACAAAGCGCTTCGGATTGGAGATAAGGTTGAATAAATTCTCTGATGAGCAATTTATTCAACCAAGAGTTTGTGCCGGAGCCACAAACTCGAGATCGCAGAGCAGAATCTGAAATTCTGCTCGCGTCCTCAGCACAAAACGCTTCGGAATGGAGAAAAAAAATGAATCAATCTCGGATCATGATCGTCGAAGATGATACTACGATACAGGCACAGCTCCAAACGCTTTTAGCCGGAAACGGCTATGAGATCGCTGTCGCCACGGATTTTTCAAGAGTGATCGAGCAGGTGAGATCGTTTTCACCTCATTTGCTCTTACTGGATATAAAGCTGCCGGGAAACAGCGGTTTTGACATATGTTCCCAAATCCGCGCTTTTTCGGACATGCCTATCATATTTGTAACGAGCAGCAATACAGATATGGACGAATTGGAAAGCATCATGCTTGGCGGGGATGCCTTTATCACAAAACCCTACAACACCGCCATTCTGCTTGCTAAAATTGCAGCGTTGCTACGGCGGGCATATAACCTGCGGCAGGCAGAAGTTTTGACATGGAATGACGTGGCTTTGCACTTGGAAAGCAGTGCGATAGCATATAACGGACAAAGAGCAGAACTGACTAAAAATGAGTTGAAGATCCTCTATTATCTTTTTAAGAACGCAGGGAAGATCTGCCCCCGGAATGCTATTGTGGATTTTCTCTGGGACAACCAGCTTTACATTGACGACAATGCTCTGAGCGTGAACATGACCCGGATTCGTGGCAAACTGGAAAGGATCGGCCTGACAGACTTTATCAAAACAAAACACAGACAGGGGTACACATTATGAGTTGGAATCTATTTCTGAAAAATCAACTGCCCAGCCTCCTGATCAACTTTGCCGGCATTCTTGCCCTTGTCCTGTTTTTGACTGCTAACGGCAATCCTATTTCTGTTAGCCTTCTTATCGCAATCGTCTGGATCGTTGTTATGAGCCTGTATGGTGTCATTCGCTTCCTCACACAAAAAAGGCATCTGTGTAAGTTGTTGGACATGGCCGAACAATTGGAAGAAAAATACTTATTACCGGAAGTTATGGAAATCCCGGAAAAATCTGATGAAGCGGTATATTATCGTATTCTGAAAATGGCTGAAAAATCCATGCTTGAAAAAATAGGCAGCATACAGCGGGAGCGAAAAGAATACAAAGAATATATTGAACAATGGATACATGAGGTCAAAACGCCCATCACGGCAATGAAACTGCTCTGCGAAAATAACGGCTCTCCGTTCACCAGAGAAATGTTGGCAGAGTTAGAAACTACCAATCGTTTTACGGAGCAGGCTCTCTATTATGCCCGCAGCGAGCATACAGAAAAAGATTATCTTATCAGAGAGATCGGGCTTAGTGATGTCGTGCATTCTGCGATCGCAGATAACAAATACCTTCTGCGGCAAAACAATGTGGTCATTGCGGCAGAAAATATAGATAACAATGTATACACAGATGATAAATGGGTGCGGTTCATCTTAAACCAGCTCATCAGCAATGCTATAAAATACCGTACACAAAAGCCAATCCTACGTTTCTTTACAGTGAAGGAAAACGACCGCATCCTTTTATCCATAGAAGACAATGGAATGGGTATCGCAGGAAGCGACTTGCCCCGTATTTTTGAAAAAGGGTTTACCGGGCAGAACGGACGGATCATTCAGAGCTCAACGGGAATCGGATTATATCTCTGCAAGCGTCTTTGTGATAAACTCGGAATAGGACTGGCTGCCTGTTCAGAAGGGAATGGCACCACGGTCACGCTGTCCTTTTATATCAACGATTTCGTTACAGGAGTGCAGGGCTGATACGCTCTGCACTTCTTACATTTCTGTAAGAACTGCGTAAGAAAACCTGATACAAATGCTAACCCGCACTGTTTACAATAAGAGCATAAAAGACAAGGAGGCAGGAAACATGGACACCCTTTTGAAATTGGAACATATACAGAAATATTATGGCAATGAGGGGAATATCACAAAAGCGATCAACGATATCAGCTTCTCCGTACAGGCAGGCGAATTCCTGGGCATCATGGGCGCTTCCGGCTCCGGGAAAACAACGCTGCTCAACTGCATTTCGACGATCGACACGGTAAGTGCCGGACATATCTACTTGCAGGGAACGGATGTGACTGAGATAAAGCCAAAATCGCTGGCTCGGTTTCGCAGGGAAAACTTAGGGTTTGTATTTCAAGATTTTAATCTTCTTGACACGCTGACGCTCTCTGAAAATATCGCCTTGGCACTGGCGATCAATCAAACGCCTGTATGGGACGTAGAGGCGCGCATCACGGATATTGCGAGGCAGCTGAATATCAGCGATGTGCTGCATAAATATCCGTATCAGGTATCGGGCGGGCAGAAGCAGCGGTGTGCTTGCGCCAGAGCGATCATCAATAACCCGAAGCTGCTTTTAGCCGATGAACCTACAGGCGCATTAGACAGTCATTCATCACAAATGCTCTTATCTACCATCCAAAGTATCAACGAACAGCTGGGTGCAACTATTTTAATGGTAACGCACGACGCTTTTACGGCAAGCTATGCGAATCGTATTTTGTTCTTGCAGGATGGAGAAATTTTCACGGAATTGCACAAAGGTAACGATACCAGAAACGGCTTTTTCAACAAAATTCTGAATGTCCTTACCATGATCGGAGGTGGGCAAAGCCATGTATGCTAAACTGATCCTCAAAAATGCGAAACGCTCCCTAAAAGATTATCTCATTTATATCGTGACCATGACAATATGTGTCACCCTGTTCTATTCGTTCCTGTCCATTTCCAGCAGATATTATCGACCGGATATCGGCAGCGAATATGATTTCGCGATGCTTAGTGACGGCATGAAAATGGCAATCTGTCTGATCACATTGTGCCTGCTGTTTTTGATACGCTTTGTCAATAACTACATGCTGCGGCACAGGCAGAAAGAGTTCGCGGTTCAGTCCATCATGGGGATGGAACAAAGAACCATTGCAAGGCTTTTCTTCGCCGAAACATTGATCATGGGAATCTTCTCTATTGTATTGGGAATTTTCCTCGGTGCGTTCTTCTCACAGTTTATTACGGCAATGCTGCTGACATCCTACGGAAAAGACTATGAGCTGACATGGATGCTGTTCCCGGATACGCTCATGCTGACATCCGGCTTCTTTATTTTGAGTTTTCTGGTGATAGGACTATTCAATACTCATACCATTCAGAAGACCAAGATCATAGATATGCTTTCGGCAGACCGGGAAAATGATCCGGCCTTGCATAAGAGCCGTTGGATCGTCGCCGCCGCGATACTTTTTGAGATATTTACGGTTTATGCGTTGATCTCAGGAATAGATAAAGTCATATTTTACTATGACAGCCGTTTTGCCTTGCCCGTCAGAATGATGTTTTGGGGTAACATTTTCTTTCCGGCCGTTACTCTCCTTTGCTCTGTCTTTCATCTGATCGCAAAGAGAAAAGCAGGTCTTTATACGCTGCTTCCCGCATTATTAGGCTTTTCCGTTCTTAATGCTTTTACGGCGGCAAGTGTTCCGTTATTCACGAACAGATACTATTTATCATGGGGAACCGGAACGATCAATCTATATATGACGTTTATTCTGGTCGATCTGCTTTTCTTTATCTGTGCTTTGATATATCTTGCAGGAAATCTTATTATCGCATGGAAAGAGAAATCTCCCAAGCACCGATACAGTGGCGAGAACCTGTTCTTTTTCGGGCAGATCATTTCTAAACTGAATACGACCAGTAAGACCATGACGCTCATCTGCATAACCTTAGTGCTTGCCATCTTCCTGTTTATCGCTGCGCCGATTTTAACAGCCTGGGCTTCCGGCTATCTGGATGTGCGCTCAATGTATGACGTACAGATCTTTTCCAAATATAATAACGTACACGAGGAAAAGGATCTGCCGACTGACGACTACGAGATCATCACGGATTTCCTTGCCGAACATGAGATTGAAACAGCTTATGACTGTATCTTCAGCTTATACCTGCCGAAGAAAGCAGATTTTCATAACCGGGTAAAATATACGTTTCCTATTGCGGCAATTTCTTTGAGCGACTACAACATGATCCGTGAAATGTTAGGATATGGGCCGATATCTTTATCGGAAAACGAATTTACAACACATTGGAAGTCCATTGCCACGGAAGAAGAAAGGAATAGTTTTCTCACGGCGCATACCAGTGTCATCACGGATGCGGGAGAGTTGACACTTACCGAACACTCTTATTACGAGGAAGCGATCGGGGAAACAGCTTACAATTCCTATACGAATGTTGTCTATATATTCCCGGACAGCATCTGTAAGAAATTGCTGCCTGTTATGCGAAACCGCTATATCATCACAACGCAAACGATCTCTTACCGGTATGCGCTTGCGTTGGAACGGTTCTTTACAGCGCAGTACCCGGAACAGACAGACACCGGCGTCTCCTATGCAATTCGATTGCGTACCTTACAGATCAACAGCACAAAAGCCGGGAATTTTGTACTGCAGGCTTCCATGCTTTATGGCGCGATCGTACTGATGGTAATCTGTCTTACGGTACTTTCTTTACAGCAGCTTTTAGATGCCGGACAGTACAGATACCGCTTCTTGGTACTGCGGAAATTGGGTGTGGAAGAGCAGCGTATCACAAGGCTCATACTAAAACAGCTGGGCATCTGGTTTGGGCTGCCTTTTACAGTTGCAGTGGTCGTTGCCGCCGTTATCATCACCTATTTTATACAGGCTATATCAGCAGAAGTTTCCGCCTATATAGGACTGAACGCGTTACTGTTACAGATCGGCGCAACAGTAAGTATTCTTGCAATTTTGCTGATCTGTTATTTTATGAGCACATGGATATTGTTTAAGAGTTCTGTCAGAAATACAAACTAGTACTCCGTACTTGAAGTTCCTGTGCAAATTTTCGAGGATATTTTTTCGAGTGTACAAGTTCAGAAACGGAGGCGTAGCGGGCTACGTTGAGTATTCTGGGCTTGTGCAATCGGGAAAATAGACCGAAATATTTGCACAAGGGTTTTCAGTACGGAGTACTAGTTACGCAACGCTGTGGATCTGCCTCGCTCCCGGACGTCCATTTCCCGCTTTCACGGTATGTCGCCTACGCAGCTTAAGTCCCAGCCTACAAAGATTAAAGTTTTTCTGCCTTTGATCGTAGAAATCTCAATACGAGGAGGAAACAAAATGGAATTTCAATTGTCAATGCCAATGAATATTGAATGGTACTCAGGTGGAGATACCAACAGCGACGACTATGTCAAGAAAAAGTGTTTCAGGCATCCAACCCCTCGCCGAAGGCGACTTGGAATTGGTTGGATGCGTTACAGTTTGCGGCCGGTTAGTCCGTGAACTGTAACTAAGTTGATCTGCCACAGCCTTGCATCCAAGATCAGCTCCATAACTACTATGGAAGCCGCTCCCGCCTCCCTGACAGAACGTCTTTTCTCTTATATGAGGTATAAATGCGCCGATGAAACTTTAAGAGGTATAGAGCAGGCTGCCCACATAATACAAAAGGAATCCTCTGCCGGTATTCCGGTGTTGGATTCCTTCTGCTGACTTCTTTCTTACTTTCTGTAATTCACTGATACTGTCACGTAGACAGGCGCCGCGTTAGACCCGCTGTCTTTGAATCTGACTGCAAACTTAAGTTTGTAGGTCTTGTTTGTTTTTGAGGAAGCATTGGGAGAAACATGCAATGTTCCTTTTCCGTCTCCCTCATACTTGTACACAAAGGTGTCTGAGCCGTTCGTCAATTCAATACTCTTGATTTCCGGCAGCACTGCCTTCGCCGCCTTAACTTCAATCTCCTTGCCATAAGTGTCTCCGGCAGCGCTCTCGAACAACACTGTCTTAGTCGGATTCACTGTCAGCTTCGGATTGGTTTGCTTCGGTGTGATCTTCACTTTACCGTACTGAACCACACCGCTTTCCAAAACTATTCTGAGCGACAGATTATAAGTAGTCTTTACTTTCAGGATACTGTCGTTCTCTGCCTTGATGACTATGTTTCCATTCTCACATACAGCGGAAAATCTATCCGCATAGCTGCCATACAGATCAACCTTCTTTACTGTATCCGTATAATTCTTAAGGGTAGGCTTAAGAGTGATCTGCGTTCCTTCCCTGTTCAGCAGATCGATGCTTCCGCTCTGCTTAAGGGTCAGTTTCATAGCCTGCGTGCTCACCGTGACATCCAGTCGGCCGCTTACCCGAGCGCCCTTTTGGTCTCTGCCGGTGATCACATAAGTATATTTCGTATTTTTACTGAAGGACGCCTGTTCACGAATACTTACCTCCAGTTTGCCATTCTCAAACGAAATGTTAAGTCTATCACTCAGCGCATCATCTGCTGCTTCATTTTTGCCCTCGATAGAAATGACACTGCGGATTTTCCGCTCCGGTTGATTCTTGACAAACAGATCGATCTTCAACGGATCAGCCCTGTCTGCATCCTGTGTCGCGTTCAGGGTAACCTTATTATTGGAAAAGCCCATCTCTGGCGCGCTTCCTTTCTTGACCGTACAGGAAGCCGTCGCCGTTACCCCTTCAAACCATCCTTCATTCCTGACTTTAAACTTCAGCGTAGTAGATTTCCTGGCCCTGTCAAGAAGCTTTATCGTTAACGGCTGCGCCTGGGAGGATGCCTCAACCTGCTCGACACCGCTTATCCCTGATTGCAGCTCCATGCTCCATCCGGTTTCCTTTGTGATCTCACTGCCATCTGCCTTAAGATTGAAGGAAACTGTCGTTGTATCCAGTCCCACTCCCTCATATTCAGAACCGGTATACAAAACCGTGCCCGCCGGAACTGCCTGAATTGCCGGAACTTTCTTATTGGCTTTCACCGTAAATAACTTCTTGTAAACTACAGACTTATCATATCCTTCAAAGGTAATCTCAAAGGTTCCTTTCAGCGATGTGCTCCCGTAATTACTCTTATTCAGATTTGCCGTCTTCAGTGTTATGTATTCTGCTTTCAGATCACTGCCCAGAACAAGCTTTGGCTTATTAGAACTCACCCCTACTGACGGTGTATATCTGACCTCGTCAATCTTTGCCTCCGCACTGATCAATATCTTCGTCTCTTCCGCATCCACTTCATACAGATTGACGATATTATCCTGGGTCAGAGTAACCTTCGGAATCTGCTTAACAACGGAGATCGTGAGCGGTAATGTATGCTCCTTCGCGCTCTCACCGGTTCCCGTCTTCACTCGCACGTGCACTTTATATTTTCCTGTCTTGAGGTCTTTCGCTCCTCCGATCTGATATTCCGTAGCAGAATCCGGCATCTTCTCGATCGTAAAGCCAGAGCGACTGCCACCCGCCAATACTACCGAAAGGCCTTCGCCTGACACTTCATACCCATAAGACGGTACTATATGAACCGTTGCCGTGGGTGTATTCTGGTTAAGATTCAGGTTAATGCCGGTCTCTTCCAGTCTCGGCGTACTGTCCTTGACTACAACACGGAACGTCTTCGTATAGCCGCCGTTTTTGTTCGCCGTGACAGAAATAACTGCCGCTCCTGTCTCCGTCTTTATCTTAAGTGTCGCCCCACTGCCCTGGCCCTTAACCTCCGCCACCTTGGTGTTGCTGGATTTCCATTGGAGGGACGGATTATCTATCACTTCATCTTTGCCGTCACGAACCGACGCGGACAATATATATTCCTTCGCTTCCTTCAAATCTTCCAGTTCTATTGGAGAATCGATCGGTACCGTCGCGCCATTCTCTGTTGTTGTAATATCAATGCTGCTCGCAAGCCTGTCGTTGGTCACATTGATCCTGAACGAAGGGCTGCTAATGGTAACTTTCTTATCACCATGTTTCACGGTCAGTTTCGCGGTTACTGACACTGTACCGCCGGAAACTCCGCTTACTGTTGCAGTATTGCCGCTTTTATTCTCCAGCCGTGCAGCAGAACCGGAGATACTCCACTCAACAGGATCATAACTGCCCTCAGGAAGGTTCCCTCCTGCGGTCTCTATCTCTGCCATCAGGTCTGTATTTGCACCATTCTGCAGCTTAGCTGCACCAGCTATAGAGATGTCCTCTACCGTAATGCCCGTTATCGTAAGTCCAGTTATTACTGCATCCTGATAACCTTCTCTCTTCACGATCACGTCGTAGATCGGCCGTGCGCCGTCTGCAATTGCATACTCTTTGAGACGCCACTCCGCTGATTTCAGTTCATACTCAGACGGAAGAGCAAGTTCAATATCCGCAACTGTCTGGCACACATTTGTCACAACAGTCAGTTTCGATGCATTCAGCTCCTGCAATCTGGCCTTGATTGCTTCTTTCTCTGCTTCAGTCCACTTCCTCAATACTTCTACAGTACATCTGGCTGTCTTACCGCCATCTTCTGTGGTTGCCGTGATCACCGCCGTACCGTAACCGTTTATGGTGACTTTGCCCTGTTCACTTACACTCGCAACTCCTTCGTCAGAGGATGTGAAGCTGACTCTCTTATTCCGCGCCGAACTCGGCCGTACCGTTGCTCTGAGCAAAATCGTAGAATCACTGAACGAGTCTCCCGCCACCGTAATTCTGCTGCGATTCAGGGAAATTCCCGTCACAGACCAACCAGCTCCTCCTGCCTCACGGAAGCGAATATTGTTTTTCTCCGCATAGGTTTCCGCTGTTGAACCGCTGAACCCGTAAATAACTGCTTTAGGAGAATTCTTCAGAATATTATCCCCTATCTTTGTCACTTTCTGCGGAATGTATAAAATCGTCAACTCTTTACAATTCGTAAAGGCATTCGCTTCGATAGTTTCTAAAGAATCCTGCGGATACAGCCACTGCAGACTGCTGCAGCCTTCAAAAGCACTGTTCCCGATGCTCTTCAGATTAACTCCAAACTGCACCTCCTCAAGACTTGTGCAACCGTCAAATGTATGCTTCGGCAACGTTACCAGCTGATCCGGCAGCGTCACCTGCTTTAACGCCTTACAGCCCTTGAACGCACCCTGGTTCCCTTCGTACTGATAACCAGAGTCCATGATCAGCTCCGCCGCTCCGTTTTCAAACTCCACGGTCTTAAGGCACGCGCTGTTGCGGAATGCCGCTCCCCCTATCGTCGTCACGCTCCCTGGGATCGTCAGCATTCCGGTTCCGTCCACGATATCACCTGTCAGGTTCTTCTTACCGAAAGCCACACCGTCAAAGGCCCCGGCTCCGATCGTCTCCAGCCCCTCATTCAAGTGCACTTCCGCCAGACTTGTGCAGCCGGAAAATCCGCCTTCCCCTATGCTGTCCAACGACGCCGGAAAATCTGCCGCCTGTAAGCTGCTGCAGCCGGAAAATGCCCAGTTCCCGATACTCGTCAAACCTGTCCCAAACGTTACCGTCTCAAGACTGGTGCAGTCGGCAAATGTATGCTTCGGCATTGTTACCAGCTGATCCGGCAGCGTCACCTGCTTTAACGCCTTACAGCCCTTGAACGCACCCTGGTTCCCTTCGTACTGATAACCAGAGTCCATGATCAGCTCCGCCGCTCCGTTTTCAAACTCCACGGTCTTAAGGCACGCGCTGTT
>CAJUQJ010000003.1:140059-183522 GCA_910588215.1 uncultured Lachnospiraceae bacterium
TGATCAGCTCCGCCGCTCCGTTTTCAAACTCCACGGTCTTAAGGCACGCGCTGTTGCGGAATGCCGCTCCCCCTATCGTCGTCACGCTCCCTGGGATCGTCAGCATTCCGGTTCCGTCCACGATATCACCTGTCAGGTTCTTCTTACCGAAAGCCACACCGTCAAAGGCCCCGGCTCCGATCGTCTCCAGCCCCTCATTCAAGTGCACTTCCGCCAGACTTGTGCAGCCGGAAAATGCCCCCGTCCCGATGCTGTCCAGCGACGCCGGAAAATCCGCCGCCTGCAGGCTGCTACAGGCTTCAAATGCCCAGTCCCCGATGCTCGTCAGACCCGTTCCAAACGTTACCGTCTCAAGACCGCTGCAGCCGTAAAATGTATGCTGCGGCATTGTTACCAGCTGGTCCGGCAGCGTCACCTGCTTTAACGCCTTACAGCCCCTGAACGCGCCCTGATTCCCTTCGTACTGATAATCAGAACTCATGGAAAGCTCCGCCGCGCTGTTTTGAAACTCCACGGTCTTAAGACACGCACTGTTCCGGAATGCCGCTCCCCCTATCGTCGTCACGCTCCCAGGGATCGTCAGTATTCCGGTTCCGTCCTTAATGTCGCCCGTCAAAGTTTTCTCACCAAATGCCACGCCGTCAAAGGCCCCGGCTCCAATCGTCTGCAATCCCTCATTCAGGGTCACTTTCACCAGCTTGGTACAGCCTGAAAATGCCCCGTTTTCAATGCTTACCACAGTACCTGGAATTGTAACGCTCGTAATACTGGTATTATTTTTGAAAACATTACTGCCTATAGTCTTCACTTCTGCCGGGATCTCGACAGCCCCGCCAGTTCCGTTATACTTAGTCAGCTTACCATCTGTATCTATCGTAAAGTCAGACGCACTTAACGCGGCAGCTTCGAGTGAAGCCAGTTTCTCTTCTTCCAGCTCTCCCTCTTCTTCCTCGTCAGTCTCTTCTGACTCAATATCATCTTCATCTGCTCCGTCTTCTCCGTCCGGATCTGACTCACCATCGGACACGTCTCCTTCATCCGGATTCACATCTTCGCCGGTACCATCATTCTCACCAGGATCCGTATCTTCACCATCCCCGGTGCCTTCACCCGGATTCTTTCCATCGTCATCCCCGGTACCTTCATCTGATCCAGTCTCTCCGTCATTCCCGGTACCTTCATCCGATCCCGTCTCTCCGTCTTCTCCGGTACCTTCATCTGATCCTGTCTCTCCGTCTTCTCCGGTACCTTCATCCGATCCCGTCTCTCCGCCAGTTCCGGTTTCTTCACCTGATCCTGTCTCTCCGGTTTCTTCACCTGATCCTGTCTCTCCGGTTTCTCCACCTGATCCTGTCTCTTTGCCGGTTCCGCTATCCTCACCCGATCCGGAACCCGCATCAACTCCACTTTCCTTGTCTAAAGTCGTCTCTGCCTTGATTTCAGTTGCGGATATTACCCCCCCATGTCGTTTCCGGCATTTCAGCCGTGACATGGGCGCCGACCGCATTCTCTGCTTCTGTCTGGTATTCCGATGCAGACACTTGCATCATAGTCTGCGGCATCATAGTGAATATCATAGCCGCGGCCAACAGAAACGAAAGGCTTCTTTTCACGCTTCGCATCCAACGCTTCATCCTTCTCTCCTCCTTCATATCAGCGTTTGTCATCAGATAGTCTTAACAGACAAATACCCATGTCATATCTCTCAGACTGCTATAGACAGACACAGGTATCCGGTAAAAATGTACACCAAATCAATGATTCCGTATGACATCCACACAAGCAAAACTATCTGTAAACCTTATTTTTATTATACGATGACAAAATTATCTGTGTCAATCTATTTAGACACCTGATGCTTATATTCGTAACAGTTCGGCCTTCGGCTTCACTGTCACGCCTGACCGGCTCCATCCTTCCGCCGGGAAATTTGTTTGCAGAGGATGGAAGTTCACAGTATTTTCTGCTATAATAGTAAATTACTGTAGAAGTAACCTGTCAATCAGGAGTACGCATTACACTGCGGACTCCGTGAACGCGCCAAAATCTCCGATTTTGTGTGCATATTTTTCTAAACACCCACTTCTATTCATGGTGATATCATAATGTAGGATATGGGTGTTTAGAAATTAAAAATACAGATGCGAGGATGCTGACATGAAAAAAAGAAAAACAAGAGGTATTGGTATTCGGGCTAAAATTCTATTCCCTGCAAGCATGGTGATCATTTTACTGTGTCTGGTAATGGGTACAACCTCTTATCAACGTATTGAAGAAGGACTGATTGCCATGGGTGTTGAAGAAGCACAGATGGCGGCAACTATTTCCACAAAAGTAATTGATGCGGAACAGGTAGCCGGGGTAACAGCAGAATCACAAGGAAGCGAAGCGTATAACGCTCTGCTGGAAAGCATGCTTGGCGTTATGCAGGATTGTGGAATTGAATATTTGTATACTTTATATACGGATGGCGATAAAGTATACTACGGAATTGACGCGGACAGTACAGGAGACGGTAATCAATACGGCACCGTTTTCGAGACGTCGTATCAGGAATTGAAATCTGTTTTCGACGGGGAAATGTATGTGCAGGACTATATCGATTCCACCGCAGACGGCGATCTGATTTCGGCATATATGCCCCTTATTAACAGCAGTGGAGAAGTTGTCAGCATTGTGGGCTGCGATTACAATGCTGCCGGAGTTGTGGAACGCTTGTCTAAGGCTCTTGGCCGCGTAATACAGATTTCGCTGATCTGCCTGGCCATCGCTCTGTTAATCCTCAATTTCACTGTAGGCAAAGTGATCAAAACGCTGTATAAAGTTGACGGTAAAATCTATGATCTGGTACATAATGAAGGCGACTTGACGCAGACTCTGGATGTCCATACCGGGGACGAAATGGAAGTGATCGCGGAGAATGTCAACGGGCTGCTTCAGCATATACGCGAAATTATGCTGAGCATATCCCAAAATGCAGAATATTTAAAAGATTCCTCCCATAAAGTGTCAAATAAGCTGGAATATGGCAATTCAGAGATTGCCGATGTTTCTGCTTCGATGGAAGAGATGAGCGCCGCAATGGAGGAGTCCAGCGCTTCGCTGTCTCAGGTAAATGAATCTATCAGGCAGATATTTGAGTCGATAGAGAATATTTATGAACAAGCCGTAAATGGAAGCGCATCTTCTGACAGAATCATGAAAAGCGCTTCGGAAGTATATAATCGGGCAGTGACAGAGAAACAGGATGCAATGCTTCAGGCTGCCAATATGGCAGCAACAGTTCACCAGAAAATTGAGAAATCCAAGGATGTAGAGAAGATCAGGGAGCTTACAAAGAACATTATCACCATCACCGAAGAAACGAACCTGTTAGCATTAAATGCAAGTATCGAAGCTGCGCGGGCAGGAGAATCAGGAAGAGGATTTGTGGTAGTCGCAGACCAAATCGGAAAGCTGGCCTCCAATTCCGCCGCATCTGCAACAGAGATTCAGAAAGTAACCGCTGAGGTGATCCAGACGGTAGACGAACTGGCGGCCGAAGCGCAGAAAATGATTACATTTATGAATGATACGGCACTCGGCGGCTATGAAAAGCTGCTGGAAACCAGCGAAAGCTATCAAAACAATGTAGGAAACATGAATGAGATGATGCAGCGCTTTGCTGCGGAGAACGAGCAGTTGAAGCTGAATATGAACGAAATTAAAATGGCTCTGGGGGATGTGAAAACAGCCGTAAGCGAAAGTGCTGCAGGGGTAACAAATGTAGCGGAAACCGCTGTAAGACTGGCAGACCACGTAAGAGATATCGGAAAAGAATCCGATTTCAATCTGGAAATTGTGAACAGATTAAACAGTGAAGTAGGTAAGTTTAAATTATAAACACTTTGGCCGGGGCCACGCATTCAATGCGAACCCCGGCCAGGCCATTACAGTTCTATACTATATACAAGTCCTCACTGTTTCAGATCCTCTTCCAGTACCTTGGCCAACAACTCCGCCGCCGGCAGGATCACACTCCTTTTCACACAGAATGCCGGATGATGGATCGGATGCCCCACGCCTGTACCAATCTTCAAGTAGCAGCCCGGTATCTGCCTGCCCATCGTTTCTTCCTCCATGTAATAAGAGAAATCATCCCCACCCAGAGACATCTCCTCCGGCACTGTCCGCATTCCCTGGCTCTGCGCAACCTTCTCACAAAGCTGCGCCATATTACCGTCATTATAAGTAGCCGGTGCACTATCGATCCAGACGATCTCTGCCTTCGCGCCATAAGCCGCGGCAATTCCTTCCACCGTCTCCCGCACTCTCCGCTCATATAAGACCCGGTCTTCCCTCTGCATCGTCCGCACCGTTCCCTCCAGCTCTGCCAGCGCAGGAATCACGTTCCAGGTTGTCCCGGCCTGCACTCTGGTCACACTAAGTAATGCCGGGTGAAAGGCGTTCACATTGCGTCCCACGATCGTATGCAGCCCCTGTATGATGGCAGCCGCGACCGGGATCGGATCAATGCCGTCGTCGGGATGAGCGCCATGGCAGCCAACCCCTTTCACACGGATCAAAAACCGATCCACCGCCGCAGTCACATAGCCTTCGCGAATGCCGACCACGCCTTCCGCATTCGTAGGATCTGCGTGAAATCCCCAGATGCGCTCCACATCTTCCATTACATCCGTTTCCAGTATCTTCATGGCGCCGCGGGCATCCTCTTCCCCGGGCTGAAAGATAAATTTCACCGTTCCGCACAGCCGTTCCCTGTACGCCTGTAATAGAATTGCTGCCCCAATCCCGGCCGTGATATGCAGGTCATGACCGCAGGCATGCATCTTCCCTCTGCTTTCAGAAGCATACGGAATCTCCGCCTCTTCCACAATGGGAAGTGCATCTATATCACAGCGAAGCGCAAGTATCCTCTCCTGTCCATCCGGAGCTGTCCGTGTGCCGCGCACCACTGCCACTAATCCCGTGGCAAGCGGATAAGGCAGTATCTCGATTCCCGCCTCTGTGAGCAGTTCCCGTATCTTTGCGGTAGTCTCCACTTCCTCATAGGAAAGTTCCGGATGTCTGTGAAACCACTCGAACTGCTGTATTAAATACTGTTCCAACTGCTCTTTGTTCTGTAAATCCATGTTTACCTCCATCCCGAAGCATCACAAATTCTGCATTACTCTTGACTCGATTTACGTTCACTTTCTATCTCCCGCTGTTTGGATCCAGGGCATCTCTCAGCGCATCTCCGATAAAATTGATCGCCATCACCACTACCACGATCAGCAGTCCCGGCGGAATCCACAGCCAGGGCTGCGTCGTCAACACCGTCAGAGACTGCGCGCCGTTTAACATATTGCCCAGACTCGATGCCGGAGGCTGCACGCCCTGTCCCAGAAAGCTCAGAGCCGCCTCGTCCAGGATCGACAGCGCCAGTACCGAAGTGGCATAGACTAAGATCGGCGCCACCGTATTGGGCAGGATCTCCGAAAACAGAATGTGCCGCAGCGGCATACCCGCCACGATATTGCTCTTTACGAAATTCGTCTCCCGCAGATTCAGGACATTGCCGCGCACCAGCCTGGCGATCCCCGGCCAGTCCACAAAACCGAGGATCCATATGATATTCCACATGCCGGGTTTGAAGACGGCTGCCGCCACCAGCACCAGCAATATATAAGGGAATGACATGACCATATCGGTAAACCGCATGATGATCATATCCGCTATGCCGCCAAAATACCCAGCGACCAGCCCAAGCAGCACCCCGATCACCGTCGAGATCAGCGTCGCCATCACACCCACCAGCAGAGAAACCCTGGTAGCATATAAGAGCCTGCTCAGCACATCCCGGCCAATCTGATCCGTCCCCAGCCAGAATTCTTTAGAAGGGCCTTGTGCAAAAGGGCCCGCGATATCATTCGGGTCATAAGGCGCAATGAACGGCGCCAGGATCGCAGCCCCCACGATCACCGCAAGCACGATCAGGCTGACAGCCGCCAGATGATGACGCTTAAACCGCCTGCTCACTGTCTGCAGATAGCTCTCACTGCCAATATCCGGTTTCTGTCCCCTTCCCGGACCGCTTTTTTCATGAAATTTCCTGTCTATCTCCCGCAGCATCATTCACTCTAACCTCCATGTCGCTGCTTCGCAGCGACACAAATCTGTGCGGAGAATGCCGTATTTCAGGCATTCTCCTGCTATCACTTTTTCTTCAATGGAATATCAATCCAGCTGGATTGTCGGATCCACCAACGCATACAAAATATCCGTGACCAGATTTGCCACAAGCACTACTATGGCCGACAACAGACACACACCCATGATCACCGGAAAATCCCGGTTGCTGATAGCGCTCATTGTCATCAGGCCCAGTCCAGGCCAGGAAAAAACCTGCTCGATAATGACCGCCCCGCCAAACAGCATCGGAATCTCCATACCGATGACTGTGATGATCGGCACCAGGGCATTGCGCAGCGCATGCTTATTGATCACGCGAAATCGCCCGATCCCTTTGGCTCTTGCCGTCCGCAAATAATCCTGCTGCAGGATCTCAAGCATTGCGCTCCTGATATAGCGGATATTGCTGCCGGCCATGGAAAAGGCAAGAACAGTCACCGGCATCACCATATGTCTGGCTACATCCGCCGCACCGCTCTGTGTTCCCAGCGTCGTCATGCCGCCGGAAGGCAGCCAGCCTAACTTCACCGTAAAAACATAGATCAGCAGAAGGGACAAGAAAAATCCCGGCACACTGCTGCCAAGGAAGGACGCTGTCACCACCGCATAATCCCCCTTGGAATACTGCCGGATCGCACTGTAGATTCCCGCAGGGACCGCCAGAAGAAGGCTCACCAGAAGCGAGACACCCATCAGGAGCAGAGTCGGTCCGATATGACTGCCAATCATGCCGCTGACCGGCTGAAAGGACTTCATGGAATAACCCAGATTCCCCTGCAGAAGTTCTCCCAGCCAGACAAAATACTGCACAAGTATCGGCTGATCCAGTCCCAGCGCGATTCTCTTCGCTTCCACTGCCGCCTCTGACACCCTAGGCCCCTGCAGCATCTCCAAAGGACTTCCTGCCAGACACATGATCGTATAATCTATAATCGTGATGCCGATCAATACCGGTATAGCGATCAAGATACGTTTTAAAATATATTTACCCATAACTTCCTTTACTCCAAACTACGGCTGAAGCCTTTTCGGCTTATGCTAAAAAACCTTTCCGCTGCTATATGCATTCCTTTATGGTTCCTGCCGTACGCCGTGGAAGCCTGCCACCGGGCAGGCCGCCAGATGCATGCTTTGCTGTATCGTCCGGGTTCTCACCCCGGCCTTACTGCTGTCAAGTGCTGCCGCCTGCACCACGTTGCTGCCGACAGTCTGTCCTATCTCCTGCATCTCCGGTACCACCTGCCTGCACTGCTTGGTCGCGTAAGGGCACCGCGGATGGAATCTGCACCCTTCCGGCGGACAAGTACTGCTGCCGATCTCTCCCTGCAGCAGACTGCGCTCCCTGCCCTTTTCTCTGGGATCAGGAATCGGCACCGCTTCCAGCAGCGCCTGCGTGTATGGGTGTACCGGGTGATTGAAGATTTCCCTGGCTTCACCATACTCCACGATCTTTCCCAGATACATGACCGCGATCTGATCGCTCACATAGTTGACTGCCCCCAGGCCATGCCCCACAAACAGCAGCGTCAGCCCCAGTTCCTTCTGTAACTCCTTCAATAGATTCAGGATCTGCGCCTGAATGGATACATCCAGCGCGCTCACCGGCTCATCACACACGATAAACTCCGGATTTAGGGACAAGGCTCTCGCAATCCCGATCCGCTGTCTCTGTCCGCCGGAAAACTCATGTGGATATCTGCCCAGCACTGTTCTTGGCAGTCCTACCATATCCAGCAAACGCAGGATCTCCTTTTCCACCGTATCTTTACTCGCGATCCTATGGTACAGCATGGGCTGCGCCAGGATCTCATAAATATGTTTGCGGGGATTCAACGAAGAATACGGATCTTGGAAGATCATCTGCAGCTTCGTTCTGACCTCCCGCATCTGCTTCCTGTCCTTCTGCAGAAGGGTCAGATCTACGCCGTCATAATAAATCTTTCCCTCCGTAGGAATCTCCAACCCCACCAGCTGTCTGCCGATGGTGGATTTGCCGCAGCCCGACTCGCCCACCAGTCCCAGTGTCTGTCCCCGCATCACGGAAAAACTGACTCCGTCCACTGCCTTCACATAACCGGTCGTATGTGTGATGATCCCGCCCTTGACAGGATAATATTTCTTCAGATCTTCCACCCGAATCAACGGGATGTTCTCTTTTTCCACTATCACTATTCCCTTCCCACCTGTCCCGCTTTCCGAAGCGCCACGATACATCTTGCGGCATGTCCCTCCTCAAACCGGTACAACTCTTGCGGACTGTCACATTCTTGCTGCCGGTATGGACAACGATCCGCAAACCGGCATCCGGTAATATCATCGTAGTTCTCCGGCACCATCCCCGGGATTGCCGTTAGCTGCCTGCTCTCATCATCCCGTATGGTAGGGACCGTATCAAGCAGCGCCCGGGTGTAAGGATGCTTCGGATCATCAAAAAGTGCCAGCACCGGCGCCTCTTCCACGATCTGTCCAGCGTACATCACGATCACCCGATCCGCCATATTGGCCACCACTCCTATATCATGGGTGATCAGAATCATTGCCATATTCTTTTCCCGGCGCAGTTCCCCCAGCAGCTTCATGATCTGCGCCTGTATGGTCACGTCCAGCGCCGTTGTCGGCTCATCTGCGATCAGAAGTTTCGGCTTGCAGGACAGAGCCATGGCGATCATTACCCGCTGGCGCATACCGCCGGAAAGCGTATGCGGAAACTTCTTCATCACCCCCGCCGCGTCCGGCATCCCCACCTGTCCAAGCAGCTCTACCGCCCGCGCCCTGGCTTCTTCCTTCGACAGATGCATGTGGATACGGATACTCTCCATAATCTGGCTGCCCACCGTAAACACCGGATTTAAGGAAGTCAGCGGATCCTGAAATATCATCGTAAGTTCATCCCCTCTGATCTCATCCAACTCCTTTTCCGACATCGCAAGAAGGTTCTTATTTTCAAAGAGGACAGAGCCGTCCATGACAGCTCCGCCCCTTCCCAGTAAACCCATGATCGACAATGATGTAACACTTTTTCCGCAGCCTGATTCTCCCACCAGGCAGACCACTTCCCCGCGGTCCACATGAAAACTGACGTGATCTACGCTGACACTGCTCCCGTAGTCGCCGGCAAAAACCGTCGTCAAATCCTGTACCTCCAGTAAATGCGGCATTCGGTTACCTCCTTTGCAATATCATTTCCGAATCGATCACTGTGTGATATCCCAGTTATGCACATCATTAAAGAAGCCGTACACGCTGGGTTCCGCACCGGTCACGCGGTTATTGATCGCCCCCTGCGCACTGATGACATAGACGGAGAACATCGGCACATCCGCCTGCATCTTCGCATCCACCTTAGAGTAGAAATCGGTGATCTCGGACACGTCGACGGTCTGCTGCGTCCCGTCAAGAGCCGCTGCCACTTCTTCGTCATAGTATCCGGTCCAGCTTCCCTCGCCGCCTAACAGCCAGGATACATCCGGATAAGGATCCACCGGCGCATAAGTATACTGCACCGCCATAATATCATAATCCGTAGTGCCTGCCACCGTCATCAGCGTGGCCAGATCCACTGTTGTGATCTCCGACTGGATGCCAACTGCGGCCCACTGCGCCGCGATGACCTGTACACCGTTCACAAATGTTTTGTCACCTGAATTTACATAGAACCGCAGCTTCTGGGATCCGTCCCAGCCGGCCTCCTCGAGAAGCGCCTTCGCCTTCTCCGGATCATACGTCATCGGTGTGATCCCTTCATCGTAAAAAGGGCTGGCCGAAGAAAGGAACCCGTCTATCACTTCACCGTGGCCTTTTAACAGCTGATCTACCAGCTGCTGCCTGTCGATGGCATACACAAGCGCCTGACGCACTCTGGCGTCCGGAATGTTCGCCGTCTGGATAAAAGCGGACTGGTTCGTCACCGGCGAACCATACATCACCTTCACATTCTCCAATGCCTCGATGCTGTCATAATCCTCCTGCGGGATTGCCGTCATCGTATGCTGCGTAATATCGATCTCTCCCGACTGCAGTCCGGCATAGACCTGGCTGCCGTCCACGATCTTGATATTCAGTTTGTCGATCTTCGGTGTCCCTTTCCAGTACGCTGTATTCGCCGTATAAGAAATATAATGGTTCGGGTCATATCCCGTCATCATATAAGGTCCACTGACCACATCCGGGTGATTGAACCAATCGGCAGAAGTCAGTTCCTCCTCGCCAAACTTCTCAATAACATGTTTCGGCAGAATGTGTAAATATCTTCCGTAACTGTTCTGAAATCTCGTCAGCGCCATCGGATCTTTAGCCGTAAACTCAATCGTCTTCTCATCCTTCACCGTAAGCCCCGCCATGGAAGAAGCTCCTTCCTCCACAAAACCTGCATCGTCAGTGCCTTCAAAGGCATATAAGAGCAGCGTTGTATTCGCCACCACCGGACTGGCATATCGCAGCACCGAATACTCCACATCCTGCGCTGTGACCGGCGTTCCGTCGGACCATGTGGCTGCCTCATCGATATGCACGGTAAAGTGAATGTTGTCCTCCGTAGTAATGGAATCCGCCAGCATCGGCTGGAAATTTAAGTCCTTATCCAACTCCATCAGAGGCAGAAACATCAGATCCATGGCATACTTGTTGAGCTCAGTCTGATCGTTGGCAAAAGGATTCACCCCGCCAAGACTATCCGTCACGCCAATATTAATGATCTTCTCACCCTCTGCCGCCACGGCCGGTCCCGCTCCGGTCCCGTCCTCATCACCTGCTGCATCTTCCACTGCTGTATCCTCTTCTGCCGCATCCCCTGCGGCAGCGTCATTCGCAGCCGAACTGTCCGTGTCTGTTCCATTCCCTTCGCTGCCGGAACCGCCGCACGCCGTAACAGATACGGCCATGGTCAGGATCAGAAACAGACTTAACAGTCTTCTTCTTATTTTCTTCATAGTCTCTCCTCCATTTCGGAGCGTTCTGTTACTTTATCCTCTGAATCCGTGACGCTCCCACACAGATTCTCATTTCTCCTCCCGCATTTTCATCAAATGCTCAGACCTGATTGAACTTCTATTTTTTTCCAATCGCTTTAGTATAGCATAATCTTGACAAAAAAAGCAATGCGCTGTATATTTTCTACTGAATTATATGCAACAGTTCGTTACTATTCACGGCCCAAGAGCCGCTCATAGTAACGATTCGGGGCGATATTTAAGAATTTTGCTCCGCAAAAATCGCCCCTCACTCCTGAATCATATTCTCACGGAATGCGCAGTCCAGCGCATTCCTGAACCGTGAATAGTAACAACAGTTCAGCCATGAAATCAACGGTGAGCCGCAATGCGGCGTCGGATACGCAGCAGACACTTATAGGAATGATGAGGGCCAGACTGTTACGAGTACATACGTGAAGAAAATACTGTTGAGATTCCGCGTAGTGGAATCATGGAGGTTAATATGAAAAACCTGCTTAATTATCAATCCAGTGAATATGACTGCGGCCCGGTATCACTGACCAACGCGATCCGGTATCTGTTTGACCGAGAGACCATCTATCCGGACATCATTAAATATATTATGCTCTATTGTCTCGATTCATACAATGAAAACGGTGAAATCGGCAAACGCGGCACTTCCGCTTCCGCCATGCTTTTCCTGAGCAATTGGCTGAACCAATTCGGACGCGTAAAAGGTTTCCCCATAACCTGCGAATTTCTGTCCGGTGAAGAAGTCTGCATCTCCTGCGACAGCCGGATCGGGAGAGCGCTGCGTCAGGGCGGCGCCGTACTGTTGCGGCTCTTCCTGGACGTGAGCCATTATGTACTTTTGACCGGAATAGAAGGCGGGAACGTCTATCTTTTTGATCCTTATTATGAAGAATTGGATGATCCGGAGCTGGATCAGGAATACTTTGAAGACGGCATTGCCTTCATCACGGATCAGCCCAAGCGCGCCAATCGTCTGATCTCGACTGCGCGCCTGAACCGCCTGACGGAAGGCTATTATGAGATGGGACCCTACGAGATGCGCGAGGCGGTGATCGTATTTAACAGCGAAACGAAGCTGCCGGTGACGTAAGAGTCAAATGACTGCAAGCAGCCACTTGACTCATTGCTCGCCGGAATATTTCCGTGCTCTATTGTTCCATCTGCCGGCCCAGAAACCCTGCTGCTGACTGGATCAGCTTCTGTTCCACCTCGCCCATCTTGGACTTATGATCCGTCTCCAACAGAACTACCGATCCGATCACGTCTCCCTCACAGATGATCGGACTGATGGCCTCATGGTGCACATCTTCCAAGTCATTACCAACTTCTATGAAATTCCGGTCACCTTTGGCTGCTACAACACTTTCCCTGTGATCGATCTTCTCCTCCAGCTCCCTGCTGATGGACTTGCCCAGCATGTTCTTCATGCCGCCTGCCACCGCAATGAACTGGTCTCTGTCAGAGATCATCGCCACATGCCCGGATACCTGCGCCATGCTCTCCGCGTACTGTTTGGCAAAAGTACCCATCTCGCCGATTGGCGAATATTTCTTCAGGATGATCTCTCCTTCCCTGTCAGTAAAAATTTCCAATGGATCCGCCTCTCTGATCCGCAATGTCCTGCGAATTTCCTTAGGGATCACAATCCTTCCCAGATCATCTATCCGTCTTACAATGCCTGTTGCTTTCATATTTTCCTCCATTCCGAAGCATTTTGCGCTGAGGATGCGAACAGAATTTAGGAGTTTTCCGAAGGAATACTCCAATTTTGCTCTGCGATCCATATGCTATGCTCCTAGCGTGCAAATCTGTGCCCGCAGGCACAAATCTTTCATCTTATTCTTTCATATACAATTATAATTATTCTTGCAGCAATCCGGCCAGCTTTGCACATTGCCTGCACCGGCCATGCCACTGAGTCCCTGCTGTAAAATGTTCCACATTCATAGCCAGCGGCATTTTTACTATTATTTGTAAAGAAGGAAATTATATACACCTAAGTTGGGAAATATGTATGTCTTACTAATATAATTTCAACAGTTCCACAGCCTTTCGCCCTGCTTTGTAAAGCGGGCCTTCCAACTGCTTACGGGCATTGTTCAGTTCCTGGCGGATCTCGATATGCTGCGGACAATGCTGCTCACATTTTCCACATTTTATACAATTGGAAGCGGCAGATGAGGTTTTTCGCATTGCAGTACACATGAAATACTCCATGAATGCAGCATTTCTGCCTTCGGAAAACCGTCGGTTATACGCCGCAAAAGTTCCCGGAATATCCACGTTTTTGGGACAGGGCATACAGTAGGCGCAGCCGGTACAGCCAACCTTCATCTTAGCATTAATGGCCTGTACGGCCTTTTGCAGCATCGCTTCCTCTTCGGAACCAAGTTCACCTATGGAAACGTCGGAAGCGGTTTCTGCATTATCCTGTACCATTTCCTCGGAATTCATTCCTGATAGCACACAAGTGACTTCCTGCTGGTTCCAGAGCCAGCGCAGTGCCCACTGTGCCGGTGTGCGCTTTATCGGATAACCGGCAAACAATTTCTTCGCCTCTTCCGGCAGATTGTTGACCAGTTTCCCGCCGCGCAGCGGTTCCATGATGATGACCGGCAGACCCTTTTGGCTGGCATATTTGAGCCCTCTGCGTCCGGCCTGGGAATTTTCGTCCATATAATTGTATTGGATCTGAACAAAATCCCAGTCATATGCATCCACCAGCTGGCAAAACATATCCGAATTACCGTGATAAGAAAATCCCACCTGACGAATGGCGCCGCTCTTCTTTTTCTCCTCCAGCCATCTCAGGATACCCAGCCCTTTCAGACGCTCCCATGTCTGTACATCCGTCAGCATATGCATCAGATAGTAATCCACATGATCCGTTCTCAGACGCTTTAACTGCTCGGTAAAATACTTCTCCATGTTGTCTTCCGTCTTGATCAGATAATGGGGCAGTTTCGTGGCAATATACACCTGCTCCCGTATATGGTTGCGCTCCAGGATCTCGCCAAGTGCCGCCTCGCTTCCCGCGTATACATAGGCGGTGTCGTAATAATTGACCCCGCTTCTGAATGCCGTCATAATCTCCCTTTCCGTTTTGTCCATATCGATCCGACCGGCCGATCTGGAAAATCTCATACAACCATATCCCAATATAGAAATATCGTTCCCATATTTGTCTTTTCTATAATTCATTGAAAAACCTTATCCTTTCTTATGTCCTATATGCCAAAAAGTAACATTTACTCCGTTTGGCAAGCGTAAATGTTACTTTCCTGATCACCATTCCTACTTCTCCTACTTCTTAACCCCTTTCGCCCCAGACAGATTCGCACTCTGCAGGATATTACTGTCAAAGGAAGTCAGCGTATTCTTCTCCTCCCGCTCTCTCTTGAGCGCCAAACTGACCATATCATCCAACAGCTCAGCATAGGGCTTGCCAAGCGCCTCCCACAGATAGAAAGCCAGTGAGCCCGGGATCGGGTTGATCTCATTGACATACACCTGATCCGTATCCTGATCGATCATAAAGTCAATTCTGGATACGCCGCCGCAGTTTAACACCTGGAAAGTCTTCACTGCCATCTGACGGATCTCCTCCCGCTTCTGCGGCGTAAGATCTGCTGGCAGCTCCCGTCTTGCCGTGCGCATCCCCTCTGAGCCGCCCTTGCCGCCCGCTACATATTTATCCTCATAACTTAGAATCTCGTCGCTGGATATAGGTTCTTCACACTCGGACGCCTGCGCCTCCTCGTAATCTCCCAACACCGCACAGTTGATCTCCCGCAGGTTCGTGATCGCACGCTCGATCAATACTCTTGGCCCGAAGGTAAAGGCATACTCCAGTGCTTCCCGTAGTCCATCCCTGTCCTTCGCCACCTTGATGCCCACACTGGATCCCAGATTGACCGGTTTGATAATGACCGGATATCCTATCCTGCCCTCCACCTTACTGTAGGCGGCTTCTTCATCCCGCTCATATTCCTTCACATTCAGCGTAACACAGTCCAGCACCGGAATGTTATTATCCTTCAGCACAGTCTTCATCACATATTTGTCCATCGTCACTGCCGATGCCGCCACATCACAGCCTACAAACGGAATATTGTAATGCCGTAAGAATCCCTGCAAAGATCCGTCTTCCACATTTGCGCCGTGCACCACCGGGAAAGCTACATCGATCTGCGCTACCACGGAATTACCCATCTTCTTCACCGGATAGCGGATCAACTGTACCTGCCCCTGTTCGCACATGACAAAAACCCGAATGCTCTTTAGAAGCAAGGCTGGAATATTTCTGTAATTGGCAATGTCCGCGACCGCATCCCCTGTATAGAGCTCATTATCTTTCGTGATATAGATAGGGACCGGCTCGTACTTATCCCTGTCAAAAGAATTATATGCCTGCAGTCCGGAGATCACTGACACTTCATGCTCCACACTCTTACCGCCAAAAAATACACCTACTCGAATCTTCATGTTATCGAACCATGCCTTTCTTTGCTTATTTTAACCTTATCCAGTCTCTTACGTCTGCTCACGCATAATTATCAGGCAGATCGTTCTCTATCAATACCACCTTCTGCTTCTCATCCGGAATCGCATTCACCATCTGGAAAGCTTCCTGCAGGGTATCCACTACGATCATCCGGCTTCTCGCAAATCCGGCTTCCAACAATCCGTCCTGAATAGGCTTCGTCTGCTCCCTGCCGACCAGTACCGCATAATCACACTTGTCTGCGGCATATACGCCTACTTCCTTGTTCTCACTGTATTGTTTCTCTCCCAGTTCCACCATACCCGGCGTCATCAGAATCCTCAGTTCTTTAAACATCGCCAGTGTATCCAGTGCCGCCATAAATCCGTTCTTATTGGAATTGTAACTGTCATCCAGCAGGATCCGACCGCCCTGCCTGCTCAGCTGCAGCCTGTGAGGCACGCTCTCCAGCTGCTTCACCGGATAGCGAAGCTTCTCCATGGGAATGCCCAGCGTATGCGCCACTGCGATAGCACCTGCGATATTCTGCACATTGTGGTTACCCACCAGTCTCGTATGAAACTCAAATTCCTCCCCCTGCGCATCCTTCATCTTAAAGGTGGAACCGTTCGGCGACACCGTTATATCATAGGCTCTATAATCGATAGCAGCTCCTGCTGTTCCATAGCTTACGACATTCTTATCGATCTTATGCCCGCGGATATAGCTGTTATCATAGTTCAGAAACACTTTACCCTCTGCCGGCACTGCATCCGCCAGCTCAAACTTGGTAGCGATGATATTCTCTACTGTATGAAAACTCTGCAGGTGCTGCGGCCCTATGGAAGTGATGATACCGTAATCCGGATGTACCAGGTCGCAGATCTCCTTGATATCTCCCACTTCCCTGGCCCCCATCTCACAGATGAAGATCTCATGGAAGGGTTTCATCTGCTCCCTGATCGTCCGCACGACACCCAGCGTCGTATTATAATTGCCCGGCGTCTGCAGGACATTGAACTTGCTGGACAACAACGTATTCAGGAAATACTTCACGCTGGTCTTGCCGTAACTGCCTGTCACACCGATCACTGTCAGATCCGGCATCTCCCGCAGAATACGGGCCGCATCCGATACATAATGTCTGTCAATAGCCTGTTCTACCGGCCTGTTGATCCAGTTCACCAACAGGATCAGGAACGGCTGCAAGAGAAACAGTACCAGCAAGATACACTCCCCTGCACGTACCCAGTACTCTCCTGCCGTCAGCGACACGAGCATACCGATCATATACAGCACTGCCGTCGTGACCAGCATACGCCGCACACGCATCGTATACACGAGCGGTTTCTTAGCCTGGCGCGGTTTATTGACCAAAATAGTCATCATATTCATCACAATGGCACCGATCAGACAGCCTAAATTCCCGACAAGTACCAACGGCAGCGATATCACCGCATACAAGCTCTTCCCCAACAGTCTGCCCACATTGCTGCGTACCTGCATCCACTCCCTGTACTCCCTGGGCTTATAAGAATTCTGCTGAAACATATGCACGATGTAAATCTCATATAAAACGGCTCCTGTCATATAAGTGACAAACCATATAATCATCCCTATTCTATCCATAACGATCCCTGCCTGATCTTATTTCTGTTTCCTTTGGTATACTCGGAGAAATTCCCTATACCGTAAAAATCGTCGCCCGGCAGCGACGATTCAGAGAATGCTCCGCATTCTCCTTGAATGGTTTACACTGTCGCAATTTCCTATAAAGTAAAAAACGCCTCCAGCGCACCGTGCACCTTCGGTGCCTGCTCCGCAAAGGAAAAGTGTCCCGCGCCTTCGCAGACCACCAGCCCTGCATCCGGGATAAGTTCTTCCATCCGCTTCGCATCCGACAGCGGTGTAGCAGTGTCCTTGTCACCCCAGATCAAAAGCGTCGGGCATTTCACCAGATGCATAAGCGGTTCCAAGTCCTCATTTACCACCTTTACAAGTGTCGCCCGCATGGTCGGTGTGGCATTGTTGTAGTCCGCTGAACCACGCTTACGCCTCATATCCTCCACCGCGTCAGGATACAGAAAATGCAGCACCTTCGTACTCATGAGCGCCCGACCGATCTTGTAACACCGCAGGCTCACTTTCTGCCGGAAGCTCTTCTTCGGCAATATGCCTGCACTGTCGATCAGCACTGCCTTCTCGATGACAAAGGGCAGACGCTCTCTAGCATTCATCTTAAAGAATACTCTTCCGCCAAAAGAATGCACCACGATACTGATCTTCGATACCCGAAATGATGCCATAAAGCGCACCACAAAGTTCACATAGTCATCCACGCACCATGGTTCCGGCGGCTCCGGCGTCTTCCCAAACCCCGGCATATCCAGCGCGATCACCCGGTGATGCCGCGCCAAAACACCGATCATACCTGCATACAGGGTAATGTTAGCCCCCCACCCGTGCAGCAGCAGAATGATATCGCCTTCCCCTTCATCTATATAATTTACCGCTATCGAATCAATCTTCTTAACCAAGTCTTTCTCCAAACATCTCGCATATTATGGACTGTCACCGCAGGGAATAGAACCGGGCCGCCGCGATGCATATACTTCTATTTAGTCTATGCACTCCGCCGGTCTGCCGCAACATATGCCTGAATTATATTTTACCCAACACACTATGATTTATCATATACCCCCGCCCATTATTTGGCAATCATGTTTTGTCCTATAATACTAAAAAAGGTATTCTTTCATGTCCTTATTGACAATCGCTCCTTCTTTCAATATAATTTTAAAAAAGAGATGGGTTTTCACCGTATAGTATTACACAAGCGGGCTGCTCGTTTCTTTTTTGATTGCCAGCATATCATAAAGGTACTTCCTGTCATCTTCAGCATGACGTACCAACATACGGGCAAAAAATATATTATACCGACAAACCTCTCCGCTTTTGTCATCATATACCGGCAATGCAAACCGTACATCGTACCGATACCAACCGTATTTTGCATCTTTTTCGTGTTTCTTCTTTGTATTTGCCGAATATTCTCTATTAGCCGCAATCTGCACCAATTCAGGAATCCCCTGAACAGCATTGGCTTTTGCTTTTGCAACGGCTCCTTTAAGGGAAAGTCTGCTTTCAGAACCAGTGTATTCATCCGGAAATTCACTGGAAATAAATATCTTTTCCGACGTTTCCGCAATCTCATAAAACTCTCCCACATACTCTTTGAGATAATCCTCTACTTCTTTCCAATCCTCTTTCTTTTTTCCTTTAAAGCGAATATCGTTGATCAGAACAATCTTCTCCCCCTTGAGCCCAACAATAATATTAATGTTTCTATCCATAATACCTGCTTCCTCTTAAATTTCAGACTTATTCATGCGAATCGACAAACCTCTCCTCAATCATATTATAGTTAACGACATTAAAAATTTCGTTTTCGGTCCTGCAAAAGCTCCCGTATATGGCTTTGGCAGGAACCGGAAGCAGAAATTTGTTATGTCGTTTACTATAAAAGTACTCTCATTTTTCTAAATTCTTGTTTGTCCCATACATCCCCGCCCAGAACCGTCCTTAATTCTCCACGTAATCCACATAATCCGTCTCGCTGGCAAACAACATATACTCCCCGTTAACATATCCCATATAACCGCTTTCCACTGTATAACCCTTCATGATCCTTACCTCTTCCTTTCTCTTTATTCCCGCGGGCAGCAAGCCGAGTGGCTGCCACAGGGCATCTCTCTTCCAGTCCTGTCCTTCCGGCAATCGAACTTCTGTTCTTCTCTGAAATAAGGATACAAAAAATAGAGTCCGTTAATCCGGACTCTATAAATAAAATTTCAATATTTTCAAAATAATTGCTCAAATACTCCAAACCTCATCAGGTACATGAATCATCTATCTTACCATCATTCCTCTGACCCGCGCCACGATCCGCGCCAGCTCCTCCACTACGGTATCCAATTCTTCCCGCGTATTTTCCTCACTGAGCGTGAGCCGCAGCGATCCCCGCGCCCGTTCTTTGGACAATCCCATCGCCAACAGAACATGTGAAGGATCCACGGCGCCTGAGGTACACGCCGACCCTGCCGATGCACAGATCTGCGCCATATCAAGCATGATCAGCATGGTCTCTCCCTCCATGCCTGCAAAACTGAAATTCACGTTATTCGGCAGACGTCTTATCCGATGGCCGTTCAGCGCCACATCCGGGATCTCCGCCTCTATACGCCCGATCAGATAATCCCGCAGCATCCGTTCCTTCTGCTCCCGTTCTTTCATATGCTCATGCGCCCGTCTGGCTGCAGCGGCCATCCCCACGATCCCCGGCACATTCTCCGTGCCGGCACGCCGGCCTCTCTCCTGCTGCCCGCCGTGGATAAAGGAACGGATTCCCGCCTTTTTCCCCACATAAAGAAAGCCCGCGCCCTTCGGCCCGTTAAATTTGTGCGCACTGGCCGAAAGCAGGTCGATATGACATTCCTGCACCGCCAACGGCAGATGCCCATACGCCTGCACCGCATCGGTGTGGAACAAAATACCATGCGCCGCCGCGATCTCTCCGATCTCCTTCACCGGCTGGATCGTCCCCACCTCGTTGTTGGCCGCCATCACGGAGATCAGGATCGTATCCGGTCGAATCGCCCGCTCAAGCTGTCCAGGATCCACAAGCCCTTCTGAATCCACATCCAGATAGGTGACTCTGGCCCCCATTTTCTCCAGATATTCACACGTATGCAGCACCGCATGATGCTCGATCCGCGAGGTGATAATGTGCTTTCCCTTATCCTGCCACGCCTCAAACACTGCTTTCAGCGCCCAGTTATCCGATTCCGATCCGCCCGCCGTAAAATAGATCTCATTCGCCTCGGCCCCCAGCGTCCCGGCGATCGTCTCTCTGGCCCGCAGGAGCGCCTTCCTGCTCTCGCCCGCAAGCCCGTATATGCTGCCCGCATTCCCATAGTACTCCGTAAAATAAGGCAACATAGCCTCCACCACCTCAGGCGCCGTCCTGGTGGTAGCCGCGTTATCCAAATAAATCATCTGTCCTCTGTCCTTTCTTACCCCCCTGCTACAGCAGCAGCTCCTCCATATCTTTCAGAACCGCCTCTGTCAGCCCCAGCAGCAGTTCCTCATCCTTCTCGATCATGCCGCACTTCTTATACCGCATCCGAAACATCGGCACACCCTTAGGCTCGAACGTGAGCCTGCCTTCGTAGGCCTGCAGCAGGCGGGGAATATTCTCCACCCGGATACGGGCATCCGGCCGCAGCTGGAAGCGGATCGTCTCGTCCTTCCCCTTCACCTCCGGCATGTACAGCTTATGGGCATGGGAACGGATCAACGCGATGCGCAGCAGATTTTCCGCCGACTTGGGTATCTCCCCGAAACGGTCCAGCAGTTCTTCCCGCATGTCGTCGCATTCCTTTTCATTCTCGATCCCCGCAATCCGCTTGTAGATGTCCAGCTTCTGCACTTCATTGACAATGTACGTGGCCGGAATATAGGCGTCCGCCTCCAGATCGATACTCGTATTGAAATCTTCGATCGTGGAAATCCCCTTGAGGTTCTTCACCGCCTCATTCAGCATCTTGCAGTACAAGTCATACCCTACCGCCTGCATGTGGCCGTGCTGCTTTGCGCCAAGCAGATTTCCCGCTCCCCGGATCTCCAGATCGCGCATGGCAATCTTAAAGCCGCTGCCAAGCTCCGTAAATTCCTTGATCGCTCCCAGTCTTTTCTCCGCGATCTCCTTGAGCATCTTGTTTCTTTTATACATTAGAAATGCATACGCCGTCCGGTTGGAACGCCCCACCCGGCCGCGCAGCTGATACAGCTGGGAAAGCCCCATCTGATCCGAATCATGGATGATCATCGTATTCACGTTGGAGATATCCAGCCCCGTCTCGATGATCGTCGTGGACACAAGCACGTCAATCTCCCCGTCGATAAAGTCATACATGATGCGCTCCAGTTCGTTCTCCTTCATCCTGCCGTGCGCAAAACTTACGTTTGCCTCCGGCACCAGCTTCTGGATCATGGCCGCCACATCCGCGATGTTGTTGACCCTGTTATAGACATAGTAGACCTGTCCTTCTCTGGAAAGTTCCCTGACGATCGCCTCCCGCACCAGTTCCTCATTGTATTCGCAGACAAAAGTCTGGATGGGCTGCCTGTCCCCCGGCGCCTCCTCCAGCACACTCATATCCCGGATTCCGATCAGGCTCATATGCAGCGTCCGCGGGATCGGCGTAGCCGTTAACGTCAGCACGTCCACATTTTCCTTTAACTTCTTGATCTTTTCCTTGTGAACCACTCCGAAACGCTGCTCCTCGTCGATGATCAAAAGCCCCAGATCTTTGTACTCCACATCTGCGGACAACACCCGGTGCGTACCGATGACGATATCCACCATGCCCTTCTTCAAATCCGTGATCGTCTTCTTCTGCTCTGCCGCCGTGCGGAACCGGGAGAGCAGATCGATCCGCACCGGAAAATCTTTCATCCGCTGCACAAACGTATTATAATGCTGCTGCGCCAGAATGGTCGTGGGCACCAGATAGACTACCTGCTTGTTCTCCTGCACCGCCTTGAAGGCCGCCCGGATGGCGATCTCCGTCTTGCCGTAACCCACATCTCCGCAGACCAGACGGTCCATGATCCTGCTGCTCTCCATATCCTCCTTGGTAGCCGCGATCGCACTGATCTGATCCTCCGTCTCCTCGAAGGGGAACATCTCCTCGAATTCCCGCTGCCAGACCGTATCTTTGCCGTACTGGAAGCCCTGGCTCTGCTGCCTTGTCGCATACAACTCCACCAAGTCCTGGGCGATCTCGTCCACCGCGCTGCGCACCCTCGACTTGGTCTTGTTCCACTCCTGGGTGCCCAGCTTATTTAACTTCGGCTTCGTTCCCGCCTCCGCGGAAGCATATTTCTGGATCACATCAAGCCCCGTGGCCAGCACATAGAGGATGCCGCCGTCCCGGTAGGATATCTTCATATAATCCTTGACGATCTTATCGACCTCCACCTTCTCTATCCCCTGATAGACGCCGAGGCCGTGGCTCTCATGCACCACATAATCCCCTACCCGCAGCTCGTTGAAATCGTTGATTTTCTGGCCCTGGTAGACTTTTTTCTTCTTCTTTTTCTTCTTCTCCGCGCCAAAGATATCGCTCTCCGAGATCACGATGAATTTCAGCAGCGGATACTCGAACCCTTTCAGTACCCGGCCGTAGTAAGTCATCACTTCCCCCGGCTGCACCTCCCGCATGGGATCCTCCGTATAAAAGGCGCTGATCTCCTGCTCCTGCAGATCCTCCGCCAGCCGCTTCGCCCGGGTCCTGGAACCGGAAAGCAGCAGGATGCGGTAACCCTTTTTCTTATAACCGGCCAGATCTCTCACCAATGCCTCAAAACTGTTATTATAGGAAGACAGACTTCTTGTCTGGATATCAAATTTCCGGTCCGCCTTAAATAACGGATTCCTGCCGTCCATCATGGAAAGCGTCACCACCCGGCCACCGGCGATCCTGGCTGCCGTCTCCTCTGCGCTGTACAGGATGTTCATCTGTCCTGGCAGGATATAGCCCTTTTCCAGACGATGCATCATGCTCTCCCGAAACTCCAGTTCCACAGCCGAAGCATGTTCCTTTACCCGCAGCGGTTCCTCCACAAACACACAACTGCCGCCCCGCCCCGCCGTTCCTGCGGAAAAATTGTCGATACAGTCCAGAAAATCAGACAGCGCCGGATAAAAATAGTGCACATAGCTTTCCAGATTCACCGCGCCCCGGGACAATCCCAGCTCCAGCAGCTGTTCCTCCAGCTCCCTGATCTGCGTCTCTATCCGGTGGGCCTCCTCCGTCTTCATCTCTTTTCTGAGGCGGTCGGCGTGAGCCCTGCACTCCGTCTCGATCTTTTTCAGGCCGCTTCGCAGTTCTTCATCCGTCAGGATCAACTCCGTAGCCGGAAAGATGGTGACCGATTCCAGCTTCTCAATGGAACGCTGGCTTAAGATATCAAAGCTGCGGATGGACTCCACATCCTCTCCCCACAACTCGATCCGATAAGGGTTCTCCTCCGTCAGATCGAAGATATCAACGATACCGCCCCGGATGCTGAACTGCCCCGGCGCCTCCACCTGATAATTTTTCTCATAACCCAGTTCCACAAGCTGCGTGGCCAGCTCTTCCTCCGCCAGAACACTCTGCCTGTCAATGCGGATCACATGCTGCCGCCAGGATTCCATCGGGATCTGCGGCGCCATCAGCGCATCATAGGTGGTGATCACCGTCGTCGGCCGGCCTTCCATCAGCCTGCGCAGACAGCGGATCCGCTTCATCGTCAGCTGATTACCGTGGATATCCGCCTGAAAAAAGATCAGATCCTTGGCCGGATACAGCATCACATTCCTGTCATAAAATTTATAATCCTCATACAGTTCCTTGGCCCGCAGGTCACTGAAAGTGACGATGATCTTATTCCGAAAACCATCGCCAATCCCATAAACCATATGCAGCTTCTGAGAATCCACACACCCGCTGAGCGCCACGCAGGCCTGCTTACTCACAAGCATTTTCTTAATCTCTTCATATTCTCCCAGTTCTTCCAGGGGAGCCAGTAAAGCCCTCACATCTTACCTCCGCTTAATCAATATCCTTCTTTCTGATTGTCCTCAACGATTCTTCTTATTAAACTGATTCATGGCCGCATCCGCCCCGTCCGCTATCATCACTTCCACGGCCTCCGCCGCCCGCGTGATGCTCTCATCCATGATTTCCCGCTCCTTGTCCGAAAAGTGCCCCAGCACATAGTCCGCCAGATCGTACCCTGCCGGTTTCTCGCCCACACCCATTTTCACCCGGCAGAACTCATCATGCCCCAAGTGCAGAATGATATTCTTAAGTCCGTTATGGCCGCCAGCACTCCCTTTCTTGCGAATGCGGATCTGTCCCGGCTCCAGACTGACGTCGTCCGCGATCACGATCAGCTCGCTCTTCTCATCCACCTTATAAAAGTCTATGACCTGTCTTATGCTTTCACCACTCAAATTCATGTAAGTCTGAGGCTTGACCAGCACAACTTTCTGGCCGCCCACATACCCCTTGCCGATGATGGCCTTATGCTTGCGCTCACCTACCGTGATCTGATTCTTCCCGGCGATCGCATCTATCACTTCAAATCCGATATTGTGCCTCGTATTCTGATATTTCCTGTCCGGATTCCCCAAGCCTGCGATAATATACATGCTGCCCTCCTGCAATTCTGTATTTTTATGTAATAATGCTCTCATCCTGTCAAACAAAATGCTGCTGCCTCCCTGCTCAATATTTCCAGTAACCCGCTTTAGTCGATCCAACCCGCACAATGATTCCATGGTCTTTTAACTTCTTTGTCGCACGGGCTACAGTACTCTTCCAATCCTGATAACAATATACCACAACATGCCGTGAAAGTCTTCGACTTTCATACCATGGATGGCCTTGCGGCCCGCTAAGCGGCAGGTTGAGCATGCCGTAAGTTTACTGTAAAATTGTTCTCTGTTTTTATGAGCAAAAATAACACCAGGAACCTGTTTTCTGATTCCTGGCTCATGAATGCTGCCTTATGGTGTTTTTCTACTTACCGATAGCCACTCTCCCAAAAAGCAGACAGATCTTCTCACAGTTTTCCTATATGATCACACTGCCGTCCGGCAGAATTATGTCTCCATTATCACTGCTTACATCAAAAAATCCAACCCCATGTTTTCGTGCCAATGTCTGCATAAGTTCATATGCCTCATCTACTACCGACCAGGAAAATCCCGCATATATTACTTCCCGCCCTATGCTGTAATCTGTCACATGGTTTTCCAAATCTTCATCTTCATCAAATAACTCTACATCCGGAGCATATTCACCATTCATCGGCGGAAATGTATCTTTCATTTCCATAAACCAATTCTGCAATGCCGGAGACGATACACCGATCGATTGATAATCATGTCCTTCACTCCATTCAGTTTGTTTTTCAAACCACGTCATAAATTCCTTTTTGTTGCTGGGCGCCTTGGTTTTCTCGAAGACCATTAAATCATAACTCATACATACTCTTCCTTTCCTACATTATTCGGCATCTCCTATTTTGTTTTATCTTCCCACAAGGAAAAGGAAATCCCGGCTTAACGTTCTGCCTTTTCATTCCTTCCATATACGTATTCTTCTGCCTCTTCTTCGGAAAGAACATATCTTTGCATGATTGCATTTTTTATTTCTAAATCTCCATGCCCAAATGCTCTCAAGGTATCCACTGCGCCATTGATACCTTCTTTGATACCTTCTTTGATACCTTCTTTGATACCCTCTTTCATTCCTGCTTTTTCCCTAAGCTGCAAATGCGGCTCCATGATCTCCATTAATGCCTGGCACATTCTCTCATCTCCCAGCAATTCTTCTATGACCTGTTTATTTGCTCCAATGCTTACTTCCAAAACCGAATCTGCAAACTCTCTTTCCGCTTTTCCTGTCAATTTCTCAGCACATTCTATCAATCTGATCATTTTCTCCTTCTCCATCCTCTCCGATAGAGAACCGAGCCAGATATGGGATACCGCATCCACTCTTTCCCCGTAAGACTTATACAGACTGGCATATGCCCCTGCCTATCCTTTGAAAACTCCAAATTCATCGCCGCTACAAAACCGGGATGCCATTGTATCATATCTTCTCCTTTGTATGACCAAATTATATCACATAGCCGCAGTTTATTACAACGAACTCTCACGAAGAATTTCAATCAGCACTTCAGAAACATTATTCCGCTCCGCAATAATGCTCATATAAACTGTATATTTTCTGCTGCATCAGCTTTATTAGCTCCACAGGTTCTAACACGGTGGCATCACTCCCAAATGGCAGTATATAATCGGCAACCCATTCTAAAGCAGCATGGTTTATGTCCATGTCGATCATCCCGCCGCCCGTTGAAAATCTTTGTAATCCACCTGCAAGCAGACATTCACTTTCACAGCGTTTAACACCAATATCTGTCAGTTGGATCTTCATATGATAATCGTTTTTAACATCTGTATTTTCAAGATATTCCTGAATCGACGCAGGGATAGGGTATTTCCCTTTTGGATAAGGCTTTTCCTCTATGATCTCCTTGATACGGTCAACCCGGAACACTCTGATCTGCTCTGCTGCTGTACAATAGGCCGGGCAGTACCAAAGCCCATTCATGGCATATAAACCAACAGGTATGATCGTGCGCGTACTTTCAGAATAGGTTGACGAATACCGTATTGTTGCGGCATGGCGGTGTATGACGACAAGAAACATTGCTTTAAGCCAAGGCGAATCGCAATGTCTGTCCGGAATCCAAAATACAACCTTATTTTGAATCTGAGTGATACTGTTTTGTACATCTAATGGCAGACAATTCAAGAATTTCTTTAAGACCGATATGGTCTCCTGTTCAAACGGCAAGTCACGGTAGTATTGCAAGGCTTGACAGGCAAAGAAAACAGCCTTTGCCTCGCTTTCTGAAAAAGCAATAGGCGGCAAAATGCGTTCTCTTAAAACATGATACCCACCTGCCGCCCCAACTTCAGAGTAAAGAGGAAAACCTGCCTGCTCCAATTCCTGCAAGTCACGCAGTATGGTTCTTTTTGATACGGAAAACTCCTTTGCTAATTCGCCTACTGTAAAATCCTTCTTTGCATTTATTGTTATCATCATTTCGATAAGTCGTTCTGCTTTTGACATTTTTACCTCCATTCCGAAGCGGCACAAACTCTAACTATACTTGTTCAGTTTGTTGAACTAAATTGCCCCTCAGAGAATTTATTCAACATTAAACTTCTTTTCAAATAGTGACAGACTTTGTCACCATTCTATGATAAACTATCTATGTACCAAATACAATATGGCATTAGGTGAAGCCATGCACCCCATGTGGGAGAAGGAGAATATCATATGGAAAAATTGATGTACATGATGATGATCGAGAAAAGCAAGACCTATAATAAAATGACAAAGCAGGTAGTTATAGAGCACGTTGAGAACATAAGAAAGTTGGATGATGAAGGAAAGCTGGAAATCTGTGGCGTCTTTAAAGGCTATCCTGGAATGGCAGGTATGTATATCCTGAAAACAGAGTCCCGCGAAGAAGCAGAAGAACTATGCAAAGCAGAACCTCTGGTCGTGGGCGGATACGCAACCTACAAATTAGTCGGTTTACAGATCGCAAATCGGGAAAATAATTACTTACTGTAACGGCAGAAAAGATGTTTCAGAAAGCAGCAGCATGGGGATGTCAGTCACTGTTCTATCTGTTCTTCCGGATCACTTTGAATCGCAAGCCGCACGACAGCATCATATCTGTCCTGGTAGCCTGGCGATGAGTTATGTGCAATATGGATCACGATCCTTTCGTTGTCCGCGAGGAGCAGATCTTCGATCAGTTCTGCATTCTGTGGGTCGAGTCCGGAAAGCACCTCATCATAAATGACGATGCTCTTATGAAGCGTCAAACTTCTGGCCAGACCGATCCTAGCCTTTTCGCCTCCGGAAACCTGCAGGGTTTCGTTGCTGATCTGTGTATCCAGCGTATACCCGTTTGCAGCGAAAAACCTGTCGAGTTTCACTTTGCTGATTATCGCAAGCAGCTCTTCATCCGTACAGGTTCCCTTCAGATCAAGATTACGCCTGATCGTATCGTCGAAAATATAGACCTGCTGCGGCACCACCGCAGAATGATGGTAGATTTCAGAAGGGGAAAGCTCCTGTTGATCAATCCTGTCATAATATATGTGACCGGAGCTGGGATGGAGCGTCCCCAGCAAAAGTTTTATCAGGGTGGTCTTGCCGCTGCCGCTTTCTCCAATGATCAGATATTTCCTGCCCTGCTCAAAGCAATAATTAAAATTACTTAAAACACAGCGCTGCTTTTCAGGATAAACAAACGACACATCGTCAAGTTTTATGCTGCATACCTTCTCCAGCCGGAAATCTTCCTGGTATTTATGTCCTGCCAGAATCTTCTCCGTATTCTCAATATAGGGACGCGAAGAGCGGATGGAAATGACCGCATTGATCAAACTGACTACCGGGTTACTGACTATCATCCCCAGCTGAAAGATCAATACGAATTGCGGAAAGTCGATGTTACCAAAACGCATGAGATAAAAGGCAACAAACAACCCGGAAAACTGCGAAAGCGTTACACTGGCATTCGCGATAAGCCCGCTCAAGTTAGACAGTTTCATGATCTGCTTCTCCGCATCCGCTGCCGCTGCAAAGTGCGTATGCATACTCTCGGAAACCTGCTTCTCCCCTTCCTGAAAGCGAGCAGTAAAAAACCCGCTCAGCAGGTCTTTGATCTTAACCGTCATCCCCACCAGCGTGTTCATCGATCGTTCCTGACAGGCAGCGATCTTCTGCGGCATCAACAGATTGTTAATGGTCAAAGGCAGCAAAAAAATAAGAATGATCAGAAAACTCATCCAGTGGCAATATAACAGCAACACCGCTATCAGGCCAATACTAAGGCCGTTCACGATCACTTGCAGCGTACCTTCAAAAAGCTCTTTAGACAGAATCTGCGTATCACGTCCGATCTGATTGTAATACGCTCCGCTATCTTTTTTCTCAAACTGATCAATAGGCATGGCATAAATACTGTCAAAGACCTGCCTGCGCAGTTCAAACTCACTGTCCAATAACAAATTTGCCTTGATATTATCTGCAAACCAGGCAATAAACAATGCGCATAACAAGATCAGTATATTTCTAAGCAACGCTTCATAACTCAATTCACTGTCCAGAAATGCTCCTGAGAGTCCGGCCATGCTCCATGCGATTAGCGGCTGGGAAGATGCCGCAAACAATGCCGTTACTATGATCCGAAAGGCATTGTTCCGATTTATAAAAACACCCAAAATCTTCTTCATTTCTTCCCTTTCCCCCTTTTGCATCCACACTATGAATTTGTTTACTCGTCGTTTGGTTTACCCAAAACAGGCCATTTAAATTCCTTTTAAGAGTGTATCAAGTATTAGCTAATTTATCAATAAATATAGTCAAAGAAAAGGACGCTGCTGCTTAATTTTTGCAAATTTCCCATAAGTAAAAATTTGCAAGACCGAAATCATTTTGCATTGAAAAAAGTGTGCCGTATTGAAATTTTCTCATTGCGGCACACCTTAATGTACAGTAAATAAGTTCCCTTTCGGAATTGCACATCCGTTAAAAATAAACTATAATTACAATAGCAAATCGAGATTTATCGAGAGCGGAGGCGTTTTATGAAACGGGAATTGGGAATTGCAAGATGTGGACTTGCCTGCTGTTTGTGTTCTGAAAACACCACCTGTCACGGATGTAATTCGGGAGAATGTCCCGACAAAGACTGGTGTGAAAACAGGAAATGCGCAATAGCAAAATGTTATGACCATTGTTATAGCTGCATGGAAGATTGCAGAAAAGGCTTGTTGTCCAAGATGAAACCATATGGTTTTACTTTATTTGTTAAAAGATATGGGGAGCAAATGCTGTTAGATTGCTTAGAGCGCAACGAAAAAAACGGTATTATATATCATCGTGAAGGTATTGTTGGCGATTACGATGAATTTGATGACGTAGAAAAGCTAATCATATTCATTAAAGAGGGTAAACGATAGCTTCTGGTTTGCATCAATAAGGAAACCATAGAATATGGGAGGAACACATGGCAGGGTTGACATCAATGATGAACATTGGCAGGGAAATGGAGAAAAAGCTGACATCTGTCGGCATAGAATCTCCCGGGGAGCTTATGGAAGCGGGCGCGAAAAACGCGTTTCTAAGGTTAAAGCAAAAATACCCGAATGTATGTCTGGTGCATTTATATACATTAGAAGGCGCGATACATAATGTGCCGTATAACAGCCTTCCAGAAGACAGGAGAAAAGAATTGAAGGAATTTAGCGATTTTCTGAAAAAATAGCGGCAATGCGGGTTCTTGCCTGCGCCGTCCTGCCGCAATGACGGCGCGAGGCCAGTTGTTTTAAAAAGCGGGCGGACAGGCAAATACGAAAGAAAAGAGGGATGCGTATGGAACTGAAGTGGACAGCGGGCATATCATTTCCAGTCTTTCGGATATTGACAGGGCAATCCATACGGAGGGAAAAACCATCTCCGCCCCAAAGAAATAGAACAGATTATCACACTGTTACAGCGGAAGGCGTGCCAGCCATAGTCAAATACCCCGCAGCAAGCTGACGGGGCATCCAACTTGCAACGCAGCAGAGCTGCGGGGTATCTGACCCTCGCGGCATTCGCCAAATACTCGTGCAAGCACGGTACTTGGCTCATTGCTCGCGGGAATGAAATAGTTCTCTACTGCGATCTGGACATTATATGCCAGTTTTAGCTGGCCGTTGAGCATATGATCTTCTTTCATCCGCCCAGTTGGAAATACCAGTAATCCAGACCACTTTTACTAAACATATCGTCACACGCTGACAATGCCGTTTTGATATCGACATTATCGTTAATTTCTATAATACCACTCGCTCTGAATAAGCTATGTGCAACATTGAAATATTGTCCTTTTTTCTCCTGCGATACGATCTTGAAGCTCGGGACAACAATAAAGGTAGACAGATTTACATGAATGTTTCCAATATCTACCGCCGCACTGTCATCTAAAAATCCGATCACATTCAACTCGATCGGCTCACAGATATAATGGACGACTATTCTATCTCCTATATCATAAAATTCCTTATACTCACTCCCAAGAACAACATTCACAACATCATCAAAAATAAAGTCCTCCGGCTCAAATCCCTTTCCTTCGGTAATATGATCCCGTAACGATAATAATTGGTCAAACGCTTTTTCTCCGATAAACATTCCTTTTATATTTGTAAGCAGTATGATCTCTTCACCGGATAGTGCTTTCTGATGAATAACATCATCCATCTCCTCTTCTGTCAACCCCCTGGGAACATGCAAAAATGCATAACCCATATCGTAATTCCCTTCATACTGCAACAGTTTATCATACACTTCATAATAAGTAAAATATTCCGAGCCGTTCAATGCGTCACATAATTCATCGGCCTTGTCCATGACCCCTTCCTCGCGTGCGATTTCATTCATAGACTTATGCCCTGGAAGCGAATAATTATCCGAGATCTTATAATGAGTCCCTGTATATTCTTCAAATTCTTCGACAGCTGCCTGGCTTTCTCTTTCCCGATAAAACATATTATATAAAAGAATGCTTCCTGCTACGACCGCTATAACTGTGATCGCTATCCATATTATCTTCCTGCTCATTCTGCCTCCATTCCAACGTATCGACAGAATCTCTTTTTCAATAGAAAACTGAGACTCTGCCATCCAAGTCAAATACTCGTGCAGGCACGGTACTTATAGTTAACGACATTAGAAATTTCGTTCTCGGTACTGCCAAAGCTCTCATATATGGCTTTGAATTCACCCAATCCCAACTCTTTTTATTGGTATCATTTTTGTTAGCATAGCACTATATAGTACTATACTTTTTGTCAACTACTTATAATAAGAATTTTTAATGGGGACATTTAGGAAACTTTGTTTCATGCGCCAGATCCCCCTTCAACACATTCCCACATTTACTGCACTGTCTTGCGTTATAAACATATATCGTGCAGTTGTTCCCACTCTTCACATGCCTGCTGCTTGTCCCATTCACATATGTATGGCTGCACGCCCTTTGCTCCTGTTGTCCCTCACCGATATATATATTCCCCTGCAGATCCTGGAAGTAACTTTCAGCCGGAAGTTCTTTTAGATTCACTTCATCTACATCCAAAAACAGACTGCGCATCTCATCCTCACTTCCCTTGAATCCTTCCTCTACAAAAAACTCCTCCCATTGTGTGCTGTACTTAATATCCTTTCCGCTCTCATCCCATACTATGACCGGCTTCTCGTATGCCAGTACCGGAAACGAACCCGCCAGACCGATCGCCGCCGTAAAACATACTGCTAAAATCCTCATTCCTGCTTTCAATTTCCTTGTCTTCAGCATTAATGATATCCTTTCCTTAACATTTTCTTTGCTACTGCCAAAAGGCGCAGTATACTTAAAACCATTTTCACTCTCTACCGTGACCATTTTCAGAATTAATTGACCATACATCTTCCTCTGTTCTTCCCCACAATTTAAAACGATCTGTTCATCGCAGACATTTTCACTCACCTTACCCAATTCACGGACCAACCAGTAAACCAACGGGTTATACCAGTTTACCCCGATCGCCCACACTCCCAGCAGTTTAAGGAGTGTGTCAAAATTTTTGACATGCAGCAGTTCATGCTCATAAATAAACCAGCCTTCCTCATCCGAATATCTCTGCTTTGGCAGCAACAGAATCGGTCGCAAAACCCCGATGGACAACGGTACCTTCAGGCCGGGATCCCATCTGTACCTTACGTTTCTTCTGATCCCCAATCCGGTTCTTGCCGCTTCCAGCGCTGCCAGCGTCTCCTTAATCGTAATATCCTCACTGGCCTCAAAGAGTATTCTTCTTTCTTTACTGTAATTAGACAGTTTGGACAATATTATTGTAACAGCAATAATGCTCCACATGATAAACAATGTAATCTTTGCCTCCATAAAAGGAAAGTAGATCTTCCCCTCCCGAGTCACTTCAATGACATTACGAGACATATCATATGCTCGATCACCTTCCCAATCCGTAAACAACATGCGATCTTGCACGCGATCCTGTACGATATCCTGTGCTATATCCATATAATGCCCCAGTTGGACCGGCACCAGGTAAAAAAACAGAGCCATAACCAAAATCCGATATCTACACTTCGCACCGAAAGACTTTTTCAAAGCCACCATGCAAATGAGATAAAGTAATACTACCACACTACCTGCGCACGTCATCGATCCTAACAGCTTCATAACTTGTTCTCCTCCAGCAGTTTCCTGATCTCTTCCGCTTCTTCCTTACTGATCATCTCACCGCCGGACAAAGCGCTTACAAACTTCATGAAAGACCCACTGTAGGAATCCCTGATGAACCGCTCCGCTCCTTTCTGCTTATATTCCATCCGCGTGATCAGAGGTACATACAGATACTTCCTGTCCTTTGAGATCCTATCAATAAACCCGGCCTGCAACAGTTTGGCCAGAAAGGTATTCAACGTCTGCTTCTTCCAGTCCTTACCACAATGTTCATTGAAATGATCCAGTATCTCTTTAGACGACATCTTCCTGTCCGTCTCCCACAGTAATTCCATGATCTCTTCTTCTGATTTTGTTAAATTATATTTGTCTTTCATTTCTCCACACCTTTCCTTGCATCTGCAAAGCTGCCACAACGCTTACATACTTTATGTATGTCTTCCTTCTGCAGCTTCATTTTGTATTATTGTACTACGCAGGATAGTATTAATCAAGTTCCTAATTTACATAACTATTTCCCCTGCAGAAAAAATTCCCATAGGGCATCACATACGCCTTACGGGAATTTTTCTACAAATATCAATCTGTGATCTTTGCAACGCATCTCCTGCATACTCTGGTCACTAATCATTTATCGTTATTTTAATTTCCGCATTCTCTGCCGAAACTACCCCTATCAAATATAAATATTTCGCTGACAAATTATCAAAGATACCCTTTTCCAGTGGTTTTATATCCATCTCCTGAATAGCTGACTCTGGCCACAAAGTATTATACAAGCACACTGTTATAGGAATATTTTCCTGGTTTCCTATAGTAATTTTTGTACTATTGGTTTTAAATTTATTTTCTATCATGAAAATCTCTTCTTCCTGTATCGCTATATCACTCTGCAGCTCTCCTTCACTACTTAAATCATAATATGGACCCACGTCTCTATCTTCATTCCACATTGTTTCAGCCGCCTCTTCCGAAATAACAATCGCTCCTTCTATGATATCCTTTTTTTCACTCGCTCCAAGTATTCTTTTCAGAGTATTATTATTTCTGTTATCTAAAAAAAATACAAGCAATACGCATACACTTATTACCAACAATACAGTAATCCTGACAGCAATCCTGTTTCTTTTCATTTTCCTTTCTCCTGATATCTAACGACCCTCTTATGTGCTTTTCCTATGCAACTTAACAACCATCCATTTCTATGATCCATATAATTTTCTTGTAACCCTCATTTGTACTATTTATAATAGTATAGTACCATTCTACATAGTATATATTCTCCTGTCAACTACTTTAACGTTAAAATTATAATTTGAGCATTTAAGATACTTTAACTCATACGACAAGCTGTTCTTTAGCATATTTCCACACATCCGGTTCGGTATCATAGGACGCACTTTCCTTTAATAATATGAAAAAAGGACGCGTTCCCGCGTCCTTTCTCGTTACATCCACACTATGCATTTGTTTACTCGTCGTTTGGTTCCAAAAGCGCCTTTTCATAGCTGTCCAGAATAATGCTCTGTATTCTGTCCCGGGTCTCCGAGTTAATCGGATGTGCAATGTCACGATACTCGCCGTCGTTGGCTTTCTTGCTCGGCATTGCAATGAAAAGACCCTTTTCACCTTCAATTACTTTAATGTCATGAACTACGAATTCATCGTCTATGGTAATTGAGACGATTGCTTTCATCTTGCTGTCTTGAGTCATTTTACGCACGCGGACATCAGTAATTCTCATGAAGCTCAGCCTCCTTATCATATGATACCGGTCAGTAACCTGCCGGTTTTCACAAGCTTTTCCACACAAGTCATACTCATCAAGCCACGTAGCTTGTAATAAACATTTAATTAGTTACGCACATGCCTCTTACACAATAAAATACATCTTTCAATCGCAACCGCCTTTCCATCATACCATCAAATTACAAATCTGTCATTATGTTCTACAACAATTTCTATACCATTTTCCCCTTTATGGTAAGAATTGGCTCGTATCGTCCCCCTGCTCTCCACGATACAATTCTCAATATGTGTGTTATCTCCGATATAGACATCATTCAGAATGATGGAATTTTTGATATAGCAGTTGTTGCCGATGTACGTCTTCTTAAAGATCACGGAGTCTTCTACCTTACCGTTCACGATACATCCGCTGGAGATCAAGCTGTTCCTGATGCTTGCTCCCACATTATACTTGGCAGGCGGCAGATCATCAACCCTGGAATAAATATCCGGATACTGCTTGAAGAAATAATTCCGGATCTCCGGATGAAGGAAATCCATGTTCGTCTTAAAGTAATCATCCACGGAAGCGATATTACTCCAGTATTCTTTGATCTTGTAACCGTAGATACTCTTCATATTCTTATAACGGATCAGAATATCTTTCACGAAATCGTATCTGTCTTCTTCTGCACATCTTTCGATCATCTCAATCAGCTGCCGTCTTCTGACTACATAGATACCGCAAGAGATCGTGTTGGACCTGGCCACCACCGGCTTCTCCTCGAATTCTTCTATGCGGCACTCCTCGTTCATCTTGACCGATCCGTACCTGTCCACATTGACGTCCGCAGGCATATCCTTACATACAACAGTGATGTCTGCCTTCTTCTCAATATGGTACTCCAGAAGCTTATTATAATCCATTTTGTAAACGCAGTCACCGGAAGATATTACCACGTATGGTTCATGGCTGTTTTTCAAGAAAGAGAGATTCTGTGCAATGGCATCTGCTGTACCACGATACCATGCATTGCTCTCTGCTGTCAATGCCGGAGTGAAAACACGTAATCCTCCCTGCTTACGGCCAAAATCCCACCATTTGGAAGAACTCAGGTGCTCGTTCAAACTCCCCGCGTTGTACTGCGTGAACACGGCAACCTTATTGATGTGGGAGTTGGACATATTGCTCAGCGCAAAGTCAATCCCACGGTAACTTCCTGCGATGGGCATTGCACAGACCGCACGTTTCTGGGTCAGCTCCTTGATCCTATGATTGTTGCCACCTGCCAAGATTATTCCGATTGCTCTCACTGTTTATCACCTGCCTTAATCAAAGTTTTACCACTCGGAAGACTGCCCTCCGCATAGTCCTCCGCACTCGTCACACCAAATACGACCGAGTTCTTGCCGACGGTGACGCCCTGAGGGATAAAGCTCTTCTCCCCTACCGCCACGATGCCGCTGTTGTAGATATGAGGATCTGTCTCATTCTCTGCTTCTTCCCCCACACCCAGCTTAACATCATCTTCGATCATTGTATTCTCTGCAACGATGGCCTTATGCAATTCACAGTGGCTGCCGATCTGCGTCTCATTCATGATGATAGAATCTCTTATGACCGTTCCCTCACCGACCGTGACACCGCAGCCGATCACGGAATTATATACCTGCCCGTAGATCTCGGAACCTTCTCCGATGATACTTCTCTCCACAACACTGTCGGAAGACAGATACTGCGGCGGCAGTATTTCGCTCTTCGTATAGATCTTCCAGTACTCCTCGTAAAGATTGAACTCCGGAACGATATCGATAAGCTCCATGTTCGCTTCCCAGTAAGAGCTCAGTGTGCCGACATCCTTCCAATATCCGTTAAATTCATATGCGTAAAGAGGCGCCCCCTTCTCATGGCAGTAAGGAATGATATGCTTGCCGAAATCCAGTCCCGGCTGTGAAGCGTTTGTCAAAAGCGCTTCCTTCAAAGTCTTCCAATTAAATATATAGATACCCATGGAAGCAAGATTGCTGCGCGGATTCTCCGGCTTCTCCTCGAAATCCGTGATCCTGCGGTCTTTATCCGTTATCATGATGCCAAAACGCTTCGCTTCTTCCATCGGCACCGGCATGACCGCGATCGTCACCTCCGCACCGTTCTGCTTGTGGAAATCCAGCATCACTTCATAATCCATCTTATAGATATGATCGCCCGACAAGATCAGGACGTACTCCGGATTGTAGCTCTCCATATAATCCAGATTCTGGTAGATCGCGTTGGCCGTGCCCGTATACCACTCGCTGTTAGCGCTCTTCTCGTAAGGCGGAAGCACTGTCACCCCGCCGATATTCCTGTCAAGATCCCATGGAATACCGATCCCGATATGGGTATTGAGGCGAAGGGGCTGATACTGCGTCAGCACACCTACGGTGTCAACACCTGAATTGATACAGTTACTGAGCGGGAAGTCGATGATCCTGTATTTACCCCCGAACGCCACCGCAGGTTTCGCAACCTTCGACGTAAATACTCCCAGCCTGCTTCCCTGACCGCCAGCCAAAAGCATGGCAATCATTTCCTTCTTAACCATGTTATCACCTCTTGTTTCTTCATTTTTGAATAAAATAGTAAATTTGCTTCGCAAATCAACTTTAATATATTAATTACAAACGGATTTTATGGCTTTGCATAATTATATCACACTCTGATTTGAAAGTGAATATAATTTACGAATTTATTCGCCCGTTATTTCGCCTATTATGTTAATACTGTCCAATAAATATATCCTCTTTTTTAATCTGTTTATTTATTTTTTACACTGTCGCTTCCGCCGATATAATTTTATCCTTATCCATCTGTAAATTTTCCCCAAGTCGCTATCCGGTCATAGTTTTCTCCATTTCTGCGCTGCGATCAAGGAGTTTGGGACGCTTCGGCACAAACGCCGGATTCCGTTTTCCTTCTATTTCCCCGAAACCTCACATTTTCTAAAAACATATTGGTTTTTTCCGCCCAAATGAGTATAATACTAATAAAAAAAACAAGGAGATATCCATGTACCAGATCAACTTCAGTAATCCTATTCACATATATTTCATCGGCATTGGCGGCATCAGCATGAGCGGGTTGGCTGAGATCCTGTTGTCCGAAGGCTTCCGTATTTCCGGCTCTGACAGGACTCCCTCGTCGCTCACCGATGCGCTTACAGAGCAGGGGGTGGCCGTCCATTACGGCCAGAAAGAAGAAAATATCACATCAGACATCGACCTGATCGTCTATACCAGCGCGATTCGCCCCGACAATCCGGAGATGACCGCCGCTGCCAGGCTCCACATCCCGACCCTGACCCGGGCGCAGCTGCTGGGTCAGATGATGAAGAACTACAAAGTTCCCATCGCCATCAGCGGTACCCACGGCAAGACCACCACCACGTCCATGATCTCCGAGATCCTGTTAGAGCACAAGGTTGACCCAACCCTGTCCATCGGCGGCATCTATAAGCCTATCGGCGGCAATATCCGTGTAGGTTCCTCAGAATATTTTGTCACAGAAGCCTGTGAGTACACCAACAGCTTCCTAAGCTTTTTCCCGAAGATCGGCATCATCCTTAATATAGAAGAAGATCATCTGGATTTCTTTAAAGACCTTCAGGATATCCGCAACTCCTTTAGCAAATTTGCCAAACTACTGCCGGAAGACGGCACTCTGATCATCAACGGCGATATTGACCACTACGAAGAGATCACGCAGGGACTCGACTGCCGGGTCATCACCTACGGCTCTTCACCTGACCATGACTATCATCCGACAGACATCACTTACGATGCCTCAGGCTGTCCCTCTTTCCATCTTATGCGGCCAAATGGAAAAGATGACGTATTCTCTCTGCATGTTCCGGGTCAGCACAATGTATACAATGCAGTCGCTGCCATCGCGCTGACCGATCTGCTTGGCATCCCCGTGCAGACCACTGCCGGGGCGCTGCTCTCCTATACCGGAACCGACAGGCGTTTTGAATACAAGGGCACCGTGAACGGCGTCACTGTCATTGACGACTATGCCCATCATCCCACGGAGATCACGGCAACGCTGCAGGCGGCTCTTAATTATCCGCACAAGACTATCTGGTGTGTCTTCCAGCCTCACACCTACACGCGCACCAAGGATTTCCTTTCGGATTTTGCCAAAGCACTGTCTCTGGCAGACGAGATCGTTCTGGCAGACATCTATGCCGCCAGGGAGAAAGATACGCTGGGCATCAGTTCCCGCACACTGCAGGCAGAGATCGAGAAGCTTGGACATCGCTGTTACTATTTCCCGACTTTTTCGGAGATAGAAACGTTCCTCTCAGAAAATTGCACAAAAGGCGACTTGTTGATAACTATGGGGGCCGGAGACATCGTAAAAGTCGGCGATGACCTGCTACAGAAATAATTATTCACAATATCCACAGAAAAAAGGCGCCATTTCCGTCGACTTTCTGTGGATATTGTAAGGCAAATAATGCCCCATATTTCGGGATATCCTGCTTCATCATCCACATTATCCACATTTGGTAAACGTCTGTTCTTATTTTTTCTTTGTTACTGTTTACCTATTTTATTTTGTGGAACGCTATGCTATAATGCGAGATGTGTCATTCTGAGACACATTGTGCTTTAGGGGTAAAGCGAAGGTGGTGTATTCATGAGTTGTTTCACAATCTATCAAGATAATCATACCGATTCGACGATTATTTCCAATCGGTTCATTGACGAATATATGCAGGCTGCCAACGACGCGCAGCTTAAGATCTATCTATATCTGCTTCGTATGATGAGCGCCAGCCGCGCTACCAGTATCTCTGATATTGCGGATCTGTTCAATTATACAGAGAAGGATGTGATGCGTGCCTTGAAATACTGGGAGAAGCATCATCTGCTGACGCTGGATCTGGACGAGCATAAGAACGTGATCGGCATCCATCTGCGGAATTTTGATGCGCCTGCACCGACGGTCTCCGTACCTCCGGCTGCCCCTCCTTCTTCTCTGGCTTCTGTTGTGCCCATTACCGCTAAACTGGGCACTGTTGACAATGAGAAACCGATGGAGTCAGAGTTGTCGCAGGCTGCTCCTGTCGTCAGCCCGGAAGAACAGTCCGAAGCCTCCATCGACAATATTTATGTGAAGCCTAATTATACGCTGGACGAGCTGAAAGCTTTCAAATCCGACGAGGCCACTGCCCGCCTCCTGTTCGTGGCGGAGCAGTATTTGAAGAAGACTCTCAGCGCCACCGAAGTGAAGACGATCCTTTTTATTTCAGACAAGCTCGGTTTCTCAGAGGATCTGATCGATTATCTGATCCAGTATTGTGTAGACCGCGGCAAGAAGGAATTGCGCTACATCGAGAAGGTCGCTATCAGCTGGGCCCAGCAGGGTGTGACCTCTCCCCGACAGGCCGCGAAGCTGGCCGGCAAGTATGATAAATCGGTCTACGAGATCATGAAAGCACTGGGAAAGAGCGGCACACCCACCAAGACAGAGGTAGCCTACATCACACGCTGGACGAAAGAATATTGTTTTACAGACGATATTATTTATACCGCCTGCGAACGCACTGTCCTTGCGACGGACAAGCACCGCTTCGAGTATGCCGACCGGATTCTTACCAGCTGGCAGAAATCCGGTGTACATAGTATCCATGACATCCAGTCACTGGACGATCACTACCGCCGGGCAAAGCCTTCCAAGCCCGCTGCCGGCAACAAATTCAACCAGTTTACACAGAACGACTATGACTTCGATGCCTTAGAGCAGGAACTGATCAGCAACTAGTTGATATTAAGGAGCCTAACGTGTCCCTGACAAACGCGCAATACGATACGATCCTTCATCAGTACGAGATGAAGCAACTGAAAAGCCGACGCGAGACGGAACGCAGACTTGCCCGTGTCTATGACCAGATACCCGGATACCGGAAACTGGAAGACACGGTAGCTGCCGTCTCCGTAGCCCAAGGTAAGAAACTGCTTTCCGGCGACGAGGACGCCATGGAAGACCTGCGTGATTCCCTGGCCGAATTATCAGGCCGCAAGGTACAGCTTCTGGAAGACGCCGGCTTTGCCCCGGATTACCTGGAACCGGTCTACGAATGCCCGGACTGCCAGGATACCGGTTATATCGGCAGCGAGAAATGCCACTGCTTCAAGCAGGCCATGATCACGCTGCTCTACGAGCAATCCAATATCCGCGAAATGCTCCGCACAGAGAATTTCGACTCTTTATCCTATGAATATTATGAGGGCGAGGATCTGTCCCGTTTCAAGAATGCGGTGCGGACCTGCCGAAACTTTGTCAAAAATTTCAATTCCGACTACCATAATCTCTTCTTTTATGGTACAGTGGGGACGGGAAAGTCTTTTCTTTCCGGTTGTGTTGCCAAGGAACTGATCGAGACCGGTCATTCCGTGATCTATTTCAGCGCCACCGGCCTGTTTGATTTATTATCCAAGAATTCCTTTGACTATAAGAATAGAGAGGAGCTGCGTGAAACTTACGCGGACCTATATCAATGTGATCTGTTGATCATCGACGATCTGGGCACCGAACTGACGAATCAGTTCGTGACATCCCAACTTTTTGCTCTTCTGAACGAGCGCCATATGGGGAAAAAAGCTACGATCATCTCTACAAATCTTTCGCTGGAAGAATTGCGGAACCGCTATTCCGACCGTATTTTTTCCCGAATCACCAGCCACTATGAAATCTGTAAACTGACCGGACAGGATATCCGCATGTACAGAAAACGCCTGATGAACAGAAAGTGAGGATCCTTTCATGACGAAACGAGAAGAAAAAAGAAATCTTGAGACTATCCCGGTAGGTTCCCTCGGTATCATTCCGCTGGCCGGATGTAAGCCGCTGGGCGAAAAAGTAGACTACTATCTTGTAAAATGGAGAACGGAACGGGAAAGCGAGCACAAAGATTCCCTGGCTTTTTCCGGTTACCAGAGAGATTCCTATATCTTGGATGCGACGGTGCCCCGGTTCGGCTCCGGCGAGGCCAAGGGTGTGATCAAAGAATCTGTTCGCGGCTCAGATCTCTATCTTCTGGTAGACGTGGCCAACTACAGCCTGACTTATTCTCTCTGTGGCCACGAGAACCACATGTCGCCGGATGACCACTATCAGGATCTGAAACGAATCATCGCTGCGGTGGGTGGCAAAGCCAGGCGGATCACCGTCATCATGCCCTATCTCTATGAAAGCCGCCAGCATAAACGCACCGCCAGAGAATCCCTGGACTGCGCCCTGGCCCTGCAGGAAATGGTCAATATGGGGGTGGATAACATCATTACCTTCGACGCCCATGATCCTCGTGTGCAGAATGCTATTCCGCTGAGTGGTTTCGAGACCGTACAGCCAGCCTACCAATTTATCAAGGGCTTACTCAGCCATGTGAAAGATCTGCAGATAGATAATGACCACATGATGGTGATCAGCCCCGACGAGGGCGGCATGAGCAGAGCAATCTACGTTGCCAACGTGCTTGGCCTGGATATGGGTATGTTCTACAAGCGACGTGACTATACCCGCATCGTCAGCGGCCGTAATCCTATTGTAGCCCACGAATTCCTTGGTTCCAGCATCGAAGGCAAGGATATGATCATCATAGATGATATGATCTCCTCCGGCGAGAGTGTTCTGGAAGTGGCAAGCGCCCTCAAGGAGCGCAAAGCCAATAAGATCTTTGTCTTCGCCACCTTCGGCCTCTTCACCGCCGGTCTTGACGGATTTGACAAGGCATATCAGGACGGCCTGATCCATCTTGTCCTGACCACCAATCTGATCTACCAGACACCGGAACTCCTCAGCCGTGAGTGGTATATCGACTGTGATATGAGCAAATATATCGCCTATATCATCGATACCCTGAATCACGATACTTCCATCAGCGACTTGTTGAATCCCGTGGAAAGGATCCAGTCAGCTGTGGCACGGTACCACGCAGAAGATTTGCAATGAAAGTCCCGGACGGCGGCTGTGTGGATGAGCGTGCTCGCACGCACAGCCATACAGACATCGGACGGGCAAGCCGGCATGAGCATGAAGGTCGACAGACCGGAGTGCGAATGCCGGTGGCGGTCACGTGAGAGTTGAAAACTCGGAGTGACCGACTTTCAAGCGTGGA